>NZ_JACJVR010000015.1 GCF_014212175.1 Cohnella xylanilytica | reverse complement strand
TGCGCTTTCGAAATTCAGGTTAATGTCAAAGGTCAGACCGGTTTTCTCTTCTTGACGAAGGATGGTCGTTCCAGTTTGGACTATATGACAGGTAACATTCTAATCTCGATCTCCGGCGGATTAGCGGAAGACGATATTATTAAGGTAGCCGACAATATTGGATAAAATAAACACAGGGAGGGCTAATATCTGCCGCTCCCTGTTTGTTTTACTTGGCTAAAATCGTATTCGACGTGTAATTGCCTTGCTCATATGTGCCGTTGTTACTGACCCAATGCACCGTGCGCGCCCGGTAATAGTAACCGGAAACCGTGCCGAAGACCGCATATCCATTAAACAGCATCTTATTCGAAGCACTTACCGTTTGAGAGCCAACCTGCACCCAAGCGCTCCCCGTCCATTTATCGAAATATATGGTCGCCCCGATCGAGGCAACGATTTGCTTCGCGATGGTTGTAACTGTAACTTCGGCCGTCTGATTCCCCTTGTCTACTGTATTGCTATCGCCTTGATCGAGGTATTTGAAGGATGGGTCAAAAAAACCTTCAATCGTCATTTCGATTGGCGGAGGCGGTGTTTTCGCTTCGGTTGTACTGGGTTTAGCGGCGTGTGTAACGCTTGGTGGAACTAAAAGCATGGAACATACCACCACTGCAAACAAATAGACCAACGGTTTCACTTGCTTCATATTAACACCCTTTCACATGATTTTCCTACCATATTGAAGAACACCAACAGTCTTGAGTTGGTTGCGATTCTGAAAAAAATCCTCAAATTCCTGCAACCAAGACCGCTCTTTTCGTGTTTTATTATAAAAGGGGTAGTTACTATCGTCAGGAGGCATTCTTATGGGGTTCATTAGCTTGCTTCTTATTATTTTAGGGTTGTTAATGGTAATACGGCCGTCGATTGTTTGGACCATCATCGAAAGTTGGAAATCACATGATGCAACCGAACCGTCCGGACTCTATGTTGTGTCTGCTCGCATTGGAGGCGTTCTGTTCATACTTGCGGGCATTGGCGGGGTTCTAGGGTACTGGATACTGTAATCCATTATAGTGGTCTGAAGAACCGAGGGAAAAAGGTGATAGAGCCTTCCATCCCTCGGCTTTTGTCGATAATTTTTTTGTCATTTTTACCAAATTACATGCAACCAGATCAATCCTTTGCGTGTTCAAAAGAGTGTAAGGGCTGAATGTTAAATAGATTGAAATGCCGGCCGGCTTTCAATAAATAAATCTTTCCAGGAGGCTCATTATGAAAAAAAGTGTCAATGCTCCTGATGTCCATCCTGATGGTACTTGTCTTCGCTTCATCGGCAATGGCGACCCCAGTAAAGAACACCCCAGCCCAAGATAAGCATAACGCCGCAATCGACGCCAAAAAGGAGAAAATCAGGGCTAAGTTTGAGGAGCTCGGTGAGTATCGGGCGAACAAGCTGCTTCAAGCCGCAAAGAACGGTACAGATGTTGATCCGCAGCAACTGGATAGCACCGAGGTTCAACTGGAATCAGATCTTCAGGCATTGGGTGTGAACGCCATTACGCCTGCGCAGGCTCAAGCCATCGCGAATGGAGGCAGCGATGTTAGCATCCAAGTGACGGTTCCTCCGTCTAACTCGAACGTTAAATGGTATGATATCCGTTATACTTATTACACTGGCGGTACGACGTATGCCGTTCAGGAATTGTATGCCCAAGGGCTTGCAGGAGGCACAAACCTCGCTGCAGGGCAAAACGGTGTGACCCTATACACCAACAAGCAAATTCTCGTTAAAAATGTGACTTATATCGCGCAGATGTATGCTCAAAAGGCGATTGGTACAATCCCGATCGTACAATGGCTACCGTATGAGATGCTGTTCTCCGATAACAGCCAAGTAACCAATAACAGCCATGTTATTACGCACCGTAGCTTGTCTACTGTCTGCTTCTCATATGTAAAGCTGGACGGCCAATCGGACAACTATCAAAGCCTTTCCTATGTATCGAACATGGTTAGTGTGGCATCTTCACATACCCTTGCAGGATACAACAACGGATCTCCTTATTCGAAAACGACAGACAAATCGAATACGGATTACGCTACTAACTACGCCAGCCCCACGAGCGCGGTAAATGCGTACAAGGATCCGTACGCACCGAGGCAATCGTTTATCAGCTTCTATCGTTTCTACAACAACGACCAAACAGCGAGCCTGACGCAGTACATCATTAACCCGAGCTTCCCGGCACAAATCACGCAGTAATAATTTCGATGCTGGCCAGAAAGAAAGTAATGGATTGGCGAAAAACAGAATAAGAAGGAATCGAGCCGGGTGGGTTAAGCCGGCTCTTTTCTTTTTACAAAATTACCGTGCACAACACGTAACTGAATGATCACTTCTTTGCCCGTCGCCTAATCATGTTTGTTTAGCGGGTCATCGTCAAAGGGCGGCGCTGCCGTCGTCGTCCCAATGCCCCATATACCTGCCGGGAAAAGTCATCGGCTGTTCTCGCGGCTCCGTTCCCGCTTTTTGCGCCATTCCTCCAGCAACTTCAATATGGTCTGTTCCATTTGCTGGGCCGTATAGTCCTTCGGAAAATACTCCTTGATACTTTCCTTTTGCAGCTTGATTTGCTCCCGTTGATTCGGTTTATCCTCGGTCATGATTTTGAAAATCGCGTCCATGTCGAGCAGGCCATCCGCGCTCAGTTTTTTCATGCGCTGGGCTTGGGAAAGAGAAGGGGTGCGGTCCTCGCTGTTCATCGTTTCCAGCAAGGCTTCCTGTTCTTTTTCGGTCAGGTGAGACAGCTCCACAGCAGGGCTGAACGCCACCTTGCCGCTATCCACCATTTCAAGAATCGGCGGAATCAATTCGTTCAACCGGATATAGCGCTGCACCTGTGTGGCGCTCGTCCCGACATCAACGGCAACGCGCTCCCGCGACTTCTGTCCGAGTTGGTCAGATGTTCCCGTTTTGACTAGATCGTTGCGCTGTCCTTGCCGTTTGATGGCATCCAGCTTCAGTTTATAGGCGCGCGCTTTCTCTGACGGCAACACTTGCTCCCGGTGCAGATTGCTGTCAACCAGGGCGATAATAGCAGCGTTTCTATCCATTTCGCGTACAAAGGCAGGGACCGCAGCGATCCCCGCCTTTTTGCAAGCCTCCCTCCGGCGATGTCCTGATATGATTTCGTAGCCGCCCTCGTCTCTTGGACGGACAACCAGCGGCGTAATGACACCATACATTCGGATACTTTCGATGATGCTCTGCAATTCCTCATTATCCGTCACCTGATAGGGATTGTCTGGGAACGGATGAAGCTGGTCTATCGGAATGGTAATAACTGATTCGTTCATTTGGGAATCCGCCTCCTTTTCTCGGCGGGTTCTTTAGGGCAACACGAGACTACTGTCTCGTGTTGTAGCAAGCACTGAATTTGGATATCCAAATTCGCTTGTTAGGGGCTTCGCCCCTAAGACCCCGCCTGCATACAGCCACGATAACTTTCACGGAACTTTGTACGAGCATGGGACCATCTATATAAAAAGCGCCGGAACGGTGTCGACTCGCCGTTCTGACGCTTGGATTTTCTAAGCAAAGAAAAAAGGACGCCATTGAATTGCAGCGACCTTTTCAGAATGTCATTTGGCTGGTTCCGGTTTTCCCTGCGAATTAGCGAGCATCTGCACAGCCAGCATAAAACCACATTGCAAACCAATTTCCATATACACATCTTCGCAGGTGCCCGCATAGTCATAGACCTTGGTAGTTACTTCCTCGAATTCAGCCATGTCAGGAAACTTATCCTCAATAAGCTCGATAACAGACGTATGCACTTCGTCTATCCGTTCCTTATAGCTCTTCGGATTGATGTCGGTGCCTGCCACACCGCGTAGCAAAAATTCACGAATACACTGAATGTGGGCTCTCTAAAAGATTTCTGACATATGGTTCATTTCTCCATCACCCCCTGTTGATTCGTATTGCAATAAAATCAACAACACTTTAATCCCGTGACTTTTTGTAGACAAAGCTATAAGGCTTCGCGACAGCCGCGGTACGTAAGGATGGGGGATTGGGGGGCGCAGCCCACAACAAGCGAATTTGGGAGACCAAATTCAGTGCTTGCTGCAACACGAGACATTCGTCTCGCTTTGCCTTTAAAGCACCTGCCAGGAAAAGGGAGAGAGAAGCATTTACACACGATATCCGCCTTGTCTGCCATGTGGTTGTTCCTGCTATGGAACTTTCCGTTCTCGGTTTATACGATTTTCCTTACCTTCATAAATCAAGAAGAGCACCTCCCAGATTTTTCTTGGGGTGCTCCTCTTGACGCTCTACCTGTTAATCCAACCACGTTATTTTTACGGTTGAATCTCAATCTGTCGGGTGAAAATGTCAAAAACCTTCTTCGTTCTTCCCGTAATTAATTATCCCAATGCGGTTATAACGGTTTGCCGGTTGTTTTATCCACTTATCCCTCTGCTCTTTTCAATAGAATCAACTGCCGTTCCAAATCCAACTTTTGAATGTCGTAACCTGCATTAAAGATGACGCAGCCTAACGGACGGTTTTTTTGCGGATACCAGTACGTCCTGTACTTATATGCGGTTGCCGTTAACTTGCTCCCGATGATTCTCTCTATACCCGAAATGGTCAGGCGAATCGTAGAAGCACTCTGCTGTTCCAGATATTGCTTAAAAGGAGCGTAAGCTTTCATTGCCTTTTTTGAAACAGATTTTTGCAAGGCACTGCTATCAGGGTCGACGTTATTTTTCTCTCCCGGCAACTCCACCAATCCCACAAAGTTAAAATAAATATCCACCTTCTGCGTGGTCGTATAGCGACTGCCTTTTACCCGCTCATGAACAACTACCTTTTCCACAAATTCATTGAGCATGGGCGTAGTAAGTTCCTCAAAATCGGTGTAGCGGTCAACCAAGTCGAGAAATCGATCTGCATTGACCGTCTGCTTCTCCAAGTTGTCAATCTCGCTCTGTATGCGCTCTATAGTCTGCTCCAGTTCTTCCTGCTCCCGCTCATAATCGCCGGACAGCTTCTCAAAGCGCTTGTCCGACAGCTTTCCGCTCAAATTGTCCTCATAGAGCTTGCGGATGATCGTATCAAGTTCATTACTGCGCTTCCGATAAGCGGTCAGCTTCTTCCGCTGCTGTTTTGCCGTTTTGTCCTGCCGCATGGAAGTGCTGTCCGTTACCAGACGAATAAATTCCTGCTTGTTTGCCCGCGCAAAAGCGCTAACTTCCCGTAGCGCATTCAGAATAAGTGTCTCAACAACAGGAACGCGGATAAAGTGCATTGTACAGCTACGGGTTTGTGTGCGGTAGCTGGAACAGTAGTATTCGTTCTTGGCACTTCTGCCCGGCCGCTTGTCAATGGAGCGGTCATGCGTCATTTTCGCGCCGCAATCGGCGCAGTACAGCAGCCCGGTCAGTCTGCTAGGCTTCTCTTGCTTAGCAGGCTTACGCACCGTTCGGCGCAGCCGCTGGGCGTTACGCCACGTTTCAGGGTCTATGATGGGCTCATGCGTGTTTTCAAAGATTACCCGTTCTTCCGGCGCTGTCGCCTTGGAGCGTTTGTCTTTGTAGGATGCGGTATGGGTCTTGAAGGCCACGGTATGGCCCATGTATTCCATGCGTTCAAGGATTTTTGCCACCACGCCGCCGCGCCAGCGGTATGGATCTTGATAATGCTTGTGCCTTTGATTATCTGCCCCGATGCGTTCCCAATGAGCGGAAGGAATAAGCACCTTGTCAGCGGTCAATATATCAGAGATTTGGTAGACGCCATACCCTTCGATTACAAGCCGGAAAATGCGCTGCACAACCTCCGCAGCTTCCACGTCCACAATCCATTTTTGCTTGTCCTGCGGATCGCGCAGATAGCCATAAGGCGTTGATGGCGATATGCGCTTGCCCTCCATAGCCCTAGCTCGGAAAACAGCTCGAATTTTACGGCTGGTGTCCCGCGCCGTCCATTCATTCATGATGTTGCGAAAGGGGGTAAAGTCGTTGTCCCCATTGTCGCTGTCCACATTGTCATTGACCGCAATAAAGCGGATACCGGCTTTGAAAAACTCCTCCGTATACATGCCGACGCGCAAGTAATCCCGCCCGACTCTCGACATGTCTTTGACAATAATTGTACTCACCTTGCCCTGTTCCATTTCCGCCATAAGCCGCTTCCAGCCAGGTCTTTCAAAGTTCGTGCCTGAAAAGCCGTCGTCTGTGAAATGAACAAGGTTTTTAAAGCCGTTGTTCCTCGCGTAATCCTCCAGCATCTTCTTCTGATTGACGATACTGTTGCTGTCCCCCTGCAATTCATCATCACGCGAAAGGCGTTCATACAGGGCGGTGATTTTCTCATTTGACTGTCTAAGCATAATGGCTCCTTTCAGACAGTCAACTCATTTGTGGCTGGTGTCATTTTATCATGCTTTCGGCAATTGCCTCCATTGTGCCGTTTACTCCAACTGGCGGCGTTGCAGATCGTTGCGGACAAGACGCAGTATCTTGTCATTCATATTCTCCTTGCTGGTCTTGCTGAAATGAATCGTCACATCGTAGGTCGTTGAGCCAATTTTGCAGGATATTCTGCGCGCGGCGACGGGTAAATCGGGTTGCGGCGGCACGGCATCCGGATTTTGATTTTCGGTCATGTAGCGGCTCCTTTCATTCCTAATACGCTGCATGCGCTTAACACAGCCTACAGCCCCATTTCAGAGCTACAAGGCACACAAAAAGGCTGAACAAGTCAGATCGCCACGCTTGCGCCATTGGCAATCTTCTTTTTCAGCCTGTATGATAAAAGTTATTCTCTTCGCGCAGGGATATCGGTATATCCATACTTGCAAGCTTCCACCAATTTAACTGTGCACTTGCGAATTTTTTTTCGTCAGCCAATCCATTTTGCCACAAATGAGTTGACCATCAGCTAGATTTGGGTTTTACCCTCCATCAAAGCTTACACCTTCCGGCGCAAGCTCGATCGCGGTGACGGTTTCGCCAAATGTCGAAGCCCAAGCGTCAAAATGCTGCAATCCCTGCCGCTTGAGCCGCTCGTATTGCAAATAGCGCTGCATCGTATACATCTCAGTGATGGAGTTGGAGATCGGCGTACCCGTCGCAAAGATGATACCCCGGCCTCCGGTCAGTTCGTCCAGATAGCGGCATTTGGCAAACATGTCCGACGACTTCTGCGCTTCGGTTTGCGACAGTCCGGCCACATTGCGCATTTTCGTGTAAAGAAACAGGTTTTTGTACGAATCGGCTTCGTCCACGAATAGCCGGTCTACGCCCAGTTCCTCAAAGGTGACGACATCATCCTTCCGGCTGGTGTCGTTCAGCTTCTCCAGCTTGGTTTGTAGCGTCTTTTTCGTTTTTTCAAGCTGCTTGATCGCATAGCGTTCGCCTCTGGCTTCCTTGAGTTCCCGGATGCCGCTTGTAATCTCCGAAATCTGTTCGTACAGTTGCTGCCGCTGCCGCTCCGTCGAAATCGGAATTTTCTCAAACTGCGAATGGCCAATGATGATGGCATCATAATCGCCGGTGGCAATCCGCGCGCAAAACGTTTTGCGGTTTTTCGTTTCAAAGTCCTTCTTGGTCGCCACCAGAATATTCGCCGACGGATATAGCTGCAAAAACTCCGCCGCCCACTGTTCGGTCAGATGGTTCGGAACGACCAGCATGCTCTTGTTGCACAGCCCTAGATGCTTGCTCTCCATCGCCGCGGCGGTCATCGCGAAGGTTTTACCTGCACCGACACAATGCGCGAAAAGGGAGTTGCCGCCGTACAGCGCCCGGGCAACCGCATTGACCTGGTGCTGGCGCAGCCGGATTTCCGGGTTCATCCCGGTGAATCGGATATGACTGCCGTCGTACTCGCGAGGACGGATGGCATTGAACCGGTCATTGTACAGCCTTGTCAGCCGTTCACGCCGCTGCGGATCTCGCCATATCCAGTCGCGGAACGCTTCTTTCATCATCTCCTGCTTTTGCTGAGCGATGGCCGTTTCCTGCTTGTTCAGCACACGCTTTTCCACGCCGTCCTCATACACAGTGTCAAATACGCGCACGTCCCGCAAATTCAGCGTATCTTCAAGAATTTTATACGCATTAACGCGGTTGGTGCCGTACGTGACGTTCGCCTTGATATTGTTGCTGCGGTCATCGCTTTTGCCTTTGACGTTCCAGGCAGCCGTATATTCGGAATACATGACATTGATGTAGGTCTGGTACATCGGCGGCGTGTCCACCAGTTCAAACAGAAATTGCCGAATGTCTTCCGGCGGGAGCCAGGTTGCGCCCAAGCGGACATCCATTTCGGCGGCGTCCAGGTCTTTCGGCTGCACCGCTTCAAGCGCTTTGACGTTTTCGCCGTAACGTTCGGCATCGTATGCGGCAAACTGTCTGGCCACCCGCAGCTTCTCCCGCACATTGCCGGACAAGTACGCATCCGCCGTTTCGTAGATCGGCTTCCCTTCCTCATCCAGATTTTCGGGATTGGGAAAGATGACGCCGCGCAGCTCTTTTATCAATTGTTCTTCCGTCCAGCCGGTTAGCTCCGCCATATACGGCAGATCGACACGGGCTTTTGCGCCGATGGAAACGGCCAGCGCCTCCGAAGCGGTATCCACCTGTTCCACGCGGATGCGCTGCCGGATGGTGCGTTTGGTGAACATATCCGCCTTGCGCAGCAACCGCCCTTCCTCGTCGATGATTTCCAGCGAGCAAAGAAGAAAGTAAGAACTGTCGTCCGAAAAAGCAAGGCTGTTGGCGCGGCTGTTGATCAGGCCGTATTGCGCCGTAAACCGGTCATACTGCGTATTCAGCTTGCGCTGTTGCTGCTCTATCATCTCATCGCTGTAGTCTTCGGTTTGATACTCGATCAGCTCGCGCACGGTGTCCCGCAGCAGAATCATTCCCTTGATGCGGCCTGACGCCGTAGCCGAAGTGTCCACGCGCCGCATCCGGCTGTTCTCCCGATAGTAGATTTGTCCATCCACCAACGCAAAGCTGAAATTGCGCACAGTCGGATCAGCAGGGAGAGAAGGTTCTTCTTCCTCCGGCTGGTCTTCCCGTTCCAGCTCCGCCCATTCGGCATGGATGCCCGACAACGCTTCGCGCAGCAGTTCATCCAGATTGGCGTCCGGGAATGGCTTGCAGGACGTTTCCTGGCGGTTGCCGTACATCCGGTCGTCAAAAACCATTGTGCCCAGCACCATATCGGGATGTTCCGCGAAATAACGATTCACCGGCACACCGTCCGCTGTCTCGGACAGGGATAGCCATGCTTCGGTTTGCTCGCTGACGGCGACCATGCGATCCCGTTTCTGTAAAAAGATGATGTCGGCAGTTACTTCGGTTCCGGCATTGGCCAGAAACGCATTGCTCGGCAGACGCACCGCTCCGAGCAGTTCGGCGCGTTCCGCAATATATTTGCGAACCGCCGGGTTCTGCTTGTCCATCGTTCCTTTGGACGTAATAAAGGCGATGATGCCGCCCGGACGCACTTTGTCCAGTGTCTTGGCGAAAAAGTAATCATGGATGAGAAACTTGTGTTTGTCGTAACGTTTATCCGCCACGCCATAACCGCCGAACGGCACGTTCCCGATGGCGAGATCGAAGAAGCTGTCCGGCAAATTCGTCTGTTCGTAGCCGCTGACCGCAATCGACGCCTGCGGGTATAGCTGCCTGGCAATACGGCCGGTAATGCTGTCCAGTTCCACGCCAAACAGCCGCGAGCCTCGGATCGACTCCGGCACCAGTCCGAAGAAATTGCCGATGCCGCAGGACGGCTCCAAAATATTGCCGCTGCGAAAGCCCATCGATTCCAGACAGTCGTACATCGCCTTGATGACGGTCACAGACGTATAATGGGCATTCAGCGTTGACGCGCGGGCGGATGCATATTCCTCCGGCTCCAGCACATTTTTCAGTTCCGCATATTCGGCTGCCCACTGCGTGTTCGCTTCGTCAAACGCCTGCGGAATGCCCCCCCATCCAACATATCGAGCCAGTATCGCCTGCTCGTCCGCTGTCGCTTGCCGCTGCTCCTGTTCCAGCTTGTTCAGCAGCCGAATTGCTTCCATGTTCCATTTGAACTTCGTTTTTGCGCCGCCATGCCCCAGTTCATCATCCGTAATCCGGTAGTTGACAGCCGGGACAGACGGACGGGCTGGCGCGGTGCGGCCGGCCGCACCATCAGAGGAAAGGGAAGTGTCTGGCTGCGATACGGTCTCTGGCCCTTCCGTCACCGGCTTCTCCTCCGGTAAAACCGCATCTTCCGCCGTTTCCCATGCCGTTTCGTCAGTCCATTCCGATTCCTGCTCTCCGGTAATCAAATGATCGTTCAGCGGGTTTTCGCGCAGCATTCGCTCAAAATCCCGGCGATTCACCTCTTTGATGAAGAGCGGGAACTGACGGTCTTGCAGCACCACTGTTCGTTGCTCCAGCTGCACAACTTCATATTCGTCCGCACCAATCCAGACCGTGCTGCCTGCGTCATAACCGTAGCGCGCCCGTTCCCGATTCACAGGCGTGTGTTCCGGTTCCGCTTGTGCGTCCGGTCGGGAAAGCCCCGACGATGCATCCGGCTGCGGCAATTCGCGCCTGGCCATTTCCGCCATTTGCTCCAGCCGCTTTTCCTCCTGCTGCTCCGCAAAGGCGGGCAATCGCTCGGCTTCCTGCCGGTTCAAGTAACGACCCGCTGCCAGCAGTTCGCCGATACGTTTCTGCACGTTCATCCACGGCAGCACCACCTGCGTATCCGGGTTCATGATCGAGCCGCGGGTCAGCGTGATGCCTTTGCTGTCATAATTCATGTGAATATCCGTGCCGATCAGCGCGGGAAGACGCCCGCCGGTCCCGTATTCCCGTTTCAGGAAATCGGCGTTCTCCTGTGCGGACAGCGACTGCTGGAAATGCAGCGCAATGCGATACTTGCCGTTCTCAAAACCGCTGCCGTTTTGCAAAATGGCGTCAATGACCGCTTGCGGCATGAAAAAAGCGGAGGCTTTTGCGTCCTCCGCTTGTTCCATCCACAGCGTCTGTTGCTCGATGGATGGTTCTGACTTTCGCGACAAGTCAAATTCGTTCAACAGCATCATGCTGGCGAGATGCCCGGCGATGACACCCCAATCGTAAAAGCTTTGCGCCGTGCGTTCCTCCGCCGTCCCTGTCCACAGATGCAAAACGTTGCGATACGGTTCAAATCCTGCTCGTACGCCTTCATCAAGCGTCAGTTCGGTGATGCCTGCCGGAAACAAACCGCGCACATACAACATGCGCTCGCGCTCATCCTCGTGAGCAAGGAAAAATGCTGTGATGTCCGACTTGCTCTCCCGCAGCGGCGCGGCTCGGAGCATGCCATTGATGATGGCATGGTCATGAAAAAACGGAAGACCTCGGTCCTCCGTTTCCCGATCAAACCATTTTAATGATAAATCAGTTCCGCCAGAATCAGTTCCTCCGCCTGCTGCTTCAGGTTGTTCATATGTCCCGTCCAGGCCAGCGGATCGCTCGCCTTGTCCGGTGCCGGGTTCAGCCGAAGCATCTCCTTCATCGTCCGGTCGATCTGCTCCCGCGCTGTCCGGTCGATGTCCGCCAGATGCCGGTTCAACTGCTCCGACAACATCAGATGGGCGTACATGCCCTTCCGCTCGGTTTTCAGGAACGTCTTGCGCATCATCCCGTACTTCCCGATGGTCGTCTCCGCTTCGCTCAGCGTCAGGTTGGGCAGCAGATAATCCCCTTGCGGCGAGTACGTCAGTTCCATGTTCATCCTTCCTTTCTTGTCGAGTAGCTTCATTGTGCGGCAAGGAATCGGGTCTTGCAAGGGTATGAAACGATTGCCCCTCATTTGCACGTTGTGCCTCCCGGCGCAACGCTCGAACGGTCGATTCCACTTCCCGCAGCATCATCTCGGACACATCGCTAATCGCTGCGCCCAAGTGAGACAGCGCAGGAAGCGTGTTGAAATACCCGATGCCGGACAAATCCTCGATGCTGATGTAAGGTGCGGGATCGAGTCCGCAACGGGTCATCGCCGTGTAAGCGACGGCCGTTTCGGCCATTTGCTTGAACAGTAATTCCACATGTGGTATGTCCAGGTCTTCCAGCAAACTGTGTTCCCGCTCTTTCATCAACTCCGCCACATAATCGGCGCTGTTGTCATCCACCGCATTCCACGCAGCAGCGAGCAACGCAGCAGGCAGATCCGCACGTGGTTCCATCTCATCCGACGCGCCGAACGCATTTTCCAGCGTTTCGATGACATGAGCCGTATCGCTGTCCTGCAATCGCCAAAGCGACACCTGCGGCTGGCGTCTGCTCTGGGTATCCGATACGTCAAACACATGGCGCAGGCCCAAGTGGTTGCCCCGATCTTCGATCAGGGCAATCCCTTTCGCGCCGCGCTTCACCCAGCGATCCAGCCGTTTGTTCCAGACGTCAATCGGCGCGCAGGCCGTTGCGTCCGGACGTTGTGCGTAGATCAACAGTTGATCCTGAAACGGATATTTATAGTTCCAGGCCGCCGTCCGCAAAAAATCCGCCCAGCGGTCAGGGTGATTCGTCACCGTGCGAGCCGTGCTGGCAGCCAGTTCGACGATGCGCTGCAACTTGGCTGTCATGAGAGCACCTCCCTTACCGAAACGTGATTTGATTGGTCAGGCGAATGCCTTCCTCGGAATAACGAGCCGTAATCCGAATGAGTCCAATAAGTTGCAGGCGATGCAGATTTCGGCGGACAGTGGAAAGAGAGAGCCCCACCTCCGAAGCCAGCTTTTTGCCGGACAACAAGACGCAGCCATGCCGCCCGCCCGCGCGGTCCATCAGGTAGCTGTACAATAGCTTTGCTGCAGGAGGGACCTTCGCTTCGGCCAGCAGTTTATACCTGGTGAGATCGTTCATAGGCTTCCTCCTCAGCAGACGCTAACGCTCCGGCGACCGTTCCGACAAACGATCCGGCCGGATGTAGCAGTACAGATAGAAATTGTAGTCTCCCGCATGCGGGAAACAACGCAGGTAGTACCGATGGCGCTCTGTTTGAAAACAAAAGCCGTATACGCCGGAATGCCACGCCCCCGATAATCGGGCCTCCGGATGCGACAGGCAAAAACGGTGCATCTGGCTGCGGCTTTGAAGAAGTCCCTGCTCCGTCAATGCCCGCACAACCGCATCCAGTTCCGCCCGGAAAGCCGGCGTTTTTAGCGCTGGCAAATGCTCGAACCAGTTTGCCCAGAATGTCTCGCCGCTGCTGCCAAAATAACCGCGCAGGTGCCCGATGCAACCCCGTTCCGTATCCTTCTTTATCGAAGCGGAATAAAAATAGGCCGCGTCCTCCGACACGGCCGTTTGCAGTCTTTCCAGCATATTCTTTTCCTCCCGGCTGGTAGGTGTTCGCTCTAGGTTGCGACACACATAGAAGGGGAAAGTCCGATATCTGCCACAAGCCGACGGGAGGAAAGCGGCTGTTTTTTCCGCCCGCCAAATTCAGTAAATAGCAGTACACCAACTTGGCCGCAAGCGGAAGCGAGGCTCCGTCCAGCAGCCGATAACGAGTGAGATCGTTCATTGCGTCCTCCTATCGTTGCGTTTCCGTTTTTTTCTTCTGTGCGGCAGGCGTGGAAGGCGCTTGCTGTTGCTGCTCCACCAAGCGCTCCGGCCGGGCATAGCAGTACAAGTAAAAGTTGTAATCCCCGGCAAAGGGAAAGCAGCGCAAATAGTAGCGGTGATCCTGCGTTTGCATGCAAAACCCGTATACATCCGTGCTCCAAGCACCGCCGATGCGCGCCTCCGGGTGCTCGCTGCAAAATCGTAACATATGCTTGCGGCTTTTCAGCACCTTCTGATCGCCGATAGCTTGAAAGACCTTACCCAATTCTTCTTTAAAAGCAGTCGTTTCAAAGGGAGAGCGCCGGGGAAACCAGGTTACCCAGAACTCCTCGCCCGACCGCCCAAAATCGCCGCGCAGGTGGCCGATGCAGCCACGTTCGATCTCCTCTGCGGCAGAAGCGGAATAAAAATAAGCCGTATCCTCTGGCGCGGCACTTTGCAGCTTTTCCAACATGTCTATCCCTCCCGTCTGGTGAATTTAATGGGTGCCTCCCGTCCCAAAGTCGTCGTAGCTGGACAAATTGGCATGATAAAAGACGACGTCGCCGTCCAGCAGGGAGAACGTTGCCCCGTATGGATCGACGAAGTTGCGCTGAAACCCTTCCATCCGCCACTGATTGTCCAGCGGCGCGTTTTTGTATTGCAGATGCGGGTGGTTCAAGTCTTGATTGCGGATCGTTTCGATGTTGAAATTAACGATGATGTACCCATCCTTCAGAAATACGGGCGCATGGTCGTCCAGCCGGTGCGTGCGGCCGTACTCGGCCAGATTGAAGCCTTTCGGCACCACGTACGGCGCGGCGGGCAAGCTGTAGTCCCCCCGCCACCGCTGAACCGAAGCGTTGGCGCGGGCCGCATCAATGCCGGAGGGCACCTGCGTGCTTCCAACAAACGTCCGAAGCTGAGGCGGCAGCAGCATGATATCATAGCCGCCCACATAAGTCGGCTTCTGCGCATTCTTTACATATTGATCGATAAACGTCTGCCTGTCTCCGGGCGAACCGTTTAGCGACCAAAGCGTTGCGGCGGTGTCGGTCAACTCCTGCTTCGGCACATTGCGCAGGCGAGCGTCGAGCGTCACATACCGTTTTTCAACATCGTCGCTGGAGCCGATACGAATAAACCGCTGACTGCCTGAATGATAGTAAAGATCGACTTCTTGCCTGTTCTTCCCCTTGCTGTCCACAAAATAAAACGTCAGTGTAATGAGGATGCCGTCGCCCGAACCGAACATGTTGCCTTTCGTCATGACTTCGAATTTGAAATGGTAACCCGTTTTGACCGCTACGTTTTTCTTGCCGCTCTCGGGATGACTGCCTTGCCGTACCGGCAGCACGTAAGGTGGGGTATTGCCGCGCGGTGCGCCGTCAATGCCTTTCGTTCCGACCCAATAGGCGTTTCCTGTCGGCGTCGCGCTGCCCTTTTGGGTGCGGAACACCGATTCCCATGCAAAATCGGCAATGTCGGTGATGCGGAAATCATAGAGACGTCCGATCACTTCCACTGGAACCGCTTGCGCAGCCACATGGTTGGACAAGTCCAGGTTGGCATTCATTTGGGACGTGAAGGTAGCCGGGCTGTTCTCGGCAAACGTTCGGAATAACACGTCGTAATGGCCCTCGTCCACCCAAACGGGCAAGTAGAAGGTCGTCTGCAACTGGCCGACCGGGATGGACACCCACGTGTCCTTGGGGACGAACGTCGTGCGATCCGCTTTGTACACATCGAACGGAAAGCGTACCTGCTTGTCCCTCATATACTTGGCATAATCCCGATTGCCGTAGCCCTTGATGTCCTTGTGCGGGCCGCTTGTCGGAATCGTTACGGTAAAGGGCCGGTCCAGAATGAGCGCAGCACGTCCGGCGGTTGGCTGCGTTTTCTGATTATGCGCCTGGTCGTCGGATACGGACGCCCAATTGACGACAGGCGTATGCACCGTCACCGGATTGATGCCGCCGATCGGATAGCTCTTGTTTTCCCCGCCGTCAATGCCCTTGACCAGCGTATAAAAGATAGTGCCGGTGCTCGGTTGATTCGCTTTGTTCGTTTTGGAAGCGTCAATGACATAGCCTGAGCTATACAGCACATCTTGCCCGACCATCGGCGGGGCCGGTATCGCCCCCGGCGTCGGCGCTTTTTCCTCGACCGTCCGGTTGTCCATGATTGTATTTCCGTTAAAAACGAACGAGTCGTTTTTCACCTTGATCTTGCCGATGGCGCTTTCTGCAGTTGACCTCCAGTCCTCATTCGGAACAGGAGGACGGCTGGAACCGCCGGAAATTGTTTGCCCGGGAAGCGTCACATTCGTATAGACCGGATCGGTAATATGCGCGCTGAGCGACGCATCATGCGCAGCGGAAACGGTTGGCGGCGCATAGCCATTCGGCTCCAGCGTAACCGTTCCCGAAGGAAGCGCATAATTGGAGACCGTCGCCTTTTGAATGCCGTACACTTCGAGTTTTTGAATCGTCCAGAAGCTGTACTTGCGTTCAATCGAATAGTTTTTGGTGACCGTCTGTGTATCTGAACGCGGAACGGTAATGGTCGTCGGATTCCCATCTGCATCGGGCGGGCCGGGATGCGTCTCCGTCCAGGTGAGGGTGTACGTTTTGCTCACCTGAATCGGGTATTGCTTCGTGCCGGTCGTTTCCGTGAACTTGTTGCGATACAAGTACGATTTGGCTAAGGCGTTCACATACAGGCTCTCTGAAGTCGGAATGCCTTGCAGCACATCAAATTTTTCTGCGCCGCGCGAATCCGCCTGAATGACGGCTGAAACGCTTGGCTCCATCACTTCGGCCTGCTGGGAAGCGCCAGGCTGCGTATCCCCGCCACCGTCTCCTTTCCGTACTGTATGATCGGATGTCGAATCCCCCGTATTGCCGTCCACATCCTTCACGACGACGGTGATTTGCACGCTCACTTTGTCGCCGGACGTGAACGGGATTTTGATCGGAATCGTTTTACTCGTTGAAGTGCCGGAGAGGGTTCCGCTTTTGTCGCCCGTTTGAACGAGCCTGGCATTTTGAATATCCGTGATCTCATATGACTTCAAATTCTTTAACGACTTGACTTCAAAAACAAAATTCCCGTCCACTTTGGTCACGTTTTGGTCGACCGTTTCCGGCGCTTCAATCCGGGACGTGACCGTTACCGAGGAGGGAATTTTGTAAATGCCGATAAAGTTGGAGCCGCCCGATCCCACCAGAATGGAACGCTCTTTGAGTTTGGGGTCGCCTTTTTCTAGAACGAACAGCTTCTCGTCGGGTTTGTTATTGTTCGTAACGTAAGACCGGATGATTTCATACGTCTGACCGCCGGAAGTGAGTTGTCCTTCAAACGTATGGTTCGCTTCCTCGCCGGTTGCGAAAACGCCTTTGTCCACTTCTTTGAGTCTGGTGCCGTCTTCTTTTTGATAGATGGCCTTCACCGGATTGTTCTCCGCATATTCGGCAACCGCGTCCGTTCCGCCCAGATGCACCGTAAAGCTTCGCGTTCGCACCTTCGGATTCGTTTCGGGATTTTCTTGCAGCCAGTCTTTCCGCGTCGGGTCCTGCTTAGGCGACAAATAGGATCGAACGATCGTATACGTTTTTCCGTTGTCCTCAATCGTTTCTGGAAATTCATGATCGATCGTTTCCCCGACTTTGTATTTTCCCTTTAGAAATGTAACTTCCGGTCTTTGAATGACTGTGCCGTCAACGGTTTTTGCAATGACATCGACGGGAAACTCCGCGCTTCGATAGGGCACATGAATGCCGAAATAATCGTCCAAATCGTCCGGATGCGCCCAAGGTTCGGCCCTCTTGATCTCATCCAGCGTATAAAAGGGCCCTTTGCGCACGTTGCCGTTCCCGTCGACAGACACCATGATGGCATACAAATATAAGTCGTCGTTGTCTTTGATGTCGCCCATGCCCGCTTTCCACATACCTTCCGTGACGAGCGCCTCGCTGACTTCGTAATAGGTCGTGACAGGCTGGCCGGGGATGGGCGGATTCGGTTCTTGGCCGACTTGCCGTACTTGCTGGTCCAAAAATGAAGCATGTTGGCCGCTTCTCGGATCGCCACACTGCTTGGGCGTCGTATTCGAACATAATTGGTCACGGCGCACCGTCCAACCCACGGTTCTGTATTTAATGGACGATGTTGCAGCCGTACTTGTGATTTCAAAGCTGATTTTTCCTGCCTCCGTTCTTACTTTGGGGGTTTCGGCTTTCGCTGCGAAAGGAAAACCCGAAAATAAAAAAGAGCATGCCAGAAGCACGCTCAACGCCGATTTTATGAATTTGTTTCTCTTCATCTACTCCGAGTCCGCCTTTCTGATGAAATAATTGCGGAATAAACTGGCTCCCGGATCGACTTTCAATGTACTGCCCCAATCGCCGCCAACATTCGTGGAAAGGGAAATATCCGCGTAACCTTCGTACCAAACCTGCTTATCGAATTTGCGTTCATTGGGGAACCGCTCATCGTACAGCAAATTTTTACTTTCCGTGAATGAGTTGAATTTGATTCTGAACTTGGAACGTACATAATTATTTCCAAACCCGTCTTTATAGATCATGGAAGGCTCGGGATCAAGGTATCCTTCGATCTGTATCTTGTTTTCTTTAACCCACTCCACATACCGCCGGATATATTTCAATTCCGCATTGGAACTTTGCATTTTCGTGGCGAATACCGCCTGCGCCCACGTATCGTCAATCGTTTTGTAGTCCACATTCAGCCACAGCGCGCCGAACATTTTCAGCCGGTTCATCCATATATCCACGTTTTTCTTATTGAATTCCGGTATGGTTGAATACAATACCGATGAAACTTTGCTGTCCGTAGGATGCGAGTAGGGATAGGCCATCTCATAGGCTTCATTCGGCACATCGGCCAGAATGTACGGGTAATCTTTCGCGTTCTTCGGCAAATGGGTTGTGCGAATCAGACGGCCCCATTCATCATACTTCGCATTGGCGTCTTCTTGTGTGGAAATGAAGACGGTCGATGTCGGGCTATCCCAATTCACTTCTGCCCCCAGCGCTTCGCTGACAAAACGCAGCGGGACAAACGTCCGGCCGCCACTGGTGATCGCCTTCGAATCGAAGGCCACTTCTTTACCGTTGACGAGCGCCTTGCTATCGCCGATCGTAAGCACAATATGCAGGTCGTCCCGTTCAATCGGTACGGTCATGGTTTTGGGCTCCATGCCTACTTTCGCGCCCATCTTTTCCGCGATGAATCGAACCGGCACGAGCGTCCGGTTGTTTTCATCCACAAATGCCTGTGCGTCGGGAAACCAGATTTTTTGTCCGTCCATGACGACGCTGACAAAGGACGGAGGGTTGCTCGCCGCGCTTGCCGTTACGGTGAACAAGCTGCAAATCAACGCGGCGGCAAGTCCTGCAATTATCCATTTTCTCACGCCATTTGCTCCTCTCTTCATAGGGATCATGACAAGTTTGGAAGATTTCGGCTGTTACGTTCATCATAGAGCCGATCCGACGGCGTGTCCACTTTCCAAAATCACCGCCGTCTCGTTAAGATGGCGAGACAGGACATTTCAGCGGCATATAGCCTTTTTGAGCAGCCGCTTTTTCGCTGGAAAACGTCTCTTCCACCGGATAAGTAAAGCCGCATGTGCTGCGGTAATACACCTTCATGCTTCCTTTCCTGGCTCCGACAATCTCCGGCTTCTTGAGCACGCGGCTTCCGCCGAGGGCGTAATTGTTGTAAAACTTGCCTCCCATCGGAATGCCCTGGATAAAAGCAAGCACCCCGACGTCATCCACGGTATTGTTCCATTCTTCCTGTGAAATCGTTGGCAATGTAAACGTGTAGGAGAGACCAAATCGGGAAACCGATTCGTTGTGTTTATTGATCCGGTAGGCGAGTTCGACTTCAATTGCGCGGACGATGGTGCTCCGGCGCACCTGCTCAAATCGCTCCGCATCCTTTAATAACGCAATATTCGTCTGCTGCCCGACGTCGGCGCGCAAGCCTTCGTGCCAGCTCCGGCTGACCGCATCGTAAGCGAGGACGAAATCGTCCAGCGTGAACGAAAGGCTGTTGCCCAATGAATCGGCGTAAGCATACGGCTTTTTCGCTCCCCAAACCGGTTTCTGTTCCGTGTGCCCATCGGTTCCCGTCCACTCCTCCTCGGCATAGACGTAGAAGCCGTCGTAACCAATCACCGCAATAGCCGGGATATACCGACCCAGCACGCCTTGGGCAACGGGATCGTCGGCAATGCCGAAGCTTGCGTACAGCGTCCGATAAAAAGCGGCAATCGCCTCGTCCTTGTTCAGCGCCACCCGCTTGGCCGATTCGTATTGCGTCTCCCGCTGCTGATTCGCATTGACGGTCAACATCCGCGCTGCGTCATCCACCGCGGCATCCAGCGCGGCGTTATAGCGCAGCTCGGTGAGTAGCGCCTTCCGCTGCGTTTCGACCTCGATGCGATTCACGGTCGCAAACGGCAGAAAAATAAGCGCTCCGACAATGGCCCATTCAATCAGCCTCATTGCGCACCACCCCGCCGTAAGGAATGAAGATTTTTTCGTTCGGACTGATGGCCTGGTTCAGAAAATCGAACAGGATCGTGCCGGGAGTCCGGTTCGTATTTTTAACCGTGACCGCAAACGTATCGCCGACCCGCAGCTTGTAGCGTCGCGCCGGATCGTCTTTTGCGGCCGCGCTGTTCGGAAAGAGAACGGGCAGGATCTGCGCGTTGTAAAACATGTCGTAGTGCACTTCGTAGCTGCCCCGAAACGTATCCGGCCTTGTCGGGTCGTCGTAAACCGGCACGTACTTTTTGCTTCCGTGTTCCATTTGCACATCGAAGGTGTTGCCCGTTGCCGCAATCGCCTCCATAAAGTCCGTATACATGCTCGGCGACACAAAGCCCTTGTCCCGCACTGCATCCACAAATGTTGTCGTCGCCTTCAATACGACCAGTTCCGAAATATCGTCCTGCTGGTCGAAGGCTGCGGAAATGGGGTAGAGGTAGAGCAAAAGAACGGCAATGAGCACCGCGAAAACTTTCGAGAAACTGTTCATGGCATTCTCCTTAGCGTAAAGCGAAAATGAGACGCACCAGTTGTCCGGACGCATCTCGCTGGGCGACTGCCGTATACCGGGCATTCAGCTGAATCCCGGCGGGGACGAACAAGTCCCGATCGAGCGGCGGCGCGTATCGAACGCCGTCCACCACAATTTCCGCGTCTCCCGTCTCCAGCCGGGCAATGGACTGAGTAACCTCTGCGCCGGATACGGTGCCGTCGCCGGCAATCGGCGAAAACGCCATCTGCACGTTGCGATCCAGCGACTTTCCCGACACATAGGCGGTGGCGTTCAGCGCGGCCCCGGTTTGAAATAGCATGAGTCCGCTCGTTACGGCCATCAGAAAGAGAAGACAGGCCACACTCATTTCCAGCATCGTTCTGGGGGCATATTCCATCGGCTTCCTCCTTGAAAACGCCGGGGCGTCCGTCTATACCCGAAAGGACGCCCCGTCAGCGTTGTGATGTCAGTACGGACGCTTACTGCTGCCGGAACACGATGCCGCGAATGACGTTGCTTCTGTCATGCACCAGTTGCGCCCGAAATTTCCCGCTCGGATTCACGTAGTTGATATCCGATTCATCCACCGTATCGCTCATTTTCCCCGGCGCTTCGCCCATCACCGAGCCGTAGGTCACGCTGTCGATCGGAACACCCGTGTTAATGACTTTGCCGTACCACTGACCTGCCGGATTTTTCCCGGTGACAATCTGGATGCCAAACTGATCTTGATCGCTGAACTTGCGCAGCGCGTTGACCACCTGGCTGCCCGATAACGTCGTGTTGTCGTACACCGTAAACGCCGTTTGCGACAGCTCCGTCTGGATATTGCTGAAATTGCTTTGCGCCGCCTTGGTGGAGTCTTGCGCGGAAATAAACAATACGACGGCGAGGGTAATGAGCGCGATGGCCAGAAAAATGCCTGCCGCCATTACGAGTGCTTTTTGCGCGTTCGACATGAACCGATCTCTCCTTCAAATGATATTCGAAATAAAAAAGACGCTTCCCATTAGGAAAGCGCCGCAACATGTCCGCTTACTGAATGCGCTGAAGCTGTTCGTAGTATACGGACATCTGGTGCAAGCTGACGACGACGAGCGGAATGACCAGATAGCCGAAAATGAGAGCCATCATCGGCGCAAACCCGATCCATTTTCCCCAGCCTGCCTTTTGCTCGATCAATTGCTCGTACTCCTGTTTGCGCTGCTCCTGCGCGTAAGCCTGTTCCGACTTCAGGTCGTCGAACGCTTCCCGGATCGGCAAACTTTGCGCCGCCAGTTCCAGCTTTTCGACCGTGCGGACGAACGGCACAAACGGCGCATCCTCTTTCAGCTGCGCCAGCGCCTGATCCGCGCCCTGTTCGAAATGGAGCAAGCAGGTTTGCAGCGGTTCCTTGAACACGCGGGCAAACTGTTCCATCCAGATGAGCAGATGCTCGACCGACATCCGGTCCATATCTGCCAGCATGGCGATGACGGCATGCAGTTGATCCACTTCATGCTTCATCTCCATCTGCCGCATGCGCCGCTGGAACAACCGAACGCCGACCGGCATGGCGTAGCCGCCCCATCCCGCGAGAGCGGCGAGGAGCGCTTCCCACCACTTCATATACTGATTGTCCAGCTTCGTGAGCTTGACCATAATGCGCCGAGCCGCGGCGCGAAGCTTATCGTCCTGATTCGCCGTCGGCGTTTCGCTGCGGAGCAGGGCCATCACCGTTTCTTCGGTGCGGTGCTTCACCTCCTTTACGCGATCGATGATGCGGCGATCGAGCGCCGCCGCCTCGCGCGCCTTGGCTTCCTCCTCCGGCGAAAGTTGGCCGAACAGGATGCCCGGCTTTACCGGCGCATACAGGATCTGATGCCGGCTTGCGGCATGAAGCGTAATAAACATCCCGAGCACTGCCAGAAAAGCCATGCCCCCCGCCACGATGCGCTGCACATAGAGCCATTCCAGCCGAAGCGGCGACGCGGTGTCTTTCAGCAGCTTGACCATGCGGTCAGCTTCACGGGAACCGGGGGCGGGACCGAAACGATGCACAAGCCAGCGCATCCACGGCCATTCGTAAACCCGTTTCTCCCATCTTTTTCGGCCGGTTGGTTTTGGACTCGCATCCAGCTCCTGAATGTTCCGCAGCAGGACGTAGGACAGCCATACGACCGCCATCAGGCCGATTTTCACGATCCAGCCGGTCGTGCTCGCATAAAAGGCGTCCATGGCCGGAAAGTAATGGCTGGCCCAAGCTTCGATCGGCCGGGTAAACAGCAGCGGCAACAGCGCGATGGCGGTCAGTCCTTGCAACAGGAAACTGAGGCGCTCGCGGCGCAGCAGTTCCAGATTCAGTTCGGTCGCGAGCTTGCCGATCGCCTTCAAGTACACGGAACCGGTTGCGGTACGTTTGTCGCCGTATTCCTTCACCAGATGCGACAGCCCGGCCAAGCCCTGCAAATACCGATTCGGCGCACTTTCGATGTACTGCGCCAGCCGCTGCTCGGCGTCGCTAGCCGTCAGAACTTCGTATATTTCGTGTCCGTGCAACGCCATCTCATACGGCGCGCCGTCCGCCGCTTCATAAATGGCTTCTTCCACCATGCCATGACGATGATAATGATGACGCACATCCGAAAAAAAATGCCGGAGTTGCCGAAGCAGTCGCGTCTCCAGCCGATGCACCAGATTGTCCGAAAAGATTCCGTGGCCAACCCAGAAGCCGATGCCAATCATGCCGAGCGTGGCCGGGTCGCGCACGCCCAGCGCCAGCGGAACAGCCGCTGCAATCAACATGCCCCAAATAATTAGAGCCGTCTTCATCGTCTCCAGCCGCAGCTTCCATTCGTCGCCAAGCTGGAGGATGGTCATTCGTTTGCGAATTTGAATCAAATAAGCACGCAGAATCGGCACGCGCTCACATAGACGGTACAAATGCTGCATGACACTATACAGCGCTTGCTTCTTGCGGGCTTTTCCGGGCTTGCGCAGCGCTTCATACCGCCGAATGGCCTCCACATCCGAACCGTGACGGGATACCCTTTGAAATGCGGCCGCCATCGCGAGGAACAGCACCGTCGCTGCGCCCAGCAACAGGGACAGCCATTCAAGTCTCATCGCCATCCCCCCAGTGAACCGCCAAAAACGCTTCGAACGCCGCCTGGTCCGGCCCGGCGAGGCATGCGGCGATTTCCTTGCGGCTTCGCTCGGACAACGGATGAACGGCGACATAGCGTCCGTCGCGGTATTCGATGACGTTCCGCGCGACGTAAAGCGGTCGGTCCGTCGAGCGGCGGAAATATTCCAGCATCGTCTCCATGAACGCCGTCATTTTCTCCTCGGTCGTCGTTTTGTGGCGGAACGTCTCCGGGTAGCTCGCTTCCTGCTCCACCGGGACGCATTCGGTAATTCGTTCGATGTAGCGATGTCCGTCCGCGTCCCGCCTGAGGTGAATGTCGAAGTTGATGACGCTGACGACCTGCTGCTCGGCCACTTTTTCGTTCGTAAACACCCCTGTCTTCAGCAGCGAGTTGCGCAGCGAATAGACGAGATCGCGGAACGTTTTGGCGTGATGCGTAAACAAGGTGAACAGCGAAGCGACCTGCGCCATCTGCACCATCCAGGCGGCAACCGGGTCGGTCGCCACTTCTCCCAAAATATTGACCGAGCCGTCCGTTTTTTTCTGGATGTCCAGACCGTCCTGCCCGGAGATCGTTTCCGTTTCCCGCAAGCTTAAAATGTTGCGTTCCCGGTATATTTTCCGAAGCTGCAGCTCAAAGCTCATTTCCTGCACCCGGATCGGCAAGATGGCCGGAATGTAGCGCACCATCGCC
Source organism: Cohnella xylanilytica (assembly GCF_014212175.1). GTDB lineage: Bacteria > Bacillota > Bacilli > Paenibacillales > Paenibacillaceae > Cohnella > Cohnella xylanilytica. The sequence goes on along the minus strand of NZ_JACJVR010000015.1, from coordinate 73,184 downwards.
ATCAAGAGCGTCGTTTTGCCGCTGCCCTGCGCGCCGGTGATGGCCGTGATGCGTTCTCCCATGACGAGATATCTGATCAGTCCGATCGGAAGCTCCGCATGGTCGTCCTGAATCAATTGTTCGAGCGTGGCGTTTTGCACATCGAATTTGCGCACAAAAAAAGCCCACGATTCGCTGAACCGGGGGCGCAGCACGACGACGCGGGAGCCGTCGGCCATTTCGTTCACCTTAAAACCGTTCGCCTCGGACAATTGGCCGGGAAAATTATGTTTGTACACGTTCTGGCACACGCGCCTCAGTTCTTGCTCCGAGCCGAAGGACAGGAAGCTCAAATGAATGGATTTCCCTTTATAAAACAGCCACACGCTGTCATGCGACCTTGGCACCTCGCGCAGTTGCGCTTCTTCCTCCAAGCTCCATTCGCCTTCCCACATCGAGGGCGGGATGCCGGAGACGCCGCCCGATACGCCGTCAATTTTCATGTCGCGGATTTCGTCGATGACACTAAACCCTTTGTACTGCTGGTAGATCCGCTGCACAACGATCTGGGTTTTGTCCCCGGCAGACAGCTTGCGCGCTTCCTGCTTGTAAATATCGCGGATTTCGTCGGCGGTAATCCGGTACGACTCGGTCTCCTCGCCTTCCATGCTCCGTTTGGGGCGGTCCAGTTCGTATTGGCGGATCAGTTCGTCCAGCGCTCTCAAACGATGTTGTTTCTTAAACAGATAGAGCAGGATGTCAAACTGATCTTGCGATGTGAGCGCCTGCGGGTCGTCAAACGGCAGGAGGCGATTCAGGTTATTGTCGTCCAGATGGTAGCGCTGCTCGAGCAAATCGGCGATGACCTGCTTCACATACGCCTTGTCCCGCAAATCTCCGGACGTGCAGCCCCGCAGCGCTTTCTTCAGTTCTGCGCGCTTGTTTTTGCGGCGGCGGTATTCTTCTTCCGACAAGCCGAAGTCGATCAGGTTGCTGCTTGTCATCTCGTGCAGCGCCTCTTTCACAAACGCGGTCATCGCTTCCAGCGTATAGACCGGTTTTTCGTCCGGCTGCTCCGGCAAGCGGCGGCTCATGCGCAAATAAAGCAGGACTCCGATCGCGATCAGTATGCCCGCCAGAAGCAAAGCGTTCAGCGCGAACATCATCGGTCATCGTCCTCCTTCCCGCCGAAAAGAGGCTTGCTTAATCCGGCGCGCTGGACGATCGCTTGTGCCAATGTCCGCACTTGCTGCATAAACAGTGAGTTTTCATGACCGCGCGGCACCTGTCGGTTGCGAAATAAAAAACGGATAGCTTCTCCTTGTTGGGTCGCATCCAGCCAGCCCGTATTATGGACAATCGGGTACGCGGGCTCCCGCCGATGAAAATGGCGCTTCATGTTTTTGACGGTCAACGCCGACCCGGGGTCATATTGTCCGAATACAAGCAAATGCTTCCGGTTGGACTGAAGCTGCGCCTCCACCAGCGAAAAAGCTTGCTCCAGTTTGAGCATGTTTTGCGGCAGACAGACGACCAGCAAATTCGCCTGACGCAGCAGCGCCTTTGTCCACGCCGACAGCTTGCCGCTTCCGCCGTCCAGCAATACCAGATCGTAAGCGCGCCTTGTCAGTTCCAAAAGGGGCGCAAGCCATTCCTGTGCGGCGGAAACAAACGATGCATCCGGCTTGTTCGATCCCGGAAGGATGTCGAGTCGGTCGGCGAGCAGCGGCAGCGTGTAATCCCGCAGCCTGTTCGGTTCCAGCTTGCGGTTTTGCAAAAGCCTGAGCAGCGCGTCGATGCCAGCGTTAGACGGGGTGTCCGCTTTGCTCATCCAGGACCGTCTCGGGTAAAAGCTGCGTTCGATGGCCGCGTATTCGCTTTGCAAATGCCCAAGCAACAGAAGGCGCGAGGAGTATTCCAATCCGAGCAGCGCCGCGGCGGCAATCAGGTTGCTCGTCGTACCGGCCTGTCCCGAAACCGGGCTCCAAAACACCACGGTAAAGCCCATTGTTTCATCTCCTTTCGCATAAAATTACCGGACACGCGAACGCTTTCGGGAGCGCGCCCATGCCCGCCGGGCCGTTTTGGCATCGCAATCAAACAACTGTTGCAGCATGTCCAACACGTTCCGGCGATACGTCCCGGATAGCCGCCTGATGTCGATGCGCCCATGATGCTGGTTGTCCAGTTCGACCGACATATCCCGTTCGTCCAGCGGAAAGCGGAACACGGTGTCCTCCCAGTGTACAGCCTGCTGCGGCAGCAGCGAATCGAAATAGGTCTCGGGCATGGCGGTTGGCAGGGTAGGAGCTATCAGTCTGTAAAACGAAAGCGGCTGGCTCTCCGCTTCGTGAAGGCACAGCCGCTGCATCAGCTCCGCGTTTTTATGCATGACGAGCCGGCTCCAATTGCTGCACCACACCCGCTTGTCGTAGCCCTGCAACTCTCGTCCTTTCACAAATTCGGTGTGATCGGTGTCGAGCAGCATGACATCGTATGCTGTTTCGCCACCGGCTTGAAGCAGGGAACGTTCCAATTGCGCTGGCGTGATGAGTCCGGTCGCCACATCGATGCCTTCAAACTCCCGCAACGAACAGCCGAATTCCGCTTGCGGCAAATAGCCTTGCATGGACTGGGCAAGGGTGGAATCCACGATCAGCACCTTTCGCTCCATCGCCGTGAGCAGCTTGCCCAGCACAAGGAGCAGGTGGCTTTTGTCCGGCGCGCCGAAAAACACGACTTTTTTCATGACGGCCTCCTTTACTGATTAAAAATTTGCTCCAATTTATCCACTTTTGCAGACTCTCCAGGCGACGAAGCTGGCGCCGGATCTGTTGAAACAGTTGATGTAGGCTCCTCTGGCGTTTCCGGTCGATTCTCACTCATCGTTGTCGGAACGGAAGAGGTGGGCAGCGGCTGCGCAGCTGGCGGTTCGTGATCGACCGTAGCCGTTGCGCCTGCCGGTGGCGTTGATGGGGTCGCCTCATGCATGGCATTGCCTTGCTGCGTGACAATCCGTTCGTTTTGCAATTGCTGCTGCACCGTTACGCTTCCGCTCGTTACGCGCAGTTTGTCCGACTCGCTCATCGCCTTCAGATTGTCATCCAGTGTCGTTCGCAGTTGGCGGGCAAGCTCGGTTGTCGCTTTTTCTAGCAGGTTCGGATCATGATCCATCAAGTCGAGCACCTTCGGATTGGCGGGATAATTGACTACTGCCGATTCCTGCAAGCCCGGCTCGATGTAGGGCAGGGCATACAGCCGCGCGCCTTGCAAGTAGGCATCGATGATCGCGCTTGAAGTCCGTAATAGATCCAGTTCGTTCATTTCCAGCCAGATGACATTGCCGGACAACTCCCGCGCCTTCTTCTTCGCCAGCAAGACAAAATCCTCGCCAGTCGGGAAGTTGATTCGCACGTCGATGTACTGTCCCTTTTGCAGATTGGAGGGAAGCTGAATGACTTGAAACTCCTGCACCCGCAAATCCTTCGGGATTGGCGCGCCCTCGTACAACATGGAAGGCATCAACGGCGTGCCTGGCTCTAATTCGATTTTGGCGCTTTTGCCAATGACCGCGTTCTGATCAGTAATCATTCCTTGAGGCACCAGATTCGCAGGCAGCGGAACAGACTTGAGGTCTTCCGCCTTCACGATGCCGCCGGCCGGAACAGCGTGCGCCACAGTCCAAACGCTTCTGCGCGATTGTTCCTCTATCGTTTTCAATTCTTCGATTTGCCTTTCATAATGTTCCTTCATTTGCTGTTGTTTCTGCTCTTGCTCTGATTGCTTGATCAGAGAATAAATGGCCGCAGCAGACAGTAAACAAACGCTTACGGCAATCGCCGCGATGATAAGCGCCTTGCGGTGCCGATACGTCCACGACATCGCTCACGTCTCCTTTCAAACCAAAATTGAAGTGCTGTCGATTGACTTTACCGGGCTTCGTCACGTTGCTTCGGTTTTTGCTGAGTTCCAATCTGATGCTGCTCCAATTTTTCTTGCGCCCATGCAGGCATATGCTCCGGTTTTATCAGACCCATAAAATCCTCTCGTTTCCAGCGAGCCTCTTCACCGGTATATAGATTTAACACGTAGACGGCGCGACCTCGGGAATTGGCAGAGGTGCCAAAACCGCTTCGCGCCAGCACAAGCTGGTTAACAGCGGTGCGGTATTCAGGTCGCAACCGTTCCGGCCGGATGACAACAACCTGGTGGTCAATGCACACGTCTTCGCGAATCGGCTGGCATTGGACTTGGGTAAGGGGAGATAGGGGCACCTTGACACTGGCCCTTTCTTCTTTGAGATCCTCCAGCTCCCATTGCACGCGGGAAACAAAGTCATGCACGGCCTCAAGATAATCCGCGCCGGCTGCAAACGCGTAAAATTGCTCGACACCCAACGAATTGTTTCGGGTGCAGGTACAAACCATGTACGGACGTTCGGCATTGGTTTCGTCTATGCCAAGCAGCACTTCCACCTTCCCGATGGAGATGGCCTGAACGACTTCATAGTTGTCCACCATTCGCTTTATTTCTTCCATTGTCCGTCCTCATTTCCTGGAAAGTTGCGGTCATTCTTCGTTCCCCGGCTTCGCTTTGATTGACCGGCTTCACGAGATTTCTCGTTTCGCGTGCGCGGCTGCTCGGTCTCATCCTCCAAAACTTCAAAGCGGTTAAAACCCGGCTTTTCTTGCATCAGGCGCTCATATTGACGACGCCTCCCTTTCGTGAAATACATCATGAATCGCCTCCCCAAAAATGGGCATAAAAAAGCTCTCCGCCTAGGGGAGAGTGCCTGCCGGACAGGATCGTTATGTTTCAGATACAGGTTAACGTTCCTGCTCCCGTTGCCGTTTTTTATACCAACTTTCCAACAGTTGTACGATCAGGTCTTCCTTTTGCTTTTCGGTAAAGTCCCTCGGGAAGAAACGGTCGATCCGTTCGCGCCGAATGGTCATCTTTTCTTTCTGGTTCGGCTTCTCCTCCGTGAGAATCGAGAAGATGACATCCACGTTAAGCCGCCCGTCCTGGCTCAGTTTTTTCATGCGCTGCGCCTGCGCCAGCGAAGGCGTGCAGTCTTCGGACTGCATCGTTTCGTACAGGGCTTTCTGTTCTTCTTCGGCCAAGTAAGAAAGCTCTACGGCCGGATTGAAGGCGATTCGTTTATCGTCCACCATTTCGAGAATGGAGGGGGTCAGTTCGGTAAGGCGGATATAGCGTGAAATTTGATGCGGGCCTTCCCCAGCTTGCTCGGCAATAATTTGCCTTGATGTTTTATTCGCCGACTTCTGAGCAACTTGCGCAGAAGTTAAATCCGTTCTGGCTCCTTGCCTTTTTATTGCTTCCAGTTTCATCTTATAAGCAAAAGCCTTCTCGCTAGGCAAGATATATTCCCGTTGCAGGTTGCTGTCCACCATAATAATGGTCGCCTGATCGTCGTCCAGTTCGCGGACGATACAGGGCATCGTTTCTCTACCCGCCAGTTCGCTTGCTTTTTTGCGCCGGTGTCCGGCTACCATTTCATAGCCGCCGTCCGCCTTCGGACGAACCAGGCCAGGAATAAGAACGCCGTATTGCTTTACGCTGTCCGCCATTTCCAGCATCACTTCATCCGCCTTCACCTTGAATGGGTGGCCGGGAAAATCACTGATTTCTTCCAGCGGAATGTCCATTACTTTTTCCCGTTGCTCGTCCGCGCGGCTTTCCTCAGTGGAAAATAAATCAGCGACTGTGGTCAGCTTGATGTGGGCGCGCATGTCGTCTTTCGCTGCCAATGCCTTGCACCTCCTTCGTAAAGGCGGCATACGCTTTTGCCGTTTGACCATTGGGGTCATGAGCATAAATGCTTTTTCCCTTGGCGCTCGTTTCCGCCGCGCGAATGGATAAGGGAATTTCGGTGTTGAACACGCGCAGCTTGTCACCGTAGTCGCGCCGAAGAATAAAGGAAATGTCTTTGGCAAATTTAGTCCGGCTGTCTACCATCGTGAGCAGCACGCCGTCCAAAACCAACTTCGGATTGATCTGCCTGCGCACACGGGAAATGGTCTGCAAAAGTTGGGTCATTCCTTTGGCCGGCAAATAATGCGCCTGAACGGGGATAATAACGCTATCTGCTGCCGCCAACGCGTTGATGGTCAACATGCCCAAACTCGGCATGCAATCGATCAGCACGTAATCGTAGTCGGCTTTTACGGAGTCGATGTACGAACGCAAAATCGTTTCTCTGCTCATCGTATTGACGAGCGATACCTCAACAGCGGACAATTCAATATTGCCTGGCATCAGGTCAACGCCTTCATGGTGATGCAAAATACCTTCCCGCGCTTCATAGGATTCTTCCAGCATCGTCTTCGCCAGCAATGTCGCTAAAGATACCGACAAATTATCCGGTTCGTGGAACCCTAACGAATCCGTCAGGTTGCCTTGCGCGTCCGCATCGACCAGCAAAACCTTTTTCCCATCGGCAGCCAAACCGATTCCCAAATTGACCGCCGTTGTGGTCTTGCCCACGCCGCCTTTCTGATTGGCGAGGGCGATCACCTTGGTCATCCTACACTTCTCCTTTCACGCAAAAAGCCGGTTGCGCTGAAAATTCTGTGCAACCGGCTTTTAAAAAATTGTCTATATAAAAAGAGAACACCGCATTAAGGGCGTTCTCTTGAATATTCTTATACTAGGGCGCCCGTACCGATGGAGAAAAAGTAAGTAAATTGACTTGCTTTACTTTTTTCCATCGGGGGTCTTATGAAGTTCCATTCCAAACAATCCAAAGAACCAAAGTAACGAGTTGGTTTAACCATACCGTGGATTAAAGTGAAAGACGATTCACCCTCATTCCGATGTGATGAATTCTAAATTGGACTGTTCTGTCAAGGTAAGAGAGACCAAATTCAGTGTTCACTTTAGTTGTAAAGAAAATACTTACGTCTAGAAATAGACGAGTATTAAGCCATATCGATGTGTTATTATATACGTAAGTACGAATTGAAAGAAAGGTTGGTGGAACGTGGTTACTTTCCCTATTATATCTATTTGTCTTTTATTAGTTTCAATTGCGTTTACGCGTAACAACAAAAATAATAAAAATATCATTCCCCCAACGTTTGCTCTTGTTCTCAATGGTGTATTATTCTTATCCTTAGTCGTATTTATTGCTTTATTTATGAATTATAGTGATGTAATTACCCAAATACCTGCACCATATTACTGGCTTCTATTATTCGCCGGGCTCATAATTGAAATCTTTTCTTTCCGCCAAAAATATATACCTGGTCATTTCACCGCTGCCGCGATACATTGCTTTGTAGGGTTTGTCGCTATCTTTTCTATCGGTCTTCCGTTACTTGTACTAGCGTTGATTGAAATAAGCATTGCTATTTATCAGCATCGAAAGAACTAAGATAATTGTGCATATCTGACAGGGATCTTACCAGAGCTCTATCACGAAGTTTGCTTCTGAGTTAAGTGGACTGAAGGTTCATTGAGTTGAGACAGACTTTTTCAAAAATACAGACCCAGTGCATATGTGGCACTGGGTTCTCATTTTGTATGATTCGGCAAACGAATTTAATTATCTAAAACATTATAATAATGCAACCAGCTTGAGCAACCGCCAGTAGCATTTGTACTGACTTGACCTGAAATGTTGCCAATATATGTTCCTGTTACTGCGTTTGGATTGTAGTATACATTTGTAGTATTAAGCGCACAGAATGTGTCGTTCTGATAAGTAGCTGTTGTAGCCACTGTTATATTGACTGCCTTACCGCTTAAATAAGAGTAGTAAGAATTAATACTATGGCTTTTTTCATACCAACCTGATGCTGTTAGCCAGGTGCGATTATCTGATCCGTCAATATAGTTTACGGTAGTTCCGTCATAACTAAATGTAATATTGTCTTTCACGCTATTGACATTCAGATTGATCGGGTCCTCCCAAACCGTTTGAAATGAACCACTTTTCGTTGTGAAAGCCAACGGCTGTATTTTATTTTCAAGGGCAGTGTCTTTTTTCGGAGCTTCAGTAATTGAAGAATTAGCTTTTGCTCTTTCGCCATCGGTATAGCTTAAATCTACATCTTTCGAAGCAGTCCCTACCTTGATAAGCAAGGTTTTATCTCTTTCGTTGTATTTTACTGGTGCCGAAACGACTCGTTCATTGTATGTCGTCAAAACATAATCGAAGTAATATTGGCCGTCATCCTTTTTAGTCGCTGACACAATATAGTACTCAACATTTTCTAGTGAAAATGGGATGCGAACATTGGCTTCCTCTCCACTAAAGCTCTGGATCTGCTTTGTTTCCACTTTAACCACTTTACCTTCAACAGCATATTTACCATTTGAAAATCGCTCATTTGGAGCGGAATTTGTTCCTGCCGCGAATGCATTACCTGGCCCAATTGAGAGTAGGAAAGTCAATAATAACACCAAAGCCATTGAAATAGGGTTACGTTTCATTTACAAAGCACCTCCGATTTTTGTGGTTATAGAAGATATTACTTGCCGCTTCTTCCTGACGATTTTACATATTTCCCCCCCTCCCTGAGACCCATTCTTTCCTTGCCTATTGAGCATAATTCATAGTAGTTCATGTTGTCTAAACATATAGACACATATGGAAGGAAAAACGTTGCAATATGAATTAGAAATTTTACCAATTATTTCATTTCTCTGATGGATGGGCGATGCTTCATGACTTCCACTTTAATATATTTGAATATATCAGCCTCTCGGGCAGACGCAAAGGCAGAACTTTCGAGACCGAATCCCCGGAATATGGCGCCGTTGTGGTTTTGATCACGCCGCCTTTCTGATTGGCGAGGACTATCACCTCGGACATCCACAAATCCCTTGTCACGCAATAAACAAGTTGCGCTGAATATCTTTCAGGGCTACTGCCTTTCTGAATTATATAAAAAGAGAACACCGCAAAAAAGGGCGTTCTCTTGTATATCATATGTTGCAGCAACTTTCATTTTCAGCTGATTCATGAACTTATTCCCATGAATTTAACATATCTACACACCCGACGTCCAAATCCAGGTCCAAAACGACCGAAACCTCGATTTTGTCTTTGAGCACCTTATTTTTGAAATCGCTGCCGTCTGCCGTGAAAGTCATAAAACGCGCAAAGTGTTGAAAATAAACGATTTCTACGTATCGATTCGTTGCATTCCTATTACGCACTCCACATGACTTGAGTGTCGGTCACTGTATTTTAAGCCGTAAGAAGAGCGGTGGCGGCAAACTTGTAATGAATGTTTACCGAACCATCCGCTTGAACTTCAATCCTTTCGACCAAACGATGTACCATTTCAGGAGTAAGTTCCTTAAGCTTCATGAAATGCTTGAGTTCTTTCTTCAATCGAGCAATGCTTTCCCCTGTACTTTTATTCCCTTGTTGAGACTGGAAGCCTTTTAACTGCTCCTGTAGGCTGTACAGTTCAGCATTTCCGCTCTCTGTTGCTTCCTTATACTCTATCTCAGTAATCGTACCACTCGCCAACAGTCTGATTAAACCTGTCTTTTGTTCCTTTAGCTTTTCAATGCGTCTTTGTAAAGACTGTATTTGCTTTTCTGCTTGCTTTCTTGCTTGTAAGGTCTTTACCTCAAGCCGCCCCATAATCTCGTTCTCATTAAGCATCTGAGCATTGTTACGAATGTCGGTTAGGATAACCTCAATGAGTTCCTTTTCCTTCACGCTATGCTGACTACAAACATGCTTTCCGTGCTTATAGTAGTTGCCGCAAACATAGCCTTTGCGATACTGAACATACCATAGTGCCTTTCCACAATCTGCACAGAAAAGATAGTTTGTGAAAAGGTGCTTCTTAGCTTTGGGCTTAGCTTTTTGCCGCTTTCGCCCCTTCATATATTGTTGGACAGCTTCAAAGTCTTCCCTTGAGATTATGGCTTGGTGGGCGTTTTCAGTAACGATTTGCTTTTCCCTTGGAATTTCTTCACGTACTTTTGACGTGACGCTAACTGTTGTCTGCCTTCCTTGAACCAAGTCTCCGACATAATGTGGGTTAGTCAAGATTTTCTTGATAGAAGTACCCTGCCAGTATAGCCCTGCATTTTTCTTGCCGACAACTTGGGCAGGTGTTGGACATCCTTCACGAGTCAAAGTTCGTGCGATTGCATCGAATCCTTTTCCCTCCAAGTACATTCGGAATATCCGCTTTACATTGTTGGGCGTGTCGTCCTCCGCAAGAATAAGCTTTCCGCTGTTCAGCCTGTACCCGTAAGGCGGAACCGAACCCTTGAACTCACCTTTTCTTGCTTTACTACTGAGGGCGGCTTTAATTCGAGTGGACGTTCGCTGTGATTCTTGCTCGTACATCCAAGCGTATAGCCCGAACATTTCCCCTTTACCCTCAAGCGTGTTGATTGCATTGTCTAAAGTGACAATATGAATACGGTTCTCCATCGCTATATCCCTAATTTGATAAGAGAGACCACCATTCCGAGCAAGTCGTGATAATTCTTTTGCCGCGATAACGTCAAACTTACGCTCCTTGGCATCCTTTATCAGACGTTGCAAATTTTCTCTTTTACCAGTTGTTCCACTCTCAACGTCAATATAGAAATCAAACACATCCCACCCTTGTTTTTCAAGGTACTCGTAGAACAAGCTTCTTTGATTCTGTAATGACGTTTTTTGCTCTTCTTTATCTGTAGAAACACGAATATAAACTGCACATCTCATAGTTACGCCGCTCCTTCACTATGAGATGTATTGGCGTTGCCTTCATTATACTGGGAATTGGCTTCTTGTTCTAGCAGTCTGTCAATTTCCGAGTACACGAGCGGCATAAACAAGTCTAGGAATATTGCTCCATCATCATAAGTGCGTTCTACATTCATTTTCTGCTCCCCCTTGAGCGTGTTCGCAGTAACCATCGCGCCGGGAGGGGAAAAAATTGCGGTTGGATGAATATTTTTTTTCAATCGGCATAACCTGAATCTTCTTATTAAATGACAGCCGTAATTATGTCTATTTGCAGATGAAATCAACAGATTTAACGATAACGAAGTTCCCACAAAGTGCAATAAAGCTGAAAAATTAGTTACCTTCGTTCTCTCTCCCCTTACTGAACTAAATGTCCCGTGTTTATCGGATAATTAAAGATTCTTCAATATTTCTACGCGCTTTTGTTAATCCTGCAATCCGCTTCCTTATATTGTGTATGTAACAATTTCACAACCGAAAGGGGCGGTCATCATGGAACGCTTATTCACCATCCGTGAAGTCATGGACATACTGCAACTATCCTATACAACGGTTTATGGCATGTGTCATAACGGACAACTCCCAAGTTGCAAAGTCGGTGGCTCAATTAGGATTCCTCAGGAAAGTCTCAGGAACTTCATCCTCAATAACACTACGGGAGGTCAGCAATAATGGAAGACATGAAAACGTATCTAGGTCGCTTGTATTCCGCCGATGAAGTCGCAAAGCTGTTGAGCATTGATATGAATACTTGCTACAAATGGCTTGGTGAAGGGCGGATTAAAGCAATGAAGTTAGCCGGGACGCTTTGGAGAGTTCGGGAAGCCGATTTAAGAGCGTTCGTAGAGCAATCAATCAATGAGGGGAGGCGCTAGGTCATGGGGAAGTATTACACGGTCTCGCAAATTGCATATAAGCTATCTGCTCACAGTCGTAGTCGAATGGTAAGCGAAGATGCAGTCTACGGATGGGTTAAGCAAGGTAAGCTACATGTTGAACGAATCCCCGGCAATATTCGGGGCGTAGGTAAATATCCATTCTGGATTGAAGAGTCTGACCTAAAGGCATTTCTACGGGAAATGAACTATGACGTTGATAGGCTCTTTCCTGACAATGACTAGCCGCCCGAACGGTAATGAACACAAGAAAGCCCCTGCTGAGTCATGGCAGGGGCAATAAGAAGGAACGTGTACCCTCATTATAGGAAATTCCCACTGCAACTGAACAATAGGTTGCAACGATTACTAGCACGAGAGGGTTATTTTTTTACCCTCTGCTGTCACTAACTTATACCATTCCAAGGGGGAACAGACCATGAAAGAGTTTTACACCCGAAAAGAAGCCGCCAAGGTTGCAGGAGTCAGCCAAAGAACAATTCTACGAGCAATACAAGCCCGTCAGCTTGACGCTGTTAAGTTTGGTGAAGGTAAGACCTGCTCGTACATGATAAGCCGGGAATCCGTTTCAGCGTATATCCAAAGAAGGGGGCGGAGATGATGACAGGCAGATTCATACTGTACCATAACGGGCACTTTAGATTAGAAAATGAAGTAGCTTGTTGTAGCCGCCTAACAGGGGATTCATTGAAGCTACTTGGGCTTATTATGAATCGGGTTAATACTGCTCAAGCCCAACTTCCAACAAAAGTAGCCTTGCCAAGACTCCTTCTAAAAAGAGTTTTTGGGAACAAGGATGACAAGACAGTAAAGAATTACGCCAAACGGTTGATGGAATACGGATTTATTGAAACCTTTTCCATGCAGGGCGGAGACAGGGGTGAGTTCGTTTTCAGTATTACTGACCGTCCTGAAAACAATCCGTTTGTGTTTCTCAGTCATGCTGAAAATGAAGTCATTGCTAACACTGAGTTATACAAAGGACAAAAAGCGGATAGCCTTCTACAAGCTTTTACAGCCGCTGTAAAAGTAGTAGAACATAATTATGCCGCTAGGCTTAAAAGCGCCGCTGAGAGCCATCGTGAGACGATTCTGACAGCATATCGCAATTACCTTAGCGAAGTACTTCAAGCTGATGGGAAGGCTTACGTTGGAACTAGACAAGTCAAACCAAAGACCAATAAAGCCAAGCCTGAACCAACTGAGACCGCCTTACCCGATGATGTGCAGTTATGGTCATATCCAGAGTTTGAGAGTCACTTCCTCAGTGAGTACCGAAAAGCAACAGGAAAAAAGCATCGTACAAAGAATCGTGAAGGAAAAACAGTGACGGATTGCATTAAGGAATTACAGCACCATTATCGAGACCTTGATCGAGCCGAACAAAAACCCACCATGAAAAAGCACATTGAAGCGTTCTTTGTATGCTACGACTCGAAGAAACTCAACCCGAGAGCCTTCTTCATGGCTGATTGCGATGTACTTTGCAAAGTCGAAGATTATCTAAAGACCGGACAGAAACCTATCGTGTATGAGGAACGGTCAATCAAAGACAAAAAGGGTATGAGCCAAGAAGAAATGAGGGCACAACAAGTACGAGAAGCCAAGCAAGAGCGTAAAGGACTCAGCCTTGAAGCCTTAGAACAGATACTTGGCGAGGGTAACTAATCAGTAGAGGAAAATAAATTCCATACACAAGGAAAAATATTTCCCTGTACATGGAATTTATTTTCCCTCAAATAGGAGATTCAAGGAAATATATTTCCCTTTCATACTCATTTTCCCTAGGTAAAACCTAGGCATTTTGCTCCCCTAATAACTTACCTTATAAGAATAGAGAATGAACTGAGAAGAAGTAGTACAGCAAGACAGTTGAATATCGTTGGCAGTTAAGTAACGGCGGCTGAATTGAAGTAAAGCTTTACCATCACTTCTTTACATTCTCCATTCTCCTCTGCTCTGATTTCACCAAGTGCGACACAGCCGCCTTTATCAAGGCTTTCATTGACCCAAAACGTTTACCAGTAAAAGGACAGACAAAGTTAGGTTTCACCTCTAATTGTGATGATTCCGCCCCCTTCGGGAACAGTACCCGTAGGAATACTGCTCTCGCCCCCTCTTTAACTTCCACTCAATTCAAAATCATGGTACGTAAACGATTGTTTATGGAACAGTCCACATTGTGTCTGTTTTCAAGGCAATTATGTAAGAATATCGGTTACGAAACTCGTTTCGAAATCTAATTTACGAAATAGTACGTTTATGATACAATCTTATTAAAGATACATAAACGAGAGGAACGAGAGAAATATGAGAATAGCTTACGCAAGGGTATCTACCGCTGACCAGTCACTCGATTCGCAAATGGACGCATTGGCAAAGTTCGGTTATGACCGAATATTCACAGAGAAAGCAAGCGGCGGAAAAGATGACCGCCCCGAACTTGAAAAGGCTATCGACATGCTTCGTGAAGGTGACACTTTCATTGTTTACAAACTTGACCGCTTAGCACGTTCGACACTAAAGCTAATAGCAACACTTGACCTACTTAAAAAGAAAGGCGTTGAGTTCGTAAGCCTTTCCGATAACATAGATACTTCTACAGCGGCAGGAAAGGCAATGTTCGGCATGATGGCTGTCTTTGCAGAGTTCGAGAAATCAATCATCCATGAACGTACAGTAGCAGGACTAGAAGCCGCTAGAGCACGTGGACGTAAGGGCGGTCGCCCTATGACGGATAAGAAGAAGCTAGACAAAGCAATCAAGCTACACGCGAGCGGAGAATTTACGGTAACACAAATTGAGGAAATGACAGGTGTAAGTAAGGGGTCACTTTATCGCGAACTCAATCGGAGAAAGCAAGAAGTAACACAAGTGACTGAAACAGTCTGAGAGCCGTTGAGCGGCTTTATACGGTCAAAGCTATGCAGAGCCACCCGGAAGTAAGAAGGCGGCTCTGTTCAGCTTCTAGGGCGGATTATAGACCCCACCCAGTGCCTAGTGATTCGCTTCTGGTTGACTTGCCTGAGTTTACCCTCGTCTGCTCCGTACAAATTTTTTTTGAATCGACGTTGTACGTACAGGGGCTTATAAGGCGACTTACTTATTTGCATACTTATTTTCAAAGTGTTATATTGATTTATTTACGGAGTTTAAAAAAAGTTTGTTTGTTCGGATTCTAGTTGATGTTTACAAGTGATAGAATAGATTTTGTGAGTGCGGTACGGAATGAATATAAAGGTGGTAATAAATAATGGCTGTCCCGAAACAACAATTACTTATTCAGCAGATTGAAAAACCGATAGCCAAACCAATATTAAAATGGGCAGGCGGAAAGCAACAACTTTGGAATGAAATTGCACGGCATGTTCCGAATAAATTCAACAAATACATTGAACCTTTTTTCGGTGGGGGCGCGATGTTCTTTGGCTTGCAACCGGATAACGCAGTTATATCAGATACTAACCCCGATTTAGTAAACTTGTATAAAACTGTTCGGGATAATGTTAATGAACTAATCGAATGTCTTGGGGGTTTTGTAAATGAAGAGGAATTTTTCTACTCCATTCGAAGCCAAGACCCGACGCATTTAAGCCATATTGAACGTGCGGCAAGAACCCTATTCTTGAATAAAACTTGCTTTAACGGGCTATACCGTGTAAATAAAAAAGGTCAGTTCAATGTTCCATTTGGCAAATACAAGAACCCTAATTTCTGTGATGTTGAGGGGCTTAAAGCGGCAAGTTCTGCGTTATTTGATACCACAATCGTTGAAGGCGATTATTTGGAAGTTCTGAACAACTACGCCGAACCGGATGATTTCATTTATTTAGACCCTCCTTACCTTCCGATTTCTACTTATTCGGATTTCAAACGTTATACGAAGGAGTTCTTTTACGAAGAAGACCACGTTGCATTAGCAAATGAAGTTCATCGACTTTACGAATTGGGTTGTACGGTTGTTCTGACTAACTCGAATCATCCATTAGTTTACGAGTTATACCGTGATTACAAAATTGAAGTTCACAAGACGAAGCGTTATATCAATTCGGATGCAAGTAAACGTGACGGACAAGACGTATTGGTAGTGGCACAACCACGTAGAAGGAGTTTCAAGGTTGTAAAACCGGAAATTCCAAATACGCAGTTAGACCGATTCCCCGGCACAAGATATATGGGCAGTAAGAACAATTTACTTGATAGTATTTGGGATATTGCTTCTCAGTTCCGATTCGATTCGGTGTTGGACGCATTTAGTGGTAGTGGCGTAGTAAGCTACATGTTTAAGACGAAAGGTAAAACCGTTTATTCGAATGACTTTATGACGTTTTCTGCTAACGTAACAAAAGCGATAGTTGAAAACAATTCCGTTACCCTAGACGAAAAAGACGTCAATTTCTTGCTAAAAGAAGGCGACGGTAATGGATTTGTTTATGAAACATTCAAGGGTCTTTATTTTTCTGACGAAGAAAACATTTTCATAGACGATTTGAGAGCACGAATTGAAAAGTTGCAAGACCCTTATAAAAGAGCGTTGGCAATCGCGGCTTTAACTCGTGCTTGCTTGAAACGAAGACCTAGGGGGATTTTTACTTACGTCGGGTATCGATATGATGATGGACGTAAGGATTTACAAAAAAGTTTGAAAGAACATTTCCTTGAATCCGTTGAAGCGTACAATAATGCAGTATTTGATAACGGCAAACAAAACATATCCACTAATAGGGATACTATGGAACTTAGACGACACGCTGATTTAGTTTATATCGACCCACCGTATTACAGCCCGTTGAGTGATAACGAGTACACGAGACGCTATCATTTTGTTGAAGGGCTATCGAAACGGTGGGAAGGTTTGGAAATCCAACAGGATACAAAAACCAAAAAATTCAAGAAGTATCCTACGCCTTTTGGAACAAAGGTCGGTGCTTACGATGCATTTGACAAGTTATTTGCTAAACACAAGGATAGCATCATAATGGTTTCCTATTCTTCAAATGCGTTCCCTTCAATGGAAGAAATGATTGAACTTCTTTGTAAATATAAAGATAAAGTTGAAGTCAACCAGATTGACCATAGATATTCGTTTGGAAATCAAGGTCATAAAGTTGACGACAACAACAATGAAGTACAAGAGTACATTTTTGTCGGATACTAAACAATTGTCGAGGTGTGCCGTATGAGTTCTCCGTGGCATTTTGGTAATACAACTGTAAGAAATCCTTTACGAATACGTGAAGGTTTGATTGTACTTAAGAATACGTTAAACGGTAATATCATCGGTAAATCGCAAGAGCGTTTATTTGCTGATGAACTTGATAGAGCAGGCGTTATTGAAATTGCAAACAAGCAGAGAGATTACAGCGATATGGGACGTAAATGGCGTTCCTGCTTATCTCAACTTGGATTTATCACGCATAAATTCAAAAGAGATTTAAGACCGGACGAAAAAGACCCTGCAATTTTAGAAGTTGTGGCTGAAAATCCAGAGTACGGGTTGACTGGTCGCGCTTATGAGATTACGCCAAGTGGTCAAAGAATGATAAACGCCGAAACAGTTCAGGAACAACAAGAATGTATGCTAAGAGCATTACTTGCATATGAGATTCCTTCTGTGATTGAACCGACTAACGGCGAAGAAAGTTTTAACCCATTTATTTTTATCTTACAAGTGCTTCAAAGGTTGGGTTCACTTGAAAACTCGGAAGGCTTAAGCAAAGTTGAAATGGGGATAGTGCAAATTTATCGAGACCACAAGTCTGTTGATGAAGTTGTTGAAAAAATCCTTGAATTTAGAGCCGAAAGAAATGCGGTCACAGGTAGAGTTGCAAAACGTAGAGTGGATAACGCCTTGTTAGAACGTATTGCCGCTAGTGTTGGTTTACAAAGGGATTCGCTAAAGGATTACGCTGACGTGAATTTCAGATACCCACGATTAACGGGACTTGTCTCATTAAAGGGAAAACGGCTTATTCTTAGTGATAAAAAGTTACCAATAATCAACGCAATCATTTCAGTTGACCGTCGGATTATCGGTAAAGAAAACGGCAAAGAATATCTAACTCGTCTTTGGAACGGTTCTCAACTTCCAACTGATAATGAAATTACGGCTAGAGAAGAAATCGTTAGATTCCGTCAACTTCTCATTGACTCCGGTATGGATGAAGCATTAGTACCGACTATACCAGAGACGCAAGAAGTTGCTGATTTGAATCAAGTACGACTTAGACTTGAGGTATTATACCAACAAGTCCTAGAAAAGAATTATGCGTCCCAACAAGATGAAGAGGAACAAGTAAAGGAAATTATTGCTTATCTCAAAAAGATTGATAAGCAACCGATTGATGAAGAAACGTATGATATTGATATTGAAGACGAACCTGCATACTTGGAATGGGCGGTATGGAGAGCGTTTCTAGCTATTAATCAACTTGTAAACAAACCGCATGAAGCAAGGAGATTTAAGGTTGACCAAGACTTTTTCCCGTTAGGTTGTGCCCCCGGTGGCGGTCCCGATTTGATATTCGAATTTGAGGACTATGTTCTGGTAGTGGAGGTAACTCTAACAACTTCATCACGCCAAGAAGCCGCAGAAGGCGAACCAGTCCGTAGGCACGTTGCAAAAGAAAAAGCAAAGGTCGCCGCGGCAAGTGGAAAACCTGTTTACGGATTGTTCTTAGCACGTTCCATTGATAATAATACAGCAGAAACATTCCGTGTTGGCGTTTGGTACACAGGAGACGAACCAGATTTCATTAACATTGTACCGATTACACTAAAGCAATTCATTTTAATGATGGAAAAATATGTTACGAACCGCTATGACAATAAAGAGTTCAGAAGGGTACTGGACACATGTTTAATTCCTAGAAATGCACATGCTCCTGCTTGGAAGAGAGAAATTCAAAAAGTAGTTGATGGTTTCTTGGGGTAGGTTGAAGGCAAATACCTATGATTGAGGTAACTTAATTCAGTAAAACTGACAGAATGGCAAAGAATAAACATAGAGCCACCCAAACATGGGCGGCTCTTTTAATTGCTCTAAGGGGCTTTAAGGGCTTCTAATTAGACCTACCGGGTGTCGAATGAATCGGTTTTTGTTAGTGCGGCAGAGTTTACCCTCGACTGCTACGCACAAAATTTTTCTGAAATGGTGTTTGACGCACATTATTCCTTCTTGAGTCCCCTTAAAATGAAAAAGCTGTATTATACAATAGAAAAAACGTATTGTAAATATCCAGAATTTGTCATTTTCCTAAGTGTGTGATACTGTATTTGATGAATAGAAAAACTTGACTCAGGGGTGATTATGTTGAATCTATTAATCATTATTATTTCAATCGCAGTAGCAATACTTTGTACAATAACAACGATAATCAATTTCAAAACACTCAAACTACTTAAAAAAGAAAGGGAAAAAGGTAGTCATGAGTAATTTACAACCTAGGTTATTTCGTAAAAGAACAGAAAAGTATTGGCATGATTATAGACGCTACCAAACCTTTAACAACGAAGAAGAACTTAACCAAACTATCTCCAAGATTTATGAAATTTATGAACTTACCTCGTCAATGGAATCTGTTCTCAATACTCTGCAACTTAATTCGCGTACCTATTTTGGTGTTTGTTGGCTCAAGGTAGCTGAGATAGCTGAGCAAAGCAATGTATCGAAAAGAACCGTTCAACGTGTCCTTAAAGAGTTCAATGACGAGGGCTTGATTACTGTACATAGTCAAATAGACATAAAGCGAGGTGGAAAGTCCGCTAACGTCTACGTCATTAACTGCATGACTGACAGTACATATTAGGGCAGAAAAATAGAGGGGCGTATCGCCCCTCTTTACTATTTCCGCCAATACACCTCAACTATTAGTCTTTCCTGACCAACAGTGAGCAACACTCCACATGCACCGTATGCGGGAACATATCCACCGGCTGGGCCTCGATCGTGCGGTAGCCGCCGTCCTCCAGGACGCGAAGGTCGCGGGCCAGCGTGGACGGGTTGCACGAGACGTAGACGATGCGCTGCGGGCGAAGCTGCAGCATCGTGTCGAGCAGGCGCGGGTCGCAGCCCTTGCGGGGAGGGTCGACGACGATGACGTCGGGCGACACCCCGGCTGCCTGCCACCGCGGCAGGATGTCTTCGGCGGCGCCGACGGCGAATTCGGCGTTGGCGATGCCGTTCAGCGCGGCGTTGCGGCGAGCGTCCTCGATCGCTTCGGGGACGATCTCGACGCCATAGACGCGGCGCGCGTGCTTGGCGAGGAACAAGGTGATCGTTCCGATGCCGCAATAGGCGTCGACCACCGTCTCCTCGCCGGTGAGGGCGGCGTATTCCACCGCGGCGCGGTACAAGCGCTCGGTCTGCGTCGGGTTCACCTGGAAGAAGGAGCGCGCGGAGATCGCGAAGCGGATGCCCCCGATGTCGTCGTAGATGACGTCGTTGCCCCACAAGACGCGGGTCTCGTCGCCGAACACGACGGGCGTGCGCGCCGTGTTCACGTTCTGACAGACGCTGGCGACGCCGGGCACGCGCTCGCGGATGAGTGCCACGAGCTCGTCCTCGTGCGGCAGGTCGCGGCCGTTCGTCACGAGCACGACCATCCGCTCGCCGGTCGCGGCCGCATGGCGCACGACGACATGGCGCAGCAGCCCGCGGCCGGTCTCGCGGTCGTACGAGCTGTAGCCGAGAGACCGGGCGGTTTCCTTGACGGCGCGAACGGTCTCTTCGTTCGGCTCCTGCTGGATGAGGCAGGCGTCCATGTCGACGATGTCGTGGCTGCCCTGCTCGAAGAAGCCGCCGATGAGCAGGCCGCCCGCTATGCTGGAGCCGATCGGAACCTGGGCCTTGTTGCGGTAGCGCCAAGGCTCCTCCATGCCGATAACGGGATGGACGACGATGGGGGCTCGTTCGGACGCGGCGGCGGTGGCATCCCCACCAACGGCAGCCGATCCGTCTGCCGCCGAAGCCGAAGCTTCGAACGGAGCGACCGGCAGCTTGCCGATGCGCGCGAGGCTGTCGGCGACGTGCTGGCGCTTCCAGCGAAGCTGGGCGGCATAGTCCCAATGCTGGAGCTGGCAGCCGCCGCAGCTGTCATAGATCGGGCAAGGCGCGGCCCGCCGGTCTTCGCTGGCGGAGAGCAGCTCGGTCATCCGCGCGCGGCCGAACGACTTGCCGATGCTCGCGACTTCGGCGCGCACCCGGTCGCCGGGCAAGGCGCCGCGCACGAACAGGGTGTAGCCCTCGACGCGGCCCACCCCTTCGCCTTCATGCGTCAAGCCGACGATGCTAAGCTCGACCGACTGCCCCGCCTCGACCGGAACGCCGGTTATCCGCCCGCTTTTCTCCGATCCCCGCGACGAGTCGCGGGACGAGCCGATACCGCCGCCGCCCGGCCGACGCCCCTCTCTCCGATCCGAAGAACCCGACGCTCCCCGACCCTGCTTGGATGAACCTCTCTGTTGACGTGCCACTGCGCCTAACCCTCTTTCCGTTCTCGCCTTTTCGCATACCGATCCTGCCTTCGACACACGCTCGCGCATGTCCAACCAATGCCCGCAAATCGTACTCCCGCCGTCCACCCGCTACCAGCCCTTATGGAACTGGCGGCCGCTGTTCGGCCCGAGAAGCCTCATTCGGAATTCTAACGGAACGGGAAGACGTTACGGGTCTCCAATCCGAACCTAATCGCCCTACCGCCGCCCAATAAGAGCGCTCCGTTCCGTTAAAATCCGAAAAACCGTATCCCTGCTGCAATAAGGTCCGCGAGTTCCGTTAGCGGCCGCTCCGAAGTCGGCGGAGGGATGGGGAAGTGGCGGCAGGGAGATCGGGAAGGGATTGCGGAGCGAAACACTATCAAGCAAGGGAGGGCAGCGCCCTCCCTCTTCATCGCTACTATGTAGATCCCCTTCCGACATCCCGGGGCCGTCGCTCTGTCGATTCCGTTCGCGAACCCGCAATCCCTCGCTCATCCGCATTCAGGCCCGCCA
The DNA here is from genome assembly GCF_014212175.1 of Cohnella xylanilytica. Taxonomy (GTDB): domain Bacteria; phylum Bacillota; class Bacilli; order Paenibacillales; family Paenibacillaceae; genus Cohnella; species Cohnella xylanilytica. Next base: position 51,587 of record NZ_JACJVR010000015.1, on the reverse strand, counting down.
AGAAGCAAGTTGCTGCTACTTAAGGATACGAACCATTCCTGTTCTCATCCGCCATCCCGCGCTCCCCCGCATCCGAGCTGACCAAGCCGACCGAGCGGCCGAGCCGACGCCCGCTACCGGTGATACGAAGAATTCCCGTCCTCGTCCACCATCACGCGCAGATGCGCGGGCAGCACCGAGAACGTGCGCGGCAGCGTGCCGCCGTATTCGCCGTCGAGGTTGAGCTGAACGCGGTCGTCCGTCTCCACGACGATCCGGCTCGTCTGGAAGTGGATCATGTGCGGGTCGTTCAGATGCTCCCCGCGCACGGCCATCGACGCGATGCGGATCATCTCCGCGAGGTTGCACTTCTTCATCGCCAGCACGTCGAACAAGCCGTCGTCCGGCATCGCCTGCGGGGCCAGCTTCTCGAAGCCGGCGATCGAAGGACTGTTCGCGATGAGGAACAGCATGAACTCCCCTTCGATGTCCTCGTGCCCTTCGGCGGAGATGCGCAGGTTCGTCGGACGGAAATGCGTGATTTTCTCGAACCCCTTCACGTAATAAGCGAGCTGCCCGATCATCGTCTTCAGGCGGCTCGGCACCTCGTACGACAGGTCGGTCAGGAAGCCGCCGCCCGCGATATTGATGAAGTAGCTGTCGTCCGCGATGCCGATGTCGACCGGGCGGGAATGCCGCTTCACGATCAGGTCGACCGCGCTCTGCCACCGCTTCGGAATGCCGAGCGCCCGGGCGAAGTCGTTCGACGTCCCCATCGGCAGCACGCCCAGCGCCGGCCGGATCGCGTGTCCGCTCATGCCGTTGACGACCTCGTTCAAGGTGCCGTCCCCGCCCGCCGCGATAATAAGATCGTATCCCCGCTCCACCGCTTCGGAGGCGGCCGAGATGGCGTCCCCCTTGGCCTCGGTCGCGTGGCACGACGTCTCGATTCCGCCCTGCTCCAACCGCTGCAGAATATAGGGAAGACGCCGCCTCATCTCCTCCCTTCCGGAAGTCGGATTGTAGATTAACCGCGCTCTGATTTTCTCCAACTTGCTCCCCCTCTTTGGCTCTAGACCGACAACGATTCCAACCACTCCGACGCCTGGCGCCGGATCCACTCCTCCACCTTCGGATGCGGGATGAGAGACCCCTCCGCGTACCGGCAGCCCGTGCCCTCGAGCCGCTTCGGAATGACCGACGACGTGAAGTACCCTTCACTGACGAAAACCGGAACCGCCACGATCGCCGTCCCCCGCGGATGGCTCCCGCGAAGCTCCCGGACCCGCTCCGCGACCTCTTCCGGGCGCAGCAGGGCGACCGCGGCGCCAGCGTATCCGCCGACCCTCTTCATCCGCGCGGCCAAGCCTTCCAGCCCCCGCTTCCACTCCTCGCGGAACCACGGCTCCTCGCTGCCGTGTCCGATCAGCAGCAGGCACTCCTTCGACGGCTCCGAGGAGACTGAAGACTCCTTCAGCTTGTCGAGCAGCACCTCGGCGATCTCCGGATCGTCCGCGATCGGCTTCCCGTACGTCAGCCGCGCGTTCACCCGGCACCGCTCCAGGTCGGTCGGACGGCGCGGCTCCTCGTAGGCGCCGAGCGACCAGCCGATCTCGTCGACGTGCGTGCTGCCGGCCGAGACGAACAGCGGAATCGCGAGAAGGTCGGTGACGCCTTGCGCCTCCAGCCTCTCGATTCCGTCCTGAATGAGTCTTCCTTCCACCAGCTCCAGATAGGAGCATTCGACGGGGACGCCGCCGCCCAGCTTCGCGCGCACGCCCTCCACCGTCTCTTCGACCCGATCGACCCATCCGCGCTCTTGGGATCCGTGGCTAATGACCAGAACTCCGGGCTTCACGCCTGATCCCTCCATCTAGTCGTACGACCGATCTCATTAATACCCTACTCATTCATGCTATCGAAACGTCAACCCAATGTCAACGAACCCCAGTCCGCCCGATGACCGCGCCCGCCGCGGGATCGGGCGACAGGCGGACGGCAGCGGGGAAGGGGGGCTGGAAGGCCGACGGTTAGCAGCGCTCATAGCCAAAACATTCTTGTCGGAAGGACGTCTTGCGCTATAATCGAGATAGCCGGACTGATTCGGTCATACGGAGTCCGCATCTGCCTTGCTTCGGGAGGCCGGAAGATGAACGTCGTTCTGTGGATTCTCGGTTCGCTCGCCGCAGTCGCAGTTCTATTTGTAGCGGCGGCGGGAACTTACGCGGTGCTGAAGGAAAGGGGCGGCGAACTCGACACCAGGCGGGACGGGCACGGCAACGTGATCCTGCTCGATACGCCCCGTATGCGTGTCGGTGCCGCCTCCGCGTACGACCAGACGATCGAGATGGAGAAGCGGGGACACGTGAACTCCGACGGCATGAGCTGGAACGACCGCTGGTTGGGGACGATCCGCTCGATCCGGAGAAATACCGAGAACCCGGAGTGGTACGTCCAATATATCATCGAGCAGCGGCGCAAGGCGGGGCTTCCCGAGCTCGAAGGGGTCGACGAAGCATGGCCGTGAGAGCTTGTCTATAGAAGGGCATCCATATTTCTTCTTCGTACATAGCGAAAAGACCGCCAAGCTCCCTTGACGGTCTTCCGCAATCGATGGTCCATCCTCTGAACATCTAACCTTTGTCTACCCTGTTAAGCCTCTATCTACCTTCCGCCAAGCCTTGAACGATCAAGCTCCTCTTACTTCTTGCTGGCGAGGAACGCGTCGAGCTGCTTCTGCTTCTCGGCCAGAACCTTGTCGAGGCCGTTCTTCTTCTCTTTGTCGTACCATTCTTGCGCCTTCGCCGGGTCGATGGAGCCCGTCTCCAGAGCGGCGGCGTATTGCTTGCCGACGTTGATCAGGATGGCGGCTTGCGACTTCACCGGCTCGACGTCGAACGTGAAGCCGAGGGCCGGCGACTTGTGAGCGCCTTCGTTGAAGATCTTGAATTGGTCCCACTTGTCCGGAGCTTCCGTCTCGAACGTGTAGTTCAGGAATTGGTTGCCCAGCTCCCAAGCGACGCCCGGGTTGTAGTCGGCCGAGTTCGGGCCCGGCTTGATGACGTTATCGGACACCTTCACGTAGTGCTTGCCTTCGATACCGAAGTTGATCAGGTTGTTCAGGTACTTGTCGGAGTGCAGCAGGTTGATGAACATCATCGCGCGGGCCGGATCCTTAGACGTGGAGGAGATGCCCAGCATGGAGCCTGCCGTCTCGCCCGTCGATACCGTGCGCGGCCCGAGGTTGATCTGGCCGATCTTGCCCGGCAGAGCGACGGCGTTCGCGAACTCGGCGTCCTTGCCCGGCTTCATGGACGACGTGATCATGAACACGTTGCCCTTCTTCATCGCGTCTTGCGTGCCGAGAGTCGTCGTAGCGGCGTCCTTGTTAATCAGACCTTCTTCGAAGAACTTGCGGGTCAGCTTCAATTGATCCATGTAAGCCGGATCCTCGAAGCGGCTGATGACCTTCGAGTCTTCGCCGTCTTTGCGCACGAGACCGTCGATCGTCGTGTCGCCCAGGTAGTCGTGCTGGATCATGTAGTGCGTGTTGAACGTCTCGCCGTCCTTCAGGAACAGCGGGATGATGGCGCTGCCCTTCTTCTCCTTGACCGTCTTGAGGATCGGCTCGAGGTCGGCGACCGTCTTCACGTTCTTCAGCTGCTCGGTCAGGCCGAGCTCTTCGGCGATGTCGGTGCGGTACAGCACGCCGCCTTGAGCGGCCAATTCCTTGTTCGTCGGCACGCCGTAGTTGAAGCCGTTGATCTTCGCGCCTTCGAGGAACGCCGGGTCGAGCGTCTTGATAATGTCTTGGCCGTATTGCTCAAGCAGGTTGCCGGCCGGGCCCTTCGGATCGTTCAGGGCGAGGAAGCCGCCCTTGGCGACGTTGTTCGCGTGGCCGTTCCATTGGGCCGTGAACACGACGTCCATCGGCGAGCGTCCGGCGATGAGCAGCGGCATCTTGTCGTTGTATTGGCCCCAGTCCAGCGTGGACAGCTTGACCGTGGCGTTGATCTTCGGCTTGAGATATTCGTTGATGGCGGCTTCGACCGCCGGGAAGTCCTTCTGGGCCGGACCTTCCCACAGAACCTTGATCTCGTACGGCTCCAGCTTCGAGACGTCGACGCCTGAGGATTCGGAAGGCGAAGCCGACGGCGAGGCCGAAGGGGATGCCGAGTCGGTGGCCGACGGAGACGCCGACGGCGAGGCCGACGGGGAACCCGACGGCGAAGAGGAGGAGCCTTCGTTGCCGTTATTGCCGCCGCACGCCGCGAGGACGAGCGACATCATCAGGACGACGGCCATAAGCAGGGTCGTGCTTTTGAAGCGCTTGCTCTTACTGAGCATAGTGTGTTGCCTCCCTTTTATAGATGAATGCTTATATGCTCAACCGGCCGGTAACCGGAAGAAGCCGACAGCCGCGGGTACCCGCTTGCGCCTTGGAACGGAACGGTCGCCCTTGAATTACCCTTTGACCGCGCCGACCGTCAAGCCTTGGATGAAGTAACGCTGGAAGAACGGATAAGCGAACACGATCGGGCCGATCCCGACGACGGCCATCGCCATCCGAACCGTCTCGCTCGGAAGCTGGAAGTTCGGGTTCTGCGCCAGAATCGCCGCATACGCGGTAGAGTTCGAGCTGAGGAACTGCAAGTCCTGCAACGCCTTGTACATCCGGTACTGAATGTTGATGTGGATGTTGTCGTTGATGAACAGCATGCTGAGCCACCAGTCGTTCCAATAGTTCAGCGTGCACAGCAGCCCGACGCTGGCGAGCACCGGCAGCGACAGAGGCAGGACGATCTGGGCGAAGATGCGCCATTCGCCGGCTCCGTCGATCTTGGCCGATTCGATCAGTTCGGTCGGTATCGAGTTCGAGAAGAACGTCCGCATGACGAGGACGAAGAACGCTTGAACGATGTAAGGAATCATAAGCGCCAGAATCGAATTCTGCAGGTGCAGGTATTGGGTGTACATCATATAGAACGGAACGAGTCCCGCGTTGTACAGAATCGTGAACACCATGATGAACGAGAACAGGCCGCGATGCTTGAAGTCTCTTCTCGAGATCGGGTAGGCGAACAGCGCCATGACGGTCAGCGAGACGATCGTGCCGACGACGGTGACGAGAATCGAGATCCCGTACGACCGGACGACGTTCAGCCAGTCGTTCAGCAGGAAGTCGTAGGCGGACAGGCTGAGCTTGCTCGGGAACAAGCTGTACCCGTTGAGCAGTACCGTCTTCTCGTCCGTGAAGGACACGACCAGGACGAGGATGAGCGGGATGATGCAGATCGCCGTATAGATCCAGAAAAAGACGTTGATCGCGAAATTGGCCGGCTTCGAGATATCCATAACCGACTTTTCCTTCTTGGCAGCCGCGATTGTAGCCATTCGATATTCCTCCCTCCAGGACGGGCCGTTCCGATTAGAACAGCGCGTCCTCCCTGCTGATCCGGCGTATGATAAGGTTGCTGACGAAGACGAGCACGAACCCGACGACCGCTTGGTACAGACCCGCCGCCGAGGACATTCCGAAGTCTCCGGTGACCACGAGGCCTTGGTAGACGTACGTGTCGATAACGAGCGTCGTGTCGTACAGCGAACCCGCGTTCCGGGTCACCTGGTAGAACAGGCCGAAGTCCGAGTAGAAGATCCGGCCGATCTGCAGCATCGTCAGGACGATGATGACCGGGCGGATGAGCGGGACGGTGATCGACCAGATCTGCCGCCACTTCGAGGCTCCGTCGATCGTCGCCGCTTCGTAATACTCCTTGTCGATGCCGATGATCGCCGCCAGGTAGAAGACCGCGTAATACCCGATCCCCTTCCACGTGTTGACGATCGGCAGGATGAACGGCCAATACTTCGGATCCGTGTACCAGTCGATCATCGTATCCGACCCGAACCACGGAAGAATCGTCTTGTTCAGCAGCCCGATCTCCGGATTGAGGAAGCCGTAGACCAGGTAAGTGATGATGACCCACGACAGGAAGTAGGGCAGGAACATCATCGTCTGGTGGAACTTGGCCAGCTTGCGGCTGCGCATGGAATTGAACATCAGGGCGAGCGAGACGCCGATGATCAGGTTCAGCGTGATGAACACGACGTTGTAGATGATCGTGTTCCGCGTGATGTTCCAGGCGTCCGTCGTGCTGAACAGATAGCTGAAGTTATCCCAGCCGACCCACGGGCTGTTGAAGACGCCCGTCTGGTAGTTGACGTTCTTGAAGGCGATGATCGAGCCGATCATCGGAAGGTAGTTGTTGACGAGCAACACGATCAGCGCGGGCGCCATCATCAGGTAGAAGACGCCGTATTTCCGCCAATAGCCGACGTTTTGCTTTTGCCGCTTGCCGGTCTCCGAGAGGACCGCTTGGTTCGGCTGCGCCGCTTGTTCCATCCGGGATCACGTTCCTTTTCTGCCTCTAATAATCTCTCCACACTCCTTATTTAAAGGTATAAAACGTTTTCCATCTATCTACTGAGGTGACCGACATAGCACTATTGTGATTTTTCGGCCGCCCGATTGTTGCCGAGGAACGTCCTCCCGGACGAGCCCCGATGCGCGCATGAAGAACGGCCCCGGCAGGGACCGTCCTACGAATCGCCGATTCCTTTGATCCTGTTCATCTCGGTCAGGGTCATCTCGTTGCACCGCTTGATGAAGTCCAGCAGGAGGAGCGTCTGCTGCTCGTCGTACCGCGAGAGAAGCTCGAGGGTGGAGTCCATGATCGATTGGAAAAGAGGGGAGATGTTGTCCGCCCCCGCCGGCGCGGGCTTCACGACGACTCTTCTCCGGTCGTTCGGATCCTTGTCCCGGATGACGTACCCCGCCTGCTCCAGCCGGTCGATGACGCTCGTGACCGCACCCGTCGTAAGTCCCGTGAGCTGGGCCAGTTGGCCCGCCGTGACGGGACCGGAGCGGTTCAAGTAGTCGAGGCACTTGTGATCGGTGGCGTTCAGGCCCAGCTTCTCCGAGATCAGCTGGTGGAACATGACGGCTCTCGCGCTGTTCTGGCGCAGCTCCTGAACCAATTGCTGGCGGGCGGCGGACAGATCGGGCGTATCGGCATCGAAAATAGGGGTTGACATAGCGAAACCTCCGCGTTATGATTTGAATATCTTAATCGATCAAGATATATTGTTGGTTAAGATATATGTTCGATTAAGATATGCATTCGATTAAGATGTATGGCGAATCAAGCTTTATTGCGACCAAGTATACCACAACCGCTAAGCACCGCCAACAAACCTATTAGGAGAGGAACGATGTACAATGACGAATCAAGAAGACCGCAAGGCGATTGACGAGCTGTTCGCACGGTTAAGCGAAGCCTGGAACCGAGCCGACGGAGAAGCTTACGGCCTCTGCTTCACGGAGGACGCCGATTACGTGACGTTCATGGGACAGCGCCTGAAGGGAAGAAGGCAGATCGCCGACGTCCACCAGATGCTGTTCAACGGGCCGCTGAAGGGCTCGATGCTGAAGTCCAGCGCCGAATCCGGAGCCGAGCTCCGCTTCCTCTCCCCCGAAGTCGCGATCGTCCACGCGATCGGAGAAGCCCAGCTCGCCTCTCCCGCGCAGGATCCGAACGACCGGGGCTCGATCAACACGAACGTGGTCGTCAAGGCCGGCGGCGAGTGGAAGATCACGGCGTTCCACAACTGCCGGATTCAAGAGATGCCGGGTCCCCGGCGCTGATGCCCGGGCGAGGGCTGTCCGCGACGGCTTTCTCGGTGACGGTTATCGGCGATGGCTCTCGGTGACGGCATGGAATGGCGACTCTCGGGCCGAGGATCGGCGGCGATTCCCGGCTCCGACTCTGATTATGGAAGCGAGGCGAGTTCTCTTTGGACTACGGATTAGCAGGCAGAACGGTTCTGATTACCGGCGGCTCCCGCGGAATCGGCAAGGCGGCGGCCGTCCGATTCGCCGCGGAGAGCGCCTATGTATATGTGACTTACTCCTCCAACCGGGAGCTCGCGAACCGGACCGCCGAAGACATTCGGCGGTCCGGCGGGTCCTGCGAAGCGCTTCGTCTGGTATTAGGCGACGAGCGAAGCGTTCGCGACGCCTTCGACCGGATCGAGCGGGAGCGCGGCGGACTGGACGTGCTCGTGAACAACGCCGTTCGCTGGGGCGAGGAAGCCCCTATCGACGAAGGTTCGGGCGAAGCCTGGTCCGACGTCCTCGATCGGACCGTCACAGGCACGTACAAGGTCACGCGGGCGGCCGTTCCGCTCATGAAGCGAGGCGGCTGGGGCCGGATCGTGTTCGTGTCGTCCAGCCTCGTTCGGGACGGGAAGCCCGGCCATACGGCCAACCTCGCGAGCAAGGCGGCGCTGCACGGGTTCAGCCGGGCGCTGGCCTCGGAGCTGGCGGCCGACGGAATTTATTCCAACGTCGTCATCCCCGAGCTCACGTTGTCGGAATGGGTGACCCATGCCTTCCCTCCGGCCGTGCTCGAGGAATACGCCCGCTCGTTCCCGACCGGAAGGCTCGGCACGCCGGACGACGTCGCCAATCTGATCGCGTACTTGGGCTCGGCCGCGAACAGCTTCGTCAACGGAGAAGAGATTCGCGTCACGGGCGGCAAGTGAAGGCGGACGCCTACCGGGTTCGAGTTCGGGTCCGGGTTCGGGTTACGAGTTCGCGTTCGGGTTCGATGGGACCGGAGCCGGCGACGGCATTTCCGGGGAAATGACGGCAATCGACACAGATAGGGAGCCGCCCTGCCTAGAGCAGGGAAGGCTCCCTATTTCTCAATCTCCTTTTGGCCGACCGTATTCGATTCTCGCCCGCCTCACATCGCCTGGTGCTTCTTCCGGTAATCCTGGGGCGTCAGTCCCGTCAGCTTCTTGAACAGCTTCGCGAAGTAGGAGAAGTGCAGGTAGCCGAGCCCCTCCGCGATGTGGCTGATCTTGTCGTTCGTCTCCACGAGCAGCTTCTTCGCCCGCTCGATGCGCTGGTGCGCGATGTACTCGGACAGCGACAGCCCGGTCTCCTTGCGGAACAGGCGGGACAGGTAGGCCGGGTTGCGGTACACCTCGCCCGCGATGTCGTCGCGGCTGAGCTCCCGGTGCAGATTGTCCTGAATGTACGCGTTGATCTTGGCGATGATCGCCGACGTGTCCTTATGCTTGTCGTGGAACGCCTGGGCGGCCTTGTCTACGAGCCGGGCGGCCCATTGGAGCAGCTGCTGCGGCGTGCGAAGCGACTGGGGATCGCCGATCTCCTGCACGGTCAGCGTCTCGTAGACGGACAGCCCCCGGCGGTGCGCCGATTGGAAAATCAGATGAAGAAACCCGTGATAGAGCAGCTCGAGCGTCTCGCGGCTCGTCTTCTCGTCCTGGAGCCGCTTTGCGGTCTCCTCCAGCTGCCGCAGCAGCTCCTCGTGCTGCCCCGCGTCGAGCAGGAGGCTCCAGTCCGCGAACGAGGGCAGCGCTCCCGCCCCAGCTCCCGGGCCGGAGCCGGAGCCGAGGCTTCCTCCCGCTTCGCCGGCGGCGGTCCCGTCGATGACCGACTGCGGCGCCGAGACGTTCGACCTCTCCGCCTGTACGAGGCGTTCGATCGCCGCAGCCAGCTCGCCGATCGCGGTCGGCCCGCCGACGTAGCACGAGATCCGGCAGTGGAAGTAGTCCTGGCAGGCGGCCACGTACCGGCGGCACCGGGCCATCAATTCCTCTCGGTCCGCCTCCTCCCCGTCCGGCAAGTACAGCAGCGCCAGATTCAGGTCGGAGCGGTCCTGGAACACGGCGCCGGGCAGCTCCCCGACGATCGTCTCCGCCGCCGCCTTGCGCACCGCGTATTCCATGATGCTCTCGTCGCGGGCGTTCATCTCGACGCTCCACTCCTCGATGCTCAGCAGCACCGGAAGCACGCGGTCGCCCGCCCGCAGCGGAATGCCGTACTGCTCGAACTCGCGGCCGAGCCGGCCGGGCTCGAGCGACACGCGCTCCGCCAGCAGGTCCTGCCAGAACCGCTCGACCAGAATCGGAAGCTGGTTCGTCCACTGGCGGCGGTACACCTCGAGCGTCTCCTCGAACGCCTGCCGGTTCTTCCGGTTCTGGATCTCCTTGACGGCGCGGACGACGATTCCCTTCAGGGCGTCATGGTCGATCGGCTTCAGCGCGTAGTCGAAGCAGCCGAGCTGCAGCGCTTCGCGGGCGTATTCGAACCGGGCGTGGCCGGTCAGGAACACGACCAGCGCCCCCGGGAACTTCGCGTGAATCCAGCGCAGCAGCTCCATCCCGTTCGCGCCCGGCATCTCGATGTCGGAGATGACGAGGTCGACGGTCTGCGCTTCCATCAGCTTCATGGCGGTCTTGACGTTGTCGGCCTCCAGGATCGAAGCGAACGGCAGGTCGCTCCAATCGATGCCCTGGGTAATCCCCTTGAGCGCGTAGATCTCGTCATCGACTACCAACATCGTAAGCATCGAATTCATCCTCCATATCGGGTTCTTCCCCCTCCGGCGACAGAGGATCGTCCAGCACGGCGGACCGGGCGAACGGCAGCCTCGCCTCGACGATCGCCCCTCCATCCGGTCCGTTGCGGAAGGCGATGCCGCCTTCGTCCCCGTACAGCATCTTGAACCGGTGCAGAATGTTCCAGATGCCGAGGTGCTGCTCGCCGGAGCCGTCCATGTACGAGCCGCTGCGCAGCTCCTCCAGCATCGTCTCCGGGAAGCCCGGGCCGTTGTCTTGAATGGTCACTCGGACGATGCGGTCCGGGCTCTCCGGATCGTCCGCCGAAGAGATCCGCACGACGAACGGCGTGCCGTCCTGCTCCCGCTGGTTGAACCCGTGAAGGATGGCGTTCTCCACGAAGGGCTGCAGCAGAAGCGGCGGAATCTCGCAAGCCTGGTGCTTCGGCGGCACGCGAATCTCGTAATCGAGCTTGTCGACGTACCTGAGCTTCTGGATCTCCAGGTAGTGCTCGATATGCCGAAGCTCGTTCTCGAGCCGGACGACCGACCGGTGGCTGTGCATGAGGAAGCGGAAGTAATCGGCCAGGTGAAGGGACAGCTTCTGCACCGACTTGAAATCCTTGAGCGCCGCCAGGTTATAAATAATGTTGAGCGTATTCGTATAGAAGTGCGGGTTGATCTGCACCTGCAGATGCTTGTATTCCGCCCTCTGGACCCGCAGCTGCTCCTCGTACACGTCGATCTTCAGCTTCTCGATCTGCTCGGCCATCTGGTTGAACGTCGTCGCCATGATCGAGAATTCGCTGCCGTCGGTCTGGGCGGGCAGCCTCACGTCGAACCGGCCGAGCCCGAGCCGGCGCATCCCGCGGATCAACCGGACGAGCGGACCGAACATGAAGCGCTGCAGGAACAGCACGTAGCCGGTCACGACCAGCACCGAGATAAGCGGAATCCAGTAGTAGAGCATCTTCTGGAAGAACGGCAGGTTCTTCAAAATATACGGCTCCGTCGTCACGATCACGTAGCGGACGTCGGAGTATTGGGACGGCTGCGACAGGACGAGATACTTCTTGCCCTTGTACGGGATGGTGTCGACAGGCTCCTTCATCTCCAGGACGGCCTGACGGAATTCCGCGTCCTGGCTGGCCGGGACCGGTCCGGAGGTGAGCAGGCCGCCCTTCCCGTCCATGATATAGACGGCTCCGTCCGGGCCGACGTCGAACTTCGTAAGCGCTTTATCCAAGGCGTCGACTTCGACGAGAGCGCCGGCGTACATGCCGAGATCGATGTCCTGGGCCTTGATCAGGTAATGGTCGTCTCCGGGCAGCGTGACGATCCGCCACTTGTCGTCTTCGGGCGCGCCGTGCCGGGCGATGTTCTGGCTGTACTCTCTCAGCATAGTGTCCAATTCGGGAGACTTGGAGCCGTTCTGGGTGGCGAACAGAGGGTTCCCGTCCTTCTCCATATACACGAAGAACGTGTCTACCATCTTGTAATAGCTGAGGTCCAGGATGAAGCGGTTGTTCAGCCGGACCTTCGCCAGCGTATAGTCGGCGTCGTCCACCGGAAGCGTCTTGAGCGACAGCACCTCCGAGTCGTTGACGGTCCCGAGCTGGACGAGGAACTCCGACGTGCTGCTCAGTATCTCGTCGTTCGCGGCGACCTGCGCGTTCATCAGGTTGCTGTAATGGACGGAGATCTGCTCCCGGACGATCCGCGTGGCGTACAGATTGTTGTAGATCAGGAAGAGAACGAGCGGAGCGATGATCAGGAAGAAACCGAACACGATGCGGAACCGCACCGACTGCCAGACTCGCATCGGATTCCCTCCAGAGCCATGTCGAAATAAGAATTTAAACCTAGAATAACCTAATAACAGGAAAACGGGCAAGTTGAAAAAGCCGGCCGAATTGGGCAGCCCGCGTCGAAGGAAGGCTGGCGTCGCCGGCGGCATCGGCAGAAGCGGCGGCATCGGCGGCGGCGAATGGCCGGGATCGCCTCGGGATCGCCTCGCCTCGGGGTCGCCTCCAAGCTCCGCCCGCAACGCCGACAGCCCCGGATATCCGGGGCTGCGCTCGAACTCTATGAGGGATCGCCGATCCGATTCTACTTGCCCGCTTCCCCGGTCTCGTTGCCGAATCTTCCGAGCCGCTCCAGCGTCATCTTGTATCCGTCGTTGCCGTAATTCAGGCAGCGCTTCACCCGGGAGATCGTCGCCGTGCTCGCTCCCGTCTCGGATTCGATCTGGTTGTACGTGTTCCCCTTGCCCAGCATGCGCGCGACCTCGAGCCGCTGCGACAGCGATTGGATCTCGTTCACGGTACACAGGTCGTCGAAGAAGATGTAGCACTCCTCGACATCCTTCAAGGTCAGGATCGCTTCGAACAATTGGTCTATCGATTTGTCGTTCAACTTCTTCAATTGCATGGATAGATTCCACCTCGGTCCGCGACGGGGACGCCCGTTGTATGATTAAGGCTATTGTACTTCGTTTCGTCAAAAACTTCAAACTTCACCGTATTCACGCTTCACAGGAATAAATGAGAGGAGGACGGCCCGCGCCTTCCCGGCTGGGCGGGCATTCGTCCATGCAACTTCGCCCCTCCGCACATATCCTGTATCAAGCGTAACGGCGCGCCCGGAGCCTCCCCGCGTTCCGGGCAGCGCCCTTCACCGAACTTACCGCTATCCGAAAGGAGTGATATACACCCATGGACGAAAACGAGCAAATCGGGCCGCAAGGCTGGACGTCCGGCTTCGGGGGCCCTGCCCAATCGGGAGGTTATCCGGGTCTCGGGGGCGGTTCGTTCTTCGGCGGCCCTCCGGCACCCTACGCTCCGCAAGTGCAGGTGCTTCCTCCCGCCCCCGCCCAGCCGGCTGCCGCTCCCGCTCCCAAGACCGGTCTCGCCTCGCTCGTCAACCTGAACGATCTCAAGGGCATGATCGACCGGATGGGCGGCATCGACGGGCTTCTGAACAATCTGGGCAAGGTTCAGAAGTTCATGGTTACGGTGCAGCAGATGGCTCCGCTGCTCAAGCTGTTCGTGGGCAAGGGCAAGGCGGGCACCGCGTCGTCGGACGAATCCTCCGGAGCGGATTCTCGCCCGCGCCGGCGCCGGCGGCGTTCCGGGAGCGGCTCGCGGCGCGGGTCGCGAACGGGCCGCTCGGCTTCGCGCCGGACGTCGGGGAAGAAGCGCAGGTAACGGCGCGCCTGCCGGTTCCATCGCCGTCTTGCGCCGGTTCGCTTTTTCCGCTATACTGCTCTCAACCGAACATCGACTATCCTGCCTATGAAGAGAATCCAACTCGGAGGCGTTCTCGTCAAGGGGATTCGCGCGGCCGGCTCGCCGGCTCTCGCACGGTCTCCCTAAGTTAACCGGCCCGCCCGTTATCGCGGAGTTCAAGCGGATCGAACCTCTTCGGATGCGTTCGGTCAATTTGGGTGGCACCGCGAGTAGAAGCGCTCCTCGTCCCATGGGATGAGGGCGCTTCTTTGCATTTTATTCGCGGAAGGAGCACGGCGACATGCTGGACATTCGATGGGTAAGGGAGAACGCGGAACGGATTCAGGAGAATTGGGACCGGAGGGGAGCGGGCCTCTCGGTCTCGGAAGTGCTCGGGCTCGATCAGGCCCGGCGGGACTTGCTGCGGGAGACGGAGCGGCTGCGGGAGGAACGCAACCGATGGTCGCGCGCGGTCGGACGGCGGATCGGCCGGGTGGACGGCGACGGCATCGAGGACATGGGGAACATCGGGGACGCCGAATCGCTTAAGCTGCAGGTCAAGTCGTTGCAAGCCCGGCTGGCAGAGGCCGAAGCGAAGCTGGAGAAGGCCGAGCGGGAGTACCGGGACGCGATGCTGCGGCTGCCGAACCTTGTGTCGCCCGACACGCCGGACGGGCGGACGGACCGGGACAACGTCGAGGTCCGGCGGACCGGGGAGCCGACGGCGTTCGAAGGCTTCGAGCCGCTGGACCACGTCGCTCTCGGCGAGCTGCACGGGCTCATGGACCTTCCGCGGGGAGTGAAGGCGGCGGGGTCGCGGCATTATTATCTGACCGGAGCGGGGGTTCGGCTGCATCGGGCCGTCCAGCAGCTGGCGCTGGACCTGCTGGAGAGACGGGGTTTCCGGCCGCTGGAAGTGCCGCTTATGGCTTCGAGAGAGACGCTCGTGGGAGCCGGCTTCTTCCCGCATGGCGAAGACCAGACGTACCGGATCGCGGACGAAGAGCGGTGGCTGGTCGGAACGGCCGAGGTGCCGCTCGTCGCTTACCATGGCGGAGAGACGATGGATGCGGAGGAGCTGCCCGTCCGGCTGACGGCCGCCTCGCTCTGCTTCCGCAACGAGGTCGGCTCGGCGGGCCGGGACGTTCGCGGGCTGTATCGGGTGCACCAGTTCGCGAAGGTGGAACAGGTCGTCCTGTGCGAGAACGACCTGGCCGCCGGCGAGCGGATGCTCGAGGAGATTACCGCGAACGCGGAGGAGATCTTGCGGCTGCTCGAGCTGCCCTGCCGCGTCGTGGCCGTCTGCGCCGGAGACATGGGCGTCAAAACCTACAAGCAGTTCGACATCGAGACGTGGATGCCGAGCCGCGGCGCTTACGGGGAGACGCATTCGTCGTCGCTGCTGCTCGACTACCAGGCCCGGCGCGCGAACATCCGCTACCGCGACGCGGAAGGCCGGCTTCGCTACTGCTATACGCTGAACAACACGGCCGTCGCGTCGCCGCGAATCCTGATCCCGCTGCTCGAGAACCATCAGCGGCCGGACGGCTCGATCGCGATCCCCGCCGCGCTTCGCCCCTACATGAACGGGCTGGAGAAGCTGGAGCCGCCCGTCCGGGAGGCTTGAGCCGCGCGAAGCTTGGCTGCCCGGCCATGTGAGTAACCCGGTTACTCACTTTCGGCACTTTCCCGCAATTGCGCACCATGTGAGTAACCCGGTTACTCTCTTTCGACGCTTTCCCGCAGTTGCGCACCATGTGGGTAACCCGGTTACTCTCTTTCGACGCGACAAGGCCGCATCCCCCCGCTTGCTGCGGAGGAACGCGGCCTTGGTCATGTCAGTCGCCGAAGCGGTTGGAGACCGGAATCGGATTCTGGTAGTACTGCATCGCTTGTATGCGGAGGTAACCGCCGTCGTCGTCGGTGTAGTCCGCCATCTTGTCGTTCGTATGGAGACTTCCGTCGCCCCAGCCGTCGGAATTGGTGATCGGCTCGGGGTTGAAGTAATCCGGCGACGAATCCTCGGGCCCGTTATCATCCATGCGGTTGTAGTGCGACGTCGAGCCCGGCTGCCCGTGACCGAACATCAACCCGACGATACCGGAATCGACCAGTTCGTCCATATGGCCGAACAAGTACTCGACCTTGTTGTCCTGATAGTGGCCCGGCGTGTTGTTCATCGCCCGGTACACTTGGTTGCCGACGGGGATCTGCCAGATCATGGCCTTCTTGCCCGAATGGTTCACAGCCGACTTGACGAATTGCTCCCAGCGGTGGAAGTTCGGCAGCGTCAAGTTCGTGCGGTCCAGCCAGTAGCCGCGCCCGGCGGCCGAGTCGTCGTCGTCGATGTCGTTGAAGATGAAATCATATGGCTTGATGCCGGCCGGCACGAGCTTCGTGCCGCTCTTGGCGGCGAATTCGCCCGCCAGCTTGCCGAGGCCTTCGACGTCCAGATCCGGATCCGGGTCCTTGCCGACGTCGCGCATCGTTCCCCAGCTGTTGACGTGAGGAGCCATAATGACGTTCGGCGCGTACAGATCGCGAAGACGAAGCAGCGCCCAGTTGAAGCCTTGGTACGTGTCCGGCAAGTCCTCGAGCTCCGGCATCCGGGTGCTGGCGACGGCCGCCTTCAACAGCGCGGGATCGTTCCCTTGCCCGGTGCACAGCCCGAAGCAGTTGCGGTTGTCGAGCACCGCCTGCTGGGCGTAGCCCGCCAAGTCCGGATCGACGTGGACGACGGCGGTTTTGCCGATTCCTTTTCGCCCGTTATATTCGCCCGTCCCGAGCAGCTGCATGAGCAGCTTGAACTCCTCGAGATAAGCGCGCATCGCGTAGGGATCGTTCAGCGTGACGAGATCGTCCTCCGCCTCGCTCGTGCAGTTCAGGCAGTCGCCCGAGATCGTCTGCAGCATCTGATAGAACGTGAACACCGGAACGAAGCCGCGATCGGTCGCGTCCTTGGCGTAGTCGTACGCGTAAGCGCCGCGCCAATCGCCTACGTTATATTGATCCCAGGCGGTCCAGCCGTCTTCGTTGTTGACGCCGCCATTCAGGTAACGATACGCGAAGTTCCATGGGAGGCCCGTATCTTCCATCCAGCCGTCGACGCCATATTCGTCGTTATTCGTCGCGAACACGCCGAGCTTCATGATGTCCGGCAGCGTCGGCGGCACGGCCGGCTGCGGCGCGGGCGCGTCGACGGGAGACGTCACCTTGAAGGAAGCGGCTCCTTCCTTCGCGAGAATGCGGTAGGTCCGGTCGGCGTTGTACAGCTCCACGTTCACCTTGTAATCGCCGTCGAGCACGTATCTCTCGAGAGGCTCGAGGCCGGCGCGCACCTTCGTCTCGTTCATCCGGATCCACTTCGGCAGTTCCCAATCGATCTCCAGGCTCGCTTCCTCGCCCGGAGAGACCGTCTTGCCCGGCAGCCAATCGCTGTGGACCGTCTCGCCCGTCAGCTCGTCGACGATCGACACCTTCATCGACACGACGGAAGGAGCCGTGCTGCCGACCTTCGCGTTCACGTTCAGCGTCTCGCCGGCGCGGACTTCGGCCTGCCCGACGGAGGCGTCCAGCGTGTACTTGAGATCGATGCCGCCCGTAAGCTCGAAGGACGCCGCTTCCGGATTCGTATAGAAGACGCGGACTCCGTCCGGCTTCGCCACGGACACCCGAAGCTTGTAATCGCCGTTAACCGCGTTGGCCGGCGGCGTCCATTCCAGCTCGTACGCCTTCTCCACGCCTTGCGCGAAGCTCTCCTCCGGGTAATTCCGCTCGGCGACCCGGTTGCCGGCCGAATCGAGAAGCTCCAGCCGAACGGCGGCGGGGAGCGTCTCGGAGCTGGTCAAGCTCGTGCGGACCGTCTGCTTCTGCCCCGGAACCACCGAGTCCAGATCCGCGGAGCTGACTTCCGTAATGTCCGGAATGATGCCCCAGTTCACTTCGAAGGTAGCCGCGTTCGCGTTCCAGTACGAATTCCAGACCGGCTTCCAGCCGGCCGGGAACACGCCGACCTTGACCGTATAGACGCCTCTCTCCTGAGTCGCCGGGACGTTCCAGGTGACGGAGTAGGACTTCGGACTGTTCGGTTGAAAGTATTGGTCGTCGAAGTAACGCTGGTAAATCTTCGTCTCGCCCTTGTACACTTCCACGTCTACCAGCGCGTGCGCATAGTCGGAGCTGCTCACGGAAGCGGCGATGTCGACCGGATATCCGGCTTCGACCGAACCCTCGACCGTCGCGGAAGTCGTCCAGACGGCGTTCGCGCCGTTGTCCGGCTGCTCCGGAGGCGGATTGCCCTTCTCGACCGTGAACTGCGCCGCGGTGTCGTTCTGATAGTAAACCTCGGAGCGATCCGGGCTGTAGATGACCGTGCTCACCTTATAGGCGCCAAGCTCGGCGTCCGCCGGCAGCTTCCATTCGGCGCTCAGGCTTCTCGGCACCTTCGCGGAGAAGCGTTCGTTCGCGAATTCCCGGGAGAAGGCGACCGCGCCCTTCGAATCGATGGCCGTCACTTGAACGAGCGCGTCCGCGTCGACGCTGCCCGTCGCCGTCACCGTCAAACCGACGGTCTCGCCGGTCTTCACGCTGGCCGGGGAAGCGGAAGCCGTCGCCGTGAAGGACACGGGAGGCTCCGTTCCGTCGGATACGCGAATCGAACCGGCCTGCGAATTCCAAGAGTACGGACCTTCCCACTTGTTGCCGAAGATTCCGACCTGAATCAGGTACTTCCCGTTCGCGGCTTCGGCCGGGACGGTCCATTCCAGCGGGATCGACAGGAAGCCTTCCGGCGTCAACCGCTGGTTGCTCAGAACCTTCTGATACAGCGTATCGCCGGAATACGGATCCGCGATCGCGACGTCGATCAGCACGGACACGTCCTTGTCCGCCTTCGTTTCGACGGTGAACGGCACCTTGTCGCCCGCCTTCACGTCCGCGTTCGGGATGACCGCGCGGGTCGTATAGACGGCGTCTTCGGCCGGATCGCTCGCCCGCTCTTCGACGTTGACGGCGGCCGCCGCCGCGTTATCGTAATAAACCGCGGTTCCGGCCGCGTCGGTGACCGTCGCTTGCACGCGGTACGTGCCGATAGCGGCGTCCGCGGGAACGGTCCAGCTCGCGCTGAACGCCTTCGGCTCGTTGGCGGCGAAGGCGACGCCTTCGAAGGTCCGCTCGAACGCGGTTCCGTTCGCGGGATCGACGATCTTCAGCGCCACGCGCGCGTTCGTCGCCCGGTCGGCCGTCATGGCGGCGACGACCGCGACGGAGGAACCCGGCTCCGCCTCGCTAGGCGCGCTGACCGACGCCGAGAATACCGGCGTCTGCGAATCGCTGGCGACGGAGAACGGCGCAAGGCCCGAGCTCCAGTCGTACATCGTATCCCAGTTCGAGCCGAACGTCCCGATGCTGACCGTATAACGTCCGCCGGGAAGGTCGGCCGGAATCGTCCATTGGACGGGGAATTCGGACGTCTGTCCGGCGGTTACGGGCTGGTTGTACAGCCACGTCTCATAAGCGATGGAGCCGGACGGTCCGACGACCTTGAGCTGCAGGTGAAGCGACCTCGTGATCTGCGAGGCGACTACGGCCTTGATCGTGACCGAATCTCCCGGCTTCGCGTTCGGCGAGCTGACCGTTGCGGTCGTCGCGACGTCCGCAGCCCCCGCCTCCGCCTTGCCCGAAGGGGCGATAGACAACAATTGGCTGGCCATAAGCGCCAACGCGATAAGCGACTTGACCAGTCTTCCTCTCCATTTCGATGCGTTCGACATTATCGTCTCCTTGTCTATGGTTGCTAAGTAGTAGGCGAGCCCGGGTTCGCCGAGGACGATTGTATCCCGCTTGGACGATGAATTTCTGTAACTTGCGTTACAAACCTCCCAAAGATCGGTCTTCGGTCCCGCCGGAATTGACAAGACGGCCGAATGGACTTCCGTTCTCGCAACCATGTGATAAAATCGAATTCGAGAATAGAGGAGGACAGACGAGACGAGAAAGGATGAGCGGAGATGAGCATGGAAGTGGAGAGAGCGTCCCTCTCGGACGCCGAAGAGATTCTGGCCTTGCAGAAGCTTGCCTACCGGAGCGAAGCGGAGATTTACGGCGATTGGACGATCGAGCCGCTCGTGCAGACTCTGGAGGAGCTGCGGCGGCAGTTCGAGGACCACGTCGTTCTCAAAGCGGTCGCGAGCGGCGCCATCGTAGGCTCGGTGCGGGCAAGCGCCCGGGACGGAACTTGCCGGATCGGCAAGCTCATGGTTCATCCGGACCGCCGGAAGCAAGGGATCGGCCGAAGCCTTATGAATGCCATTGAAGCTTATTTTCCGGGGTGCCGTTACGAGCTGTTCACCGGAAGCCGCAGCGTTCGCAACATCGCCTTGTACGAGAAGCTGGGTTATGCAGTCTTCCGGGAACGCGCCGCGTCGCCGGACGTGACTCTGGTCTATATGGAAAAGAAGAACGGCTAAGCACGGCCCCCTGCCCGGCGGCGCAAGACCGAACGAACGCAAGCCCCCGCCCGGACCCGAGAGTCCGAACGGGGGCTTGCTTGGCTTCGCGCTGTCGACGGCGCGATCACATATGCTTCTCGTATTCGAGGAACGGATCGTCGATGACGATCCGGTGCGCTTCGGCGTCGCTGACGCCGGTGTACAGCGTCGCCGTGCCGTCCTCGTGGCGGCGCAGTCCGCCGCTGAACAGCACGTCCTCCAGGTCCGGCCGCTTCGCCGGGCCGTCCGGGAACATGTCGCGCGAGGCGATCAGCTTGATCGGAGTATGCGTGCGGTTCTCGGGATCGTAGGCGAACGCCATCGGGTAATAGTGCCGAATGTTGCCTTCGTCCATGCGCGCGACATGGCCGAGGACGCCGATAAGTCCGTTCCGGAGCAGATGGGCTTCGTTCCCGCCGCCCCATTCGACCTTGATGAATTGGTCGTACAGAAGGTCCGCCTTCTCCATCGCCTGCTCGGTGAGCTCGTCGAGCTCCCCGATCTCGAAGTAGCCGATCATGGCGCGGGCGTCGCCGACCGGCATCGGCCGGGTGAACACCCCGATGCGGCCGCTTCGCAGCTCGACGAGACGGATGTCCTTCATCGTCAAGGGCCCCTTCGCGAACGGTTCCAGATCGCGGATGCGGTCCCCCCGGTAGAACACCGTCCGCCAGGCAGTGACGTAATGCGGATCGTCGCCGTCGAAGTACACCTCGACGCCGCCGAAGATCAGCTCGCCCCGGATGAACGAGACGAACGGGTCTTGCAGCGCGAACACCGGAGCGCCCTCCCGGACGACCCATTCCCCGTCGCGCTCGACGAAGAACATGACCTCGGACCTCTCGCTGGAGCGATCTTCGACCCTCCCGGCGATGACCCATTCCCCTTCGTCCTGGAACGGGGCCGTAATATTGTAGACGTCGCGCTCGCCCACGCCGGAGAAGACGAGCTTCTCCCCGCGGCGATCCGGGCGTTCGCGCTGGAATCGTTCGAACAAGACGGCGCACGACTGGGCCTGCTGAGCGGATGCCTGCATGTCTGTCCTCCAAACTCCGTACCCTCAAGGTAGTATTCCGGATTTCGGGTGGCTCCACCATTATTGTACCGCAAAACGGACTATTGGTGATGGATTGAAGCCGCCCCTCTTATTGAAATAAACTCAAAATCCAATAAATAATCGCGGCCATGACGCTGGCGACCGGAATGGTGACGACCCAGGCGACGACGATCCGCCCGGCCGTGTTCCAGCGGACGCTGGAGAAGCGCTTCGCCGCGCCGACGCCGAGAATGGAAGACGTGATGGCGTGCGTCGTGCTGACGGGAAGATGGGTCAGGGTAGCGGTGAAGATGACGGCAGCCGAGCTCAGGTCGGCGGAGAAGCCGTTGATCGGCTCGATTTTGAATATCTTCGTGCCCATCGTCTTGATGATTTTCCAACCGCCGAACGACGTCCCGAGAGCCATGGCCAGCGCGGCCGAGATCTTGACCCACAGGGGGACGTCCAGATGGTCTTGAATGCCGGCGGCCACGAGCGCCAGCGTGATGATGCCCATCGCCTTCTGGGCGTCGTTCGTGCCGTGCGTGAACGACTGCAGCGCGGCCGTCAGAATCTGTCCGGTGCGGAAGCCCTTGTTGACGTAACGCGGGCTCGCGTTGGCGAACAGATGCTTCAGGAGGAACATAATCGTATATCCGAGGGCGAATGCGATAATCGGCGAGAGCACCAGGCCGAGCACGATGGTGCTGAAGCCCGAATAATTGATGCCGTCCCATCCCTCCGAAGCGACGGCGGCTCCCGCGAGAGCGCCGATCAGCGCGTGGGAGGACGAAGACGGAATGCCTTGCCACCACGTAATCAGATTCCACAAGATGGCCGCGATCAGCGTGGCGATGACGACCGTCAGACCGTGCTCGAGCTTGAAGGGGTCCGTCACCTTGCCGCCGATCGTCTTGGCCACGCCCGTGTACATCAGCGCTCCGACCAAGTTCATGACCGAGGCGAGCAGGATCGCGACCCGCGGGGGAAGCGCCCTCGTCGACACCGAAGTCGCGATCGCGTTAGCCGTGTCGTGGAATCCGTTGATGAAGTCGAACGCCAGAGCCAGCACGACGATGATGGCTACAATCCATGTCATATGATCCATGCTATTCTCGTCTCATTCCCGTCCGCGCGATCAAGAGTTGCGCATAATGATGGATTGCAATATATTAGCGACGTCTTCGCAGGAGTCCGTCGTCTCCTCGAGACGTTCGTACAGGTCCTTCAGCTTGATCAGCTCGATCGGGTCCTTGACGTTCTGGAACAGGTGCTTGATGCCCTGTCTCATCAGATCGTCGCCTTCGTTCTCCAGTTCGTTAAGCTTGACGCAGTGGGTTTGGATCGCCAGGAGCTTCTTCTGGGTCAGCAAATAGATCGCCGCCTTGATCTCCAGCGCGGAGCGCCGCAGACAGTCGCCGAACTTGCGTATGTACGCGTCGGGCTTCGAGATGTGGTACATATCGAACCGGGACGCGCAGGCTTCGATGCCGTCGAGCACGTCGTCCAGCAGCTTCGTCAGATCCATGATGTCTTCCCGTTCGATCGGGGTGATGAACGTCTTGTTCAGCTCCGTCAGGATCAAGTGGGCGAACTGATCGCCGCGATGCTCGAATTCCTTCATCTCTTTGGCGAACGCCGGGACGTCCGGAATATCTCCCGAGCTCATGGCGGAGGAGAATCGATCGACGGCTTCCTGAATCAGGTCGGCCATCTCCTCGAGCGTTTTGAAGAAAATGTCTTTTTTCCGAAACACGGATTTAACCCTTCTTTCCACGTGTGGATGCTTGTCGAACTTTACGCCGGCTTAACAAAACCCATCCCATATCTTAACACAGCATGGACTGGCTTGGTATAGGGCAGTTTTGCAAGTTCCGGGACCGCTTCCCTAAAGTTTGGCCTATCGGGCTCGGCGTTAACCGCGCCACGATTCGACATTTTTCGAGGATCGCGCTTTTTGCCGGAATTTTGAACATTTCGAGCGGTTTATTGCCTGTCTCCGACGCGAGTCTTCCTCTATATTAGAATCAAGATTGGAATCCCATTGGCAGGCAAGCGGAAGCGCGGATTGAAGGAACTCAATGGCGGGTCAGTCGGAATGCGGGGCAGCAGGCAAAAGTACCTCAGTGGCGGAGGCAAATTAGTTAAAATGCGGGGCAGAGAGCAAACGTACCTCAGTGGCTGAGACAAATTCGTCGAAAAGCGAGGCAACGTGCAAAAGCAGCTTAGCGGTTGAGACAATTAGGCGGATAAGCGGCGCAGCGGGCAAAAGGGCCTCAGTGGCTGTACCCTTTCACCCTTCTTGCCCCTCCCCTTTCCATTGACAGCGTTTCCATGGTGGTGACATAATCGTCCTATCTTGGGACGGGGTGAACGGACATGGAGAAGTGGTTCAAGGCGTACCGGCATATGAAAATCCGCAACAAGCTGTCGATTCTGATCGCGCTGATCGTAATCGCCGCCTTCTCCTTCACGTTCGTCGTCCAGCAGTACGCGTTCTCCATCTACGACAGCCAGCTTCACGCCAAGTCGTCGCAGGTGCTCAATCTGTCGTCCTCGGCCATCGAATCCGAGCTGCACCAGATCGAGCAGCTGTCGTTCAGCATCGTCGCCGACGTCCGGCTCCAGAAGCTGCTTCGCGCCCTTCGCTCGAGCGAATCGGACTACGACAGCCTGAACCTGCGCAAGGAGATCGTCGACGTTCTTCTAAGCTACAGCGGCTCCGAGCCGCATCTGTTCTCGATCCAGCTGATCGACTCCCACGGCGAAGAGCTGAGCGCGGGCAATCTCGTTCCCATAGACTCGGGAAAGCAAGCGCGCATCATGCAGAGGGCCGGGGAAGCCGGCGGCGGCACGGTATGGATTTTCCCGGACGACAAGGACCCGGCTCTCATCTCGGCGAGAGACATCCGTTCGTATACGAACACGAACTTCGACCTGCTCTACCTGGGAACGCTGATCATCCGCATCGACCTGGATTCCATCGTCCGCAAGCTGGCCGTCGGGGAAGGCGAGCTGTACGTCCTGTCCGGCTCCGACATCGTCTACCCGCGCAAGCCTTCCTTCGATCCCACCCGGATCCAGGACCGGCTCACGTCGAGGACGGGGTACTTCACCGAATCGGTGGCGGGAGAGACGCTGTTCATCTCGCACAGCCGCTCCGCCCTCACCGGATGGACGTACCTTAACCTGACGCCTTACAATCAGATTTTCGAACGGGTTCTCTTCATCAAGAAGCTCGTCGTCATCGTCTTCGTCGCCATCTTCGCGGCGGTCATTCTGTGGGGGATCCGCTTCTCCCGCAGCCTGACGCGCCCGATCGAGGATCTGATCGGAAGGATGAAGCTGGCCGAGAAGGGCAACTTCGCCGAAGCCAATCTGATCGAAGGGGATAACGCCCCGGTGGCGATGGACGAGATCGGACTGCTGCAGCGGACGTTCCGGCTCATGGTCGAGAGGATCAATACGCTGATCCATGAGAATTACGCGAACCAGCTTCTGATCAAGGAGACCGAGTTCAAGGCGCTGCAGGCCCAGATCAATCCCCACTTCCTGTACAACACGCTGGAGTCGATCAACTGGATCGCCAAAATGAACAAGCAAACGCAAATCTCCCAGATGGTCGAAGCGCTCGGGCTGCTGCTGCGCAATTCCGTCAGCATCAAGGAACCGATCGTCTCGCTCGCGGAAGAGATCGAGATCGTCCAGAGCTACCTGACGATCCAGAAGTTCCGCTTCGAGGAACGGCTCGCCTTCTCGCTCGAGATTCCCGAGCGCTACGGGAATCTCCCGATTCCGAAGCTCACGCTGCAGCCGCTGCTCGAGAACGCCATCCAATACGCGCTCGAGCCGTCGATCGGCGTCTGCACCATTACGGTCCGGTCGTACGAGACCGAGAACAGCCTGAACCTGACCGTCGAGGACGACGGTCCCGGCATGCCGGCCGACACGCTGGCGCGCCTGCGCAGCGGAACGCTGCAGACGAACGGCAAGGGCATCGGCCTGCTCAACATCGACGAGCGCATCAAGATCAGCTTCGGGGACGGCTACGGCGTACAGGTCGAGAGCCGCCCCGGCTACGGAACCCGGGTCACCGTCCGGATTCCGAACCGCAAGGAGGGATAAGCATGTACCGAACGCTGCTGGTCGACGACGAGAGAATCATTCTGGACGGCATCTCCAGCATGGTCGACTGGGGCCGCCATAAGACCGAGCTCATCGGCACCGCCCAGAACGGAATCGCCGCCTACGAGCGCATCGTCGCCGAGTCGCCCGACATCGTCATCAGCGATATCCGGATGCCGGGCCTCGACGGGCTCGAGCTCGTCGCGAGAACCCATGCTTCGCACCCCCATATCCGCTTCATCATCCTGTCCGGCTTCAGCGAGTTCGACTACGCGAACCGGGCGATGCAGTACGGGGTGAAGCACTACCTGCTGAAGCCCACGAACGAGACGAAGATCGCCCGCGCGCTGGACGAGCTCGTGGCCGAGCTGGACGCCGACTCGGACCGGGAGTCGTTCATCCGGAACATGAAGCAGCGGTTCGAGAAGATGGTCCCCCACGTGAAGGAGCAGGTGCTCAAGGAATTCGTCACCAACAAGACGTACGGCAGCCACGATTGGGACTACTACCGGGCGCTGTTCCAGTACGACTTCGAACGCCCGGTCCGCCTGCTTCTTTTCCGTCTGGAGGGCCCTGCCGAATTCGAGTACCTGTTCGCGATCAAGAACATCGCCGAGGACATTCTGCAGTCGACGCTGCTTAGCACGACGATCGGCGACCACGCCCTCGTCCTGGTCGAGGATCCGGAGGAGCCGGAATCGCTTCAGGAGCGGCTCGGCGAGATCCGGCGGACCTTCATGCAGTATTACAAAATGGACGTCACGATCGCGCTGAGCAGTCCGGGGGACATCGTCCGGGCGCGCGCTCTGTACCAGGAGACGCTCCAATGCCTGAACTACCGGTTCTATCTCGGGGAAGGCGGCATCATCACGAGCAAGGACACGTTCTCGTCCGACCGGACGCCGACGGAGGCGGTGGAGCTGGACGAGGAGCGGATCGTCATGTCCGTCCGGTCCGGCCATCTCGAGGAAGCCGAGGAAGGGCTGAACGAGTGGTTCGCCGCGCTCAAGCGCGCCCAGCTCGAGATCGGCATCACGAAGACGTACGCGATCCAGCTGTTCGTCTCGCTCATCCGGCTCGCGGAGCCGGAGAAGATGAACGAGAGCTACAAGAGGATTCCCCGGCTCGTGGAGATGGACACGCTTCAGGCGATGCAGGAGTTCCTCGGGGAGACCGTCCGCGAGCTCGCGCGGCGCAACTACGAGCGGAATGTCGTCAAGCATACGTCGATCGTGCGCAAGGTCGTCGACATTATCGAGAGCCAGCTGGGGAACCCCGACCTGTCGCTGAACTTCGTCGCCGGCGAGATGCTCTATATGAACGCCGACTATCTCGGCAAGCTGTTCAAGAAGGAGACGGGCGAGAAGTTCTCGAATTACGTCGTGAAGGCGCGGATGAAGCAGGCGGCGCGCCTTCTCGCGACCGAGCCGGACCTGAAGATCTTCGAGCTGGCGGAGCGCCTCGGCTTCGGGGACAACCCGCAGTACTTCAGCCAAGTGTTCAAAAAACAGTTCGGCTGCACGCCGTCGGAATATATGAAAGGTTCGGAGAACTCTGCTTTTTGAACAATCATATCGGTTTTTTGCATAACCCTCTCCCGCCGAAATCCGGATAATAAACAATGTAAGCAGTTACAAACATGGGAAGCAGATGCATAACGGGGAGGATAAAGACATGAAAAAAGCGTTAACGATGCTGTTGACGAGTTCCCTGGTTCTCGGATTGGCCGCGTGCGGCGGCGGCAATAACGGCGGGAACGGCAACGGCGGCTCGGATGCGGGCTCCAGCCCGTCGTCTGCGGCCTCCAGCTCGGCGGGGGCGTCCGCGTCTTCGGGCAGCGGCGATCCGGTCACTCTTCGCGTGGCTTGGTGGGGCGGCCAATCCCGGCACGACTACACCCTCAAAGTCATCGACATGTACGAGAAGCTCCATCCGAACGTCACGATCGAGCCGGAATACGCCAGCTTCGACGACTACTGGAAGAAGCTCGCTCCGCAGGCGGCGGCGAAGAACCTTCCGGACGTCATCCAGATGGATATCTCTTACCTGACGCAGTACGCGACCCAAGGCCAAATCTCCGAATTGCAGCCGTACATCGACAACAAGCTGATCGACACGACGAACATCAGCGACGCGGCCATCGCCGGCGGCAAGGTGAACGACAAGCTGTACGCGTTCAACCTCGGCAACAACGCCCTGCTCAGCGTCATCGATAAGGCGATGCTGGAGAAGGCCGGCGCGACGATGCCGGCCCAAGAATGGACCTGGGACGACTTCACCGCTCTCGGGGACAAGCTGAAGGCCCAAGGCAAGATCCTCACGCAGGACCTCCGCCACGACGTCTTCTTCCCGTTCTACCTGCGAAGCCAAGGCCAGCACATGTACGCGGCCGACGGCAAGAGCCTCGGCTACGCGGACGACAAGTTCTTCATCGACTTCTACAACATGTATAACAATTGGTACCAGAGCGGCTACCTGCTCTCCCTCGACAAGCTGGCGCAGAAGAAGGGCACGCCGGAGGACGGCGAGCTCGAGCTCGGCAATGCGGTCAGCACGTGGGGCTGGTCGAACCAGTACATTCTGTCGGCCGCCGTCGCCAAGCGCCCGCTCGAGATTCTGCCGGTGCCGGGCTGGAACCAGAACGGCGCGCTGTTCCTCAAGCCGTCCATGTTCTTCTCGATCGCGGAGAACTCCAAGGTCAAGGAAGAAGCGGCCAAGTTCATCGACTTCTGGGTGAACAACGTCGACGCCAACAAGATCATCCTGGGCGAACGCGGCGTGCCGGTATCGTCCGCCGTCAAGGACGCTCTGAAGGACTCCCTGACTCCGGAACAGACCAAAGTGTTCGAGTACGTCGCATGGGCCGAGCAGAACGCGACCCCGATGGATCCTCCGAACCCGGCCGGCGCCACGGAAGTCGACAAGCTGCTCAAGGAGACCGCCGAACAGATCATGTACAAGAAGCTCACCGTCGAAGAAGCGGCGAAGAAGTTCCGCGAGCAGGCGAACAAGATTCTCGGCAAATAAGCAAGAGGGTTAGAGCCGCCTAAACAACAAGGCTGCCCGAACGTACGGCGCCTGAACGGTAGCCCAAAACGTGAGGCGCCAAAACGATGGGCGCATGAACGATAGGTGCATGAACGATAGGCGTCAAAACGAGAGGCTGTCCGAACGGCAGAGAGCTGCCGGCCGGACGGCCTCTTTTGCGTTTCGTCCCCTTTTCCCCCCGCCTGATTGGAACCGTCCACCGCTCCAATGACCCGTTGCCCCCGACGGCGCCGCTCCTCCCCTCGCGAATCCGCTACCCCGCCCCTTCTCTCAAGTCGGCTATTTGAACAAAAACCACGGTTTTTTGCCTTCAGAAGGTTCGGCCGAGATCGCATAATGAGACTAAGAAGAAAACGCGTACATTCAAGGGAGTGGAAGTCATGAAGCTGAAGCTGCGCCACAACGAACATATCGTCGGCTACATTTTCTCGGCCCCGTTCATCCTGGGCTTCCTTGTTTTTATCCTGTTCCCGATGGCTTCCTCCCTGTACTATTCGTTCACGGATTACAACATGCTGACCAAGCCGACCTTCATCGGGTTCGACAACTATACGCGAATGTTCACGGACGACGAGAAGTTCTGGAAGTCCGTTCGGGTCACCTTCACGTACGTCTTCGCCAGCGTGCCGCTGCGGCTCGCGTTCGCCCTGCTGGTCGCCATGCTGCTGAACCGGTCGATCCGGGGCGTCGGCTTCTACCGTTCCGCCTACTACCTGCCTTCGCTCATCGGCGGCAGCGTGGCGGTCTCGATCCTCTGGACCCAAGTGTTCGGCGACCAAGGCATCATCAATTCGGCGCTCGGCTTGATCGGCATCGAGTCCACGAAGTCGTGGATCGGCACTCCCGAGACGGCCATCTGGACGTTAATCGCGTTGGCGGTGTGGCAGTTCGGCTCCTCGATGCTCATCTTCCTGGCGGGTCTCAAGAACATCCCGAAGGAGCTCTACGAAGCCTCCGGAGTCGACGGCGCGGGCCGCTTCCGCCAGTTCTGCCGAATCACGCTCCCGATGCTCAGCCCGATCATCCTGTTCAATCTGATCAACCAGACGATCTCCTCCTTCATGACGTTCACGCCGGCCTACATCATCTCCCGCGGCGAGGGCGGTCCGCTGGACTCGACGCTGCTCTACTCGCTGAACCTGTACAAGCGCGCTTTCGAATTTTACGAGATGGGCTACGCGTCCGCCATGGCTTGGGTCATGCTGCTCGTGATCGGCATTCTCACCCTGGTGCTGTTCCAGACCTCGAAGTACTGGGTGCATTACGAGAACAAAGGAGGCCACTGATATGGCGCTGTCTCGACGCTGGAGCAACGCATTCTACCATATCCTGATCGGCGGGATCGCCCTCGTCATGCTGTATCCGCTTATCTGGCTCTTCGTCAGCTCCTTCAAGCCGAGCCAGGAAGTGTTCACGACCGCGAACAGCCTCATCCCGAGCCGCATCGCCTGGGAGAACTACAGGACCGGCTGGGCGGGCTTCTCCGGCAATACGTTCGCCAACTTCTTCAAAAACTCGTTCATCATCGCGATCTTCTCCACGATCGGGGCGGTCGCGAGCTCGACGCTCGTCGCCTATGCCTTCACCCGGATCCGCTTCTTCGGCCGGGGGTTCTGGTTCGGCGCGATGATGATGACGATGATGCTGCCCCGCGACGTGACGATCATCCCGCAATACATCATGTTCACGGACTTCGGCTGGCTGTCTTCCTTCAAGCCGATCATCGTCCCGCAGTTTTTCGGCATCCCGTTCTTCATCTTCCTGATCATGCAGTTCATCCGCACCGTTCCGCTCGACCTGGACGAGGCGGCGAAGATCGACGGCTGCTCCAAGTACGGCATTTTCTTCCGGGTCATCCTGCCTCTGTGCGTGCCGGCTCTCGTGACCGCGGCGATCTTCTCCTTCTACTGGACGTGGGAAGACTTCTACCACCCGCTGCTGTACTTGAACAAGCCGGACCTGTACCCGGTGTCGCTGGCGCTGAAGCTGTTCCTGGACGGCGAGTCCCTGAACAACTGGGGCGGCATGTTCGCGATGTCGATTCTGAGCTTGCTGCCTGTGTTCGTGATCTTCTTCCTGTTCCAGCGCTACATCGTGGAAGGCATCGCGACCAGCGGTCTGAAGTGACGATATGGGCGATAGGGACGTTAGGGATGGCAAGGACAACAGGTATGAGATGGATGACGTGATCGAGACGGAGGATGCGGAAGACACCAGATACGCGGAAGATACGAGTGACAGGAACGATATGGACAATCTCGATTGGATGGAAGGAGCGGACGATATGCCGGCATTGGTATTCGACGAGAACGAGATTAAGAGGGTCATCGATAGAGTCGTGGACCGCACGTTCCGGATGGACTTCAGCTGGGACTGGCCGGGCGGGGTCGCGTTCTACGGAGTATGCGAAGCTTATGAGGCGACGGGGAAAGAGGAGTATCTTCAAAAGGTGAAGGAGTGGGTCGACGAGAATATCGCGGACGGCTTGCCCAAGCTGACGGTGAACGGAGTGTCGATCGGGCATTCGCTTCTGACCTTGTATTCGGCCACGAAGGAAGAGAAGTATCTCGATACGATCAAGGAGATGGCCGAGTACCTGAAGAACGATGCGGTGCGCTTCGGGGACGGCATCTTCCAGCACACGGTCAACTCGGAGACGTACAACTTCCCCGAGCAGGCGTGGGTCGACACGATGTTCATGGCCGGCTTCTTCCTTCTTCGGGTGGGAGCGCTGCTCGGTCGGGACGATTACTTCCAGGACGGGCTGCGGCAGTACCACGGTCATGAGAACGTGCTGCAGGACCCGGTGACGAATTTGTACTACCACGGCTGGGACAACATCGCCGGCAACCATATGAGCGGCATTCACTGGGCGCGGGGCAACTCCTGGGCGGCGCTGACGATGGCTCGCGCGCTCGAGCTCGTGCCGGTCGACCTGCCGAACTTCATGGTTATCGAAGGCTCGCTCCGCGACCAGCTCAGCGCGCTCGTTCGCCTGCAGGACCCGGCGTCCGGCCTGTGGCATACGATCGTCGACGATCCGTCGTCGCCGCTCGAGACGTCCGGCTCCGCCGGCATCGCCTGCGCCCTGCTGACGAAGGGGCGCCTGTACAACAAGTACACGCAGAAGGCGATCGACGGCATCCTGGCGCGCATCGCCGAAGACGGCACCGTCACCGGCGTCTCCGCCGGCACGGCCGTCATGAAGGACGCCGCCGGCTACCGCGGCGTGCCGGACAAGCGCATCCAGGGCTGGGGCCAAGGCCTCACCCTGGCGTTCCTCGCGGAGCTGCTGCGCGTGAAGCAGAATCCGTATTGATAGCGAGGCCGTCCCTTCCGGGGCGGCCTTTTGCTTTTGGGGCTGCGTATGTGAGTAATCCAGTTACTCTCTTTTGACCACATCGCCGCTTCTCCGCCCCTGTGAGTAATCCAGTTACTCTCTTTCGTCCACATCGCCGCTCCCCCGCCCATGTGAGTAATCCAGTTACTCTCTTTCACCCACATCGCCGCTTTCCCGTCCATGTGAGTAATCCGGTTACTCTCTTTCGTCCCCACCTCCACTTTCCCGATCATGTGAGTAATCCAGTTACTCTCTTTCACCCACATCGCCGCTTTCTCGTCCATGTGAGTAATCCGGTTACTCTCTTTTGTTCGCTCTTACCGGCAACTCATCGCCAATTACCTTTTTTGAGTAAGTTTCGGTCTCGTCGCTATAAATCCCATTCTCCGGCCGGTCGGGGAAGTTTCCGCAACCATATACCCCTTGTCAGCCAAGGATTGCATATACGAAGTAGCAGTCTTACTCGAGATATCCAATTCCTTGGCTACCATGGCCGGGGTCATCCGCTCCCCTTTAAAGGTAAGACTATAATGCAAGATCGCTCGCTCATAAACGCCAAGCTTTACTCCCTTGCCAGGTGCCGTCTGCCCCCACTTCGCCAGAGCATAGAGCACCGTCTGTTGGCAGCGCGACGGCTGTTCCCTTATGCCGTCGTAGGTGAAGCGCAGCAGCTTCTTATCGTCCAGCAGCAGAAGATTCT
This sequence comes from Cohnella xylanilytica, assembly GCF_014212175.1. Taxonomy (GTDB): domain Bacteria; phylum Bacillota; class Bacilli; order Paenibacillales; family Paenibacillaceae; genus Cohnella; species Cohnella xylanilytica. The sequence continues at coordinate 19,214 of NZ_JACJVR010000015.1, read as the reverse complement.
GCCGCTCGCTGTTGCGGTCGAAGTCCCGGCGGCTGATGTCTCTCCAATGCGGGCCGAAGCCGTCGCATTCGATCATCATCTCGAAGAAGCGGTTCGGTATGTTAGCGTAGTCGACAAAGTTAACCCCTCCCCGCAAGTCCCGGACCTCCCATTCGGGATGCAAATCATCCAAATGACCGACCGCCAGCCACCACACTTTCAGACGAACATTTTCTCCAAATAGCCATGCTCCTCTAGCAGCCTTCGCTTCCGTTCGCCCCGGCTCTCGCCGATCGCCTTCTCCATCATCCGCTCGTAAGCCAGCCGGAATGGAGGATCGACCTTCTCTGCCGCCTCCGACTCGGCCCACGGATCTCTATGAAGCCTCATCTTCGCCCTTCCATATTGCTTCCTCGTATCCACGCTACCCGCCCTCTCCCGGCAAAAATAAACAAGGCCGCCCGCCCGGATTCGATCCGGAACGAGCGGCCTGTGCTTCAGGTCCTGTTACCTTATAAAGTAATAGAAATCCGGCGCGAATGCAAGCGCGAATTCCGCACAACTACAAACTACAGGTTACAAGCTTACACGAACTTCGGAAGCCAGTCCCCGTGCGCTTCGATCAGGTCGTCGCACAGCGAGACGATGTCGTCGATCGACAGCTCGGCCGCCGTGTGCGGATCCAGCAGAGCCGCGTGGTAGATGTGCTCCTTCTTGCCCGTCATCGCCGCCTCGATCGTCAGCAGCTGCGTGTTGATGTTCGTGCGGTTCAGCGCGGCCAGCTGCGGCGGCAGGTTGCCGACGTACGTCGGCGTCACGCCGGACGCATCGACGAGACACGGCACCTCGACGCAAGCTTCGCGAGGCAGGTTCGCGATCAGCCCGCCCGCGTTCATCACGTTGCCGCCGATCTTGAACGGCTTGTTCGTCTCCATCGCCTCGAAAATATACGAAGCATACTCGTGCGAACGCTCGTGGGTGAGCTGGCTGTTGTTCACGATGCTGTCGCGCATTTTCGCCCAATTCTCGATCTGGTTGACGCAGCGCCGCGGATATTCGTCCAACGGAATGTTGAAGCGCTCGATCAGCTCCGGATAGTTGCGCTTGATGAAGTAAGGATGGTACTCCGCGTTGTGCTCCGACGACTCGGTCACGTAGTAGCCGAAGCGCAGCATCAGCTCGAAGCGGACCATGTCCGGGTGCTTCTCCTTCTGCTTCTCGGCCGCGAGCCGCTTGATCTCCGGATACAGGTCGACGCCGTCCTTCGTCACCTCGAGCAGCCACGCCATGTGGTTGATACCCGCGATTTTGGACTGCACGCCCGTCTCGTCCATCCCGATCGCCTTGAACAGATCGTGCACGCACACCTGTACGCTGTGGCAGAGGCCGACCGTCTTCACGCCGCCGTACGTGTTCATGACGTTCGTCAGCACGGCCATCGGGTTCGTGTAGTTAAGGAACCAGGCGTCCGGACATACCTCCTGGATGTCGCGGGCGAAGTCGAGCATAACCGGAATCGTGCGCAAATTGCGGAAAATCCCGCCGATCCCGAGCGTATCCGCGATCGTCTGGCGAAGGCCGTACTTCTTCGGCACTTCGAAGTCGGTCACCGTGCACGGCTCGTAGCCGCCGACCTGGATCGCGTTGACGACGTATTTGGCGCCGCGCAGCGCCTCCTTGCGATCGGAGTAGGCAACGACCTTGCACGTGCTTCCCGTGGACGCCTTCAGGTTGTTCAGCATGTTCTCCGAATCCTTCAGCCGCTCCGGATTGATGTCGTACAGAGCCAGCTCGAAGCCTTGCAGGGATGGGGTCAGCATGCTGTCTCCCAGTACATTTTTGGCGAAGACCGTGCTTCCCGCTCCGAGGAACGTAATCTTGGACATGACGGACCAGACCTCCTAATATGCGGTGGTGTTAAGGCTTTATGCGTCTTATAATATAGAAAAAGCGCTTACCGACATATGGAGGTTTTTATTCGTTATATGGAATTTTGTAGTCTGTAGTGACCAAGGAGAGGTGTCGCCCCATGCTTAGAACGTTCTCCCAAACGGCCGTCCATCCGAACCCGAGAGCCGGGGGCGCGTTAACCGTCCTGTTCTCCGGCCAATCGCAGACCGAGCCGGGCCACCGGATGGGGCCGCAGAAGCTCGATTACGTTCTCATTCATACCGTCATCGACGGGGAAGGCTGGTTCCGCTGCCGGGACAAGCATTACGCGCTCGGTCCCGGCGACAGCTTCGTTATCCTGCCGGGGGAGCTGCATACGTACCAGTCGGACGAGAGCCGTCCTTGGCGCTACCGCTGGATCGCCTTCCGAGGGACGGAGGCGGACCGCTGGCTGGCCGCGGCGGGCATCGACGCCGACCGGCCGATCGTCCGCGGAGGAGACGGGACGGCGCTGAAGGCGATGGCGGCGGTCGAGAAGGCGTTCCGCCGGAAGGAGTGGACGAGCGAATGGGAGGCCGAAGGCTGGCTGCGGCTCGCCTTCTCCGCCTGGGCGAAGGCGAACCGGCCGGGCGGCCCGCCCTCCGGCCAGGGCAAGCCGGGGGTCGCGGCGATGGAAGCCGACCGCGCCGCCCGGTGGCTCGAGGCGCAGTCGGCCCATTCCGTCTCGATCGCGCGGATGGCGAAGGAGCTCGGGTACCACCGGACGCACTTGACGAAGCTGTTCACGCGGGAGCTCGGCATGTCCCCGATCCAATACCTCCAGCGGCTTCGGATGGAGCGCGCCAAGACGCTGCTGCTGGAGCCGCTGTCGGTGGAGGAGGTCGCCTTGTCCGTCGGCTACTCCGACCCGCTGTACTTCAGCAAGTCGTTCAAGAAGCTGACGGGGATGACGCCCACGGAGTTCAGACGCTCGCAAGGGGGCTGAACGCGGAACCGCGGCGGGTCCGGTCGGCCGATCATTTCAGACGCAAGCCGCCGTCCACCTCGAGCACCGTGCCCGTCACGAACGTGTTGTCGACGAGATAAGCGATCGCCTTGGCGAGATCCTCCGGCTCTCCGATCCGTCCGACGGTCGTCTCCTCGGCGTACTGTTTGAAGGCAGCGGACCTCTGCTCTTCCGGCAGCCAATTCCACCAGGAAGTGTTGACGACTCCCGGAGAGACGGCATTGACGCGAAGCGGAGCGAGCTCGAGGGCCAGGCTGGGCACCATCGCTTCCAAGGCGCCGTTGATCGCGGCCAAGCCGGAGATCCCGACGGCGACCCTGCGCGCGGAGATGGCCGAGACGAAGGTGATGGAACCGCTTGGGTTCAGCGTCGGGAGAGCGAGCTGCGCGGACGCGAGCTGCGGCCAGAACTTCGCCTCGAACCCGGCGCGCAGTTCTTCCAGGGACAGCTCTCGGAAGGCGCCCGCTCCCTTGGCTCCGGACACGGAGATGACGAGATGATCGAAGCGGCCTTGACGCTCATAGAACGCCCGCAGCGCTTCCAGGGAACCGGAGTCGACCGCTTCCCCGCGGGCGTTCGGCCCGAGCTCCCGGAGCGCGGCCTCCAGCTTGACGGGGTCGCGGCCGGTCACGACGACCTCCGCGCCGCCTTCGGCCAGCATTCGCGCCGCCGCGAGTCCGATGCCGGACGTTCCTCCGAGGATGATGACCCGTTGTCCTTCGAGCGAGCTTCTCATAGGTTGGTGCCTCCCTGTCGTTTCGGTTGATTTGAACTGCTGGCTAGATTATAATACGTTACGTAACGTAATGTAAATAAGGGAATGGTAAAATTTATCGGGAGGTTGTTCGGAAAATGAATGCTTCATCGGACCCGGCCGCCAGAGCGGCGCCCGGCCGGCCCCGAAGCCGGCAGGCGTTCGAGGCCGTCATGAGCGCGACCGAGACGCTTCTTCGCGCCGAAGGCTATCGCGGCTTAACGATGGAAGGAATCGCGAAGGCCGCGGGAGTCGGGAAGCCGACGCTGTACCGCTGGTGGCCGAACGTTCCCTCCATCGTCATGGAGGTCATGAAGAGGCAAGCGGAGGAAGAGATCGCCGATTCCGACTCCGGATCGGTTCGCTCCGATCTGATCCGCTTCATCGGCGGGACTTGCGAGAAGCTGTCCGGGCCGTCGGGCGAGATCATGTCCAGTCTCATGGCGGAAGCCCAATTGAACCCGGAGTTCGCGGCCGCGTTCCGGGAGGAGTTCATCTCCGCGCGCCGCGAACGGCTGATCGCGATCCTTCGGCGGGGAGCCGCGCGGGGGGAGCTATCGGAAGACGCCGATATGGAGTGGCTGGCGGACCTCGTCTACGGGCCGATCTGGTACCGCCTGCTGAACGGCCACGCCGCGCTGGACGAACGGTTCGCGAGCTCTCTGGCGGAAGCGGTCCTCCTGAACGCGAACAAGTCCGCCGGGTAATCCGGCGGACTTCTTCTTTTTTTTCACGACTGACCGCGCTTGATCGCCTTCAGCCGCTTCATGACATCGTTGCCGCCGCGGCCGAAATAGTCGTGCAGCTCCCGGTATTCCTTGTACAACCGGTCGTAAACGGCGGAGTTCTCGGGAATCGGCTTGAACGTCTCCTCCCGCACCCGGGCCATCCGCTCCGCCGCTTCGACGACGGAATCGAAGCCGCCGGCTTCCGCTCCCGCCGCCACCGCGCCGAACATCGCCGCGCCGAGCGCCGCCGTCTGCGTCGAATCGGCGATGCGGATCTCGCGCCCGGTCGCGTCCGCGTAGATCTGCATGAGCAGCCGGTTCCTCTGCGGCAGCCCGCCGCAAGCGTAGAGCTCGTCGACGGCGACTCCGCCCCGCTCGAACGCCTCGATGATCGCCCGCGTTCCGAACGCGGTCGCCTCGAGCAGCGCCCGATAGATCTCCTCCGGCTTCGTCTGGAGCGTCATCCCGACGACGACGCCGGAGAGGTCCGCGTCCATCAGCACGGACCGGTTGCCGTTCCACCAGTCGAGCGCGAGCAGCCCGCTCTCCCCCGGCTTGGCCGCGGCGGCTCTCCGTTCCAGCCATTCGTGGACGGAGACTCCCTCCTCGGCCGCGAGCTCCTTCACGTAGGCCGGCGCCGCTTCCTCCACGTACCAGGCGAAGATGTCGCCGACCGCGGACTGCCCGGCCTCGTACCCGTAATAGCCGGGGACGATGCCGTCCTCGACGACGCCGCAGATGCCTTCGGCGTGCACTTCGCGGTCGCTCAGCAGCAGGTGGCAGGTCGACGTTCCCATTGCCATGACCAGCTTGCCGGGCGTCACGACGCCGACGGCCGGCACCATGGCATGGGCGTCGATGTTGCCGACCGCCACCGCCGTTCCGGCGCGCAATCCCATCAGGCGCGCCATGCTCTCCGAGAGCTCGCCGGCCTTCGAGCCGAGCGCTTCGATCGGTCCGCGCAGCTTCGTCTCGGCCAGAGAAGCGAGCTTAGGATCGAGCGCCCCGAGGAAGTCCGCGGACGGGAAGCCGTCGCGCTTGTGCCAGACGGCCTTGTATCCCGCCGTGCAGCTGTTCCGGACGAGCCGGCCGGTCATCTGCATAACGACCCAATCCGCCGCTTCCATGAACGTATCCGCCCGCTCGTACACCTCGGGGGCTTCGTTCAGAATTTGCCACGCCTTGGCCAGCATCCATTCCGAGGACAGCTTGCCGCCGTACCGCGGCAGGAACGCTTCGCCCCGCTCCAGCGCGAGCTCGTTGATCCGGGTCGCCTCGTCCTGCGCGGCGTGGTGCTTCCACAGCTTCACCCAAGAATGCGGGTTATCGCGCCACTCCTCCCGCATGCACAAGGGGGTCCCTGCCTCGTCCAGAGGCATCATCGTGCAGGCCGTGAAGTCGATCCCGACGCCGACGACCTGCTCCGGATCGATGCCGGCTTCCTTCACCACGGCCGGCACCGAGCGCCGCAGCACCTCCAGATAGTCGTCCGGGTGCTGCAAGGCCCAATCGTGCCCGAGCTTCGCTCCCGTGCCCGGAAGCTTCTCGTCGATGACGCCGTGAGGATAGCGCGTCACATGCGTAGCCACTTCTTCGCCGGTAGAGATATCGACGAGCAGCGCCCTGCCCGACTCCGTTCCGTAATCCACTCCGATCGCATAGCGTCGCTTCATCCGTATCGTCCGCCTTCCGTTCCTCTTTGTCCTATGTGACCGGGCCGAGCTCGAGCCGGAATCGGCCGGTCAGCCGATCCGGTTCACTTCATTGCGGAAAATCTCGATCGCGGGCCCCTCTTCCGCCCGTTCCTTGCGAATCCGCCTCAGAAGAATCTCCCCCGCTCGGGTCCCCATGTCGTAAGGATGCTGGTCGATATAATAAAAACCCGGCTGCCGTAGCAGCGAGATCGCCTCCACCTCGCCGAACGACGCGACGGCCATATCCTCCGGAATGCGCAGCCCGCTCCGGACGATCTCCAGCAGGACGCCGAGGCTCATCCGGTTGTTGAGCGACACGATCGCCGTCGGCTTCGGGTCGGCTTGCAGGAACTTGCGCACCGCCCGGACGCCGTCCTCCGTCGAGAAAGCCCCGTTATATACGAGCGGCTGCTCTCGGAGACCGCGCTCCCTCATCGCCCGGAGCACGCCCTCGAACCGTTCGCGCCCCGTGCTGACCCTCGCCGGCCCGTTCACGACGCCGATCCGGACGTGCCCCTCTTCGAGCAGCCGGCCGGTCAGGCGGTACGCCCCTTCTTCGTTGTCCTCCGCGACGAGGTCGAGCACCCCTGCTCCTCCCGTCTCCGTTCCGAGCTTCCGGTCCACGAGAACGATCGGCAATCCGGATTCCGAGAGAGCCTTCACCGTCTCGTCGTTGCCGCCCGCCGTCGCCAGCACGACGGCGTCCACCCGCTTTTCTCGAAGAAGCTGGAGCAGACGGCCTTCCTTCTCCGGATTCTCGTCGGAGCTGCAGAACATTAGCTGGAAGCCTTCCGCGCCCACCGCGTCTTCAATGCCCCGGGAAATACCCATGAAGTAGGGGTTGGAGATATCCGGGACGATAACCCCGATCATGTACGTCTTATCCTGCTTCAGGCTTCGGGCGATCGCGCTCGGCTGATAGTTCAGCTTCGCCACCGCCTCCAGCACCCGCTCCCTGATCTCGTCGCTTACGTAGCCGCTGTCGTTCAACACCCGGGATACGGTCGCCGTCGAGACTTCCGCCTCCGCCGCCACTTCCTTGATCGTCGCTTTCGCCACTTGCCGGTCACCTCTAACACTGAGCTTGCTTGTGTGTAATCGATTACGTAAACGATTACACATTGAGAATAGCGGATGAGCCTCCCGTTCGTCAACCGCTTATTTTTCTGCGTTTTTTTCTACGGACGGTCAATTCACTAACGGAGCTTGTCCTAGAATATTTGATTTGGACTCGATTCTGTCTCGAATAGGCGCCTACTTGAATTTGGTATGAAAAACCATACAAATCCTGCTTCAAGGAAGCGCCTTGCTTGAATTTTGTACGAAAAACCATACAAATTCGGCTCCAAGAAGGCGCCTGCTTGAATTTTGTATGAAAAACCATACTAACCCTGCTCCAAGAAGGCGCCAACGATGCTATTCGAAATATCGCACAAGTTTATCCGCTTGCCTGCGGTGAAGCCCGCCATGTCGGCGAGATTGGGCTCGTCGGCCCGGTCCCTGCCCACTGAGCTTCTTGCTGGCATTCTATTCGGCGAGTTCCAGGCGAGAGGGGTTCGCAGCTCGCAGCTCGGCAAGCAGCAAGTGCGTCGCTATTGCGGGGTTCCGTCGCGGTGAACGGAAGATCAGCAGCGGGTACGCTATATCGGCTGAAATACGCCGTTGCGGGCGCGGATATAAGCTGCGGAAAAGCCAAAAAAAAGGAGCCGGTCCGGCCGCCAACGGCGCCGAACGGCTCCTTCCCGGTTATTGATACGTCACGTGCGAGGAGAGCGGACCGTCCTTCGGCACGACGTGATAATACGTCACGCCCGGCACGAACGGCAGCTCGACTCCGTCCTTCAACAGCCGGACGATGTCGCCCTTGGTCCGCTGCCATTGACACTCGATGACGTGCCCCTGCTGGAACAGCAAGGCGTCCCCGCCGCTATACAGGTCGATCTCCAGGCGGCCGTAGTCGTCGTACGTCTTGTGCTTCGCGGACAGGAACACGAGGTTGGCCGCCGTCAGCTGCTTGTCGTTGTTCTTGTCGACGTGCGGCTCGCCGTTGATCGACCGGGCGTACAGGCCGGTAGCCGGGTCGTAGGCGTACGACACCTTGTAGCTGGACAGCTGGAACTTCACGTCCACCGAGGTCGCCGCCGGCTCGGCCGCCACGTTCGGGGCGGCGCTGAACGATAGCTGCGGCACCGGGGCCGTCTCGTCGTACTTCAGCTTGGCCGCGCCTTCGCGCAGCTTCTCGACCGTCGAATAGAGGTTATGCGGCGCCTTCCTCGATTTGTCCCGATAGAAGTAAGCGCCCGCGTTGTTGATCTCGTCCAGGTCCGCCTTCCCGGAATGCTGCAGGATGGCGAGGGCGTCGTTGCTGGCGCCCGCGTGGACGAGCACGCCGCCGTACGATTCGCCGACGTCGATCAGGTAAGGACGGATGCTGCGGATCGGGCCGATCGGGTCGCTGAAGTCGCTGCTCTGGAATATCCCCACCAGACGGGTAATCCCGCCTTCCGCGAGAATCTCCCATACCGTGTCGGCGTTCGTGAGCCCGGACTGCGGGCGCGCCGGCGCCAGGTTGTTGATCATGACCGCGAGCGGACGCTTGCTTACGGCCTGCTGGACCGGCAGTCCGGTCAGCGGGGCGAGGAAGTCGGCGGTAGGCGACGCGGACGCGCTGGCCGAAGCCGACGCCGAAGCGGCGGCGCCGGGCGGGGTCTCCGCGGGATCGACGGAAGCCGGCTTGTCCTGTCCGCCGCAGGCGGAGAGCGCCGCAGCGCTTGCGACGATCGCGAGAACGATCGCGCCTCGCTTCATTTTCAACGGGATAGTGCCCTTCATCTCGTAGCCTCCGTCGCCTGGGATCGTTCATGTCGTTCATGGCGTTAAACTCTCCCCTTATTAAACCATATCTTCCCGGCTCTTGTCTCGGTTCCATGAACCGCGCCCGCCGCCCGGGTGAAAACGTTGTAGTCAACCCGCCCCCGATCGGATATAATGGAAGCAGCGATAATTTAAAGGCAATGTTACCGAATCAGGTACAACCTCGGCGGGCAAGATGGCAGAGGTTGTGCCTTTTTATTTTGCGCCGCCGGTTATCCGCCATCCTACTCATAAGGAGTTGTTGTTCATGCTGAGAGAAGCGATCTTCCACCGTCCGAAGCAGAATTGGGCCTATTCGTACGACAGGAGCACGGTGCACCTGCGGGTTCGCACGAAGCGCGACGACGCCGAGCGGGTCCGGGCGATCGTCGGCGACAAGTACGCTTGGGAGAAGACCGTGAACACCGTGGAGATGCGCAAGTTCGCCTCCGACGATCTGTTCGACTACTGGGAAGTAGCCGTTCAGCCTCCGTACCGCCGCCTTCGCTATGCCTTTCTTTTTAGCAAAGGGAACGAGGAGCTGTACCTGACGGAGAAGGAATTCCGCGCGGAGCCGCCGGCGGACAGCCTGGAGATGTTCGACTTCCCGTACATCAACCCCGTCGACGTCTTCCAGCCTCCGGCTTGGGTGAAGGACGCCGTGTTCTATCAGATCTTCCCGGAGCGGTTCGCGAACGGCGATCCTTCGCTCGACCCGGAGAACGTGGAGCCGTGGGGCGGCAAGCCGACTCCGACGAACTTCTTCGGCGGCGATCTGCAAGGGGTAATCGACCATCTCGACCACATCGAACGGCTCGGGGTGAACGCCATCTACTTCACGCCGCTGTTCGAAGCGACGACCAATCACAAGTACGACACCCGCGACTACTTGAAGGTCGACCCTCACTTCGGCACGAACGAGAAGCTGAAGGAGCTCGTCGACGCCTGCCATAAGCGCGGCATCCGGGTGCTGCTGGACGCGGTGTTCAACCATGCGGGACGCACGTTCGCGCCGTTCGTGGACGTGCTCGAGAAGGGCGCGGCTTCGCCGTACGCCGACTGGTTCCACGTGCGCGAATTCCCGCTCCGGGTCGAGGACGGCATTCCGACGTACGAGACGTTCGCCTTCGAGCCGATCATGCCCAAGCTGAACACCGAGAATCCCGAGGTCAAAAAGTATCTGCTCGAAGTAGCGCGCTACTGGATCGAGGAGGTCGGCATCGACGGCTGGCGGCTGGACGTGGCCAACGAAGTCGACCATGCCTTCTGGCGGGAGTTCCGGCAGACGGTGAAGAAGGTCAACCCGGACGCCTACATCCTCGGCGAGATCTGGCACGATTCGATCGCCTGGCTGCAGGGCGACCAGTTCGACGCCGTCATGAACTATCCGTTCACGAACGCGGTGCTCGACTTCTTCGCGAAGGGGACTCTCGACGCCGCCGGGTTCTCCCGCGCCATCGGCAAGCAGCTCGCCGCTTATCCGCAGCAGGTGAACGAGACGGCGTTCAACCTGCTCGACAGCCACGACACCCCGCGCCTGCTGACGCTCTGCGGCGACGACGAGCGGCGGATGCGGCTGGCGGCGCTGTTCCAGCTCACGTACCCGGGAACGCCCTGCATCTATTACGGGGACGAGGTCGGCATGAACGGCGCAGGCGATCCCGACTGCCGCAAGTGCATGGTGTGGGAGGAGGACAAGCAGAACCGGGAGATGCTCGAGTTCTACCGGCGGACGATCTCTCTTCGCAAGGAATTCTCCGCCCTGCGGGACATCGACATCCGGTTCCTTCAGGCGGAGGAAGGCAGCCGCGTTCTCGTCTACGAACGCCGCTCCGAGCAGGGCCCGAGCTTCCTCATCGCGCTGAACGCAGGCGAACGCCCGGCGAAAGTGTCGGTCGAAGCGGCGGGCGCCTGGGTCGACGCCTATTCGGGCGAAGCCGCCGCGGTCTCCCGCGGGCGCCTCGAAGCCTCGCTTCCGCCCTACGGCTTCGTCGTCTGGAAGCAAGCCTGATCTTATAGGGCCAAAAGCCTGCGCCGGTGCGGCGCAGGCTTTTTCGTTCGCGGCGTCGAATATCCGAACGGATCCGGCAAGCGCGCTCAGAACACCCGCTCGTTGTAGCCCAGCAGCCGCTTGCGGCGAGGGTTCGCCCGCTGAACGATCTCGTCCGGGAGACGGTAGGCGGCGTTGATGTCGTGGGTCATGTGCGGCACGATGAATTTTTTGCGATAGATGATCTGCTGCACGTAGCGGGGAACGTCGCTCCGGTTCCGGGCTCCCCGGTGCCATACCTGGCTGTTGAACACGAGGCAGTCGCCCGCTTCCGCCAGCACGGACACCGCTTCGCGTCCCTTGTACGTGCCGATCTCCTCGGAGAACTCCAGCAGCTTCCCGGCGCGATGGGAACCCGGAACGACTTGCGTCGGGCCGAGATCCTCGGTGATATCGTCCAGGTAGTAGAGGCCGTTCACCAGGTAGACCGGCATCCGGATACGAGGATCGAGCTCCACTCCGTCCGGCAGCGGGAAGAACAGCGCTTCGTCGACGTGCCATTTGCTGACCCCGTTGTTCTTCGTCGTCCGCATGCCGTTCATGCTGCTAAGCTGGCAGTCCGGCCCCAGCACCTCTTCGATGAACTCGCTGATGACGGGATGATCCACGAGAGATTCGAAGATCTCTCCTCTCTCGAACATCGGGCCTTGCAGCATGACGCCGTCGTCCTTGCCCTCGAACGCCTGGCGGATGCCTTCCTTGACGGCCGCCACTTCCCCGGGAGACAGCACTTTTTTGAAAAGCACATACCCGTCGCGATGAAGCTGTTCCAGCTCTTGCGCATACTTCTCCGTTGCCGTTGGCATCATCATTCACCTCGTATCGTTAGATTGGGATTGGGTTATCGGTTGCGGGCCGCAGCACGTAACCTCGCCGGAGCGCGTCCCGCCGCAGCCCCCAAGACATGCCCGCGTTCCGGCCGAGAGCGGAGAGCCATCCTCTATTCCGGCACCGACGCTCGCGGCCCCGGCCGCGTGCCGCACCTTCTTGAGCCGATCGCCCGTCAGCGATTCGGTCGTCAGCGCGATTTTCTGCGGAATTTTGTAGGGCGGCAGCTTATCGGCGCAGAACTCCCGGATCGCGCGGCGAAGCTCGCCGAGGCTCATCTCCGCGCCGGGACGCAGCTTCACGGTCGCCTTCACCAGCTGCCCGGTAATCCCGCTCGGCTCCCCCTCGACGACGACCGCCTCGACGCCTTCGATCCGCTCCAGCACGCCTTCCACTTCCGCCGGATACACCTTCTCGCCCCCGACGTTGATCATCTCCGAGCGCCGCCCGAGAATGCGCAAGTACCCGTCTTCGACGACCGCTTCGTCTCCCGTGCGCAGCCAGCCGTCTTCCGTGAACGGGCTCGGAGCGTTCAAGTAGCCGACCATCGCCGACTCGCTCTTGATCTCGAGCATGCCGTCGACGAGACGGTAAGCCCCCTCCCCGCCGCGAAGCGAGAAGTGCAGCGAATCCGAGCCCCTGGACTTCGTCGGCAGAACCCCCAGCTCCGACATTCCGTACGCCTGCACGGTCCTCACCCAGGGGAACCGCGCGTTCCACGCCGCGAGCGTGGCGGGCGGCATCGGCTCGGAGCCGTAGGAGACGACCTTCAGGCTCGACAGCTCGAAGCGCCGCCAAGCTTCGCTGAGCAGCAGCAGGTTGAGGAACGTCGGCGACGCCGGGAGCGCCTCCGCGCGGTGCCTCTCGATCGTCCGGCACACCTCTTCCGGAGATCGGTCGTTCAAGAAGCAGAGCGTCCCTCCGTTCGCCAGCGTCTGAAGCAGCGTGTTCAGCCCTCCGATGTGGCCGAACTTCATGAACGCGATCGTGACATTCGCTCGGCCCGCCCGCTCGAACTTCTTCAGCAGACGGTCGGCCCGGTGGACGGCCGCCTTGCTCCGGCCCGTCGATCCGGAGGAGAACACGACGAGCCCCGGAGCCTCCTCCGTCAACAGGGAGACGAGCAGCTCGTGCCGGACGGTTCCTTCGCCGCACGGCGTCGCCGAGACGCCGCGCTCCTCCGCCCGGACTCTCGCCTGCGCCTCCCCGACGGCCAAGTATTCCCGCACCTTCTCGTTCGGGAGACGGCGATCGATCGGGAGGACGATGCAGCCTAGCCGCAGCAGAGCGAACAGCGCGGCCGCCGCGTAGGGGGAATCCTCCTCCTCCAGCGAGACGACGCCGCGGCGAATGCCGAGCCTCTCCAATTGGTTCGAAGCCGACCGGATCTCCCTCGCCAGCCAGCGGTACGAATAGGACTCTTCCCGCCAGAGGAACGCGGTCCGGTCGCCGTAACGCTCGAAGCGGTCGATGAACGCCCTGACGTCCATACGATTGACTTCCATTCGGTTGACGTCCATATGGTTGACGTTCATATGGTTGACGTTCATATGGTTGACTTCCATACCGTTCGCGGCCTCCTTCACGATACGCTGGCGGATTTCGGCCATCGCGACAGGAGATAGCCGATGAGCGAATCGACCGTCCGGTACGGACTCTCCGGCGACGAGACCGGCGGCGAGTCGGACAGGGAGATGCCGACGCCGAGCTCGTCTTCGATTCCCTGCTCGACGGAAGCGAGCAGGGAGACCAGCCCGAGCGAGTCGAGCGAGCCGTCGCGGCCGTACAGCGGAGCCCGCTCTCCGAGCTCGACCGGGATGCGGGCGCCGCGATAGGCGTTGATCTCCCGGCAGCTGTCGAGCACGATGCGCGCGACGGCTTCGCGGGGGCCGGCCGCCGCGAGATCGCTCCGCTTCTCCGCCCGCTTGCGGAACAGGCCCGCCGTTCTCGTCTCGGCGGCGAGCTTCTCGTACAGCTTGTGCTCGCGAAGAACGAGCGCCTCGAGCTTCGCCCCGAACCGAAGCAGCCTCTCCCGCGCGCGATCGTTCGCCGCTTGGCCCTGAAGCAGCCGGTGAAGCCCCTCCCACTCGGAGACGATCCCGGCGAACTCGGCTTCGAGCTCCCCGTAGGGCGAACCGAGCCGGTCGGCCGCCTCCCGCAACAGATCGCGGAAGAAGTAACGGCTCCACCGCATGTCGAAGGCGAAGGCAGACAGTGCGGCCAGGGACGAATCCTCGCCTTCCATGCCCAGATGCAGCTTCTTCGTCAACTGGAGGGAGACGGCGTGCCCGAAAAAGTACGTGCGCTCCCCGTCCCGGATCTCCCGCCCGGACAGGAATTCGTGCGCCTCCGTCGCGAGCGTCGAGCGAAGCGCCTCGCCGTACTCCGCGTCGCCAAGCCTCCGCTCGGCCTCGATAACGACGGAGCCGAACGAATGAAGCTCCTCCTTGCGCTTCGCGGCCGCGAGCTCCGGAATGCTCTTGTTCCCCCTCCAGAAGCTCTCGAACGCCTCCAGGGAGATCGGGCCAACGTAGCGGGACGGCACGGGATCGTAGACGAGCGCGCGGCCGTTCTCGATTCCGTACACTGCGAGCCAGTGGTCGACGAGGTACAGCCGCGAGCCGGGCTCGACGAGCTTCTCGATGTACTTGGGGTTTAAGTAATCTTCGCAGTAGGGGAGGCGGTAGCTGCTTCCCGTCGCCAGGAACAGCCGGCCTTCCCGGAGCCGCTCGCGCAGCCGGTTCAAGCCTTCCTCGAACGAGGGCGCTTCCTCCTTGCCCTTCTGGAGCCAGACGGCTTCCTCGTAATCGAGCTTGTTGAAGTAGGTTTTGACCAGTCCGGTGTCCGAACAAGCCGGCAAGCCGTACAGTCTGGCGTTGGCCAGCAGGGCCAGGCTGCTCGTCGAGCCCTGGCGCTTCAGCACTTCGTGGATGAGGGGGAAGTTGCACGGGTAGTAATACGGGATCTCCAACAGAGGGTCAAAAAGCGGGACCTGCAAGGCTCCTCCTTTCCGCCGTGCGGGAAGAGGCGTCTTCCCACCGGTCGACCTTGTAGTGAAGAACGGTATCGTCCGAGGCGCGGAACGCCCGGTTGGGCAGCGCGCCGCCGTCGGCTCGGGTCTCGAACCTGCGGAAGCCCCGCGTGAACCGGAACCGGTAGCCGCTGTCCCGGGGAACGGCGAAGCGGCCGGCATAGCGGCCGTCGTCCGCGCGGACCAGCCTCATGCCCATGCCGCCGTATATGGCGTCCGCCGGTTCTTCCTCCGGCGGAACGTCCGCCGTCATCTCCACCCGGACCGTGGTCGACAGCTCCGGCACGACCTCGAAGACGGCGGTCGCCGTTAATCCGCAAGCCGCGAGAGTGACGGCCGTCGTCCCCGGCTTCTTCGGGACGACCGTCCCGTCCGGAAGCACTTCGAGCACGTCGGGATTCTCGACTGCATACTCTCCGTCGAGGACGGTGCGGGCGAACCCGCTGTCGTAGCGAAGAAGGGCGTTGACGCGGACCCGATGGCCGCCCTCGAGGCCGATCCGCGTACGGCCGACCAGCTCCAGCGAGACGAGACGCCCGATTCGGCCGAACAGGAATAGCAACGGCAGATGGACGCGTTCGCCCCAGTCGGCTTCCTGGTGCGCGGCTTCCGGCTGCTCCAGGAAAGCGATATTTTCGCCGCGGCGGAGGCCGTCCTCTTGAAGCTCGCGGACGACGCCGAGAACGTGCCGCGGCAGGAACAAGCCTTCCGCGTCGCCGATATCCAGCCAGACCTTCTGATCGGGCCCGGCCCGGTGGCGCCGGTATAGAACTTCTTCTTGAAGGCCCGACGGAGATCGTTCGTCCAATCGCGCCTTGACGAAGTACGGGGACAGCATGGCCAGCTTCCCGAATACGTCCGGATTCCGCAGGCCGATATGATACGTGGACAAGGCGCCCGCGGAGGAGCCCATCAGTCCGGTATGGCCGGGCCCCGGCAACGTGCGGAACCGCGCGTCGATGTAGGGCTTGACTTCGTTCAGCAGAAAATCTTCGTAGGCGAGGCCCGCGCAGGAGATGCCCGGAGCCTCTTCGGCAGGGACGATGAAGTGGTAATACTCGTTGGAGACGACGGGGCGTACGTGTGCGATCGCGACGATGAGGATAGGCTCCATCGCGCCGGCTTCGATCAAGCGATCGGCGGCCAGATGGACGTTCCACGATTCGGCGCCGGGCGCTTGCGGGGCGAACGCCCGCTGGCCGGCATGCATGTAGAGGACGGGATAACGACGGCCGGCTTCCCGGTCGTAGCCGGGCGGCAAGTAGACGAACAACCTTCTCTCGTTGTTCAGCGATGCCGACTTGAAGCATTCAACGGTCCGGATTGCGGAAGAAGACGCCAACGAATCTCCTCCTTGCCTGCGGGATGCGAGCGACAGCGGTTGCTTACCATCACCTCCTTCGGCGGACGCGCACGGGACTCGGACCGTCGGACGCGAACAACCCCGTATTCCCGTCTTGCGGCGAGAGTACGGGGTTGTTCCGGGGAACATTCGTCTGTTCCCGAGAAGCATGGCCCTCTAATTGTCCGGGTGTCCCGATTGCAGGCCTATCATACAACGAAACCGGTTCCCCTGTAAACCGGAAAATTTGCAGAAAATGGATTGACACCCTTCGCCCGATTTGATTACCATGTTGCCGAAGTTGAATTTAAGGGCAATGCTTTTTTGAACGCCGCGAGCCGACGTTCGAAAACAACCCCGGTCGCTCCCTTGTCGGAGAAACCGGGGTTTTGCTTTTTTGGAAGGAGGGAGGATCGTGTCGAATCGCGCGCCATCGTCGCCGTCGTAAAATCATTCGTGAAAGGTGGAGATTTATGTCGGACAGGAACCTTACCTCATCTGCTGTATCCCGTCAACCCGGGACGGCGGCCCTGCCCGCCCGGCTCCCGCGCCCTGCGCCAAATGGCCTGCCGAATTCCCCCGGGTCGAAGGGCTCGGATCCCGCTATCCCCGACCCGTTGAACTACTGCTCCGACGTCATCTACCAGATCTGCACGGACCGGTTCGCCGGCGGCCGCTTCCCGCTCGGCGCCTCGCCCGCCGGCACGAAGCTCTATTGCGGGGGAGACTGGCCGGGCCTCGTCGGCAAGCTCGAAGACGGCTACTTCTCGAGGCTGGGCGTCACGGCCCTCTGGATCTCCCAGCCCGTCGACAACATCGACGCCGTCGTCGACTACGAGGGAGTGAAGCATACGTCCTACCACGGCTATTGGGCCCGGGATTTCAAAAGGACCAACGCCCGGTTCGGCAGCTTCGACGATTTCCGCCGCCTCGTCGCCGCCGCTCATGATCGCGGCATTAAGATCGTCATCGACTTCGCCCCGAACCACACTTCGCCCGCCATGGAGACCGACCCAAGCTTCGCCGAGAACGGCAGGCTCTACGACGACGGCCGTCTGCTCGGGGGCTACACCGGTGACGCGGAAGGCCTGTTCCACCATAACGGGGGAACGGACTTCCTGACGACGGAGAACGACATTTACCGGAATCTGTACGACATGGCCGACCTCAACCACCTTCACCCCGTAATCGACCGCTACTTCAAGGAAGCGATCCGGCTCTGGCTCGACCTGGGCATCGACGGCATTCGCGTCGACGCCGTCAAGCATATGCCGGCCGGCTGGCAGAAAAACTGGCTCGCCTCCATCTACGGCTGCCGCCCCGTCTTCGTCTTCGGCGAATGGTTCCTCGGCTCCCCCGATGCCGATCCGGAGCATGCGAAGTTTGCGAACAAATCCGGCATGAGCCTGCTGGACTTCCGGCTTAGCCAGCAGGTTCGCCGCGTTTTCCGCGACCGCACCGCTACGATGTACGACCTCGACGAGACGATTCTCGCGACCGTGTCCGACTACGAGCGCGCGAACAGCCTGGTGACGTTCCTCGACAGCCACGACATGGCCCGGTTCAAGGCCGACCATGTCCCCGACCGCTCCGTCGAGCTGGCGCTCGTCTTCTTGCTTACCTCCAGAGGCGTGCCGGCCGTCTATTACGGCACCGAGCAGTACATGAGCGGCGAGAAGGACCCGCACAACCGGGAGACGATGCGCTCGTTCTCGGAGACGACGGTTGCCTTCCGGGCGATCCGGACGCTGGCCGCCCTTCGTCGGCGCAACCCGGCCCTCGCGTACGGCACGACCAGCCGGCTCTCGATCGGCCGCGACGCGTACGTCTTCGAGAGGCGGTTCGGCAGCAGCGTCGCCGTCGTCGCCATCAACCGCGACCTGGAGCGCTCCTTCCCCGTCCGAGGCATCGTCTCCTCGCTGCCGACCGGCCTCTACCCGGACGCGCTCGAAGGGCTGCTCGGAGGCCGGCCGACGATGTCGGCCGACGGCCGCCTCCCGGACTTCGAGCTGGGGCCCGGGGCAGCGGCGGTCTGGCATGACGCGCGCGTCGCGCCCCCGGAAGAAGCCGAGCCTCTCGTCGGTCATGTCGGGCCCCCGATGGGCCGGGCCGGCGGGGAGCTGGCGATCGGCGGAAGCGGATTCGGCCCGCGGCCCGGCGCCGTTCTCTTCGGCGGAGCGGAGCTGCCGGACGATCATGTGCTGTCTTGGAGCGACTCGGCCATACGGGCGAGAGTGCCCGGCGTTCCGGGCGGCCGCTACGAGGCAGGCGTGCGGACGGCGGCGGGGAGGGAATCCCGATCCCCGGCGGGAGGCGGCTTCTTCGAGGTTCTGAGCGGGGAGCAGATGGCCGTCCGCTTCGTTGTCCGGCGGGCGTGGACGGAATGGGGCGAGAACGTGTTCGTAGCCGGCGACGTCTCCGAGCTCGGCGGCTGGAACCCGGAGCGGGCGATCGGCCCGTTCGCCAACCAGGTGCTGTTCGCTTATCCGGACTGGTACTGCGACGTCAGCGTGCCCGCCGGGGCGGAGATCCGCTTCAAGTTCCTGAAGCGGAACGGCTCGTCCGTCCGGTGGGAGAGCGGCCCCGATCGCCGCTTCCGGACGCCTCGCTCCGGAACGGCTACCGTGACGTGCGATTGGAGATAGGATGGGCCGGGAAGAGATGGAGGGCTGTCCGCAAAGGCCTCATGGCCTTTCGGGACAGCCCCCTTTTTATTACAGATAGCCTATTTACATGCAAGCTCCGTTATCCACCGTTATCCATGATGGGTCCGAATCTTCGAGTGGATCCTGACCGCGAAGAAACTACGTGCGTCATGACCGGGCCGGCGAGCCCAAACTCGCCGACATGGGGGCTTCGCCGCAGGCAGGCGGATTCACTTGCGTGATTTTGCGAATAGCATCGTTGGAAAAAACAAGGCAGATGAATGTTGGATGATTTTTCGTACACCATTTAAGCAAGGCGCCTTTGTGAAGCGAAATTTGTGTGGTTTTTCATACAAATTCAAGCAAAGCGCCTTCCTGATGCAGATTTTGTACGATTTTTCGTTACTACTTAGG
>NZ_JACJVR010000149.1 GCF_014212175.1 Cohnella xylanilytica | reverse complement strand
CCGGTACGCGACCGCGAGGGACGGACGTTCGTCCGGCTGGACGACGGCACCGGACGGTACGCCTGCCTGTTCGCGTACGCGAAAGGGCGCCGGCCCGACAGCACGGCGCCGGCCGTCGCGCGCGCGGTCGGCGAAGCCGTCGGCCGGCTGTCCGCCGCGCTGGCGGACGTCCGGCCGGGGCTCGAGCCGGCGTATCCGCCGTATTACGAGATGGACCTCGCGCACGCCTCGTGCCCGCCGGAGAAGATCGCGGCCTTCTGCGAGTCGCCGCCCGACGGCTTCCGGCCGCTCGCTTCTCAGCTGCGCCGGTTGAACGAGGCGCTGCGCGACTTCCGCGTCCATCTTCCGAAGCTTCGCCGGCTGCCCCACCAGCTCATTCACGGGGACATCAACGATTCCAATCTGCTGGTCAAGCTCGAAGATCCCGCTTCGCTCGCCGCCGTGCTCGACTTCGAGTTCTGCACCCGGGATCTGCGGGCGATGGAGCCTGCCGTCGTCCTGTCCGGCATGCTCGACGCGGACGGAGCGGAAGACGCGATCCCCGAATTCCTCGAAGGGTTCGCCGGACGGATCCGGCTGGGGGCGGACGAAGCTGAAGCGATCCCGCTGCTTATCCGCCTGCGGAAGCTGGACGTGTTCGTCCACTTCCTCGGAAGGCGGCTGGACGGCGTAGACCCGGAGGAGACGCTGCGGGAGCAGGCGGAGAGCGCGGCGAACGGATTGGAAGCGCTGCGGGAGAAGCGGGGAGTTATCGAACGCTGGTGCTCCGCTCTGATCTAACCCCTGATCGAATTGGGGATTATGGACATGGAAGGAGGAAAGCGGCATGGGAAAGTATGAGAACGAGCATCAGTTGACGAGCCCGAACAGCAAGAGAGCGCTTGAGAGGATGCGGGCGATCTGCTCGAGGCTGCCCGAGACGGAGGAGAAGATCGACGGGTTCGGTCATACGGCCTTCCAGGTGAGAGGCAAGTCGTTCGTCCTGATGGGGGAGAACCACGAGGACGGAACCTGCAACGTCTCGCTTAAGGCTTCCAAGACGACGCAGGAGATTCTGCTGCAGCAGGAAGGCACCGCCTTCTTCAAAACGCCGTACATCGGCCAGCACGGCTGGGTGTCGGTGCGCGCGGAAGAGGCGACTCCTTGGGAAGAAGTCGCCTCCGTCGCGTTGGAAGGCTATTGCCTGGCCGCTCCGAAGCGGCTGGCGGCGCAGGTTCAATCGTCCGCGCGCTGACGGTCGATCGCCTGCTCCATCGTTTTGTCCGTCAGGTGGGCATAGATCTGCGTCGTCTCGGGCGAGGCGTGCCCAAGCTGCTCCTGCGTCTTGTACAAGTCGTTGCGCAGATAATAATCGGTCGCGAACGAGTGGCGGAGCTTGTGCACGGACAGGTACGGCTTGCCGAACCGCTTGGCGTACTTGATCACCATCTCCTGGATGGCGCGTTTGGTCATGCGAGAGCCTTCTTGCTTGCCGTTGGCGACGGCGAGGAAGAGGGCTTTCTCCCGTCTGGGCGCCTTGTAACGGAACTCCCGCTGGCTTAAGTACTCTTCGAGATCGGCGACGGCGTCCTGGCGGAAGTAGACCGGCGTCTTGAACGTGTCGTCGTTCTTGCCCTTCCGGTAGACGTAGGTCAGCTTCTTCTTCAGGTCCAGGTCGTCGACATTCAGGTTGACGAGCTCGGACACCCGCAAGCCCGAGTTCAGAATCAAGCTGACGATGCAGGCGTCGCGGATCCGGTTCAGCTCGTGGGCGCGGAGCGCCTGCTTGTTCGTCGCCACGTCGTGCGCGTAGTCCTCCTTAATGTAGCGGATGAACTCGGCGATCTCCTCCTCCTGCAGCAGCTTGCCTTCCAGCTTGGCCGCCGTGTCCTTCGGCTTGTGCGTCCGCTTGATCGACACCTTCGCCATCACGTTGCGCTTCAGCAGCGGATAGAACTCCTCGTCCTCCGCGATCTGGCTCAAGTAATGGAAGAGCGACCGGAGGGAGGACAGCTTCCGGGAGATCGTCGTGCGGCTGTTGGCGTGCTCCGTCCGCGTGGCGAGGAACATGCGGAAGTTGTCCACGCTGTCCATATGAAGCCTCTCGAGATCGACGAGAGGGATGTCGGTCATTCGTTCGGCCGAGGTCAGTCCTTCGGCCATCAGCCACGAGAAGAACGCTTCGTAATCGCGCACGTATTCGAGCAGCGAGGAGGGGGAGAGGTCCGGCAGCTTGTAGTTGACGAACTTCTCGACGTACCAGGGCATGCCGGGCACGCGGCGGTCAAGCTCCTCGCGGTCTTTCTTCTTCTGCAGATTCATCTGGTTATCACCCACTCGGTCGGCGAGATTTAAGGATTTGTTTACATAATCTTTATTATGTCGTATCAATGGATTATCCGATTATCGGAATCATTCATTAGTATAACATGGAAGAAGGACGAGGCGAACGAGAGTTCTGCCGTTTCTTGTCGCATTAACCGATTTAAATGTTAACGATCTAAAATAAATGGAGGGGAGAGCATCGGGATGCCGTTCGGGCTTCGCCTTTCGGCGCCGCCGCGTTTGGATTATGATGGAGAAGGGCGCACCCTCTGGAATCGCGCCTCCAAGTATAAGAAGCATAGGAGAGTGCCGCCATGGCTATCGTCCAAGTGACCATCGTCCCGCTCGGAACGGGAACGCCCAGCGTCGGCGAATACGTCGCCGCCGTCCAGCGGACGCTCGAGCAGGCGCCCGAGAAGGTGAAGTGGCAGCTGACGCCGATGAGCACGATCATCGAAGGCGATCTCGACGAGCTTCTCGCCGTCGTCCGCCGCCTGCACGAGGTTCCGTTCGCGAGCGGGGCGCTCCGGGTCTCGACGTCGATCACGATCGACGACCGCAGAGACAAGATCGGCTCGATGCAGCAGAAGCTGGACTCCGTCGCCGAGAAGCTGAAACCTTCGCCGTAACCGGATCGTCTAGAGGGAAGAGCTTCCATTACGAAGGGGGAGTCTTCCTTGAGTCGAATAAGAGGGATCGTCGCCGCGACCGCGCTGATCGCGCTGTTGATGTCGTCCGGCTGCGGGCGGGTCGGCTTCCTGTCGGACGGCGCGCCGGATCCAAGCGCGCTGTCGAGCCGGATGTTCCAAGAGCCGATGCCGTCCGTGCTGGAGAAGCTTGGCTACCGGGTGTTCAGCTCGTTTGCCGACGGGGACTCCGTTCATCTGGAGCTTAATCGGATCGGCGATCATCGCTCTCCGTTCGGCGACGAAGAGAAGCGCAAGATCCGCGATGCGATCTACGGCCATATCGGCTACGAATTCCCGCTCGAGATCGAGGGCAGGGTACTGGGCGACGTTCCCGAGACGACCGGCCGTATCACGGCCATCGACGGCGACCGGCTGCTCATCGTCGATTCCGAGCGAAGGATCGGCATGGACAAGCGGCCGGACGCGGCATGGTACTCGTTCGGCGGTTCCGACGCGCGGCTTCGTATGAAGGATAGCGGGGAGGCCGTCTCCTTATCGGATCTGAAGATCGGCTATACGGTCGAAGCGTGGAGCGAGGGCTTGATGCTGAGCAGCTATCCCGGGCAGACGTCGGGGCTGGAGCTCAACATAGTAAGCGCGGATGTCGGCGGACCCGATCTGAAGGGCACCGTGAAGAAGCTTCATTGGAACGAGAGCGACGCGGACGACCGCTATCTGGAGGTCGGCGGACAACGAATCCGTCTGATGAAGTTCACTCAATATCTAGTGGACGGACAGATGAGCTCCGCCGAGAAGTTGAGAGAAGGGGACCTCGTCGAACTGAGATTTATCGGGTATTCAATCATGCCGAACGAACAGGCGGCGACTCAGGTCGTCGTTCGCCATGGAACCGATCGAGGCTAGAGAAGCCTGCGAGAGAGCGCCGGAGAGGCGCTCTCTCTTCATTCACGCCGGCGTCGGCCGACGAAGGTTCGGCAGGGGAATTAGGGCCTTCGACTCATAGACAACTCTATCAAAGATACTCTGTTGACATTCACAATATCTTGATATAGATTAGATAAAGCAAACTACATATAGTTGGAAACGGCGCCTTGCCCGTCGCTAGACTGGCAAGGCATAATAGGGAAGCCGGCGAGAATCCGGCGCGGTCCCGCCACTGTGAAGGAAGAGTCCCCGTTCGAAGGAACCACTGGAGAGCGAAGCGCTCCGGGAAGGTGGAACGGGGGCGTCGACGCCTGAGCCAGGATACCTGCCTTTTCCGATCGACATAATCGCCTACGGAAGATAGGCGCGTCGGATCGTCCCGAGCGAGGAACTGCCCGAGCAGTCGCATACCGAGGATGCATTCGGCCCGCCACTTCCAGATTGTGCCGGATGCGTCTTTTATTGTCAGCATTTAGAGAGAGGAGACGGTACTATGCTGATTGCTTACGATTCGAAGACCGGCAACGTGAAGAGGTTCATCCGCAAGCTGGACCTTCCGTCGATTCAGATCGAGGAGACGACGACGCTCGACGAGCCGTTCGTTCTCGTCACCTATACGACGGGGTTCGGCAAGGTGCCCCCCAAGGTGCTGTCCTTCCTGGAGAACAATCACGAGAAGCTGGTCGGCGTATCGGCAAGCGGCAACCGGAATTGGGGAGACGGATTCGCGAAGAGCGCGGA
The DNA here is from genome assembly GCF_014212175.1 of Cohnella xylanilytica. Classification (GTDB taxonomy): domain Bacteria; phylum Bacillota; class Bacilli; order Paenibacillales; family Paenibacillaceae; genus Cohnella; species Cohnella xylanilytica. The sequence continues at coordinate 15,140 of NZ_JACJVR010000149.1, read as the reverse complement.
TCATATCTCCCGAATGTACGGGGTACCCGTTCTTAGCAAGTTCGAGTTGTCCGGAACGACCAAGGACGTCGAGATATTCCTGAGAGAGGTGAAGGCAGTTGCGTCATATTGAGCTTAATAACCTGCTGATGCAGCGCGATTCCGAAGGATTCTTCCAATTGGACAAGGACCGCGAAGCGGTCGAGGCGTTCATGGCCGAGGTCGACCGCAAGAGCCTCAAATTCGGCAGCACGGCCGAGAAGGTCCGCTACATGATCGACGAGGACTTCTACGAAGACGTCTACGAGAAATATTCCGCTTCGGAAGTCGAGGAAGTGTACGCCCTCACCCATAGCTACGACTTCCGCTTCCAATCGTATATGGCCGCATCGAAGTTCTACACCGACTATGCGGTCAAGAGCAACGACAAGTCGCTCTACCTGGAGCATTACCCGGACCGCGTGGCCATCGTCGCCCTTCATCTCGGACGCGGCGACGCGCCGACGGCGCTGAAGCTGGCGGCCGCGATGATGGAGCAGCGCGTGCAGCCCGCGACCCCGACGTTCCTGAACGCCGGCAAGAGCCGCCGCGGCGAGATGGTGTCCTGCTTCCTGCTCGAGATGGACGACGCCTTGAACTCGATCAACTACGTGCTCGGCACGTGCATGCAGCTGTCGAAGATCGGCGGCGGCGTCGCCGTCAACCTGTCCAAGCTGCGCGGCCGCGGCGAACCGATCAAGGGCGTCGAAGGCGCGGCGAAGGGCATCATGCCCGTGCTCAAGCTGATGGAGGACGCGTTCTCCTACGCCGACCAGATGGGGCAGCGCAAAGGTTCCGGCGCCGGCTATTACAACATTTTCGGCTGGGACGTCATGGAATTCCTCGACAGCAAGAAGATCAACGCCGACGAGAAGACTCGCCTCAAGACGCTGTCCATCGGGCTGATCGTTCCGAACAAGTTCTACGAGCTCGCGGAGAAGAACGAGCCGCTGCACGTCTTCGGTCCGCACTCGGTACATAAGGCGTACGGCGTCCACCTGGACGACATGGATATGGACGAGATGTACGAGACGCTGCTCGCCGACGACCGCGTCAAGAAGAAGGTCGTTCTCAGCGCCCGCGACATGCTGAGCAAGATCGCGACGATCCAGCTGGAATCCGGCTATCCGTACATCATGAACCGCACCAACGCGAACAAGGAGCACGCGCTCAAGGGCATCGGCACGATCAAGATGTCGAACCTGTGCACGGAGATCTTCCAGCTGCAAGAGACGTCCGAGATCGGCGACTACGGCGAAGCCGACATCATCCGCCGCGACATCAGCTGCAATCTCGCGTCGCTGAACATCGCGAACGTCATGGAGCGGCGCAAGGTCCGCGAGTCCGTGCACGAAGGCATCACCGCCCTCACCGCGGTCAGCGACATGACGACGGTCGCCAACGCGCCGGGCGTCGCCAAGGCGAACGCCGAGCTGCATTCGGTCGGCCTCGGAGCGATGAACCTGCACGGCTTCCTGGCGAAGAACAAGATCGCTTACGAGAGCGCGGAAGCCCGCGACTTCGTCCGCACGTTCTTCATGATGGTCAACTACTATTCGATCGAGAGAAGCATGGAGATCGCCCGCGAGAAGGGGCAGACGTTCGACGGCTTCGAACGTTCGGAATACGCGAACGGCGCTTACTTCGAACGGTATAAGACTACCGACTATCGTCCGGCGACCGACAAGGTCAAAGCCTTGTTCGAAGGAATCGAGATTCCGACTCCGGAGGATTGGACGAAGCTGCAGGCTCTCGTACAAGAGCACGGGCTGTATCATGCCTATCGTCTGGCCATCGCGCCGACGCAGAGCATCTCGTACGTGCAGAACGCGACGAGCAGCGTCATGCCGATCGTCGAGCCGATCGAGACGCGCACGTACGCGAACTCGACGACGTATTACCCGATGCCGTTCCTGAGCCGGGACAACTTCTTCTACTACAAATCGGCCTATCAGATGGACCAGTTCAAAGTGATCGACCTGATCGCGGAGATTCAAGCCCACGTCGACCAAGGCATCTCGACCGTCCTGCACGTCAACAGCGACGTAACGACGAGGGAACTGGCCCGATTCTATATCTACGCGGCGAAGAAGGGATTAAAGTCGCTGTACTACACGCGGACGAACATCCTGTCCGTCGAGAACTGCGTCAGCTGCGCCGTCTAACGGGCGGACGCGGAAGGAAGAGAGGAGAGCGCCCCCTATGTGCGCAATGAGAGCCGTCAACTGGAACCGTCCGGACGACGATTATACGAATATGTTCTGGAGCCAGAACATCATGCAGTTCTGGACCGACGAGGAGATCCCCCTGTCGGACGACAAAATGGCCTGGATGGAGCTCGGCGACGAAGAGCGCACGCTCTACAAGAAGGTGCTCGGAGGCTTGACGCTGCTCGACACGGTGCAAGGCGGAGTCGGCATGCCGAAGATTCTCGAGCACGTGGACGGCCTGCAGCGCAAGGCGGTTCTCGGCTTCATGGGCATGATGGAGCAGATTCACGCCAAGTCCTACAGCAGCATCTTCACGACGCTGGCCACGACCGAAGAGATCGACGCGGTGTTCCGCTGGGTCGAAGAGAATCCGTGCCTCCAGACGAAGGCCGACACGATCTCCCAGTATTACAAGAACATCGAGACTCGCAAGGACCTGTACCTGGCGATGGGCGCGTCCGTTCTGCTCGAGAGCTACTTGTTCTACAGCGGCTTCTTCTACCCGCTCTATCTGGCGGGACAAGGGAAGATGACGAGCAGCGGCGAGATCATCGATCTTATTCTGCGCGACGAGAGCATTCACGGCGTCTACGTCGGCCTGCTGGCGCAGGAAGTGTTCGCGGAGCTGGACGAGGACGAGCAGAAGGACGCCTTCGAGACGCTTCAAGGCCTGCTGCAATTCCTCCACCAGAACGAGATGAAGTATACGGAAGAGCTGTATACCGGTCTCGGGCTCGCTGAAGAAGTGAAGACGTTCGTCCGCTACAACGCGAACAAGGCGATGATGAACCTCGGACTCGAGCCGATCTTCCCGGACGAGGAAGTCAACCCGATCGTGTTCAACGGCATCAGCACGAAGACGAAGCAGCACGACTTTTTCTCCAAGAAGGGGAACGGTTACGTGCGCACGCTGAATGTCGAGCCGCTGACGGACGACGATTTCAAGTTCGACCTCTAAGCCGGCGATCCGGCGCAGCACCCCTTATTTTACGGCCATGAACGCCTCCGGGCGGAGCTCATGGCCTTTTGGCCATTCTTCAAGCCGGTGCGGCGGACGCATCGGCCCTTTGAATGGCCCGTCTTGGACCGGAACGTATCATGAACGCGCTTACAATTCGCCGGGCACCGACGGTCAGAGGAGGCACATCGATCTGAGAAGGACGACGATCGGCTTATTGGCGGAGAATAATTGGTTAAAAAACGAGAGCATTCAGCACCTGTTCCGAGGGGTTGCCGACGCTTGCGAGCGGGGCGACGCCAATCTCATCCGCTTCGGGTATATGAACGCCAACGAGCTGCTGAACGTGGAATCCCAACATCTCGTCATCACCGATCTGATCCGCCAATTCGAGCTGGACGGATTGATCTTCCTCGGTTGGACCATCCCCGTCCAAGGCGAATACTTGGAACGGCTGAAGAGGACCATTCGGATCCCGATGTTCAGCATCGGCAAGCGGTTGGAAGGGTTGCCCAGCAACTTCATGCACGGCGGCTACTACTTGCGAAAGCTGCTGCTCCATCTGATCAAGGGGCACGGATACCGGCGGATCGGCTACATCTGTCCTTGGTCGTACGACGGACGGAACGACATCTACAAGCGGACGCTGGAAAAGCACGGTCTCTTCGATCCGAATCTGTACGTCGGCGAATCGGAATTGAAGGGGCTGAACATGTACGACCGGGCGCAGCGGGCCGTCTCGATTCTGCTCGACGAACGGAAGGCGGCTCCGGACGTCGTCATCGCGATGACGATGGAGGAAGCCTACACCGTTCAGATGCTGCTCAAGGCGAGAGGCATCCGGATACCGGACGATATCGCGATCTGCTCCTACGAGGACGGGCAGCGGACTCGCTACGTCTCTCCGAGCATTACGAGCATCTACTTCCCGATCCGCGAGCTGGCGGATTCGGGAACGGAGCGGCTCCTGGAATGGATTCGGACGGGCGTTAAGCCTGGCATCCATTCGGTGGCGGGACGAATCGAATACCGGGAATCGTGCGGCTGCCAGCTCAGCCGGAGTCTCGAGGAATACGAACGGGAGATCTTCGAGCTGGCGAAGCAGAACGAGGAGAAGGATTACTACCAGAGGCTCATGGAAGAGATCAACCAGATGATCATGACCTCTTACAAGAGCCCCAGCCTGCTTCACGTTCTGGCGGCCGGCCTGGAGAAGCTGAACATCGCCAACTGCTCGGTATTCCGCTATTCGCCCGGAAGCCGCAGCTTCGGGGATTGCCTGCTGGCGTTCGAGACGATCGACGAGCTGCGCATCGCCTATCCGAAGCCCGTCACGTTCGAGGAGAGGAAGAGGAGCTCTCTCTTCCCGCGGAACCGCCGGTTCACGTACGCGGCCGAGCTGCTGCACGTCGCCGACGAGCACTATGGGTTCATGCTTATCGAGGCGTCCATCCTGGATATCCGCAATTATCTGTCGCTGGCGAGCCATATGGGGACGGCGATGAATTCGATCGATCTGATCGCCCGGCTGGAGGCGGAGATCGAGCAGAAGAACGGCAACGAGATTCGCCTGTCCCAGCTGGCGCAGTTCGATCCTCTGACGAACCTGTACAACCGCTCGTCCTTCCAGGAGATTCTGGCTCTCGAAGTGGGGAAGGGGAGTCCGTTCTCGCTCCTCTATATGGATCTGGACGGCTTCAAGCCGGTTAGCGACCGATACGGCCATGAGGCGGGAGACCTGCTGCTCGTCGCGATCGCCGACCGCATCTCCGGCGTTCTTGATGGCCGCGCGATCGTGCCCGACGGCTTGAACAGCGCTATCCCGCCCCGATCGGCCGTCTTCCGGCTCGGCGGAGACGAATTCACGGCGATTCTGAACCTCGTCGGGGAGGACGAGCTGAAGCGGTTGTCGGAGACGATCATCGGCGCCCTGCGGGAGCCGTTCGACATTCAGGGGAGACCGGTCGTCATCGGCGCGAGCATCGGCATCAGCCGCTATCCGGCGGATTCGGCCGATCCGAGAACGCTTGTCCAGTACGCCGACAGCGCGATGTACCGGTCGAAGGCGTCCCGTCAAAGGTTCAGCTTGTATTCTTGAGAATGGATTATAGTCCGCGAGTTCGAATGAAAAAAAAGAAAAACGGCTGTAGAGTCCGATTCAACGGATTCCGCAGCCGTTTTTCTACGTCCCGACCATTGGCAGATCGCCGGATGCGTTCAAATATACATAAAATAAATTATGTAATCAAATGCAGAAAATAATCCATTCGAATAGTTAATGAGACTAAATGTATAATTTTAAGATTACATAAATAATGTTATGTATATTATCTTTAGGGAGCGCTCGGCATCGACGGATGGGGGCGGAGCGGGGGTTCGTTCCGGATAGAAACGAGATGACGGGGCATTCTAGCCGCAGAGGCTGCAGGACGGACTAGGCCGTTCAGGCGAACGACTTTTTTTTTCGAACATCGCTTGACAAATAAATCCTCAGCTCCTAGAATGGGTTCAAACCAAATATTCAAATGTCGCGATTAGAAATAGTAGAAGGGAACCGACCTTCCAGAGAGCCGTTGGGTGGTGCGAAACGGCAGCGTCGATCCGTTCGAACTCGTCTATGAACAGCTGCCCGACAATGTAGGGTAAGACGGAATTCCACCGTTACAGGGATAGATGGTGTTGGCCATCGAATGAGCTCATTTCGGATGAAATGAATTAGAGTGGTACCGCGGGTTAAACCTCGTCTCTATCGTAGAGACGGGGTTTTTTTGTTGGTCAAAGTCCGGGTTTGGCCAGCCCCGCTTCACATATACAGGCGGCACGACCGCCCCCGATTCGCCTAATCGCACGACGAGGAGGAACCCCCATGAATCGCAACATTATCGTATTGGACACGACGCTGCGCGACGGAGAACAGGTGCCGGGCGCCAAATTGAACGTTCGACAGAAGGTCGAATTCGCCCAGCAGCTCAAGCGGCTTAACGTAGATATCATCGAAGCGGGATTCCCGGCCTCTTCGGCCGGCGACTTCCAGGCGGTGCAAGAGATCGTCCGCACGGTGGGCGACGCGGTCTCGGTTACCGCCCTTGCCCGCGCGGTCAAAAGCGACATCGACGCGGTGTACGAGAGCATCAAGCTGGCCAACGATCCGTTCATCCATATCGTCCTCGGCACCTCGAACATTCACGTCGAGAAGAAGTTCAGCCGCTCGAAGGAAGCGGTCATGCAGATGGGGGTCGACGCGGTCAAGTATGCCCGCGCTTTGCTCCCCCACGTGCAATATTCGACGGAGGACGCTTCGCGCTCCGAATTCGAATATTTGTGGCAGACGATCGAAGCCGTCGTCAAGGCCGGAGCGACGATGATCAACGTGCCCGACACGGTCGGCTACGCCGTTCCGGAGGAATTCGGGGAGCTGATCCGCAAGATCAACGACCGGCTGAAAAATCTGAATCCGGACGTCATCCTGAGCGTGCACTGCCACAACGACTTGGGCTTGGCCACCGCGAACACGATCAGCGCGATCAAGAACGGCGCCGACAAGGTGGAGTGCACGATCAACGGCCTCGGAGAGCGGGCCGGCAATACTTCGCTCGAAGAAGTCGTCATGGCGCTGAAGGTTCGGGAGAACTACTTCGGCTGCTCGACGAACGTCAAGACGACGGAGATCTTAAGAACCTCCAAGCTGCTGACCCACTTGACCGGCCTGGACGTGCAGGTGAACAAGGCGATCACCGGAGAGAACGCGTTCGCCCATTCGTCGGGCATCCACCAGGACGGTTTGCTGAAGGATAAGCAGGTATACGAGATCATGTCGCCCGAGGAGATCGGGGCGGAGAGCATGGAGCTCATCCTGACGGCCCGCTCCGGCCGGCACGCGTTCAAGAACGCCGTCGAGAAGATGGGCTTCGAAGCGGGCGATCCCGAGGACTTCGAACGTCTGTTCGCGAAGTTCCTGGAACTGGCCGACGCGAAGAAGGAAGTGTACGACCACGACGTGTTCTACCTGGTCACCCAGCATCGCAAGCTCGAGCCGAACGGAAGCTTGTACGAGCTGGAGTCGTTCCAGGTCGTCACCAACGATCTGTACCCGACGGCTACCGTCAAGCTGCGCAAGGGCGGGGAGACGTTCAAGGACAGCTCGGTCGGAGACGGCCCGATCGACGCTCTCTATAGCGTCATCAAGTCGCTGACCGGACTCGACGTGGAGCTGAAGGATTACAAGATCAACAGCCTGTCTAGGGGCAAGGAAGCGATCGGCCGGGTGAACATCCGCCTCGAGCATCAAGGGAGGACGTATTCCGGTCGGGCGATGGACACGGATATCATTAAGGCGAGCGCTCTGGCGTTCTTGAACGGCATCAACGCCGCCGTGCTGGATTCCGCAAGCGAAGGTTGATCGTTTAGGAGTTGAAAAAAAAGGGGACTATCCGTCGAGCGATTCGACGAATAGTCCCCTTTGGGCTGCGAGGCCGGCAGCCCTGGTCACAGCCAGAGAGAACCGGCGATGCCGCACAGAACGCCCAGCGCCATAACCGAGAGCGTGACGAACAGAAGCACCCGCTTCGGGAACGAGCGGGACACGATCAGCAGAGACGGCAGACTGACGCCGGGCAGCGTCAGAAGCAGCGCCGCGGCCGGTCCCGTTCCGACGGAGAGGAGCGACTGCGCGATCGGAATCTCGGCCGCCGTCGGAATGACGAACAGCGTGCCGATGACGGCGAACAGCACGATCGCGACGATTCCCTCGGATGCCCAGGCGGGCAGCATGAAGCTCTGAAGGCAGCCGGCCAGGAAGACGGAGACCGCGTAGATCGGCGCGATTCCGAGGAACAGCAGGGCGAGGCTCTTCAGCCAGCGAAGGGCGAGCGGCGCCCGGTTCGCCGGTTCTTCCGGGATCGCGAATCTGTTCGGCAGATCGCCGAGCTTGCCGCGATCGGCGAACCGCTCCGCCAGGTAGCTGATCCCGAACGTCAGGATCAGACCGAAGACGAGGCGGAGAACGGTGAACTTCCACGACAGCACGAACGTCATGAAGACGAGCGTCGCCGGGTTCAGCGTCGGATTCCCGATCCAGAAGGCGAGGCTCGCCCCGATGGATGCTTGCCGCTTGCGCATCCCGACCGCGATCGGAGCGGCGCAGCAGCTGCACATCATGCCGGGCAAGGAAGCGGCTCCGCCGATCAGCGTGCTTCGGGCCGACGCCTGGCCGAACGCCTTCGCCAGCCAGTTCGCGGGCAGCAAGGCTTGAATCATCGAAGAGACGACCAAGCCGAGAACGGCGGCCTTCCATACCGACCTGAAGTAAGCGATGCTGTAATCGTAAGCCGAACGCGCAATATCCGACAGAGATTCGGAAGAGGCTCCCCCGAGGATGGAGGATCCGATCGAATGGGTGTCGGCGGCGTTCGCCGCTTTATGATAATAAGGCCACCACTTGACGTACATCAGCCCGGCCAGGGTTACGATCAGGAAGACGGCGGCCAGCGCGACCGCTCTGCCCCTGGAAGATCGCGCGGCGGCCGGCGCATGCGGCAGAGGGGTATTCGTTGTCATTTGGAACCTCCTGTATTGGACCGTTGTCCGTTGACCAAACTGGATTATAGCATAATTCGGTCTCTTCGGTGAACGGAGATGGTTGGCATTGCGTTCGCTTCGGCCGATCGGGTACGATGGATACGTAGAGTTCGGGGCGTCCATCGCCAACGTTCATAGGAGAGGAATGATAGTTTTGAGCGCGAACGATATCGTTAAGTTGACTTCTCTGTCGAGCAAGGGAGGGTGCGGGTGCAAAATCGGGCCGGGCGATCTGTCCCAGGTCATCCGCAGCCTGCCGCGCCGGGAGACCGATCCGAATCTGCTCGTCGGCATCGAGACGAGCGACGACGCCGGCGTCTACCGGCTAAGCGACGAGCTGGCCCTCGTCCAGACCGTGGACTTCTTCACCCCGATCGTGGACGATCCTTACTCCTTCGGGCAGATCGCCGCGGCCAACGCCATCAGCGACATTTACGCTATGGGAGGCAAGCCTTTAACGGTATTAAATATCGTAGCCTTCCCGATCTCGACGTTGGATAAGAGCGTGCTGGCCGAGATTCTGCGAGGCGCGGGAGACAAGGTGCAAGAAGCGGGAGCCACGCTCGTCGGCGGCCATTCCATCGACGATAAGGAGCCGAAGTTCGGCTTGGCGGTGACCGGGCTCATTCATCCGGACCGGATCCGGACGAACGCGGGCGCCAAGGCGGGGGACAAGCTCATCCTGACGAAGCCGATCGGCGTCGGCATCCTGACGACTTCGATCAAGAAGGATCTCTTGAGCGAAGCCGAGATCGCCCGCGTGACCGCCGTCATGTCCACGCTCAACAAGACGGCCGCCGAAGTCATGAGCCCCTACGACGTCCATGCCTGCACCGACGTGACGGGCTTCGGCCTGATCGGCCATGCGCTCGAGATGGCCAAAGGCAGCGGCGTCGGCATCCGCATCGACGGCGCCCGGGTTCCGAAGCTGCCCCGGATTCGCGAGTTGGCCGAAGCCGGCAACGTACCCGGCGGCACGAAGAAAAACCACGAGCACGTGCAAGCGGACGTAACGTTCCCGGAATCGATGGACGCGATCGATCGCTGGATTCTGTGCGACGCCGTCACATCCGGCGGGCTGCTCATCTCCGTCGCGTCCGAGCAATCGGAACGGCTGCTGGACGAGCTGGTTCAAGCCGGCGTCGAAGCGAGCCTGATCGGCGAAGTCGTCGGCGAAGAGGCGGGACGCATTCAAGTCCTCTAATAGAACGCGAAGAAGGTTGACATCATGTTTAAAGACGTATCATGGGAAGAGTGCCTCGAGAGACGGGGCGGGTTGACCGTGATCGACGTTCGGTCGCCGGGAGAGTTCGAGGAGGCCACCATTCCGGGCAGCTTGAACATCCCTCTGTTCGATAATGAGGAACGGGCCGAGATCGGCACGATCTACAAGCAGGTCGGCGTTCAGGCGGCCAAGGACCGCGGGCTCGAGATCGTCTCCGCCAAGCTTCCCCGGTTCGTGAAGCAATTCGCCGAGATTCCCGGGAACAAAGCCGTGTTCTGCTGGCGAGGCGGCATGAGAAGCCGGACGACCGCGACCGTGCTGTCGCTGATGGGCATCTCTTCGTATCGGCTGACGGGCGGCTATCGCGCTTACCGGCAATGGGTCGTCGAGAAGCTCGGGACGATGACGTTCAAGCCGTACGCTTACGTTATCCAGGGGCATACGGGAAGCGGGAAGACGGCCCTTCTTCGCCGATTGAAGCAGGCCGGGCATCCCGTGCTGGATCTGGAAGGCATGGCAGGCCACCGCGGCTCCGTATTCGGCGAGATCGGAACGATAGCGCGCAACCAGAAGACGTTCGACTCGCTGCTCATCGAGGAATTGATCGCCTATAACGAACGCCCTTACGTGCTGTTCGAAGCGGAGAGCAAGCGCATCGGCAAAGTCGCGATACCGGACCTGCTCATCGCCAAGCGCTCGAAGGGGCATCAAATTACGATAGAACTCCCGGTCGACGTTCGGGTTCGCCATATTTTGGAGGATTACGAGCCTTGGCGGCATGCGGAGGAATGCCGGCAGGCGTTCCGCCACATCCGTTCTAGGATCCATACCCCGATCGCCTCCGAGATCGACACGTGTCTGAAGACGGAGCGCTACGACCGGGCGGTCGAGCTTCTTCTGACATCCTATTACGATCCGCTGTATACGCGATCTTCGGGCCAGTTCGAACGGGAAGCGGGAGACTTCGACGGGCAGACCCTCATCCGGGCTTCCTCTCTAGACGAAGCCTATGACCGGATCGAAGCGACGCTGCGGGAGCGGGCGAGCTTGATCCGTTCCTGACGGCGTCAGTCCGGCCCCCGCTTTTCCTCATTAAAAAGTCGTACAAGCCGAAGTTCCTTCATACCATGTACAAGTACACGGTAGGGAGGGGCTTCGGCTTGAACGCGTTTATCAGCCATTTTTTTCTAGGGTTGTCTCTCGCCGCTCCGATCGGTCCGATCAACGCCGCCCAGATGGACAGGGGAATCCGGCACGGCTTCCTGCATGCCTGGTTTATCGGCCTAGGCGCCATGCTGGCCGACGCGATCTTCATGCTGCTCGTTTATTTCGGCGTCATTCACTTCCTGGACCGGCCGTTCATGCGGACGTTCCTCTGGCTGTTCGGCTTCTTCGTGCTGACTTACGTCGGAGTCGAGACGCTTATCGGAGCGGGCAAGACTCAAGGAGGACAGCGGGGCGGCGACGAGTCTCTGTTCCGAACGTTCGCGGCCGGCTTCCTCATGTCGATCTCCAATCCGATGTCGGTCTTGTTCTGGCTCGGCATCTACGGCTCCGTTCTCGCCGATATGATCGCCCGGTACGAAGCGCTGGAAGTGATGGTGTACAGCTCGACGATCATGGCCGGAATCCTGCTCTGGGACCTGTTCATGGCATTGACCGCGAGCGCCTTCCGCCGGATGCTAACGAGCCGGCTCCTTGCCGGAATATCGGTCGTATCCGGCTTGTCTCTGATCGGCTTCGGCCTTTATTTCGGCTGGGAAGCGTATCGCGTTCTGTTCGGTTGACCGGCGGCTCCACAATCGGCGCATGACGAGGGTTACCGCCCCGATGACGGCGACGAAGCCGAGACTGATGAAGAAGCCGGGACGGCTGACGGGGTGGAACCACGTCCCGCTCACCGCCAGGACGATCAATGCCATGCCCAGACCGCTCTTGATCCGCTCCCAGGCGTTCGGCTTCAGCAAGCGTCCGGAAGCGAGCAGGATGAACAGCCAGTTGTACAGCAGCATAAGACCGGCCGCGGTCGTTACGTATTCATAGACGGTATCGGGCAGGAGAAAAGCGAACAGAACCGACGCCGCCACGCCCGCGGCCGTAAGCCCGATGGCCGCCCAAGGCTTGCCTTCCCCGCCGCCGCGCCGGGCGGCGAACAAGGGAGGGGCGTCCTTCTCCGAGGACAGCGTGACGAGCATCTTCGTCACCGCGAACAGCGAGGCCGTCATCGTCGAGAAGCCGGCGATTACGAGAACGGCGTTGAACAGATGCGGGACGAAGACGAGCCGATAGTCCGCGAGCGCCACGACGAACGGGCTCTCCTTCGCCCGATAGGAGGTCCAGGGCTCCAGCAGCAGCACCAGGCCGATGGACAATACATAGACGGAGCCCAGGGCGAACAGCATGACCCTTCCCGATCTCGGCGCCTGTTCCGGCTTCTCCAGCCTCGTCGCCATCAGTCCGAGCGCTTCCAAGCCGCCATAGCCGTAGAACGCGAAGATGAGGGCGGCCCATAACCCGGTCCAACCCGAAGGCAGCCACCGCTTGGGTATGGCCGGTCCATGGGCGGCCGTCTTGAACACGCCGAACAGAACCAACGCCGCCAAGACGATGAACAGGAAGATCGCGGCGATCTTCAGAACCGCGAATCCGGTCTCCAACCGTTCGAACCCGCGCGTTCCTGCGACGACGATGAGCAAGCCGAGCGCGCCATAGCCGATCGCGAACGCCCACATCGGAATTTGGGGGAACCAGAAGCGGGAGAACAGGGATAAGGCGGTCAGCTGGCTTCCGACGATGAGAAGCTCGGACGACCAATAGACCCAGCCGCTGCCGAAGCCGGCCCAGCGGCCGTAAGCCTTCTTGGCGTAGGATCGGAACGAGCCCTCCAACGGTTCGCTCGCCGTCATCTGCGCCAGTCTGTCGAATACCAAGTACGCCGCCACGGCGGCGATCGCATACGCTCCGACGACGGCCGGACCGCCGATCTCGATGGCCAGGTGGGAGCCGAGGAAGAAGCCCGTGCCGATCGTAAAGGCTACGCCCAGCAGCGATAGCTGCCACCACTTGAGCTTCTTGTCTTCTGAAGTTCCGCGAGCCACTGGTTAACCGCCTTTCCGAATCCGATTGCCTGTCCGATCGTGCTCTTCCGATGCCCTCCGAAGCTTCGTTAGCTTATCCGGGCCGCCATTCGTCTTATTCGATGGAAAAATCGGGCGCCGACGCCGAAATTCGTCCTCCCTTGAATGAAATGGGGCGGATAGGCGTTCAACCGCGGAGATACATTAATTTCGGTTACTAACGACGGATCTATGGAGCGTGAGATATGGGAATTTTGGACGGCAATCCGAAAAACGAGCCTTTGCATTACGGTGAAGTCTATGCGATCTGGCAATTCTCCATGGTGGCCAACGGGTGTATCTCCGCTTACCGGGCGCTTCGGTATCATGCCGGCGACAAGGATCTGAAGAAGCTTCTCGCCGACGGGATCGACCAAGCGGAATTGGAAGTCAGCGAATGCGGCCGAATTCTGAACGCCAACGGAATCGTTCCCCATCCGGGGTTCCCGGACCGCCCGGAAGCCAAGTTGGAGGATATCCCGGTCGGAGCTCGCTTCGGCGACGCCGAGATCGCCCCGATGCTGGCCGCCGACATGGCAGCCGGGCTGGTCGCCTGCAGCCAGGTGATGGGAATGAGCATACGCGAAGACGTAGCCGCTCTGTTCGCCAAATATCATGCGACCAAGGCCGCCATGGGACTGCGCATTCTTCGGCTTAGCAAGGAGAAGGGGTGGCTCGTTCCGCCTCCCCTGCAGATCAAGAGGCCCGAACCGGTACATTCGTAGCGGTCGAGAAGAGGCGGCAGGAACGTTCCTGCCGCCTTTGCTTTTTTTGTGGAACAAGCGTATGTCCGGTCTTCAATGGGAAGTGTCGTATAATCCCGGGCTATGTTCGTTAGGCATGTCGGGCAACTGCGGTACCGGGAATCCCTGGGGAGGCTCCGTGACCGCCAAGAGCCCGCCGTTGCGGCTCGGACTCTCGCCTTGGAAGATCTCGTGGATTCGCGTCGGGTCGAGCCGGAAATTGAACTGGGCGTTGTGATAGCCGAGATCGACGTATTTGCGGCACTCCGGGTATTTGTTGATGTCGTAGTTGGGGACGGGGAACAGCTTCGCCCAGTCGACTCCAAGCTTCTCGAGAGCCTTGGCGAAGGCGTTCTGATGAGCGTTGTCCCGAACGATCAGGAAGGCAAGCGTCTCGCGGAACGCCCGGTTGGAGCTCATCTCGTAGATTCTCGTCTTCTGCAGAACTCCGGTCGATTCCAGGATGACATTGTTCAGCATGTCGGCGATCAAATTCCCATGGTTATAAACCCAAGATCCGTTCCACGGGTTGCCCGCGGCATCCACCGGCAGGGAGCTCTTGGCCCCCATGATGAAGTGGTGCGGATTCGCGTGCTTGATCGCTTCGTCGATCGGCGCCGCGTCCGCGCCCGCGTTGCCGGGATCGGATAGTCCGGCTCCGTTCAGGAGCTGATTGATCGTGCTCTGAACGAGCTCCACATGGGCGATCTCCTCCAGGAATACGCCTCGCAGCAGGTCGCGGAACGGCTTCTCCTTGCCGCGGAAATTCGAGCTTTGGAAGAAGTACTGCATCATCGTCCGCATCTCGCCGAATTGTCCGCCGAGCGTCTCCTGCAGCACTTTGGCTGCCGACGGGTCCGGTTCGTCCAATTCGATGACGTTGATCAACTCTTCTTTGTAATAGTACATTTGGGGCTGGCACGTCCTCTCGAAGGAAATGGATTCTTCGTTACCCTGTCCCAATCTTCGAGGGATATTCCGTACTCGGCGTATTCGGCCTACGGAGCGGGTAGATCGGTGGAGCGGGTAGAGAGCGTGGAGCGGGACGGTGGCGAATATTACCGGTTGCTAACGGAACTCGCAGGGTGTATTCTATAACTCCTGCCGCTGAACGACAGCGCTTGGCGGACGGGCTTGCTAACGTCGAGAGGAGCCGCGAGGCGGTCTTGACGGAACTGGAAACAACAAACAGTTGCAAGTTAGCGAGCATACGTGATATATTCTTTTTCCGGCCGCAAAACGGCTGGGAGATAAAAAGCAACAAAGAAACGCACTTGTTCCTTGAAAACTGAA
>NZ_JACJVR010000148.1 GCF_014212175.1 Cohnella xylanilytica | reverse complement strand
GCCGCCCCGGCGCCCGGGCCAAGCCATGCGCCGAATCCGGCCGCGCCATACCCGCCGAATTCGGCGCCGCAATATCCGCCGCATCCGGCCGCGGGAATGCCGCCGATGACGGGCTATCCGCCGTACGTCGATTACTCCCACCCGCAGACGCTCGGGGGAGCGCCGATGAACCGGAACGTGAACGTGCAGCCGGTTCAGTTCTCGAACTTCCAAGGGGGCGTGCCCGCCCACCTGGACGAGACGAACCTCGGTCTGCTTATGGATATCCCGCTCAAGGTTACGGTCGAGCTGGGACGGACGAAGAAGCAGATCAAAGAGATTCTGGAGCTGTCCCAAGGCTCCATTATCGAGCTGGACAAGCTCGCCGGCGAACCCGTCGACATTCTGGTCAATAACAAATTGATCGCCAAAGGCGAAGTCGTCGTCATCGACGAGAACTTCGGCGTCCGCGTAACCGATATCGTAAGCCAATGGGATCGCGTCCAAAAACTTCAATAAGACCACTGGGAGGAACCAAACATGGCAAACCGGATTTTGATTGTAGACGACGCAGCGTTCATGCGAATGATGATTCGCGACATTCTGACCAAGAACGGCTACGAGGTCGTCGGCGAAGCCCAAGACGGCGCCCAGGCCATCGAGAAATACAAGGAGCTTCTCCCGGACCTGATCACGATGGATATCACGATGCCGGAGATGGACGGAATCGCGGCCCTGAAGGAGATCCGCAAGATCGATTCCAACGCCAAGGTCATCATGTGCTCGGCCATGGGCCAGCAGGCGATGGTTATCGACGCCATTCAAGCGGGCGCCAAAGACTTCATCGTGAAGCCGTTCCAGGCGGACCGGGTTATCGAAGCGATCAAGAAGACGCTCGGCTGAGTCGGGAGCGTAAGACTCGATGCCCGCGTTTACGCTTGCGAACGATCTGCCGGGCACCTCGGGTTGGGAAGTGCTGCGGATCCTGCTCGTCCTGGTCCTGATCGTCGGATTGATCATCGTCTTGCTCCGGTTCATCGGCAAGCGCAACCGCGGCTGGTGGATGAACCGGTCTCTCCGTTCGCTCGGCGGCGTGGCCGTCGGCACGAACAAATCGCTTCAGATCGTAGAATGGAACGGCCGGATATACGTCCTTGGGGTCGGCGACAACGTGACGCTGCTCGAAGCGATCACCGACGCCGACACGGTCGCGGCTCTGCTCGCGGAGCATGACACCTCGAACGCGGCCGGGGAGGCGGCGATTCCGTCGTGGCTTCGCAAGTGGACGAACCGCGGGGCGCCCGCCGACGAGAGCGGTGCGCCGTCCGGGAAGCAGCCGAGCTTCGAGCAGACGCTGGAGACCCGGCTGCGGCAGATGTCGGAACGCCGCCAGCAAGTGGAGCAGCTGCTCGACCAAGGCCGTTCCGCAGATCGGACGGATGACACATGAAGAAGAAGTTACTGCTTAGCTTTGCGGCCTTGCAAGGCTCCTTCCTGGCCATCGGCGGCTACGCGTTCGCGGAACCCGCCATTAGCGTGAATCTGGGCGACGGCAAGGAGCCGATCGGAGCGTCCTCGTTGTCGCTTTTGCTGCTGATAACGGTTCTGAGTCTGGCTCCCGCCATTCTGGTGCTGATGACGAGCTTCACGCGGATCGTCATCGTGCTCGGGTTCGTCCGCACGTCGCTCGGCACGCAGACGATGCCGCCCAACCAGGTCCTTATCGGTCTCGCGTTGTTCATGACCTTGTTCATCATGTCGCCGACGCTGACGCAAGTGAACGACCAAGCGCTGCAGCCTTACCTGAAGGGCCAGATCTCCCAGACGGACGCTCTCGCCAAGGCCGCGGTGCCGATGAAGGAATTCATGTACAAGCAGACCCGGGAGAAGGACCTGCTGCTGTTCATGAATTACACCAAGACCGAGAAACCGGCTACATATCAGGATATTCCGATTACCGTGCTCGTTCCGGCCTACGCCATGAGCGAGCTGAAGACGGCGTTCCAGATGGGGTTCATGATCTTCGTGCCGTTCCTCATCATCGACATGGTCGTCGCCAGCACGTTGATGGCGATGGGGATGATGATGCTACCGCCGGTCATGATATCGCTTCCGTTCAAGATTCTGCTATTCGTTCTGGTAGACGGTTGGTATTTGGTCGTCAAGTCGCTGCTGACCAGCTTTCAGACATGAATCTCGGGCGTAACCGATCGATGGGGGGACTCGCATGAGCGCTGAATTTATTATCGGCTTGGCCGGCCAAGCCATGTACACGGTGCTGAAGGTGAGCGCTCCGATGCTGGGGTTAGGCCTGATCGTCGGATTGCTCGTCAGCATCTTTCAAGCGACGACGAATATTCACGAACAAACGCTTGCCTTCATTCCGAAAATCATAGCCGTATTCGTGGCGATTCTTCTGTTCGGACCCTGGATTCTAAGCGTATTGGTCGATTTTACGAGTCACTTGCTCGGCAATTTGGCGAACTACATTGGATGACGATACATGGATCAAGTGATGCAGCTTTTCCCGGCGTTCCTGCTCGTCCTTTGCCGCATTTCTTCCTTTATCGTAGTTGCGCCGGTATTCTCGACGAGGAACTTTCCGAGAACGATGAAGATCGGGTTTGCCTTTTTTATCTCCGTCATCGTCTTTCTCAACGTCGGCTTCGATAATGCCGTACCCGTGGACGGAACCTATATTCTGGCTATTTTAAAAGAAGTGTTGGCCGGCCTCATTATCGGTTTCGTCGCTTACTTGTTTTTTACGGTCGTGCAGATCGCGGGTTCCTTAATGGACATGCAGATGGGACTCGGCGTTGCGAACATCGTCGACCCGCTGACCGGCGTATCCGCGCCGATGCTCGGCAATTTGAAATTCATGCTTCAAACGATGGTGTTTCTGGCGATCAACGGCCATCATTATTTGATCGGCGCGATCATGGACAGCTACAACTGGCTGCCGCTTGACGGTCATGTCTTCCAAACGATCGCTTCGGGCAGCTTGGCGGAGTTTATCGCGCGGACGTTTGCCGCGATTTTCCTGCTCGCCTTGCAAATATCCGCTCCGATGGTCGTTGCGATGTTTCTGATCGACTTGGGACTTGCTCTCTTATCTAGAGCGGCGCCTCAATATCAAGTGTTTGTAATCGGGATTCCGATCAAAATTCTACTCGGGCTGGCGGTTTTGCTATTGCTCCTGCCAGGGTTCAGCGTCCTGTTTCAAACGATCTTCGATCATATGTTTGGTTCAATCGATAAACTGCTGCATATTTTCAAGGATCAGTCGCCATAGACATGTCTGACTGTAAGGAGTGTACCTGCCCGATGTCCCGATTCCGGCTACCAATGGATTTGCAGTTGTTCTCGGGTGAGAAGACGGAAAAGGCGACGCCTAAAAAAAGGAAGGAAGCCAGGGACAAAGGCCAGGTAGCTCACAGTCAGGAACTGGTAAGCTCCGTTATCTTAATCGTTACGATCAGCCTGTTTTTATTTCTCGGTTCCGTGTTCTGGAATCGAATTCTTCGATTGTTCAGCGATGTTTTCCTTCACGGTCTGAATAGGGATGTCACTCAGGAAAACGTATTAGGGATGCTGACTCGTTATTCGACCGAAATGCTTTTTTTTCTGGCTCCGATTTTTATAGCCGTTATCATTACGGCATTCGCCGTAAGCTACGTTCAAATGGGGTGGCTCTTTACCGCCGAACCTTTGAAACCTAAGCTTAGCAGTTTAAATCCTATTAACGGCTTCAAGCGAATGTTCGGCTTGAGATCCGTGGTCGAACTTCTCAAGAGCTCTCTTAAATTGTTCGCCGTCAGCATCGTCGTCTATTTGGTTCTATGGTCCGAGAAAGATCAGGTTATGGCTCTTGCTCATGTGCCCATCGCGGACGTGTTCGCCTTCACGGGGAAAATAACCGCCCAGTTGACGCTTCTCATCGGCGTTCTGATGTTCGTACTGGCGATTGGCGACTATTACTATCAGAAGTATTCGCACGAAAAGAGTCTTCGAATGAGCAAGCAGGATATCAAGGATGAATTCAAAAACATGGAAGGCGATCCAAGAATAAAAGGAAAAATCAAGGAACGCCAGAGGCGCATGGCGATCATGCGGATGATGCAGGAGGTGCCCAAAGCCGACGTCATCATCACGAACCCGACCCACTTCGCGGTCGCGCTGCAATACGACGGCTCGAAGATGGACGCCCCGAAGGTCATCGCCAAGGGCCAGGACTTCCTGGCGCTGCGGATTCGGGAGATCGCCAAGGCCCATAACGTCATTACGATGGAAAACAAACCGCTCGCCCGCGCGCTGTTCGACAGAACGGAGATCGGAGATACGATTCCGGCCGATCTGTTCCAGGCGGTCGCGGAAGTGCTGGCTTACGTATATCGCTTGAAGGGAGGACGCCGCAACGGCTAGCGATGCCGGATCGCGGGTCCTCAGAAGAGGGAGGAGTTACCTTGAAAATTCGGGACATCAGCATTCTAGTCGGCATCATCGGCATCGTCCTGATGATGGTCCTCCCCATACCGCACCAGCTTCTGGACGTGCTGCTGATCGTGAATATTTCGGCCGCGCTCATGATACTGCTCATCTCGATGAACACGACCGACGCGCTGAATTTCTCGATCTTCCCGACGCTGCTCCTGATCACGACGCTGTTCCGGCTCGCGCTGAATATCTCGACGACGCGATTGATTCTCTCCGAAGGGGAGGCGGGGAAGGTCGTCGCCACCTTCGGTCGGTTCGTCGCCGGCGGAGAGCTCGCCATCGGCTTCGTCGTCTTCCTCATCCTCGTCGTCGTCCAGTTCATCGTTATCACCCGAGGCGCCGAGCGCGTATCGGAAGTCGCCGCGAGATTCACGCTCGACGCGATGCCCGGCAAGCAGATGAGCATCGACGCCGACCTGAACGCGGGCCTCATCAACGAGCACCAAGCGAAGGAGCGGCGGACGAAGATCGAGAAGGAAGCCGACTTCTACGGCGCGATGGACGGCGCCTCCAAGTTCGTGAAGGGCGATGCCATCGCGAGCATTATCATTGTCGTCATCAACCTGATCGGCGGCTTCATCATCGGCATGGCCATTCACGGCATGAACATCACGGACGCGCTGAATACATACTCGATTCTGACGATCGGCGACGGTCTCGTCAGCCAGATCCCGGCCCTGCTCATCAGCACGGCGACGGGCATTATCGTCACCCGCGCCGCATCCGACGGCAACATGGCGCACGACATATCCACGCAGCTCCTTCGGTACCCGCGGCTGCTCTACATCGTCGCCGGCACGATCGCGCTGCTGGGCATTGCGACGCCGATCGGATTTTTCGCGACGATTCCTTATGCCGTCATTCTGGTCATCGCGGCTTACCGGCTCCAGCTGAACCTGAGCAAGAAGCAGAAGGAAGAGGATCTGCTGGTAGAGGAGAAGGAGATCGAGGAGGTGCGCAGCCCGGAGAGCGTCATCAGCCTGCTGCAAGTCGATCCGATCGAATTCGAATTCGGCTACGGCTTGATCCCTCTGGCCGATACGCAGCAGGGCGGGGATTTGCTGGACCGGATCATCATGATCCGAAGGCAATGCGCCCTCGAGATGGGGCTGATCGTCCCGGTTATCCGAATTCGCGACAATATTCAACTCAAACCGAACGAATATATTATCAAAATGAAAGGAAATTTGGTAGCTCGTGGCGAATTGTTGTTACATCACTACCTGGCCATGAGTCCCGGGTTCGACGACGATGCCGTGACCGGGATCGAGACCAAAGAACCAGCCTTCGGACTTCCGGCCCTCTGGATCGACGAAGCGACCAAGGAAAGAGCGGAATTGGCCGGCTATACGGTCGTCGATCCGCCGTCCGTCGTGGCGACCCATCTGACCGAGGTGATCAAGAAGTACGCGCACGAGCTGATCGGGCGCCAAGAGACCAAAGCGCTCGTCGACAGCGTCAAGGAGAGCCACGCGACTCTCGTGGAGGAGCTTATTCCTTCCACGATGTCTATCGGAGATCTTCAGAAGGTGCTCTCGAAGCTGCTGAAGGAGAAGATCTCGATCCGCGATCTCGTCACCATCTTCGAGACGCTCGCGGATTACGGCAAGTACACGAAGGACCCGGACGTGCTGACGGAATACGTCCGCCAGGCGCTGTCCAGGCAGATTACGCAGCAATACGCGAATCCGAACGAGCCGCTTAAAGTCATCACGGTCAGCCCCTCGGTCGAGAAGAAGATCGCGGAAGCGGTGCAGCAGTCGGACCAAGGCAGCTATCTCGCCTTGGATCCGTCCTCCTCGCAGACGATCTATCAGAAGCTGACCGAGCAAGTGAACCGGGCCGTCCAGATGGGACAGCAGCCGATTATCCTGACGTCGCCGACCATTCGGATGTACATGCGCCAATTGCTGGAGCGCACCATGCAAGACATTCCGGTCATCTCCTACAGCGAGCTGGAACCGAACATTGAAGTGCAGAGCGTCGGGGTGGTGAACGCATGAAGGTCAAACGATATTTAGTGAACGATTTGCCGGAAGCGGTCCAGATGATTCGTAACGAGCTCGGATCGGACGCCGTCATTCTGAACACCAAGGAAATCCGCATAGGCGGATTTCTTGGCATGTTCCGCAAGAAACGGGTGGAGGTCATCGCGGCCGTCGACGAATCGGCGTCCAAGCCGAAGGCCCGGCCCGCGGCCGCTTCTTCGCCGCGAGCCGCCTCCCCGGCGGCGGCGTTCGCTTCGGCGGCGGCCGCGGCGGTAGCGGTCGCGCCCGAGCCGGACCCGGAGGCGCAGGCGG
>NZ_JACJVR010000147.1 GCF_014212175.1 Cohnella xylanilytica | reverse complement strand
TCAGCCCTTTACTCTAGAATGTCCAATTCGCTGGCGAGGCCTATCCCGGAATATTTCGATTCGTGCTTGTGGGCGCCGTTACGATCCGGCGGACTTCAAACCTCCGGCCAGTTGATCGAACAGGCCGCCCTCCGCGAAGTGAACGCTGTTCAGATCCTCCCAGCCGCTCAAGTTGCCGTCTACCGTCAGCAGCGTCGTCTCGGGGAACCGGTCGGCGAATTGCTCGGCGATGGAGGCGTACCGGGAGCGGTAGAAATGCTCGGAAGCGATCGTCTGCGCCCTCTCGGTGAACAGGTAGTCCGCGTACCCGTTCGCCGCCTCGCGCACTCCCTTCGCGTCGGCGTTCTTGTCGATGACCGAGACGATCGGCTCGACGGTCAGCGTGACGGATGGGACGACGACTTCGATCTTGCCTTGGGCGGACGACTCCGCGAGCCGCCGGGCTTGCGCTTCGGTCGTGATCCAGACGTCGCCGACGCCTTGGTCGATGAACCGGGCTTGGGAAGCCGCGTCGTCCGCGTCGAGCCCGGGCGCGTTCGCGTAGACCGACCGGACGAACGCCTTCGCCTTCTCCTCGTCCCCTTCCTTGTCCAGGGCGTACGCCCAAGCGCCGGCGTAGCTCCAGCGCGCGTCGCTGTAGGTATGGGGATCGGCGGCTACGATCCCGATGCCGGGCTTGGCCAGGTCCTCCCACTCCCGGATCCCCTTCGGGTTGCCCTTGCGGACGGCGAACGCGACCGCCGTGAAGAAGGGGGAGCTGATGTAATCGTAGCGCTGCTGCCAGCCTTCCCCGACGAGCCCCTTCGCCTGGATGTCGTCGATGTCGGTGCCGACGCCGAGAACGGCGAGGTCCGCCTTCAGCTCGCCCGAATTGATCGCGTCCTTCTGCTTGGAGGAGGGGCCGACGGAGGTGTGGACGGAGACTTCCTGTCCCGTCCGCTCGTTCCAATAAGCGATGAAGTCCGCGTTCAATTCCTTGTACAGTTCGTCCGTTCCGTCGGTCGCGGCCAGAAGAAGGTCGACGGGCTTGCTGTAATCCGAGGACGGCGAGGCCGATTCGGAAGGCTCGGACGAGGAGGAGGCTCCGCCGCCGGAGGACGAGCAGCCCGCGATCGCGATGGACAGGGAGAGGATGGCGGCGGCCGCGAAGCCGGTTCTATTTCTTTTTCTCATAGTGGATACGCCCCTTAGACATGGATTCGATAAATCCGATTGGAAAAATAGGGTTAACGCTGAAATTGTAGCAACGGCCTGGCGGAGCGTCAACAGAAAAATGTTAAAAACAAGTAAATAAACATAGTTGACAGGTAGGAATTCTGTAACTTATGATTAGCACATCCAAAATGCGCCAGCCGACCGGAACGCCGGAGGCCGCGATACGAACGGACGAAGCCGCTTGTCCTCCCCGGACGGCTCTCCCCGCTCTCGATCGTGGCCTCTTTGGCGTTCCCGATGCCCACCACATTATCCATAAAAGGGAGATCGAAGCTATGATCAAATCGATTCGCGTGTTCGTCCTGATCGTCCTGGCTCTCTCGCTGACGGCGTCCAGCGCCTTCGCGGCGGTAACCAAGAAGCAGGAGAAGAAAAGCGTCACTCTGCTCAACGTCTCGTACGACCCGACCCGCGAGCTCTACGTCGCCTACAACGCCGCGTTCGCGAAGTATTGGAAGAAGAAGACCGGACAGTCCGTCACGATCAAGCAATCGCACGGCGGCTCGGGAGCCCAGGCCCGCGCGGTCATCGACGGCCTGCAGGCCGACGTCGTCACGCTGGCGCTCGAATACGACGTGACCGCCATCGAGAAGAAGGGGCTCATCGACCCGGGCTGGCAGAAGCGGCTGGCGAACAACAGCGCTCCCTACAAGTCGACGATCGTGTTCCTCGTCCGCAAGGGCAATCCGAAGAAGATCAAGGACTGGGACGATCTGATCAAGTCCGACGTCTCCGTCATCACCCCGAACCCGAAGACGTCCGGCGGCGCCCGCTGGAACTACCTGGCCGCATGGGCGTACGCTCTCAAGCACAATAACAATAGCGAGGACAAGGCGAAGGAGTTCCTCAAGAAGCTGTTCGAGAACGTTCCGGTGCTCGACACCGGCGCGCGGGGATCGACGACGACGTTCGTCGAGAAGGGCATCGGCGACGTGCTGCTCGCCTGGGAGAACGAAGCGTACCTGGCGAAGAAGGAATACGGCGACAAGTTCGAGATCGTCACGCCTTCGCTCAGCATTCTGGCCGAGCCGACGGTCGCGGTCGTCACCAAGAACGTGAAGAAGCACGACACCCGCGAAGTCGCCACCGCCTACCTCGATTATCTGTATACCGAAGAAGGCCAGCGGATCGCGGCCCAGAACTACTACCGCCCGATCAACCCGAAGGTGGCCAAGGAATTCGAGAAGCAATTCCCGAAGCTCAACCTGGTGACGATCAAGGACTTCGGCGGCTGGGATAAGGCGCAGGCGACCCACTTCGCGGACGGCGGCACCTTCGACAAGATCTATACCAAGAAGTAATCGATCCCGGGCCGACAGGCCCGACGATCCTTCATTCCAGATAAAGGTGGTACAAGGCCATGTCCGATAACCGCAAACCGAAGCAACGCCTGCTCCAACTGACGTTGACGGCCGCCATCGGCGTTCAGGCTGCCGCGTTCGGGCTCGCTCCGTCCGCGCTGGCCGCGGGCGGCGCCCAACCCGCTTCCGCCGCCTCCGTCCCCATCGCCGTCTCCGCTTCCGCCGCCGTCACCGTCTCCGTTGACGGCGTCCGCCAAGACGGCTGGACGCCGGTCGCGAAGAACGGAACGGCGCTCGCTCCGCTGGCCGAATTCGCGTCTGCCCTCCGCGCGACGGCCCATTACGACGCAGCGTCCAAGACGGCTACGCTCAAGCAAGGCTCGCGAGTCGTCATCCTGCAAGTCGGCTCCAAGACGGCCAAGGTCAACGGCGAGAAGGCTGTTCTCGCCGCGGCTCCGGAGCTGATCGGCGGCGCGCCGTGGGTTCCGGCCCGCTTCGTCGCCGAAGCGTTCGGCGCCGCGCTCTCCTGGAACGGGGCCTCCTCGTCGTACGAGGTTCAATCCCGGCTTCGGGCCTACGCCAAGGACGGCAAGACCGCGTATCTGAACCGCTTCGGCGAGAGCGTCCTGACGGTGGACGGCGAAGCGGGCGACTTCAGCGAAGGGCTGGCCCGCGTGAAGCAGGGCGATCTGTACGGCTACGCGGACCGGGACGGCCGGCTGGCGATCGAGCCGCAGTTCTCGGAGGCGTACGATTTCTCGGATGGTCTCGCGCTCGTCGAGAAGGACGGCAAGTCCTCCTACATCGACAAGACCGGCAAGGTCGTGCTGACTCCCTCGTACGACGAGCTGTACGATTTCTCCGAGGGGCTGGCGCTCGTCCGCTCCGGCGAGAGCTTCGGCTACATCGACAAGACCGGCAAGCTGGCCGTTCCGGCTCAGTACGAGGACGCGTTCTACTTCTCGGGCGGGCTGGCGGCCGTTCAGGTCGGGGGCAGCTACGGCTTCATCGACAAGACAGGCAAGCTCGTGATTCAGCCGATCTACCAGAACGTGTCCGACTTCCAGGGCGGACTCGCGCTCGTGCAGACGCTGATCAACACGCCGGGCGAGACGGTCGACCAGTCGGAGGGCGTGTTCGGCTATCTGAACGAGAAGGGCGAATTCGCGATTCCGGCGCAATACGCGAAGGCGTTCCCGTTCAGCGACGGGGTCGCGGCGGTCGAGATCGACGGCACGATCCATTACATCGACAGGACGGGCAAGGTCGTACTGGCGACCGGCTACGAGGACGCGGGCAACTTCAGCGAAGGGCTGGCGGCGTTCTCCGAGGGCGGCAAGACCGGATTCATTAATCGAAAAGGGGAAGTCGTCATTCCGCCGCAGTTCGACCAGGCGGACGACTTCTCCGGCGGCCTGGCCCGCGCGGTCAAGGGCGACGTCGAAGGGCTGATCGACGCCAAGGGCTCGTTCGTCGCGAAGTGGACGTACGTTCCGCCCGTCGAGGAGGAGGAGGCTCCGGCGCCGGCTGCCTCGACTCCGGCGGCGCCGGCTCCGTCGGCAACGACCCCGTCGACGGCCGCGCCGGCTGCGGCGACCCCCGCCCCGACGACGACGCCGTAAGCAACCGGCATCCGACAAGAAGCCAAGGGATTCGCTCCTCGGGGAGCTTCCCTTGGCTTCTTTTCTACGAAACACCGCTGTACTAACCGAATTCTTGGGATATGGAGACATGGAAGTCTCGTTCATCGCTCATGATTGCAATCGGAATTGGAATTGGAGTTGGAATTGGAATCGCAGGGTTCCGGGTCATAGGCCCCGATCTCTCCAACGAACCCAGGAAACGCTATTTAGCGTCAAAAGCCCCTTTTGAAAATCTAACGAACTCCAGCGACCTTATTTGCGGCCAAACGTGGGAAAAGGGGGCTTTCGGGACGAAATAGCGCTTATACGATTCGTTAGGATCGAAAATCCTTCATTTTCCGCGGAATAGCGTCTCCTCGATTCGTTAGCCGGCGCGACCCGGGGACGAATATGCGTGAATGCCGAAAAATTCGGCATTGGGAGCATGGCAGGGGCTGCGTGCAGGCGCGAATGCCGAAAAGTTCGGCACTGGGAGCATGACAGAGGCTGCGTGCAAGCGCGAATGCCGAAAAAATCGGCATTGGGAGCATGGCGGAGGCTGCGCGCAAGCGCGAATGCCGAAAAATTCGGCATTGGGAGCATGGCGGAGGCTGCGCGCAAGCGTGAATGCCGAAAAATTCGGCATTGGGAGCATGGCGGAGGCCGCGTGTAAGCGTGAATGCCGAAAAAATCGGCATTGGGAGCGTGTCGGAGGCCGCGTGCAGGCGTGAATGCCGAAAAAATCGGCATTGGGAGCGTGTCGTGAGGTCGCGTGCAAGCATCCGGCCCGGACGCGCTCCGGGGTCCGGGCACCCGGCCCTTAGATCATAAGCAGTTCGCGGATCTCCTGCTCCGTGATGGCGGACAAGGCTTCCTCGCCCGGCTGGATGACCTCGGCGATGAGGTCTTGCTTGCGCTTCTGCAACTCGACCATCTTCTCCTCGATCGTCCCTTGGGTGACGAGCCGGATGACCTGCACGACCTTCTTCTGGCCGATCCGGTGCGCGCGGTCCGCCGCCTGCTGCTCGACGGCCGGGTTCCACCACAGGTCGTACAGGATGACCGTGTCCGCCCCGGTCAGGTTGAGGCCGGTGCCTCCCGCGCGCAGCGAGATCAGGAAGATGTCCTGCTCCCCTTCGTTGTACCGGCGGCACAGCTCGACCCGCTCCTGCGACGGGGTCTGCCCGTCGAGATAGAAGCAGGTGCGCCCGCGCAGGGCCAGTTCCTCCCGGACCAAGCCGAGCATGGACGTGAACTGGGAGAAAATAAGCATCCGCTTGCCCGAACCGATCGCTTCGTCCACAATCTCGAGCAGCTGCTCCAGCTTGCCCGAGTCTCCTTCGTAGTTCTCGACGAACAGCGAGGGGTGGCAGCACAGTTGGCGCAGCCGGGTGAGGCCGGCGAGAATCTTCATCCGGCTCTTCTGGAAGCCTTCCGTCTCGAGGCTCAGCTTCGTCTCGGCCTGCAAGCGGGTCAAGTACGCGACGTACAGCTTCTTCTGCTCGTCGGTCAGCTCGGACAGCTGGAGCGTCTCGATCTTGTCCGGCAGCTCCTTGAGCACGTCGCTCTTCATCCGGCGCAGGATGAACGGCCGGACGCGCTTCGCGATCGCTTCGCGGGACAGCTCCGCGAACGCCCGCTTGCTCGCGAACAGCTCGGGGAAGACGGCGTCGAACAGCGACCACAGCTCCTCGAGCGAGTTCTCGATCGGCGTTCCGGTCAGCGCGAACCGGTGCCCGGCGCGAAGCAGCTTTACCGCTTGGGCCGTCTGCGTCGCGTGGTTCTTGATCGCCTGCGCTTCGTCGAGAATAAGCGTATGGAACCGCTGGTTCGCGTACAGCTCCATGTCGCGGCGAAGCAGCGGATACGAGGTGATCAGCACGTCGACGCTGCCGAGATCCTCGAGAATGCCGCTGCGCTCCTGCTTCTGGCCCGCGGCGATGACCGCGTTCAGGCCGGGGGCGAACTTCGCGATCTCGTTCTTCCAGTTGTAGAGCAGGGAAGCGGGGGAGACGATGAGAGCCGGGAGGCCGGATTCGCGCAGCTCTTCGCGGACCGAGTCGATGAAGGCGATGCTCTGCAGCGTTTTCCCCAGGCCCATGTCGTCCGCGAGAATGCCCCCGAAGCCGTAATGGGCGAGCGTCTTCATCCATTGGAAGCCGAGCTTCTGGTATTCGCGCAGAATCGGCGCCAGCGGCTCGGGCACGGCGAAGTCGAGATTGTCCGGGTTGCGCATGTTCTCGAGCAGCTGGCGCAGCGCCCGCCCGAACTTGACCGCGTGCCCTCTCGCGCCGACGTCCGCGAGGGACAGCCCCCTCACGACCGACAGATCGAGCCGCGAGCCCTTGATCTCGCTTCGGCGCACCTCCATCTCGTCCATCAGGCGCGCGATCTCCCGGAACCCCTCGTCCTCGAGGGACAGGAACGCCCCGGATTGCAGCCGGTAGTAGGACTTCTTCTCGACGAGCGTACGCAGAATGTCCCGGATCTCCTCCTCGTCGATGCCCGCCATGTCGAAGCGAACCTCCAGCCACCGGGTATGGGAATCGACGTCGATCGTCAGCCGCGGAGGCGCGATCGGGCGCAGAAGCTCCTCTCTCATCGCCGCCGTGGAAGACACATGGGCCAGCTTCTCCAACTGGGGCAGCAGCCGGAACTGGAAGCGATACAGCTCCTCCTCGTCGTCCAGGTACAGATCGCTGCCATTATATTTGAAGTCCGCGCGTTCGATCAGCGCCATGATCTTCCCTTCCCGCTCCACGTCGCGGAGCAGGATGCGGCCGTCGGCCACGCTGCGGCGCCCTCCGTCCGGCTTCATCGGGTCGATCCGGATGTCTCCGTAGACGTACGAGAGACGGGCGAGCAGCCTTCCGTTCACCCAGTCGAGGTCGAGGCGGGCCTCCAGGGGCGGGCTGACGATGCGGTCGGAGATCGCCTGGGCGATCTCGACGGTGCCGATCTTGCGCAGGCCGGGAATGACGCGGTCCATGAACGGCTCGATCTGGCCGGGCGGGATGAGCACCTGCTTCGTCGGCTTGTAGGCGAACATCTTCTTCAATTCGTCCAGACGCCGCATCGAAGCTTCGTCCACCCGGTACAGGACGCAATCCGCGGCGACGCAGCCGTAATTGTCCATGACGAGCATACGGTCGAGGCCCATCATGTCCAGCTGGTAGCCGTCCCCGTGCGCCTGGTTGATCTCGAAGTACAGCGGAAGCGGTTCGTCCGAGATCCGGATGGAGTCGGCGGTCCGCATTCCCTGCTCGAACTTGGCGTTGGCCTGTTGGAAAAGGGGAAGCAATTCCTCCCAAGCAAGCGGAGGGAGGATGAGCATCCGGTCCTGCTGCAGCGAATAGGCGGAGCCGCTGGCGCCTCGGAACGCGTCGCGGTAGGCGGCCTCGCTGTGCGCGATATGGATCAGCCGCCGCAGGATCGCCTGGTCCTCGGGCTTGAACGCGTACTGGGCCGGATCGTAGGTGAACAGCTTGGCGAACGCGAACGGAAGCTGATTCTCGACCCTTCCGAGGAACTCCTTGATCTTCTGCACGACGTACAGCCGCTTCGGGCCGACCTTCATCTCCACGGCGAACAGGGGGGAGCGGCTGATGTCGGTGACGGGCTTGCACGTGTATTCGACGTCGAGCAGCGACTGTCCGCCGGAGGGCGCTTCTTCGGCGCCGTTCGGGGGGAGCGGGACGTTGTCGAAGAGAGAGATGATGTTCTTCGCGAACTGGACGTCGCGGCTCGAGAACGTCGGCTCCGCGGGCCGCGCAGGCGCCGCCGGGGCGGCGGGCTTCGGCTCCCGCTCCTCCTGGAGGTTGTAGAGGTGGATCAGGACGGCGGCGATATGCTCGCAGTAATATTGGGAATGGCGGGCGGAACAATCGCAACGGGCGTCCTCGACGCCGGCATCGTCCATGAGAATCCGGACGCTATGGCGCTCGCTGCCCCATACGTAGGCCTCGTGACGGCGCTGCCCTTCGCTTCCGTCCACCGGCATGACCCGGTGGGCTTCGACATATCTAAGTCCACGATCGTACGATTCCTGCCCGCACAGCAGCTTGATCTGCTGAAGCGATAGCGAACGGCTCATTCTCGGTTCCTTCCCCGCCCGGTCTGAAGCGCGATATTATTAATATTTCATTATACCACAGAGGCCGGGGGGTAAACGATGAGGGGGCTTGCGGCGGACGAGGCCCGCCTCTGCTATAATGGTTGGCGATAGAAGAGGAGGCTAGGGAATGTCCCCGAGAAACGCGGAACGAGACTTGCAAATGAGGGAACGGCGAATCGATCAGATTCTGGACGCCGCCCGGGAAGTGATGGCCGTCAAGGGCATCGGCTCCGCCGGCATCAACGACATCGCGGCCGAGGCGAAGATCAGCATCGGCAATATTTACCATTACTTTACCTCCAAGGAAGAGATCTTCTCCGCCCTGCTCAAGAGGGGACAGGTCGGCTACGGCAAGCTCGTCGCCGAATTGGCGGCGGAGAACGGAACCGCCGTCGAGAAGCTGCTCAAGCTGTCGAAGGCGTGGCTCGCGGCGGACAACGTCTGGACGCAGACGATCCTGCTCGTCAGCTCGCGGATGTCGGAGCTCACCTCGCCCGAGGAGAGAGAGGCGATCACCGGCCGGTTCGCGGCCAACCTGACTCCGCTCGCGGCCATCTTCGAGCAGGGGATCCGGGAAGGGACGCTAAGGGACGGAGACCCGCTCGAGCACGCCATGTACTTCGTCAGCTTCATGCAGGGCCTCGTCCTGCAGCAGGTGCCGGGCATTCGCGTTCCGGTGGCGCTTCGCGCCGAACGAGTCGTCTCTTATTTCCGATCCGAGAAGACGGAATAATGGGTTGACAGCGCGAAGAAGGGTCTGCTATGATAGCGTCAATACAAACCGAGCGAGGATTCGGTTTGTGGAGCGTACCATCGACAATCGACCAGACCGCTGGAGATTTGCGAGACGCACCAGAATGGGGGAGCCCGGAGCCGGGCTTTGTCGTCCTCCCTTTCTATCCGTGCGCAAGAGGCAGGTCTCTTTTTTATGCCTTAATTACCTAGTAATCGGGTAAGAATAATTAATTTATGCGAAGAGAGGCGTCGGAATGCCATGCTGGAGATCGAGAGCCTGAACAAAACCTTCGCCGCCCCTTCCGGGCCGGTCGTCGCGCTGCGGGATATCCGGCTAACGGTCGGGCGAGGGGAATTCGTCACCTTCATCGGTCCGAGCGGCTGCGGGAAGAGCACGCTGCTGAAGATCGTCGCGGGGCTCGACACCGTCTACGAAGGCTCCGTCAAGCTGAACGGGGAGAGAATCGGCGGGCCGGGCATCGATAAGGGCGTTATTTTCCAAGAGCCTCGTCTGTTCCCCTGGCTGACCGTCGAGAAGAACGTCGCCGCCAACCTCTCCCTCCGCAATCCGGAGGTGAGGAAGCGCGTCGGCGAGCTGCTCGAGCTCGTGCGGCTTCAAGGGTTCGAGAAGGCGTATCCGCGCGAGCTGTCCGGCGGAATGGCCCAGCGGGTCGCGATCGCCCGGGCGCTTCTGCGGAACCCGGACATCCTGCTGCTCGACGAGCCGTTCGGGGCGCTCGACGCGTTCACCCGCTCGCACATGCAGGAAGTGCTGCTCGACATCTGGCAGCGCAGCAAGACGACGATGCTGTTCGTCACGCACGATCTCGACGAAGCGGTGTTCCTCGGCCAGCGGGTCGTCGTCATGAACCCGCGCCCGGGCCATATCCGCAGCGTGCTCGACATCGACCTGCCCTATCCGCGCAGCCGGACCGGCGCCTCGTTCCAGGAGCTTCGGGCTCTCGTGCTCGGCGAGTTCGAGAAGGTCGAGAAGGGGCCCGCGGTCGACGTCGGGGCAGGCATCTGAATTCGTTGGATTCTTCAAGGACAAGGGAGAGAGAGATGTGAAAAAGAGGTTGTTATCCATCGCGGCGGTGCTGGCGTTCGCGCTGACCGTCGCCGCCTGCGGCGGCAAATCCGGCGGCGGGGAGAAGAACGGCGAATCGGCGCCTTCGGGAGCATCTTCATCCGCTTCGGCATCGGCGTCCGCTTCGGATGCCGGCGGCGAAGGCGGCAAGAAGTACGACGGGGTGACCGTCCGCATCGGCGTACAAGGCAAGGGCGGGCTGTTCGGCAAAGCGCAGGAAGCCCGCTGGTTCGAAGACGCGTTCGAAGCCGTAGGCGCGAAGGTGCAATGGTTCGAGTTCCAGAGCGGCCCGCCGGAGGTCGAAGCGATGGCTTCCGACCATCTCGACTTCGCGGGCATGGGCAACATGCCTCCGGTCGCGGCCCAATCGGCGGGCGTCGACTTCAAGATTATCTCGCAGGTGCTGCAAGGCACGAACAACGTCGCCATCATCGTTCCGAAGGACAGCGCGATCCAATCCATCGCCGACTTGAAGGGCAAGAAGGTGGCGGTGACCAAAGGCAGCAACGCCTTCAACTTCCTGTACCGGGTTCTGGACAAGGAAGGGCTCAAGGACTCCGATCTGCAGATCATCCAGCTCGCCCCCGACGAGACGCAGCCTTCGTTCGAAGCCGGCAAGGTCGACGCCTGGGCCGTCTGGGATCCGTACATCACGCTCAACACGCTGACCGGCAAAGCCCGCGTGCTCGCCGACGGCCAGAGCACGGGCATTCTATCCCCGTCCTTCCAGCTCGTTAGAGGCGGCTTCGCCAAGGAGTATCCGGAGCTTGTCACCCTCTACCTGAAGGTGCAGGAGCAGGCCCGCCTGTGGGAGGAGAGCCACAAGGACGAGGCGCTGCAGCGGTACGCGGACGAACGCAAGGTGCCGGTCGACGTCATGAAGGGCGTGCAGGAACGGTCGAAAACGATCAACACTCCGGTCAGCGACGAGACGATAGCCGACCAGCAGAAGACGGCGGACTTCCAATTCGCCATCGGAACGATCAAGAACAAGATCGACGTGTCGAAGGTTTTCGACAACCAATACATCACCGAAGCTCTGGCACAATCGGCGGCCGAAGCCGCGAAGTGAGGCGGGAAGAATGAGACCGACGAGGACCGCTTCGTCCGTTCGTATCGTTAACGCGCTGGTCGGCATGCTGCTTCCCGTGTCGATACTGATCCTGTGGCAGCTCGCGTCTTCGCGCGGCTGGGTCAACGCGGTGCTCGTCCCTCCTCCCAAGGACGTGGCGACGGAGTTCGGAGACATGCTGGCGTCCGGCGAGCTGCTGAGCCATCTCGGCGTCTCGGCCCGGCGGGCGCTCCTCGGCTTCCTGATCGGAGGAGGGCTCGGCCTCGCGGCGGGGCTGTGGGTCGGGTTCTCGCTGCGAACGGAGAGATTGCTCGATCCGTCCTTGCAGCTGCTGCGCACGCTGCCGCACCTGGCGGTGGCGCCGCTGTTCATTCTGTGGTTCGGCTTCGGGGAGACGTCCAAAATTTTGCTTATCGCCAAGGGGGCGTTTTTCCCGTTGTACGTCAATACGTTCCTCGGCGTCCGGTCGGTCGACAACCCGCTCTTCGAGGTGGCGAGAGTGCTGCAATTCACGAGATGGCAGACGATCCGCAAGCTGATCCTGCCGTCCGCGCTGCCTTCGATCTTCCTCGGCGTTCGGCTGTCCATCGCCGTCAGCTGGCTCGGGCTCGTCGTCGCGGAGCTGATGGGGTCCAGCTCCGGCATCGGCTACCTTATCGACGACGCGCGCTCGTTCTCGCTCACTTCCGTCATCTTCGTCGGCATTATCGTGTTCGCCGCCGTCGGGAAGCTGACCGATACGCTCGTCAAGCTGGGCGAAGCGAAGCTGCTCGGCTGGCGGGATACCGTGCGAGGGGAGGGATAGGCATGAGCGATTATTCGGCCGCTAGCCGAAGCGCGGGGCCGGGAGCGGGCGCCGCCGAAGAGGCCTCGGCAACGGGGGGCGTCCGCTTGCCGTCGGCCGCGGCTGCCGTTCAAGCAGCGCCGGTCCCGGTCGAAGGAGCCGGCGTTCGGGAGAGGCGGAAGGCGCTCCCGGGCTGGGCGCACGGCTGGATCGTGCCGCTTCTCGTCCTGGCCGCGTGGGAGCTTGGATCGGCGCTCGGGCTCGTCTCGGAATCGGCGCTCCCGGCGCCTTCCAGGATCGCGCAAGCGTTCTGGAGTCTCGTCGCGAGCGGGGAGCTGGCGAGACACATCGGGGCGAGCTTCGTTCGCGCGGGCGGCGGCTTCCTGCTCGGGGGAGCGACCGGGCTGCTGCTCGGCCTGTTCACAGGCCTCGGCAAGTGGGTCGAGCGAACGCTCGATCCGACCGTCCAGATGCTGCGCACCGTGCCGCTTCTGGCCGTGATTCCCCTGTTCATTCTGTGGTTCGGGGTCGGCGAATTTTCCAAAATTCTGCTCATCTCGCTAGGGGCGTTCTTCCCGGTCTACTTCCATACGTTCCTCGGGGTGCGCAGCGCGGACCGGAAGCTGCACGAGGTAACGAAGGCGCTGGAATTCTCGGCCCTGCAGCAGGCGACGAAGCTCATTCTGCCGTCGGCGCTCCCGAACGTTCTGCTCGGCATTCGGCTCTCGGTCGGCGTGTCGTGGCTGCTGCTCGCGGTCGCCGAGATGATGGGAGCGAGCTCCGGCATCGGCTACCTGATTCAGGATGCCAGAGTCTATTCGCAGACGGACATCGTCTTCGTCGGCATCGGCCTGTTCGCCTTGGTCGGGAAGCTGTCCGATTCGGGCGTGCGGCTGCTCGAGAAGCGGTGGCTGGGGTGGCGGAGCAGCTATAAGGGTTAGAAAAGAATCCAATAGGGAGGCGGCATTCCGATGAGCCGACAACGGCAAGACCAGCTTCATCTCGGAGCGTTCCTGTACTTCACGGGGCATCATCACGCGGGCTGGAGGCGCGCCGATTCCGGCGTCGAGAAGATGTTCGACGTCGAGAACTACAAGCGCATGGCCCGGACGGCGGAGCGGGGCAAGTTCGACATGATTTTCCTCGCGGACCTGCTGCACTTGATCTATCCGGGCCGGGCGGCGGCCGGGATGCTCGATCCGATCTCGCTGCTGTCCGCCCTATCCGCGGCGACGGAGAAGATCGGGCTGACGGCCACCCTGTCGACGACCTACAACACCCCGTACGACGCCGCCCGCAGGTTCGCCACTCTCGATCATATTAGCGGAGGACGGGCGGGTTGGAACATCGTCACGTCCCAGACCGATACCGAAGCCCGCAACTTCGGCCGCGACAAGCATCCCGAGCATTCGCTCCGCTACGAGATGGCGCGGGAATTCGTGGACGTCGCGACGAGGCTGTGGGACAGCTGGGACGACGACGCGCTCGTCATGGACCGCGAAGCGGGCGTCTTCGCCGACGAATCCAAGCTGCGGGCCGTCGATTACCGGGGGAGATGGTATTCCTCGGCCGGTCCGCTGAACGTGCCGCGTCCTCCGCAAGGGTACCCGGTCCTCATCCAGGCGGGCTCCTCGGGCCCGGGCCAGGACTTCGCGGCAAGCTTCGGCGAGGTCGTCTTCACGGCCCAGCAGTCGCTGGAGGCGGCCCAGTCGTTCTACCGGGCGCTGAACGCCAAGCTGGCCGAACGGGGAAGAGCGCCGGGAAGCCTGAAAATCATGCCGGGCCTCTCGCCGATTCTCGGCTCCACCGAGGAGGAGGCTCGCCGGCGGGAGAGGGAGCTGCTCGAGCTCGTCCGTCCCGAGGAAGCGTCCGCCATGCTGTCCGGCTTCCTGAACTACGACTTGTCCGGCTATCCCGCGGACGGCCCGCTTCCCGACATTCCCGATCCGGTGGAGGCGTCCAACGGCATGAAGAGCCGGGTGCAGCTCGTCATGAATATGGCGCGCAAGGACAATCTGTCGATTCTCGAGCTCGGAAGAAGACTCATCGGCGCGCGGGGCCACCTGCAATTCGTCGGGACGCCCGAGCGGCTCGCCGACTTGATGGAGAGCTGGTTCGACAGCTACGGCTGCGACGGCTTCAACATTATGCCGCCGGTGCTTCCCGGCGATCTCGACGAGTTCGTCGATCAGGTCGTTCCGATTCTGCAGCGCCGGGGGTTGTTCCGGGAGGATTACGCCGGTTCGACGCTGCGCGACCATCTCGGGCTGGCGCGTCCCCGGAGCGGGGAATTCCGGCTGGCCGAGGCGGGGCGGAGCTGAGCTCTCGACTTTCATATTCGCGTTAGCCCGATACCTGGCGCCGATTTGGGCGCCGGGTTTTTTTTGGCGTTTGCGCGGGCTTTATTGCGGGCCGAACCTCCGCTGATTCTCCTCGTCTGTTCGATTTATCATACGATCGCCCATGCGGCTACCCGGCCAATCCCTCGCGCAGTCATCGTCCTGCCCTCTGCCTCTTCCAAACCATCGCCACCATCGCCACCATCGCCACCATCACCACCATCACCACTATCGCCAACCATGCCAAGCCATCGTCAAACCATCGCGAAACCATCACAAAAGCATCGTCAAACCAACGTCAAACCAAATTCAATCCCCGTCAAACCAATGTCCGATTCTCCATCCGGGAGCGAACGGAACTCACGGCCCCTATTACTCGAAAAAAACAAGTATTTTACTGTTCGTTAGAGCTCGAAAATGACGGATGCGAGGCTGTAACGGAAGAAACGTTAGTTAGTTCTTCCTCCTATCGTCAACGAGGCGATGCAACGGACGATTCGTCCGTTAGAGAGCAGCCACTGTGCGGAATCGGCGCTGCAACGGAAGAAACGTTAGTTCGAACACATCCCGCTTCCCGTCCCCATTCCTTGTTCCGCTCCTCGCGCCTATTATCCTCTGTTGCCTGCGACTCCACGAATGAATGTGAGTTGAAATCGAAATTTTGTTATCATTAAATTAGGTTAATAATGATAAATTAGTGCGATTAAATATTGAACGAGTTATGCGGATGTGCTAGTATGTGGATTGAGATGTGAGGTTGTTAGGTTGATTTATTTAGCAGAATCCTAACAACTCGTTTTAAGAACGCTTTCATTTGGGGCGGAGGCTTGTTCTTGGATTCCGCCGCGGGCACCCGCCCGAGGGGCTACGGCTGGAGGTGACGGTTCTCGCCGCAAGGGGAAGGTTCGGCCGATCCGACGGCCGATCCTATCGACTGCTTTTCGCGTATGTCCGCGCTCTACTTACTCTATCATCCCAAGGAGGACTCCGATCGAAATGAGCAAATCGAAGAAATGGCTGGGCACGGCGCTGTCGGCCGCTTTGACCGTCTCGCTGGTCGCGCCGGGCGTATCGCAGGCCGCATCCGCCGAGGCGACGGCTTCCGCGACGTCCGCGCAGAACGCGCCGGCTGCCGCAAGCGGAACCGGGGCGCGGGACATCGCCGGCCACTGGGCGGAGAAGAGCCTCCGGAAGTGGGAGAGCTACGGTCTCGTGCACGGCTACGCGGACCATACGTTCCGCCCAGATGCCGAGATCACGCGCGCCGAATTCGTGTCGATCGTGAACCATCTGTTCGGCTTCTCGGCCCAATCCGCAACCGCTTTCAACGACGTCCCGGCGACGGCCTGGTACGCGAACGCCCTGTCGATCGCTCGGCAAGCCGGCTACTTCAAGGGGCTCCCCGGCAACCTGGCGAAGCCGACCGACAAGATCAGCCGCCAGGACGCGGTCGTCCTGCTGGCCCAAGCTCTCGAGCTCAGCCAGCCTGAAGACGCCGGTGCGTTAACCTTCAAGGACAAGGAGCAGATTCGGGCTTACGCGCTGGCGTCCGTGCAAGCGCTCTCGGGAGCGATCAGCGGATATTCGGACGGCACGTTCCGCCCCGACGGCCCGATCTCCCGGGCGGAAGCCGTCTCCCTGATCGACAAGCTCGTGCCCGCCTTCTATGCGGAGAAGGGGACATTCTCCGGCGGAACGATCGCCGGTCACGCGATCGTCGCCGGAAGCGGCGTCGTCCTGAGCGATGCCGTCATCGAGGGCAATCTCTACCTGGCGCCGGGGATCGGCGACGGGGAAGCGACGCTGAACAACGTGACGGTCAAGGGCGTCACCTTCGTATCCGGGGGCGGCGGCCAACCGATTATCTTGAACGGCTCGAAGCTGGGCGAAGTTCGCGTGAACCGCCAGGACGGCGGGGTTCGCTTGTCGGCGCGGGGAGCGACCGAGATCCGAAGCCTGATCGCGGACAGCCCGTCGAAGATCGAGCTGGGCGAAGGCGCCAAGGTCGAGAACGCGAAGCTGAATCGGGCGGCCGAGCTTGACGTGGCGGCAGGAGCTTCCATCGCGTCGCTCGCGATCGGGGGCGAGGCGTCCGGCACGAAGCTGACGGGCCAAGGGGACATCGCGCAGGCCGCGATCCAGGCAGCCGGCGTGACGCTGAACGGCGCGGCCGTCGAAGCGGGCACCGTAGCCGTCGCCCGCGGCGCGATCGTGCCTGCGACGGCCG
>NZ_JACJVR010000146.1 GCF_014212175.1 Cohnella xylanilytica | reverse complement strand
GTACTTGAATTATGGTGTAATTGCAGAGAAAACTTATCCTGAATTTCGAAAGTACTGCGCATTAAAAACATAAAAAGGGCTCCAAATCTTTGGTAGAATGGTGTTTGTCCAGGACAACATCACCCAAAGAGAGGAGCACCTTTTAGGTGAAGTCTACCACACCGGTCAGCAAAATCAAGAGCGAATTTTCGCTGCAGAACGCCACGAGTTTCGGCGGCGTCAAAATCTTTTTGGCCTATCTCGAAAAAATCAAGCTCGCCGAGGCCATGCAGCGCCTTTCCGGCGGCAAAGCGCACAACGCCATTTTTCCTGTTCATCGCATCCTGCTCTATCTAATGGTTGGCTGGATGCTGGGCTGCGGGCGTATTTTTCATTTCCGCAAGTTACAGCACGATGTGTTGCTTTGTCGTTTTCTGGGAGGCCGTCTGCCGCATCACAGTTTGCTGTACAAGGAGCTCGCGCGTCTGGGCAGATCCTGCCCGCAGCTCCCGACGGAACTGCGCAAGCTGAATATGGAAATCATTCATCTCTGCTTGCCGTCCAAGCCAATCCTTGATCTGGACTCCTCGGTGGAGACGGTATACGGGGAGCAGGCCGGCGCGGCCAAAGGCACCAATCCGCATAAGCCCGGACGAAACAGCTACCATCCGTTGCTGGCTTTTGAAGGGCAAACCCACTTGAATCTGAATGCGAGGCTTCGCCCCGGCAACACGCATTCTTCAACCGACGCAATCGACTTTTTGCAGCAAACCTTCGCACTGCTCGGCGAGCGCCAAGTGGCGTACGCCCGGTTCGACAAAGGCTTTGGCGGCGAGGATTTCTACCAACTGTGGGAAGGCCGCAAGATCGGTTACGTCGGCAAAATGAAATGGACCAAACGCCTCGCAAGCGACGTGGCGGCTTGTCGCTACTGGACGCGCTATGTCGACGAGGACTGGATCATCGAGGGCATCACTTTGATTTACAAAGCTACGTCCTGGAAAAAGCCCCGTCGCGTAGCGGTCATTCGTAAGACGCAAGTCTGCGAAGACGGTCAAGGCCGCATCGTATTCGACGAGGACTGGCAGTATGAAGCGATTGTAACCAACCTGGAGTGGGAACCAATTGACCTATGGCGCTTTTACAACCAGCGTTGCTGCATGGAAAATTACATCAAAGAGGCGAAAGACGGTTTTTCCATGGACCGGATCGCGACCAGTGATTTTGAAGCGAATGAAGTCGATCTGCTGATCAAGTTGCTGGCCTACAATTTGTTCGAACGCTTTAAGCGCGATTGTTGCGAACCGATGCATCAGGGTTATACGATTGCAAGATTCCGACTGGAGTTCTTTCATTGCGCGGCGACGCTTGTTCGGCATAGTCGCGCGGTCGTGCTCAAGCTGATCAAGGATTTCGACGGTCGTCATGCATGGAAACGAATCGAAGCCAAAGTGGTTCAATTGGAGTGACGGCTTCCAACATTTCACATGGAAAACAACAATGCCCCTTTTCTGGGGAGGGGGGAGTTATCCCCATGTGGATATTGGTTTCAAAATTTCGCTGGTCCCACTCCCACTTATTCACAGTTGTTGATCCGCTCCTGGATGATCGCCACCGCATTCTTATGCGCTTTCGAAATTCAGGTTTAAAGCGAAGGATGTCGACGGACGCGTTAGAAACCGGGTTGCGGCGTCTTCGCTGGGAAATTTCGTATCCACCGAGAACCCACGGCATACCGCCAGG
>NZ_JACJVR010000145.1 GCF_014212175.1 Cohnella xylanilytica | reverse complement strand
CCTGCCGCTCCGCCGGCTCCGGCCGGCGCCCCGGTCGCGGCCGCGGCCCCGGCTCCCGCGGGGGACGGGCCCGCCCAGGCGAACGGGGAGAACCCGAAGTCCGGGAACAGCCCGGACACCTTCGCCTTGCCGGCGCGAGAGGACTTGCCCATCCTCGGCGCCTTCAGCTTCACCCCCGACAAGACGAGCTCTCCCTTCTCGATCCCCTGAATCCTCCCCACGTAACGGCTTCCGTCTTTCAGCACGACGCATACGGGACGTCCGGCCAGCCGCTTGGCCTGTCCCTCGATCTTGTCTTGACGCTTAGGCATATGAAGCGATCTCCCTCCCTTCCTTTTATTACAGCTAATTCAGAAGGGGGACCGGCTGCTTGGACGCTTGCCGACGAAGGCGTCCGCAGGCGGACGGCGTCCGTCGTGGCGCGGCGGAATCATCCCGGCTTCCGCCCCCGGCCGAAAGTTTATATTTTATTAATCTTTTGATTATCCCGGATTTATTTTCCTTTCTCGGGGTTTTAGATTCGGCGGTTAACATGAATTCAGGCAGCCAAGAGACGCCGCCAAGACCGACAACGATCGAGGAGGAATAAGAGAATGAAGAAGAAAGTGATGATGGTAGGAGCCGGGTTGACATTGGGCAGCGCGCTGCTGGTCACATCCGCGTTCGCGGACGTCGGAGGAGCCCAAGGTTACGAAGCCTACAAGTCGGCGCTCAAAGCGACGGCGACGGCGGAGAACGCCACGCAGAGCGTCGGCCTCTCGGTTCGCGACAACGGCAACGAGCGCTTCCGCGTGATCTCGACGGTCAAGGAAGACCGCGCGTCCCAGGCGCTCAGCGGCAGCGCGAGCATCCATGCGGGCGCCGATACGGCGAAGGTGGACTTCTACCATCAGGACGGACGGATGATCGTCAAGTCCGCGGACAGCGACACGTATAACGTCATCCAAGAGTCCGGCCGTCCGCATAAGGACGAAGACTGGGAAGACGGAGAGTTCGATCCCGAGTTCCATAAGGGAATCGAGACGATCGTCGACGCGCTCGTCGGCAACCTGAAGAACGACTTCATTCTGAAGAACGGGGAAGGCGGCAAGAAGACGGTCAGCGTGGAGCTGACGGGCTCGCGGATTCCGGCGGCGGCGAACGTCATCGGCTCGGTGCTCATCAAGGAAGCTCTGAGCGGGAAGCATTCGGACGATCAAATGGATCACGCCGCGTTCGGTCAAGAGCTTCTCGGATTCGACCTGGCGAAGCTCGATCCGCAGCTTCCGCAGCTGTCGCAGGACGTCAACATCGACTCCGTCTCGCTGCAAGCGACGATCGACGAGAACGACGCGATCGTTCGCCAGACGGTCGAATTCGAGATCTCCGGCAAGGATGTCTCCGGAGCGGAGCACGATCTCGTCGTCACCGCGGACATCGGCCTCTCCGGCATCGGCGAGACGAAGCCCGACGCCGTCGACCTGGCCGGCAAGAAGGTGAACACGATCGAGCATTCCCGCTTCGAGGACTAATCGAAGGATTCGGGGATTCGCGAAGGATCGCTCGGAGATCTGGAAGGGAATGCCAACAATCGGACGGCGAGCGGCCGCAGCGGCCGCTCTCTCCGACCAAGAGGAGGCCAAGCAGGATGAACGGCGATACGGTACTGGACATTCAAGGCGTAACGAAGACGTATAGAAACAAACGAGGCGTCGAGAACATCGCGCTGCGGGTCGAGAAGGGCGAAGTCTACGGCTTCTTCGGGCCGAACGGCGCCGGCAAGACGACGGTCATGAAGATCGCGACCGGTCTCATCCGGGCGGACCGGGGCCGCGTTCTGCTGTTCGGGCACGACGTCGCCGAACGGTACGAGGACGCGATGAGGCAGGTGGGCGTCATGATCGAGAGAGCCGAAGCGTTCGAATACATGAGCGGGTACCGCAACCTCGAGCTGGCGGCCCGGCTGTACCCGGAGCTGCCGCGGTCGCGGATCGACGAAGCGCTCGAGCTCGTCGGTCTCGGCGCCAACAAGAAGGAGAAGGTCGGCCATTATTCCCTCGGCATGAAGCAGCGGCTCGGCATCGCTTCGGCCATTCTGTCGAAGCCGAAGCTGCTCATTCTGGACGAACCGACGAACGGGCTCGACATCGAAGGGATGATCGAGATGCGCGAGCTGATCCGCTCGCTGGCTCGGGAGGAAGGCATCACGTTCTTCTTATCCAGCCACCTCCTGTCGGAGATGGAGACGGTGTGCAGCCGGATCGGCATCGTCCATAACGGCAAGCTGATTCAGGAGAGAAGCATGGCGGAGCTCGGCGAACAGTCCGGGCAGTCGCTGGAGAGTTATTTCGTCGAGAGAATCCGGGCGGAGAGAGGAGCTGGCGGGCATGAGATTGCTCAAGGCATGCACCATTAACGAACTGGCGAAGCTGACGGCGAGGAAGAAGACGCTGTTCTTCCTGCTTCTGAGCGCGCTGCTTCCCTTCATCGGATTGCCGATCGTTCGGCAATTGCAGAACGGGCTCGGCGTCGTAGGCGTCGCCCAGGATCAATACGCGATCTCGGTTCTGAACGGGCTCACCCTGTTCCTCATTCCGCTGACGATCTTCATGCTCGCCTCCGATACGTTCTCCGGAGAGTTCGGCGACCGCTCGATCCGCTCCGTATTGACGCGTCCGGTCGGCCGCGGGAAGATCTTCGCCGCGAAGCTGCTCGCCCTGTTCGCGATCGTCGCCGGACAGCTGCTGCTCTCGCTCGCGGCTTCGTCGCTCGCCTCCCTGTTCCTCCCCTCTTCGGGCTCGGCCCTGAACGGACTCGGAACGGCGGCTCTCGCCTATGCGGCCGCGGCTCTGCCGATGCTCACCTTGTGCGCCGCCGCCGCCCTCGTCGCCCAAGGCTTCAAGAACGCGAGCGGGGCGCTGGCGGTCTGCATCCTGCTGTACGCGGCCGCGAAGCTGGTCGGCTTCGTTTTCCCCTCCTACATGGCTTACGCGCCGACCTCCTACACCGATTGGTATACGCTGTGGATCGGCAGCTCCGTCTCCGTGGGCAAGCTCGTCAACGTATTTAACTTTCTGCTGGGTTGCGGTATAGTGTTTTATGCGCTCGGTTATACGATTTTCGATAGAAAAGAAGGGTAGGAATAGCCCCCATGTCGATCCGGTTCCGTCTCATTCTGTCCTACCTGGCGATGCTCGTCATTCCGCTCATCCTGCTGGCGATCTCCTTCGTCGTCATCGCCTCGATCGCGCTCGGGGATCTGTGGTCGGCGTTCTCGCTGGACGACCGGCGCCATAACCCGTTCGCCGCGGTCATCGGCCAGGAGGCGGACATCGCGGCGGACATCCGGTACCGGATCGAGAGCGATCCGAATTCCTTGCTGGATCAAGAGCGGATGCAAGCGTACAGCGACCGGCTGAAGAAGATCAGCATGGGGCTTATCGTTCGCTTGAACGGGGAGACGCTGTATGCATCCCCCAATCTCGAACATACGGACATCGACCGCAACCTGCCTGCGTTCGGAAGCGATTGGAGGGAGCGGTTCGACGGCATGGACGTCGGCGACCATGACTGGATGATCGACCGCCAATACGATTTTACGTTATCCGACGGCACCAAAGGCAGTTATTATATGTTGCTTAATTTCAACGTCTTCAGCCAGATCGCCGCCAAGTTCTCGAAAATGTTCTTCATCGCGCTGCTGGTCATTCTCGTCGTCGTCAACGGCGTTCTGACCTACTTCGTCTCCCGCAGCATCATCCGGCCGCTTCGCTCGCTGAAGCGCGCGGCCGAGCAGATGAAGGAGGGCGATCTCTCCAACCCGGTCCTTCAGGAGTCGAGGGACGAGATCGGCGCGCTCGCCGTCGCGTTCGAGGAGATGCGGGTCAAGCTGAAGGAGTCCATCGACATGCAGCTTCAGTACGAGGACAACCGCAAGTCGCTTATCTCGAACATCTCGCACGATCTCAAGTCTCCGGTCGCGTCGATCCGCGCTTACGTGGAAGGGATTATGGACGGGGTGACGAGCTCGCCCGAGATGCTGGACCGGTACGTGAAGACGATCCACCGGAAGACCGTCCAGATGGACCGCCTCATCGACGAGCTGTTCCTGTTCTCGAAGCTGGACCTCAAGGGGCTTCCGTTCCACTTCGAAGAGGTGAACCTCGATTCCTTCCTGCGGGATTGCGCCGAGGAGCTGCAGATGGACGTGGAGAAGCGCGGCGTGAAGCTCAGCTACGATTCGGAGATTCCGCCCGGCTCCGCCCTCGTCGTCGCCGACCGGGAGAAGCTGAAGCGGGTGTTCGTCAACGTCATCGAGAACGCGGTGAAGTATTCGGACAAGGAAGACGCGCGGATCTGGCTGGAGCTGAAGGACGAAGGGGAGGTGTACCTCGTGCTGGTCAAGGATAACGGCAAAGGCATCTCGCCCGAAGCGCTGCCGTACATCTTCGACCGGTTCTACCGCGAGGACACCGCCCGCAACGTCGATACCGGCGGCAGCGGACTGGGCCTGGCCATCGCGAAGCACATCGTGGAGGAGCACGGCGGGACGCTGTCCGCGGCCAGCGAGCCGGGGATGGGGACGGTTATCATGATTACCCTTCGCAAGAGAACGGACGGGAGGCAGACGGCATGAAGCGCATCCTTATCATCGAAGACGATATCAGCATGGCGGAGCTCGTCCGAGACTACTTGACGATCCACAAATACGAGCCCCACATCGAGACGAGCGGCGACCGGGGACTGGCGCGGGCTCTCGAAGGCGGCTTCGACCTCGTCGTTCTCGACCTGATGCTGCCG
Source organism: Cohnella xylanilytica (assembly GCF_014212175.1). Classification (GTDB taxonomy): domain Bacteria; phylum Bacillota; class Bacilli; order Paenibacillales; family Paenibacillaceae; genus Cohnella; species Cohnella xylanilytica. The sequence goes on along the minus strand of NZ_JACJVR010000145.1, from coordinate 30,760 downwards.
GTCGTGGACGGCTTCGAGATCTGCCGCAAGCTGCGCGAGCGTCTCGACATCCCGATCCTCATGGTGTCCGCCAAGAAGGAGGACATCGACAAGATCCGCGGGCTCGGCCTCGGCGCGGACGATTACGTCGTCAAGCCGTTCAGCCCGAACGAACTGATCGCCCGGGTGAACGCCCATCTGGCCCGGTACGAGCGGCTGTCGGGAGGCGGGCAGAAGCGGGAGGAGATCCGGATCCGGGGGCTGCTCATCGACAAGGCGTCGCGGAGGGTATTCGTCAACGACAAGGAAGTGCCGTTCACGACGAAGGAATTCGACCTGCTGACGCATCTCGCTTCGAACCCGAACCGGGTGTTCAGCAAGGAGCAGCTGTTCGAGCAGCTGTGGGGGCTCGATTCGCTCGGCGACATCGCCACGGTGACGGTCCATATCCGCAAGATCCGGGAGAAGATCGAGCTCGATCCGTCCCGTTCCCAATACATCGATACGGTATGGGGAGCGGGCTACCGGTTCAAAGTGTAGTCTCGCGACGCGACGAACATAAGAAGCGCCGCCGCTTCGCCCGGGTTACGGCCCGGCGAGGCGGCGGCGCTTTGCTTTTCCGCCGATCGTTGGAGGTTCGTTCTATCCTTCCTTGTTGTCGGTCGGATCGACGTCCAGCAGGTCCATCAGGAACATGAAGATCGGAATGCCGATGATGAGTCCCCAGATTCCGAAGTAGTGCTGGGAGAAGACGAGAATGACGAACGTGTAGAACATCGGAAGCTTCGTCTTGTGCGCCATCAGGCGAGGGTTGAGCAGGTACGTCTCGAGGGCGTGGATGACGATGATCATGACGATCGTCCAGATGACGAGCGGCAAGCCGCCGGTCTGGTAGCCGATGAGCCCGATCGGGATGAAGCTGATAATGACGCCGGCGACGGGGATCAGACTCAGAACGAAGACGAGAATGGTCAGCGCGAACAGATACGGGAATCCGAGAATCCACAGGCCGAGCATCGTCAGCACCGTATTGAACAGGGCGATGAGCAGTTGCACCTCGATCACCTTGCCGAACGACGCCACGAACTTCCGGCCGAAGTATTCCAGCTCGTCGTAGATCCAGCCGATCTTGCTCCTCTTGAACTTGCGCGTGAACCGGGCGACTTGCTTCTTCTGAAGCAGGAAGAAGAGGCTTAGAAGGATGACGATCAGAATGATCTCCAGCCACTTGCCCAGCTTCGTGATGTAGTGCAGCGCCTGATCGAGGTACGCCTTGTAATCGGCCTTGTTCAGGAATTCGGTCAGCTGGGCCGCGACTTCGTTCCCCTGGTTGGAGTTGAGGAAGCGGGTAATGTTATTGAACAGCTCGGAGACCTGGTTGATGATCTTCGGAACGTAATTGGTGATGCCGATGACCATGCCGGATATGATGATGACGTACAGAAGGATAGTGACGACGTTCGAGTGGATCGGGAATAGCTTGTTGATCTGCTTCGTCAGGAAGCCTTGGAAGCTGTTCATCACGAACGTAACGAGGAAAAGCAGGAGAATCGTATTCAGCATGTCCCTGAGGCTGAAAATAAGCAAAGCGAACAAGAGCAGCACGACCACTCTTCGGACCATCGGCAAAGCAAAAAAATCGCGGATCGTTCCCATGGACTTCCCTCATCTGCTGGCGGAATCGTTAATGCGCTCCCTCTAACTACGGGCGCGGCGCGGAAAGGTTTCTTAATTCCTCTATTTTATCGGAAAAGAAACGGATTTAGTCCCCGCCCGGATTCGCGACCGCGCCGACGAACAGCACGGCTCCCGTCTCCGCGTCAACGATCGCCGCGACGAACGGCCGGTCGACCGTCATCCGGAACGGGTCTTCGGCGGGCGCCGCGCCGGCCAGCATCTCGACGGACGTCGCCGCGGCCGCTTCGACGCCATCTTCGTTAACGTCGAGGAACGTCTTGTGCAGCACGCGGCCGATGTACAGGTTCGGCGGCTCCGGAGCGATGCCGGCGAACGAGGCGCGCTTCGGGTCGAACGCCTCTCCCATGCCGAGCGCCTTCAGCGAGTCGTTCAGCTCGGACGAGTCTTCGACGCGGAATCGCGGCAGTTCGATCTGGCCGAGTCTACGAGGCCAGTCGGCCGTCAGCAGCGCAGGATCGTCCGCGAGCTTATCCGTCAGGGAGCCGAGCGTGACGCCCGGCTTCGGCAGCAGCACGACGAACGCGGCGGAGGCGTTCTTGCCGAGAGGAAGCCGGATCGCCTGGTAATCGTCCGTCTCGGCGTATTCGTACGTTCCGCCTTGGGCCATCATCATGGCGGGAATGGCTTCCGTCTCCGACACATGGAACTTCGCCTCTTCCGTGTTGTTTGCGTTGAACGGCTTCGTCCAGGCCGCCCGGTAGGAGACCGCGTTCAAGATATACAGCACCGCGGCGGGATCGATGTCTTCGAGGATCTTCTGGATTCTCCCGTTCGTCCGCTCCTTCACCCATCCGTTCATCGCCTTCAGCGCGTCCGCTTTCTTCGCGAAGTCGAGCGTGCGCAGCTCCGCCCCGTAATCCGCCTCGGCATCTTGGAGGTAGGCGTCCCGGAACGGAACTCCTTCCTTCAGCCAGAGGGAGTTGGCCGTCGCCATGCCGATGCCGGGATCGACGGGACGGTTCAGCAGATCGAGCAGCTTCCGGTAGCCGTCTCCGGCTTCCTTGGCCGACAGGCCGCCCAACCCGAGCGTCCCGGCCATCGCTTCGGCCGTCTTCCCGGACGCTCCCGAATAGGCGACCGCGAGCGCCGAGGAGACGCTCAATGGAGATACCCAGACGTTGGCGCCGGGCTCCGCCTCGCGCAGCCGCTCGAACAGCTTAAGGCCGAACGCGTTCGAAGCGGCGACCGTCCGCGGGTCGAGATCGGCGGCCTGATACCGGCGCTCGGCCGTCTCCGGCGGATTCTCCTTCTCCTTCTCCTTGTTCGCGCATCCCGTTATCGCCGCCGTCGTCGCGAGCAAGGCCGCCATCAACCCCGTCGCCAGCGCTCTTCTTTTTCTTATCGTCATAAGACGCCCCCCTTTATTCAACTATTCCTTCTTATCCGTATGGACGCGCGGCGGAGGGCGGATGTTACAAGGGAGACGCCGAATTTTGGAAGTCGGGGGCGCGGAATCGGAACTTTAGCGGGCAGCGGCGCGTTTCATATGGTGAAGAGACCGGTCCAGCCTAAGCCGGGGAGAGGAGCGTTCGCCTATGAGAATCCACGAGACCCAAGCCTCGCGGGAGGTTCGCGATCCGTACGCCGAGGAGACGAATTCCTTCAACGACTTGACGGAGTACAACCGGACGGTGCTGGGAGTCGCGGCCAAGCGGGCTGATCTCGGCGCGATGCCGAAGCCGGTCCGCTTCTTCGCTTATTTTTTCTACGGCTTCCTCATTCTCGCCTTCTTGGCGTTCGTGCTGACGTTGATCTACAAGTCGTAAAAGCGGAATCGCGGCCCCGGGGGACAGCCGACGTCCCCGCCAACGCCGCAAGAGCTTCGATGCCGCTTCGGTGCAGATCGGAACAGAGTGGCGCTCATACGATTCGCATGAGGGGATATGCTCGGCAGGCGATACGCTCTGCTCGATGCCATGAGGCAAGCCTCCCGGCTTGCCTCTTCGCCATGGCCGAATTTGTCCCTCCGTCGCCTCGTTCCCCCTTGCGGCCCCTCGTCTTGGCCATGCCCGGCCCGTCTCTTAGCCAAGCCGGAACTCGTCTGCATAATCGGTCAAGTCCCCTCATAGACATGAACCATGGATTAACCATTGTGCAGAGGGGTGGAGCTCATGCGTCGTCGAATCCCATGGATCGCGTCCGTCGCCGTGCTTGTCGTAGCCTTGCTATCGGGCTGCGGAGGCAGCAAGAACGCGGACTCGGTCGTGAAGGATTTGAACAAGGTGGCAGGGAAGCTGGAAAGTTATCAGGGCAGCGGGGAGATGATTCTCCATACCGGGCAGCAGCCGTTGACGTACAAGGTGGAAGTGTGGTACCAGAAGCCGTCCTATTATCGGATCGCGCTGACGAACGCTCAACGCGACATTACGCAGATCGTGCTTCGCAACGACCAAGGCGTATTCGTGCTCACTCCGCGCCTGAACAAGAGCTACCGGTTCCAGAGCGACTGGCCGGAGAACCAGGGCCAGGTGTACTTGTACCAGACGCTCCTGCAGAGCATCGTGCTCGACAACTCCAGGCAGTTCACGACCGACAAGGATTCTTACGTCTTCGACGTGATGGCGGGCAATTATCAGAACGGTTCGTTCGCGCGGCAGAAAATATGGCTGGCCAAGACGGACTACGCTCCCCGCCACGTGGAAGTGACGGATACGAACAACGCCCTGATGGTCGAAGTGAACTTCAACAGCTTCGAGTTCGGCAAGAAGTTCGACAAGTCGGCATTCGACATGCAGCAGAACATGGTCGGGGCTCCGAACGCGGGCTCGTCCCCGGACGGAAGCTCTTCCTCCGGGAACCAGGGCGACAAGGCGGACGGAACGAAAGGCGGGGACGGCTCCGGCAAAACGACGGACGGCAAGGACGCGCCGACGGGAGCGGAAGCGGGCGAAGGGACGGCCGACGGCGGGCAGACGGAGGAGACCTTCGCGCTCATCGAGCCGGATCCGGACGCGCTTCCCGAAGGCGTCGTGCTGAAGGATATCGACGACAGCATCCAGCTCGCCGATTCGACGGGATACATGCTGCGCTACACCGGCACGTACGACTTCACGATTCTGGAGTCGATGCCCAAGGACCAAGCCGTCTCCTTGAACAAGGGGTTAATGCTGGATCTCGGCTTTACTCTCGGCGAGCTCGTGGACGACGAGACGACGAAGTCGCTCACCTGGACGTACGAAGGCGTCGTCTACCGCTTGACGACTTCCGACCTTCCGCAGGAAGACATGGTCAAGGTCGCCCAATCGATGGTCGAATCTTCCGGCAAGTGACGGATACCGACATTATTAATAAGAAGAGAAGGGAAGCCGGCCGCCAAGGACCGGCTCCCTTCGCGAGTGCAGGAAAAGGTTGGTTGCCCCGCTTGCGTTGACAGTCCAGCGACCACCCGGTAACATTACGTTATTGGGTTTAGAGCAGGGTCTGACAGAACAAAGTGGGTGACGGGTTTTGGACAGTTATTATAGGCCGACGGTAGCGGAGATCTCCCTGGACGCGATCGAACGCAACGTGAAGGCGTTCCGCGATCGCCTGTCTCCGGGAACGAAGCTTCTGGCTTCCGTCAAGGCGAACGCCTACGGCCACGGAGCCGCCGAGACGGCCAGATCCGCGGTCGCCGCGGGGGCGGATTATCTCGGAGTCGCCTTCCTCGACGAAGCGCTGCAGCTGCGGAAGGCGGGCGTGACGGCCCCCGTCCTGGTGCTCGGCTATACGCCTCCCGAAGGGTTCGAGCTCGCCCGGAGGCATGGAATTACGCTTACCGTGTATAGACATGAACAATTGGACGCCATCGAAGGCATGGCGGCGAACGGTCCCAAGCTGAAGGTTCACGTCAAGATCGACACCGGCATGGGTCGGCTTGGCGTGCTTCCCGGGCCGGATGCGGAGCGCTTCCTGGAGAGGGTATGCGCCATGGACCGGATCGACGCCGAAGGGATGTTCACGCATTACGCGAAGGCCGACGAGACCGACAAGAGCCATTCGCTGATGCAGGCGGAGCGGTTCCGGTCGGTCGTCGACTACGTGCGGCGCCATTCGCTGCCGCTGTCGATCATTCACGCCGGCAACACCGCCGCCGGCATCGATCTTCCGGAACACGCGGGCCAGATGCTTAGGCTTGGCATCGGCATGTACGGCCTCTATCCGAGCGCCGAGGTCCGCAAGGACCGGATCGCGCTGGAGCCGGCGCTGACGCTCAAGACGCGGGTCGTGCACGCGAAGACGGTGCAAGCCGGGGAGAGCATCAGCTACGGGGGGCGCTACGTCGCCTCGCGCGCCGAATCGGTCGGCACGATTCCGGTCGGCTACGCCGACGGCTTCAGCCGCATGCTGTCCGGCAAGGCGGAGGCGCTGCTGCGCGGCCGGAAGGTGCCGGTGCTGGGCACGATCTGCATGGACCAATGCATGATCGGGCTGGACGGCGTCGAGCTCGGCGGGGCTTCGCCCGTGGAGCCCGGCGAGGAAGTGGTGCTGATCGGTCGCCAAGGGGACGAAGCGATCACGGCGGAGGACGTCGCGGCGAAGCTCGGCACGATCAATTACGAAGTGACCTGCATGATCGCCGCGCGCGTTCCTCGGGTGTACCTCAAGGACGGAGAGACGGTAGCCGTCTCGAATCCAATAATTTCCTGCTGAAGATTCGATCTTTTTTTGGCCGAAGCGGCAGGATTCTGAGAGCGAAGAATCGAATGGTAACGGGGAGTCGTATATTTCTCTCCGGGGACGGCATACTGGGAATTAGGTTACGGGTTGGTAAATCTTTGGAGGTGCTTGTTCGGTGGCCAATATTCACAATACGAAGCGGATTATGATCAGTCTGCCCGATCATCTGCTGCGCGAGGTCGACTTCGTCGTCGCCAAGGAGAACACGAACCGGAGCGAGATCATTCGCCAGGCGATGAAGCAATATCTCGTGGAGCGGAAGAAGCGGCTAATTCGCGATTCCATGCAGCGAGGCTACTTGGAGATGGCCAAGATCAACCTGAATATGGCATCGGAAGCTTTCCAAGCGGAAGAAGATGCCGAAAGCACACTCGGTCGCCTTGTAAGCGGGGTGTAAGCCATTGATCGTCAAACGCGGGGATGTTTTCTATGCGGATCTGTCGCCGGTGGTCGGATCGGAGCAGGGAGGAGTACGCCCCGTGCTGGTGATTCAGAACGACATCGGCAACCGGTTCAGCCCGACGGTGATCGTAGCGGCCATTACCGCCCAAATCCAGAAAGCGAAACTCCCGACGCATGTCGAGATCGAAGCGAAGACCCATGGGCTCGATCGGGATTCGGTCGTGCTGCTGGAGCAGATTCGAACGATCGACAAGCAGCGGTTGACGGACAAAATCACCCATTTGGAAGAGGAAATGATGCGCAAGGTCGATGACGCTCTGCTGATCAGCGTGGGGCTCATCGACTTTTAACCGGAACGGGAACCCTCGCGGTTTCCGTTTTTTTATGCGCCGAACCGAAGGCAGGGATTGACAGGGCGCCTGTCCGTCGGTTAAATTTAAACAAGTGATTAAAACAATTGTTTAAAAAGAGAGAGGGCGTGGAGTGGAGTGCAAACCTTGCAAGCGTTCATGAAGAGGCCGACGACTTGGATCGGCATCGCGACCGCATTGATGTTCCAATTGATTTTCTCCGTTGTCTGGATGACGGGATACGACGGGGTGAACGACCGGATGAGCCAGCTGACCGTCGGCATCGTGAACGAGGACGCGGACTTCGGCGCGAAGATCGCCGAGCGGCTCGGGACCTCGCTGCCGGTGAAGACGGAGCTCCTTCCGAGCAACGAGGAAGCTCTGGAGAAGCTGAACGACCGCGAGCTGCAGATGGTCATCCGCATTCCGGCCGAATTCTCGGCCGCCGCGGCGGACGCGGGGAAGACGGCTTCGATCCAGTATACGCTGAACGAATCCAATCCGGCCACCATCAAGAGCATGATGTCGTCCGTCGCCGCCCAAGTGACGGCGACCGTCAACAAGATGGCCGTCGGCCAAGGCATCTCGCAGTCGCTCGCGCAAGCGAACGTTCCGGCCGAGCAGGCCGCGGCCGCCGGCGGGGCGCTGTCGGAACGGGTCGTGTCCGACATCCAGTCGATCAATCGCGTGGAAGGCATGAACAATCAGATGGTGCCGATGATGATGGTGCTCGCCTCGTACGTCGGCGCGATGATAATGGGAATGAACATGGAGCAGTCGTCGATGGCGCTGGCGGCCGCGGGCGCTTCCGGCAAGTGGCGGCGGTTCGGGTCCCGCGCGTTCATTAACCTGATCGCGGCGGCGGTCGTATCGCTCGTCGGAACCTCTCTCGTCATGGCGCTAGGAGGGCAAGCGGAGCAAGGATTCTTCGCGCTGTGGGGCACCGTCTTCATCATCCTGCTCACCTTCATGTTCGTCTCGCAGATGTTCCTCCTTCTGTTCGGAATGGCGGGGATGCTGTTCAACATCCTTACCTTGTCGGCGCAGCTCGTCTCCTCCGGAGCGATGGTGCCGCGCGAGCTTCTTCCCGACTTCTACGTGGGTCTGGGCAACGGGCTTCCGGCGACCTATGCCGTCCGGGGGCTGATGGACGTTCTGTTCGGCGGAGGAGGACTGGGCGCGGCGATCGGCGCTATGCTCGTCATCGCGGCGGCGGCCGTCGCCGTCGGAGCGTTGGCGGTGGCGCTGAAGCCGCAGAAGCTTCCGCGGACGGCGGCCGTCCCGGCCGCGGGAACGGCCGCGACGGCGGGAGCCGAGGCCTCCCGGCCGTAACGGCTTGCTTTCCGGCCGCGGGCCCGTTCATAATAAGAGGATAGCCCGGGACTATGATGGAGGCAGAGATGGAGTCAGCCGAACAAGACGTCAAGGTGCGGCTGTTGCTGGCCGCGAAGAAGCTGTTCTCCCGTCAAGGCTTCGACGGGACGACCATCCGGCAGATTTGCGAGGAGGCGAACGCGAACGTCGCGCTCATCTCCTACCATTTCGGAGGCAAGGATAACATCTTCAAGGCGATCTTCGACTACTCGTTCCCGAGAGCGATGATCCGCCAGGCGTTCGAGGAACCGGTCGATCCGGTGACCGGCATGAGGATGATGATCCGGGAAGTCATTCATTATCAGGAGAGAGATCCTCAGCTCGTCCGGATCATTCAGCACGAGTCGGTCCATTCTCCGGCTCGGACGGAGATTATCCGCGAGTATCTGTTCCCGATCTGGGAGAAGGCGAGGGCTCTGCTCGCGGAAGGGCGCCGACAGGGCGTGTTCCGCTTCCGGTCCCTGGATTCGACGTTTCTGTATATTTGGGGCGGCATCTTGTTCCCCCGGCATTTCGGCTTGTTCGAACCGGTGCTGAGCGAACCGCCGGCGACGAAGGAGCAGAGGATCGAAGACGTGACGAGCATCGTGCTCGGGGCTCTCAAGTGCGAGGCCGAAGCCGGAGAGAAAGTGAAGTTTTGATTGAGGCGGACGCTTCCGGTCGGAAGCGTCTTTTGGCCGTTCCGTCCGCCGCAGGGCCGGCGGGACGGAACGCCGCCGTTACGATGAGGAGGAGCATTCGAAGATGAACGAAGCCGTACATACGGATCCGGCCGCGAGCGCGAAGGAAGCCGCGGAACGCATGATCAAGCAGATCGCCTCGGAGCTGGGGCTGAGCCCGGGGCAAGTCCGCACGGTGGCCGGGCTGCTGGACGAAGGGAACACGATTCCGTTCATCGCGCGGTATCGGAAGGAGATGACCGGCGAGCTGGACGAGAATCAGCTGCGGGCCATCGAGGAACGGCGCGGGTATCTGAAGCAGCTCGAGGACCGCAAGGGCGAAGTCGTCCGGCTGATCGACGAGCAGGGCAAGCTGACGCCGGAGCTGGCGGGGGCGATCGCGTCCGCCGTCAAGCTGCAGGAGCTCGAGGACCTGTACCGCCCCTACCGGCAGAAGCGCAAGACGCGGGCGAGCGTCGCGAAGGAGCGCGGCCTGGAGCCGCTGGCGCAATGGCTGCTGGCGCAGCCGAAGCAGGGCGATCCGCGGGCCGAGGCGGCGCGTTACGTGGACGCGGAGAAGGGCGTCGCCACGCCGGAGGAGGCGATCCAAGGCGCGATGGACATCGTGGCGGAAGGGCTCGCCGACGACGCCAACGCGCGCAAGCAGGTGCGCCGCTTCACGTGGGAGAACGGCGTGCTTCAGAGCAAAGCCAAGGATCCCGAAGCCGAGTCGGTGTACGAGATGTACTATCAGTACTCGGAGCCGGTCAAGCGGCTTCCTCCGCACCGCGTGCTCGCGATCAACCGCGGAGAGCGCGAGGAGGTGCTGAGCGTCGGCATCGAGGTGCCGGTCGACCGAATCGTGGGCGAGCTGCAGCGCCGTCTGATCCGCGGGCCGTCGGCGACGCGCGATATTCTGGCCGCCGCGGCGGAGGACGCCTACAAGCGGCTGATCGCCCCTTCCATCGAGCGCGAGCTGCGCGCCGAGCTGACGGAGAAGGCCGAGGAGCATGCGATCGGCATCTTCTCGGAGAACCTGCGCAACCTGCTGCTGCAGCCGCCGGTGAAGGGACGCGTCGTGCTGGGCGTCGATCCCGCCTACCGGACGGGCTGCAAGCTGGCCGTCGTCGACGAGACCGGCAAGCTGCTCGAGGTGGCGGTGTCGTACCCGACGCCTCCGCACAACAAGAAGGCGGAAGCGGAGGCGCTGTTCCGCCGGCTTATCACGCAATACGGCGTGACGCTGATCGTCGTCGGCAACGGCACCGCCTCGCGCGAGACGGAGCAGTTCGTCGTCTCCGTCATCAAGGGGATGCCGGAGCGCGGCCTCCAGTATCTGATCGTGAACGAGGCGGGGGCGAGCGTCTATTCGGCCTCGAAGCTGGCGCAGGAGGAGTTCCCCGATCTGGACGTCGCGGAACGCAGCGCCGTGTCGATCGCCCGCCGGCTGCAGGATCCGCTCGCCGAGCTCGTCAAGATCGAGCCGAAGGCGATCGGCGTCGGCCAATACCAGCACGACGTGTCGCAGAAGCGGCTGGACGAGAGCCTCGGGGCCGTCGTGGAATCGGCGGTCAACCATGTCGGCGTCGACGTGAACACGGCTTCCCCGTCGCTCTTGTCCTACGTGTCTGGCATTAACGCGACGATCGCCAAGAACATCGTGAAGCAGCGCGAAGAGAACGGCGCGTTCACGGACCGCGCGCAGCTTCAGAAGGTGCCGCGTCTCGGCGCCAAGACGTACGAGCAGTGCATCGGCTTCCTGCGCATCGTGGACGGCCGCAACCCGCTCGACCGGACGCCGATTCACCCGGAATCGTACAAGGTCGTGGGCCGCTTGCTCGGCGAATGGAAGCTGGACGCTTCGGCGATCGGCACCGACGAGCTGAAGGAGAAGCTCGTCTCGGCGGACGTTCCGGCGCTGGCCGCGAAGCTGGAGGTCGGCGAGCCGACGCTGCGCGACATCGTCGACAGCCTGCTCCGTCCCGGCCGCGACCCGCGGGAGGAGCTGCCGCCCCCGATTTTCCATACGGACGTCCTGGACATCGAAGATTTGAAGCCGGGAATGGAGCTGCAGGGCACCGTGCGCAACGTCGTCGACTTCGGCGCCTTCGTCGATATCGGCATCAAGAACGACGGGCTCGTGCATATCTCGCAGCTGAGCCATAAGTTCGTCAAGCATCCGACCGAAGTCGTCGCCGTCGGGGATACCGTCAAGGTATGGGTCATCGGCGTCGACCTGAAGAAGGGGCGCGTCAGCCTGACGATGAAGGGGCCGCAGGAAGCTTAAGGGACAACAATCCCGTTGCCGACTATCCGTCCGTCATATAACACCGCGCCTGCGTCAAAATTGGACCGCGCGTAGGCGTCAAAAGGCCGCCTTCGCCCGCAAGCCCATCGGCTTGCCGGTGAAGACGGCCTTTATCGTTCAGTCCTCGGCGACCGACCGCGGAGGATCGGAATCAGCGCGAAGGCTGGGTATGCGAGCCGGATGATGCGGTTCCCGCCGGGGTCTGCCGATGGTAAAAAAACCAGCAGTCGTTCAGCATCTTGATCTGCCGGCGATCCTTCTTCAGATACGCCCGCATGAGCTGATTGCACAGCCATTGCGGCATCGCTGTCGCCCTCCTCCCGTATCCTGCTGCTCTACTAGCATATGGATAAGGGCGGATGACCGTGCAGGTCCCCTTCGCCGTTCCCGCGAAGGATCTTCCGGGGAATCTTCCGATCGAACGGAATCAGGACAGGGCGTTCTCTTCCTCTTCTTCGTACCACTGCTCGAGCTGCGCCTGAAGGGCGCGGATCTCCGTCAGCAAGGAGACGAGCGGATAGGCGGTCTCGCGGATGGAGGAGAAGGACCTCTCCAGTTCGTCGATGTACTGCAAGCCGCTGACGGGCTTGTCGTTCTCGTTCAGCAGCTCCAGCCCCGTGCACTCGGCGACGGCCTTCGGCAGCTCGGGAACGTTGTCGGCGGTCAGCTTCGACAATTCTTTATGAAGACGCAGGTTCAGGGCGCTGAGCTGGTAAGCGTGAGTCGCGGGCATCTCCACGAACTGCAGGCTGCCGTCTCGGCTTTGCATCAGGACGTAGGCCTTATTCGACATGGCGGCGGTTCTCCCCTCGGTCGGCAAATTCTACTTGACAGTGTAGCCCAACAAGCGGCTACAATTCAAGTAGGACGAGAGCGGGGAGGCTGCAAAATAAGATGAAGGACGGCGAACTCCAAAGTTGGGTGGAGTCGGTGTCGCTGTCGGCGTTCGGGGTCCCGTTCCGCCACAAGGCCACGTTTAACGCCCGCCTGCGCACGACGGGCGGACGCTACTTTCTGAAGAGCCACAATATCGAGATCAGCCCTCACCAATTGGCCGTGCACGGGCCGGAGGAGACGGAGCGGATCATCAAGCACGAGCTGTGCCATTATCATCTGCACCTGACGGGCCGGGGATACCGGCATCGCGACGAGGACTTCAAGCGGCTCCTGAAGCAGGTCGGCGCGACGCTGCACTGCAAGTCGCTGCCGGGGGCGAGACGCAGCCTGCCGGTCAAGTATTTTCTCGTATGCCGCGATTGCGGAATGAGCTACCCGCGCAAGCGGAAGACCGATCCGCGCAAGTACGCCTGCGGGCGCTGCCGGGGCAAGCTGCGGCTGATCGACGCGCCGGCGCCGAAGGAGCCGGAGGCGGTCGGAGCGGGAGCGGGGGGCCGGCCGTAAGACCGGCCGGGAGCCCTGCTTCGAGCCCGGAGATTAGGGGCGGAATCGGCTTGTGATGTTCCAATAAAAAACAGCAAAAAAACTGTCGATCGAATGCTTGACTTCGGGGATGAACCATGATAAATTAATACATGTCGCTTTTGAGAAATCAACATTCCCTGATAGCTCAGTCGGTAGAGCACTCGACTGTTAATCGAGTTGTCACAGGTTCGAGTCCTGTTCGGGGAGCCATATGGAGAGGTACCCAAGAGGCCGAAGGGGGCGCTTTGCTAAAGCGTTAGGGTGTAACAGCCGCGAGGGTTCGAATCCCTCTCTCTCCGCCACTCAATTTCGACATCAGCAAGAGCCTGCCGGGCGCCCGGCGGGCTCTTTTTGAATTTCAAGCGCGCGGGTCGGGCGGCTCCCGGGTCAGAGCCACTTCTTGCGCTTATAGTACCGCCACAGACCTCCCGCCACGAGCAGCATGACGACCAGCACGGCGGGGTAGCCGTAGGCCCATCGAAGCTCCGGCATGACGCGGAAGTTCATTCCGTACACCCCGGCGAGGAACGTGAGCGGGAGGAAGATGGAGCTGATGATCGTCAGCGTCTTCATGATCTCGTTCATCCGGTCGGACTTCATATTCAGCTGCAGCTCGAGCAGGCCGCTCATCGATTCGCGGAAGGAATCGATGGAATCGAGCACCCGGGCGACGTGATCGTAGATATCGACGAAGTAGACGTCGGCCTCCCGCCGGCTGTACGGGAATTGCTGGTGCGTGAGCTGGCCGAGCGTCACCTTCTCGTCGGCGAGGATGCGGCGAAGGTTATGCAGCCGCCGCTTCATGCGGAATACTTCGCCCGAGATCTGCACGTAGGGATTGCGGAAGACCGCCCGCTCGTACTTGTCCAGAACGTCGTCGACCTTGTCGACGACGTCGGCGTAATCGTCCACGCAGCGGTCGAGAAGGCGGTGCAGGATGCCTCCGGAGAATTCCATGTACTTGGATGCCCTTCGGAAGTCCTGGGCCGCCTGGGCGAGGGAATCGACCTCCTCGGGGCATACCGTGATCACGTAATTCGGTCCGATCACGTGCTCGATCTCGACCGTCGACAGATCCTCCTTCACGTGGAAGAACGTGAGCAGAAGGTGCGTATCGTACTTATCGAGCTTGGGCCGCTGGTTCAGCTTGACGCAATCCTCGACGATAAGCGGATGGCAATGGAAGATGCCGGCCAGAACGCGTTCGATCTCTTCGGGAGGAGCCCCGATCAACGGAATCCAGGCGGTCTCGCCGTCTTCCGGCACGCGGATGGCGTCCTCGCGGACGGACTGGGAAGATACGTCGAACAGGAGCATTTCGGACATGATCGTCACCTCGTTGGAATGCTTCTAGAATAGCACATTTTGACTTGAAAAAAAGTTTCGGAAAGGACTTGCCATTCTCCAAAGTTTCGGGTATACTCATTTTTGTCGTCTGAACGAGGCCTGGGTTAACGGGCAGCAGCGAGAGGAATATGGCCCGTTGGTCAAGGGGTTAAGACACCTCCCTTTCACGGAGGTAACAGGGGTTCGAATCCCCTACGGGTCACCAACACCATCTTTTGAGAGCCATTAGCTCAGTTGGTAGAGCACCTGACTTTTAATCAGGGTGTCGAAGGTTCGAGTCCTTCATGGCTCACCAGTCCGAGTTCCGGATATGCCGATTCGGAACGGGAAGATTCACTATATGCGGTCGTGGCGGAATGGCAGACGCACCAGCTTGAGGGGCTGGCGGTAGCAATACCGTGGAGGTTCGAGTCCTCTCGACCGCACCATAACTTATAAGACGAGATCCTTCGCCTAGGCGAAGGATTTTTTTGTGCGCATGACCATTTCGATAACAGACTTCCCGGAGCAGGAGCTTCGGAAGTTGTCGTTTATGTTTCCGATCGTAACGAGAACCAGGCGCCCTTTTTGATTTCCAGACTTTACAAGGTTCCCTTCATTCCTTATAATTGTTTGCACAAGCAACTATTACAACGAAGAATCGAGGCCTCGCATGCTGGAGATTTACTTCAAAGAATGCCTGTATTTTACGGCCAACCGTCTCAGCCGAATCATCTCCAAGATGGCCGAGAACGAGTTCGCGGCATGCGGGCTTACCCCGACCTCCGCATTTCTGATGATGACCGTGCTGGAGAAGGACGGCATCTCGCAGAAGGAGATCGGCCAATCCCTGCATCTGCAGCCCTCTACCATCACCCGGCTAATCGAGAGCCTTGAAGCCAAGGGACTTCTGAGCAGCCGCCAGGAAGGCCGGAAATCCTTGATCTTCGCCACCGATCGGGGGAGAGAATTGGAGAGCCGAATCCACGACAGTTGGCATCGGCTGCGCCAAAGGTACAATACTCGGTTGGACAGCCAAGACGATGAGCTCTCGCTGCAGCTGTACGAGGCGAGCAATCGCCTCGAACAAACCGAATGATTTTCTCATTCGGTTTCTGATTCGCGATGATATTTGCTTGCGCAACTAAATGAATAAGGAGAGCGATCGTTCGATGAATACCGTCCTCTATTATTTAACCCTTGCGTCCTTGCTGGGGGCCGGTCTGCTGGCCGGGGTGTTTTTCGCCTTTTCGACGTTCGTGATGACGGCTCTGGCCCGCCTTCCCTCGGAGCAGGGCATATCGGCCATGCAGTCGATCAACTCCGCGATATTGCAGTCGCCGTTTATGCTGATCTTCATGGGCACCGCCGCGGCGAGCCTGATTGCGGGAATCGCTTCCTTCTGGAGGCTAGGGACGACGAGCGCCGTATTTGTATTGGCCGGCAGCCTGTTTATCGTGGTCGGAGTCTTCGTCGTCACCGCCGCGTTTAACGTGCCGCTTAACGATAAGTTAGCCGCCGCGGCTTCGGGAAGCCAAGAGGGAGCCCGCGTATGGAAGGAATATCTGGCCGGCTGGATTCCTTGGAATCACGTGCGGACGATCGCTTCGTTCGCCGCTCTGGCTTCGTTTATCATCGGAATTCGGAAGTGGTGAGCAATAAGAAAGGGGCGGCCGGAAGGCACGGACTCGCCGCCTGCCGCCGAGGAAAATATCCTCCGGTTCGCGAATAGGCACGGTCGGGTCCTTCGCATACTACGCGTAAAGAAATCCATTCGCGAAAGCGGGGAACCCCATGAAGTTCGTCCTTAAGTGGTTAGTGAACGGAGTGATCGTCGTAGCCCTTCTCATGTATTATGCCGACGTCTCGTTCATCAACGCGTTGATCGCCGCCACCGCTCTGACTCTAATCGCGTATTTCGTCGGCGACCAGGTCATTCTGCGCGCCACGAACAACGCCGTCGCGACGCTGTCGGACGCGATTCTGGCGTTCCTGTTCCTGTGGCTCGCCTCCTATTCGATGAACTGGGCCTTGAGCTTCGGCGAGATCCTTATCATCACGCTAATTCTCGGGGTCGCGGAGTGGTTCCTGCACCGCTACGTGCTGCAAGGGAAGCTGTCGGTTCAGACAAGCTGAACGGTTGAACGGGGCCAACGAGTCCAACGAGGCGAACGGCGGGAACCGAGAAGGAGCGGGGGCTACGGGCTCCCGCTCCTTCGTTTCCACGAATCGACTAATGCATTTGTCTATACGATTCGTATATCCTAATGGTGTAGAAGAGCGGCAGCAGCCGCTGCCCTTTTCTTCATAACCTTTTTTTCCATTGGGCCGCGCCAACGCGGCTCTTTTTTTCGTTATCGGGGAGGAGGCGTGGCGTTACCGGCGGCCTTTCTCCTTGCTAAACGGAAAACGGAAAGGCACCTTAAAGCGGCCGTCCCGCCTTAAAGTGCCTTCTTAAGATTCTATCTTAGACGGAATCGTAGTCGAACCGAATCTTCAGTCCTCTCTCGGCGACGTCCCGAATGAGCATGTAGCTGTCCCCGTTGGTCAGGCGGGCGGGGTCCGAGATCGTGGAGAGCGCCTCCGCGCTCAGCCAGCCGCGGCTAGTCAAGTCGGCGAGCGCGCTCTCCTGCGAGGAGGCGCCTTCGGGAAGAATGGCGCGCCTCAGCATCTCGGCGGCTTCGTCGAGGCTGATCGGCTGCTTGGCGGGGTCGGGCGTTCCTGGAAGGAGGCCGGACATATCGCCTTCGAACCGGTCCGGGTGCAGCGACTTGACCCGGCTCAAGTTGTTGAAGAACCGCTGCTTGTTCGTGGGCGCGTCCAAATTCCAGCCCTTGTTGTCCTCCCCGCCGGAAGCGAGGTACATCCCCGCGGCGACCAGCAGCCCTTTGTACTGCTTATGCTTCATGTAATCGGGCTCCGGAAGGCGGCGCGCCGTCAAATCCATGCCCTGCTTCTCCAGCCGCTTCCGCAATTCGGCGACCAGCTCCTTCGAGCGGGACAGCTCGGCGAAGGTGACGCCGCGATCGATAGCCAGCTTCGCGGCGGCGCCCGCCGCCTGGCCCGTCGCCATGCCGAGCGGCACGACCCGGGCGCTGCCGTGCGGCACCGTGTCGTAGCTTGCCGAACGGCCGACGACCAGAATGCCGTCCGTCGAGACCGGGACGAGGCATCGGAACGGGACGCCGTATTGCAGCGGGTGGAGGAGAATCGTGCCCGTCGCGCCGTTGCTCGTGCTCTGGATGTCGACGGCGTACGAGCCGTAGGCGATATCGTCCCAGTGGCTGCGATTCTCCATGACGTCCGCCAGCGTGAGCCGGTACATCCCGAGCAGGTGCCGCGATTCGCGGGTGTACAGCTCCGCCGCCGTTCCCGCGTACTTCAGATCCTTGAATTCCGGGAATCTCGTCCGGAGGAATTCGGCGATTCGGGGCGCCTCCTTCCGGCCGACCTCCAGCCCTTGGCGGACGGACTCCGGATCGAGCGGGTTGACGCCAAACAGCTGCATGGCGTTGATAAGCAAGGTCCCGTCGTTCTGCCGGCCGATGTTCAGTCCGCGAAGCTTCACTTTGGACGGATCGCTCGGCTTGTATTCGGAGGCTTCCCGATATCCCCAGATGCTCATGCGGTCGATGCCGGAGTTCGGATGCTTGCCCATCTCCTCCCAGATCTTCTGGGTCACGCCGCTCATTCGGATCATAAGGGTCGAAGCCATCAGGCTGTTCTTGTCCCCGATATCTTCCCTTCCAAGCGTGAAGCCGGCTCCGGCCATCGCGTAAATATCGCCGTCCTGGGTGGCGTCGATGACGGCCCGCGAGCGAATGGAGACGACGCTGCCGTCCTCCTTCGTCAAAGTCATTCCGGTCACGTTGGCACGGCCGCCCGACCGGTCGACGATCGGCTTCCAGTCCTTGACCTTCATGAGCAAGTCGATGTTGGGCTCGCTTCGGACCATCTCGTAGAAGGCGTTCGCGGCCGTCGTCGTGTCGAACGCGTAGCCTTCGAGCCGGTCGTACCACTCCTGGAAGATGCCCTCGTTCAAAAACACGGGGCTGCGAAACGTCCGGAGGAACTTCGGCTGCTTGGGCGAGAAGTTCAGGTCGAGCATGTTCAGGCCGCCTTCCGTCGTCAGGCCGCCGAGCATGGTCCGGTTCCTTCCGTCGGCGAGCAGGACGTGCAGGCCGTTGCGCGCGGCCGAGATGGCCGCCGTGATTCCTTCCGGATCGGTGCCGGCGACGATGACGTCGTAGCTGTCCGACAGGTCGCGGTCCGAT
This sequence comes from Cohnella xylanilytica, assembly GCF_014212175.1. Lineage (GTDB taxonomy): Bacteria > Bacillota > Bacilli > Paenibacillales > Paenibacillaceae > Cohnella > Cohnella xylanilytica. Next base: position 12,309 of record NZ_JACJVR010000145.1, on the reverse strand, counting down.
TCCACGATAAGAAGCGGGCTGCTCTTATGGGTATTCACGAGCCGATTCTTGCTCGAATGGTGCCAGTGGATGAAGGCCGCCGCCGCCAGGCCGATCAGGACGACAAGCAGCAGAATGCTGGTGCGGATAAGGAACGATTTGCGCATGTTGGAGTGATCCCTTTCAAGGAAAATAATGGATGGAAGCTCGGGAAGAAATCCCGATTCCGGAGAACCGGGAAGTCTTGCGCCTGGCGAACCGCCACGTTCGTTAGACGATCCGGCTCGCCGTCCGGTTGCGGGAGAGGGTCGATTGCTTCTGCGGCTTGGAGAAGTAATGCAGCGCGCGGGTGACGCAGCCGAGAGCGATCGCGACGAACAGCAGGGCCCACAGAAGGGCGGGAATTCCCGTCAGCTGCTGCAGGCTCGAGGCGTCGCCCGCCCGGGACGAGTCGTTCAAGGCGTACAGGACCAGGGAGATCGGGCCCATGGCCGATTCCTCCAGGGAGAGGAACGCGATCAGCAGATAATAGAAGTTCCGGATCCATTCGGGGCGAACCCATATCATGAGAGCGCTCAGGGCGATAAAGCCGATGAGCCAGACGACGCCGAAGCCGGTATGGACGTACAGGATCAGCGTGATCGCGGCCAACGCCGTCACTAGCCAGAGTCCGAGCCGCTGAAGCCCTCGATGGTAGAGGTAGAACAGAAGCAGCGCGAACAGCGAGGCTCCTACATAACCGGCGAGGGAGACGGGCAGGGAGCTCCATTCCGAAGCCAGCCGCGAATACGTGACGCCGCTGTGGTCCGAGTGGAGTTCTATGCTCAGAACGCGGCCCGACAGCAGCAGGGTAACGAGCGCGTGGCTGAATTCGTGGACCATCGTGTCGAGATTGCGGAAGAAGGAGGAGAACGGGATCAGGCGCGTCAGAAAGACGGACGCGACGAGATACAGCGCGGTTTTGAGCCATTTGTTCAAGGGGCGCACCTCGATTAAGCGAAATGGAATTCTCTTCTATCATACCCGCAGCGAAGTCCGTTGTATATCCGTTCCGGACTAGGCCTGGGCTCATCGTATCGCCGAACGGACAACGGAACGGCGTTCCGAAGACCCAATCGGCCGGGCGATTCGACGCCAAATCCCCGTTCCGAAGCACCATTGACGGGATTCTCGGCCGATGACCATAATGGAGAGGGTGTTACATAAATTTACAGTAAGGAGAGGATTCGATGTCCAAGAAGGTGCTCGTTCTGACGGGGGACGGCGCGGAGGTTCTGGAGGTTTATTATCCTCTGTACCGGATCAAGGAGGAAGGATACGAGGCGGTCGTCGCTTCCCCGAGGAAGAAGGTGCTGCATACCGTCTGCCACGACTTCGTCGACGGCTGGGACACGTACACGGAGAAGCCGGCGCATCAGCTCGCCTCGGACGTCGCGTTCGCGGACGTCGATCCCTCCGCGTACGACGCTCTGATCATCCCCGGGGGACGCGCCCCGGAATTCATCCGCAACGACGCCGATCTGCCGCGGATCGTGAGGCATTTCCTCGACGCCGACAAGCCGGTCGGGGCGATCTGCCACGGCGCCCAGGTGTTTCTCGCGCTGGGCGACCGCTCGTACTTCGAGGGCCGCACGCTGTCGGCGTATAACGCCTGCAGGCTGGAGGTCGAATCCCTCGGCGCGACGTACGCTTCCGGGACGCTGCACGTCGACGGCAAGCTCGTCACCGGGCACGCGTGGCCGGACCTGCCGGGCTTCATGCGGGAGTTCCTCAACCTGCTTCGCCAGCCTTCGGCGAAGGAGACGGCATCGAGCTTGTCCTGAGATCGGATAGACCAAAGGCAGGGGGCGGATTCGCTCCCTGCCTTCGTTTGGATTAAAGAAAGGATATCTGTCTGGGCATGGGGGCGGCTCTTGTAGAGGCCGAATACGGCCGTTATTATTGCGGCTGGTTCAGATAATGTTGAATGAGCTTGGCGGCGTTGCCGACGTTCTTCGCATGGGTCCGGATCGCGGCGATGTAGCCGTCGGTGCCGTTCACGCCAAGCGACTTCGCGAGCGCGGTGCCCGACAGGTCGATGCCGTACGGCCGTTCCGTCGGATCTTCGTCCGTCTTCGCCTTGAGAACCGCGCCGGACTTCAGAAGCTCCTGGACGGCCGGATCGGACGACGAGTCGAGCGGAAGGAACGCCTCCTGCGGCGCCAGCTTGTTGAAGTTGGTCTTGTCCACGATGAACAGGTCCGACTTGTCGTCGATCATGACGATCAAGCCCTTCTGGATCAGGGCCATATCCTGCTCGCTCTTCATCTCCGTCGGAATGTAGGTCAAGTTCGCGACGACCCGCTTCCAGTCCGGGAATGGCTTCCGGATGTCCTCGGCCAGAGGTTCGGTGTCGCTGCCGAAGCCCTCTCCGTAGAAGAAGCTTCCGTAGAACATGACGGTCACGTCCGGGGGCGGAAGCTTGGCCAGCCGTTCCTGCTCGGCGCGGTGGTCCGCGTAGCTCTTGATTCCGTATCCGATTAACGCCAGAAGGATGATGCCGATGAGGATATGGAATTTATAATAATGGAAAAAGTGGTCCCATCTCTGGGCCTTGTCGGCCATCCCCTTGAACTTGCCGTAGGCTTGCTGGTTGAATTCCTCCTTGGCCTTGTTCTCCTCGTAATCGCGAATGAACCGGTAGGCTTCGGTCACGGCGTCGATGTCCACGACTTCCTCCGGGTCCAGCGGTTCGGAAGCTTCGCGCATCTTCTGGGCTCTCGCCCTGCGCACCAGCAGGTAGTAACGGTGCTCCAGCTCTTCCTTGGTCGCGGTCTCCGGAAGCCCGAGCGCCGCGTAGGCTTGCTTCAAATCTTCCATATTGTGCGTCACCTTCTGTCGTGATCTTCAATCCTTAAGTAAGTATACGTGATAATAGGAAACGGTTCCAGCTTGCATCGTTCGGACCGGCCGCCGGGACCGGACGGGCTTACCTCTTCCGCCTCCTTCGGGTAGAATGAGGATACCTGACATCGAAGGGGGAAGCGGCTTGGAGCGCCTCGGCTTGTTCCCCGCGGAGTGGCTGGAGGGCGACTTCCAGCCCCGCGTTCACGCTTATTATTTCAAGGAATGGAACCGGTTCGAGATGGCTTACCACCGTCACGACTCGACGGAGATCATGTACGTCATCTCCGGCGTCTGCCGGGTGGAGCTGGACGGCGGCCCCGAACTGTCGCTCAAGAAGGGCGAATTCGTCATCCTGAACGCCAACGCGGGGCACCGCCTGATCGTGGACGGCAAGTGCCGGATGCTGAACGTGGAGTTCGGCCTGGCCGAGCGGACGGGGGCGGTCCCTTCCCTTCGGGCGCTGGCGTCCGAGGACGAGCCTCTGCAGGCTCTGCTAACGCTGTCCGAACCGTACGCGATGCTGCGCGATCCCGAAGACGCCTACCATACGCTGCGAAGCCTCGTGCTCGAGCTGGACAAGAACGGAATGGAAGGGGGAACGCTGTCCCGTCTCCTTCTCTCGCAGCTGCTCATCCGCATCGGGAGGCTATGGACGGAGTCGGCCCGGGGCGATTCGGCTCCGATGGAGCTGTACGTCCGGCAGAGCGTCGATTACTTGTACCAGAACTACGACCGGGACATTCGGGTGAAGGACGTCGCCGCCGCGGTCAGCTTGCATCCGGGCTATCTCCAGCGCATTTTCCGAGCGCATACCGGACGGACCCTCACCGAATACTTGACGGATCTGCGAATGGAGAAGGCGAAGATGCTGCTCGGCCAGACCGGCATTCCGATCTCCGACATCTCCGATTACGTGGGCGTGGGCAGCCGGCAGTACTTCCATGCCCTGTTCAAGAAACATACGGGAATGACCCCCGTCGAGTTTCGCCGTTCCGCGGACACCCACCGCTGGACTCCCGGCGTGTGAGGACGAGGCTTGGCGTTGAGGAAGTTCGAATTTTTGACAATCGGGCGAAGAGGAAGTCGCGATTTTGATAACGTTGTCTTCGGTGCCGCCGCTACAATGGAGAAGTATCGTTCAATCCACTAGCGACGGCGACGGAGGTCGAATATCATGTCTTTCAAAATCGCGTTTATCGGAGCCGGAAGCATCGGCTTCACCCGCGGACTGCTGCGCGATCTGCTCAGCGTGCCGGAATTCAAGGACATCGAGGTTGCGTTTACGGACATCAACCTGAGCAATCTCGAGATGGTGACGAAGCTGTGTCAGCGCGACATCGAGGAGAACGGGCTGTCCATCCGCATCCAGGCGACGACGGACCGCCGGGAAGCGCTGAAGGGCGCAAAGTACGTTCTCTGCACCATTCGCGTCGGGGGGCTCGAGGCGTTTGCGACGGACGTGGACATCCCTCTCAAGTACGGCGTCGACCAATGCGTCGGCGACACGCTGTGCGCGGGCGGCATCATGTACGGGCAGCGGGGCATCGCGGAGATGCTGAACATCTGCAAGGACATCCGCGAGGTCGCGGCCGAGGATGCGCTGTTGCTTAACTACGCGAACCCGATGGCGATGCTCACCTGGGCTTGCAACAAGTACGGCGGCGTGCGCACGATCGGCCTCTGCCACGGGGTGCAGGGCGGCCATTGGCAGATCGCCGAGGCGTTCGGGCTCAAGCAGGAAGAAGTCGATATTATTTGCGCGGGCATCAATCATCAGACGTGGTACATCCAGATCAAGCACAAGGGCGAGGATCTGACGGGCAAGCTGCTAGAAGTATTCGAAAAGCACGAGGACTTCAGCCGCACGGAGAAGGTGCGCATCGACATGCTGCGCCGGTTCGGCTACTACAGCACGGAGTCGAACGGCCACCTTAGCGAATACGTGCCGTGGTACCGCAAGCGTCCGGACGAGATTCACGACTGGATCGACCTCGGCAGCTGGATCAACGGGGAGACGGGCGGCTACCTGCGCGTCTGCACCGAAGGCCGCAACTGGTTCGAGACCGACTTCCCGAACTGGATGAAGGACCCGGCGCTCAAGTACGAAGCGGCCGAACGCAGCCACGAGCACGGCTCGTACATCATCGAGGGGCTTGAGATGGGGCGCGTCTACCGCGGGCACTTCAACGTCGTCAACAACGGCGTCATCTCGAACCTGCCAAGCGACGCCGTCATCGAGGCGCCGGGCTACGCGGACCGCAACGGCATCTCGATGCCGGTCGTCGGCGAGCTGCCGCTCGGCCCGGCCGCCGTCTGCAACGCCAGCATCTCGGTGCAGCGGCTGGCGGTGGAAGCGGCCGTGCGCGGCGACGACAAGCTGCTGCGCCAGGCGTTCATGATGGACCCGCTCGTCGGCGCCGTCTGCAATCCGAAGGAGATCTGGCAGATGGTCGACGAGATGCTCGTCGCGCAGGAGAAGTGGCTGCCGCAGTACGGCGAGGCGATCGCCGAAGCGAAGGCGCGGCTGGCGGCCGGCACGCTCGTGCCGACCCGCGAAGGCTATAAGGGCGCGGCCCGCTTGAAGGTGAAGTCGGTCGAAGAGATGCAGCAGGACCGCGACGCCGCGAACAAGAACGCGGGCGAGTCGGACAAGGGCAAGGACCGCGCGAAGGCGGCGCACTGACCGGCGAATCGAACGACTCGCGCTGACTTGCTAGGGAGCGAAATAGAGCCGGCATGGACCTGGTGGGGTCTATGCCGGCTCTTTGGCGCGATTTTGCAAGAGGTCGTGGATATCCTCTTAAGCTATGGCGTCTTGTACCTTCCGACTTGGGCGGTTACCGGGCGGCGGAGGTCCGTTTGCACTCGGCCAAGAAGGACGCGATCTCCGCGCGGATCCGATCGGGGACCTCCAGAGGAGAGAGGTGGCCGGTATGGGGGATCGCGCGGAGCTCCGCGTGCGGAATACGCGGAAGCAGCTCGCGACGAAGCGTCTCCAGCCGGTCGACGGGGTCGGATTCCCCGGCCAGCACGAGCGTGGGGACGCCGATGTTCGCGACTTCCGCGGAGATATCCTCCAGCATGGCCGTCTCCGGCCAAGCCGCCCGGGCTAGCGGCGCGCTTCTCTGCATATCTTCGAGCGCCTGTTCGCGCACCGCATCCTCCAGAGGCAGCAAGGCGATGTTACCTAGCGCGATCTCGGCTCCTTCCCTGCTGTCGTAGAAGTGAACCATCGCCCGCCTCATCTCCGGAGGCATCTCTTGGGGAGTCGGGGGAGACGGCGCGACCAGGACCAACGCCTCCAAGCCGGCAGGCCGGCGCGAGGAGAGCAGCTGGGCGGCCTTGCCTCCCATCGAATGGCCGACGAGCGCGTAGCGCTTCAGACCTAGCTCGCGAATAAGAGCCTCCGCGTCGTCCGCCAGATCTCGAATCGAGTAGGAGGAGGCCGACTTATCCGAGTCTCCCCATCCGCGTTGATCGTAAGCGACGCAGCGGTAATCGTCCTTCAGCCCGGCAATCACCTGATTCCATGTGCGCGACGAACCGCCGTAGAAATGCAAAAACACGAGAGCGAGATCTCCTTGCCCTTGTTCCTCGACATGAAGCTCGACTCCGTTCACGCGAACTTTCATTTTCATCACCTCTAAAAGTAATAGTAACAGTTACAGATACAAATAACAGAATAACGGCTCCCGAACGGGAAGTCAAGAGCCGGACTTCGTCGGACGTCGTCGCCGCGAAATTCATTGATTTGCCCGTCCGGAATTCATACACTAAATAAAAGACTCGCTTTGGAAAGAAGGAACTCCCCGTGGCAAACCGAAGCCAGCAATTTTCCGTGGCCGTCCATATACTATGCTTCCTGGAATTCAATAAAAACGGGCGTACGACGTCCGAGCTGCTGGCGATGAGCGTCAACGCGAACCCGGCGGTCATCCGCAGGATCATGAGGAAGCTCACGAAGGCCGGGCTTATTGCGTCCACTCTCGGAACGAACGCGTCGATTACGTTGGCGAAGCCGGCGGATCAAATTACGCTGCTAGACGTTCACCGGGCTACCGAAGAGGAGAACCGGGAAGTGTTCATCGTACACCGCGGCACGAACCCGACCTGTCCGGTCGGCAGCAAAATGCCGTATTTGCTGGAAGAAGTGAACGCCCAGGTCTTGACGACGATGGAGAAGGAATTGGCGGGCATGACGATCGGGCAGATGGTCAAGGACGGGATCGGGATCGGTTAAGGGTCCGCTCTCGCCTGCGACGGAGTGATCCCCTTGTGCTGCTTGAACAGCTTCGTGAAGTAGTTCGGGTTGCCGCAGCCGACCCGGTCCGCGATCTCCGTCACGCTCAGGTCGGTGTCGCGCAGCAGCTTCTCCGCCTCGTTCATCCGGTGCCGGTTCACGTACTCGACGAACGTGCGGCCCGTCAGCTTCTTGAACAGCTTGCAGAAGTGGAACGGGCTCAAGTTGACCAGCCTGGCCGCTTCCTCTACGGTAATCTTCTCCCGGTACTTATCCTCCACGTATCGAATGAGGGGCTTAAACCTCTCGGATCCTCGCGAATACTCGGCGGCCAGCTCCTCCGCCTTGCGGGCGGGAACATGCTCCCGGGACAGATTCACGAACAGCAAGTACAGGTAGCTTTTGATCGCCAATTCGTACCCTCGCCGCTTCTCTTTAAACTCTTCGACCGCCTTCGCGATGCAGTCCCGAGCGAATTCGCCGTTCCCTTCGCCGTCCGCGATTCGGACCGGGAACCTCGCTCGCCCCGCCACATGGGCGCCTAGCAGCCTCGCATGCAGCGTATCGCGAGCCGCGCTCTCCAGCATGGAACCGTTGAACACGAACGCCATGAATTCGACGTCCTGGTCTTCCAGGCTGTAGCCGACGTGCAGCCCTCCCGCTGGGACGAGCAGAACGTCGCCCGGACGCGCCTCGTACGGCTGGCTCTCGATATGGAAGACGGCGCGGCCGCGAACCATGACGAGAATCTCGAAGTGCTCGTGCCAGTGGAGGCCGAGAATCTCCTGTCCTCTGCGCACCCCGCGAATCGGAATCCGGAAAATGTAAAAGGGATACTCCTGTCCGTGAAACGGAGTGTTCTCCCATAGCTCGCGCGGGTGGGTCATCGCTTCCCCTTCTCCTCTCATCGCCCAAGACATCGCCCAAGATCGTACCTATAAAGCGCAAGATCGTATAGAGATATTGCGAATTAGAGCGAATATAATCGGGTTGTAATCACCACTATAGCTCAAAATAGGAGTGTCGGACAATGGCGAGCAACTTGCTTAGAATCGGAACTTTGGTCGGCGGAGGAGACGCGGTCAGGGTCATTCCGCAGATCGCCCCGCACGGCTTCGAATCGTTCGCCTTGACGTTCTGGCAGACGACGGGCGATATCGACCTGGCGGAGACCGGACGCCGGGCGAAGGCGCTGGCGGAGGAGCACGGCGCGATCATCTCGAGCGTCGGCGTGTTCGGCAACCCGCTCACGGGAGCGGGGGACAACGCGGATACTCTGGCGAGCTGGGAGAGATTGATCGACAACGCCCATCATTTCGGGGCCGACATTGTAAACGGATTCACCGGCCGGCTGACGGGCCGTCCGATCGACGAGTCGATCCCGAAGTTCAAGGAAGTGTTCGGCGAGCTCGCGAGAAGGGCGGAGGACCGGGGCGTGCGGATCGCGTTCGAGAACTGCGACATGGGCGGCACGTGGGCGACCGGAGACTGGAACATCGCGCACAACCCGACGGCGTGGGAGCTCATGTTCGACGCGGTGCCGAGCGACAATCTGGGGCTCGAGTGGGAGCCGTGCCACCAGATGGTGAGCCTGATCGACCCGATTCCGCAGCTTCGCAAGTGGGTCGGCAAGGTGTTCCACGTTCACGGCAAGGACGCCACGATCGCGTGGGACGTGGTCAAGGAATACGGCGTGCACGGGCCGAAGCCGTACGTCTGGCACCGCACTCCGGGGTTCGGGGACACGAACTGGAGCGATATCGTTACGATTTTGCGCCAAGCGGGCTATCAAGGAACGATCGATATCGAAGGATGGCACGATCCGGTCTACCGGGACGAGCTGGAGATGACGGGGCAGGTGCACGCCTTGAACTACTTGAAGCGCTGCCGCGGCGGCGACTTCGTGCCGAATCCAATCTGAGAACAAGGGGATGCATCGGATCATGAAACGTTATCGGATCGCGGTCGCGGGCTGCGGCGGAATGGCGAGAACGTGGGTGGAATACGCCTTGAAGCGGGAGGATGCGGAGATCGTCGCGCTCGTCGACCTGTACCCGGAAGCCGCCAAGGCGATGGCGGACCGGTACGGGCTCGCTTGCGGGACGTATACGGACCTGAAGACGGCGATCGCCGAATCCGGCGCGAACCTCGTGTTCGACGTGACGATCCCGGCGACGCATCATACGATCGGCAAGACCGCCCTGGAAGCGGGTTGCCACGTGTTCGGCGAGAAGCCGATGGCCGCGACGATGGACGAGGCGCGCGACCTGATCGCGACGGCGGAGCGGACGGGCAAGTCGCTCTCCGTCATGCAGAACCGCCGGTACGACGCGAATATTCGGGCGCTGCGCGGCTTGATCTTAGGCGGGACGATCGGCAAGGTCGGGTACGTTGGGGCGGACTTTTTCCTCGGGCCGCACTTCGGCGGGTTCCGGGACGCGATGGACAGCCCCCTCATTCTGGACATGGCGATCCATACGTTCGACCAGGCGAGACTCGTAATCGGCGCCGATCCGGTCTCGGTCTACTGCCACGAGTTCAATCCTCCCGGCTCCTGGTACAAGGGCAATGCCGCAGCGGTGTGCATCTTCGAGATGTCCGACGGGTCGACGTTCTGCTACCGCGGCTCCTGGTGCGCGGAAGGGGCGCCGACGTCGTGGGAAGCATCCTGGCGAATCACGGGAGAGCGGGGAACGGCGATCTGGGACGGCCATAACGCTCCGTATGCGGAAGTCGTGGCGGCCGGGGACCAGGAGGGCAAGTTCTTCCGCGATTGCGAGCGGGCGGAGGCATCCTTCGACTGGGAGGGACGCGGAGGCCACGCCGGCTGCCTGGACGAGATGTTCGCGGCCGTCGCGGAAGGCCGACGCGCGGAGACCGACTGCCGCGACAACATTCACAGCATCGCGATGGTGCTCGGCGCGCTGGAGAGCGCGAAGACCGGGCGGAAGATATGGCTTAACGAGCTGTAGGCAAAAAGAAAACGAGATCCCCGGCAAGCCTCGTATGGCGTCTGAGACGCCATAGCGGCGAACCGGGGATTCGTCCGTTTATCGCTTGCGGGGCAGAGCGAGAGTGGCCAGCATTCCGAGGACGAGCCCTGCCGCCGCCAGATAGAAGGCCGTTCGTCCGCCGGAGGCTATGGCCTCGATCAGCTTCTCGCCGGACAGCCCACGAACTCCCGAATTGGCGGCCGCGATGAGCAAGGCAAGGCCGATGGCGTTGCCGATATTCAGGGCCGTCGAAGCCATGCCCGAAGCGATCCCTTGCTCTTGCTGAGAGATCCCCGCAGAGGCGGCGATCCACATGGCCGTCCAGACGATGCCTTGGCCGACGCCCGAGACGACGATGCCCGGGACGATGCTCAGGTAGCTGCTTCCGATATAGGCGCCAAGAGGAATAATCGCCGTTCCGACGATGCCGATTCCGAATCCGAGCAGCAAGGTCGCGCGGGTATGAACGCGGGAAGCCAGACGTTCGCCGAGCTGGGTGCCGGCCGCGATGGCGAGGGAAGGCACGATGAACGCGAGGCCAGTCTGCAGCGCCGTGAAGCCGTGCACGTCCTGGAACAGAACCGTCAGGAAATACGGCAGCGCTCCGAACGTGCCCATGTAGATGAACGTGATCGACATGGCCAGGGTCAGGCTGCGATGGCGCAGCAGGCGGAACGGCATCAAGGGGGCCGGGCTGCGCTTCTCGATCAGGGCGAACGCCGCCAGCAGAAGGACCGCCAGCGCGGCGCAGACGACGATCTCCGCCGAGCCCCACCCGGCCTCCGGCCCTTGAACGAGGACGAAGACGAGAAGGGTCGCGCCTCCGGTCACCGTCAAGGCTCCCGGCAGATCGAAGCCGCTTCCGCCGCGTCCGGAGCGGTCCGCCGGAATGATGAAGAGCGCGCCCAGAACGGCGATCCCCGCCAACAGCACGTTGACGTAGAAGACCGCCTCCCAGCCGAACGCGTTCGTCAGAACGCCTCCGAGCAGGGAGCCCAGCGTGAGCCCGCTGGCGCCGGCGCCGCCCCAGACCGCCAGCGCCCGGTTGCGGCGGGGGCCTTCTTCGAACAAGCGGTTGATAAGGGACAGCGTGGCCGGGAACAGCAAGGCTCCTCCGATCCCTTGAATCGCCCGGGCGATAATGATGGCGACCGGACTCCAGGCGAGACCTCCGAGGAGAGAGGAGAGCGCGTATAGAATCAGCGCGAAAACGAACATCCGCCGTTGCCCGAACAGGTCGGCGGCCCGCCCTCCGAGCAGCAGGAACCCTCCGCAGAACACCGTATAAGCGCTGACGACCCACTGCAGCGATTGCCCGGAGAAGCCGAGCCCGCGGCCAATCTCCGGCAGCGCGACGAAGACGATGTTGATGTCCAGCGCATAAATGAGATTCGCGAACGCGAGCAACGCCAGGCTCCAGCCTAACCGTTGCTTGCCGGCGCGTACCTTGGCCGGATGAGAGGCGGACCGTAAATCCGCCGAAGAATGGGGATGATTGGACATGGTTTCTCTTCCTCCAAACATTTCAAATTATTTTGAAATGAGTATATTTCAAGAAAAGTTGAAATGTCAAGCGGGGGAAGCTATACTGTTTTTATGAGACCGAACGAAGATATCGAAGTGGCCAAGGCGGCCAAAGCGCTTAGCGATCCGATCCGGTTGCGAATTTTGACGCTGCTCCGCATCGGGCGGGAGGAGACGTACGAATCCCCCGTCTGTTCGGCGGCGCCATCCGCCGTCTGTCCGGCGGATCTGCTGCATAAGCTGGGCGACATCTCTTCGTCCAAGCTGTCGTATCACTTGAAGGAGCTGAAGGAGGAAGGGTTTATTCGGGAGTGCAGGGAAGGCAAGCGGATCTATTACCTCCCCGTGCCGGAACGGTTCGACCGATTCGTCCAGGAGCTCGGCCGATTCTACGGCTGACGGATTCGCTAGCAGGCTTCTTGGGATATGGAGACAGGGGAGTCTCGTTCATGGTTGCAATCGGAATCCCTTGGTTCCGGTTGGTTCCGGTTGGTTCCGGTTCATAGGCCCGTTCTCTAAACATTCCTGTATAGGCTAAGAATCCGCCTTTGAAAAAAACAGGAGCGCCTCGTATGATGGGGGTGTCACGGGTCGGATGCCCTTAAAACCCATCAGGAGGCGCTTACTATGAAGTTTAATCGAAACAATGCCATTAATCAACGGATTGAACGAATTACCACTCAGCAT
>NZ_JACJVR010000144.1 GCF_014212175.1 Cohnella xylanilytica | reverse complement strand
CCAAAATGGAGGTTACAGAAGGGCCGTGGCTTTGAACCTTCGCTGTAACCGCCAAAATGGAGGTTACGGCTCTTTGCGCTTTTACAAACAAACAATAAAAGAGTTCCCCTCGGGATCGGCCGCGAAGAAGTGGTGATCGAACTCGATCTCCGTCAGAGTCCGAACGCCCCGATCCGTCGCGAACCGGTAGGCTTCCCGGATGTCCCGGGCGTTCAGCATGAAGGTGGGGAACTTCTCCCAACCGAGGTGTTGGCGGTTATCGTCCAGCAGAAGACCCGCTCCGCCTTCCAGGTCGAACCAGTAGATCGGCCCCCCGTCCTGGCGCTCCGGCTTGATGGCTTGGCCGAGCAGGCGCGCGTACCATTCCGTCGCTCGCTTCAGGTCGGTTACGGGCACGACGATCGATTGGACGCGATTGCGGATCGGGTGGTCGCCGCGCATCGGTCTCGCCGGATCGGGGTTCACCCAATCCGACTGCACGATCATGAGGGCGTTGCCCTCCGAATCGAGAACGTTAAAGTACGCAAGCCCGTCGTGCGGCCTCTGCATATCCAGCACGATCGGGATGCCGCTTCGGACGACCCACTCGCGGGTCCGCCCGATGTCCGCCGTCTTGAACATGCAGATCGGATGCTTCCCTTGATCCTCCGCGAACCGGTGGTCGTCCAGCATCAGATCGACGCCGCCTTCCATGTCGAACGCGTAGAACGGCTGGTCCGGGCCGATCTCCCGAATCGGCATTCCGAAGAGCTCTCCGTACCAGGCGGTCATCGCCGCCAATTCCTTCGCGTGCAAGATCGAGCCGCCTACCGCCCGGATTCCCGAGCCTTGTCCCGTCGAAGCTGTCATCAATGGCATCCTCCCGCGAATACGTTATTTGGTTGACAGGATAATGACGCTCGAGGCCGCCCGAATCTATCACCCGCGCCCGACCCATCTCGAATAAATGCGTTCCAGCCGGTCGATCCCGGCCTTCTCGGCTTCCCGAGCCTCGCGGATCCCCCGCATGGACGGCTCGCGGATGTCGAGACGAACGCCGGGCATGCCATACGGAAAAGAAGGGTACAACCTCGTCAGGACGAGATGAACCTCCCGATAATAATCGGCGGCTTCCCGCCACAACCGGGCGACGGCCGGGTCCCCGGCCACGGCCGGATGCTCCGCCCGGCCGCTCAAGAATGCGACCGCATGCTGCCTCGCTTCGGCCAGAAGCGCGACCTGGTAGGCGTGTCCGACGGGCTGCTCGCGGTCCTCCGCGAAGGCTTCGATCCACGCGTCGTAAGCGGCCAGCCCCGCGACATAACCCGGAACGCGGGGCTCTTGGCCGTGAGCGTGGCGGAGGATCGCATCGAGCGCGCGAACGAGCGACGGAGGGCCGAAGGAGGAGGCTTCCGCGTTCTCGAGCCAGCCGACGAACAGCTCCGGGTGGTCCAAGTCGCGGCCCAGCCTCGCGTAAGGCACCTCCGGAGCGGTTCCCCCGGCCGCGCGGCAGGCGAATCGCTCCGACTCGTCGTCGAAGCCGTAGAGCATCGAGAACTCGGCCCGGGACAGGTTCCAGGCGACGACGGGAATTCCGCGGCCGATCGCTTCGCGGATCGAGTCCAGCGCTCGAACGAGCGTCTCGGGAGTCGGCACCTGCCCGGGCCGTCCGATCCACCTCGCGCGGGTTCCGTACGTCTCGGCGATTCTCTCCAGAACGTATCCCCAATCGTAAATCAAGCTGCCGCTCAAGCCGCAATCGGCGGTCGTCTGGATCCGGAACGCTTGGCCGGTATAGCCCATCGTGTCGCTGAGAGAAGCGGAACCGTCCGTGCACCCGGCGGCGAGAGCGTCATGAAGGACGTGGCCGAGCGACGCGTACGCCGACCGGAATTCCGGGACCGGCAGCATCCGGCGCGACGTCAGGCCCAAGGCAAGCCGCCTCTTCTTGTCGAGGGCGGTCTCGCGCTTGAACCGCTCCTCTTGGAGCTTCATTTTGGACCGGGACAAAATGTTGTACACGTTGGAGACCGCGAGGCCGAACGCTTGCGCGATCTCCTCCGGGGTTCGCTCCTGGAGATAGTGGGCCTCCACGATTCTCCGGTTCCGGTCCGGCAGCGCCTGGAGCGTCGCGGAGACGGAATCCCTCCGTTCGCGGTCCAGCGCGATCCGCTCCGGGGTACACGCGTCTTCGGCCTCCGTCTCCTCCGAATACGGAGCCATCGGGCGGCGCTTCTCGGCGCGAAGAGCGTCGTACGCCTTGTTGCGGACGATCCGCCGCAGCCAGGAGGCGAAGCGATCCGGCTGCTCCAGCGATTCCGACCGCAGGAAGGAAGCGATCAAGGCGTCCTGCGCGACGTCTTCGGCCCGGAAGGGGTCCCGTACGATGGCGTACGCCCAATCGACGGCTTGCGCCCGATGCTTCCGGACGAGCTCGCCGAACGCCTCCCGATCCCCGCCGCGGAAGCGTTCGACCGTCTCCCGGTCTGCCGCGTTCATTCGCTTGTCCATCCCGTTCTCCCCCGCCGCTGAATATAGCCTCACTATAGCAGGGATATTCAGGAAGCGAAAGACGCAAGGAAGCGAGTCCCTTGCGTCTTCCCGGGCGCGTCCGCGGATGCCGCTACGGACGAACGCCTTCGGAGATGTCCTTGCCGAACCACTTGACGGAGATCTTCGCGTAGGTGCCGTCCTCGTGCATGTCCCGCAGCGCTTCGTTGAAGGCATGCACCGTCTCGTCTTGGCCCTTCGGGAACAGGAACGCCGCCGTCTCGATCTCGTCGGACCGGTCCGCGACTTTGATTTTCAGATCGGGCCGATTCTTCTGCAAGTCCAGAAAATATAAATTGTTATAGATGAGGGCATCCACCCGCTTGGTCTTCAGCAGCTCGACGGAATCGCCGTTCTCGGGCACGAGGGTGGCTCCGTACTTCAGCGCGAGCGCCCCTTGCACCGACTCCGCGGTCCCGTTCGTCTTCTTCCCCTTCAGGTCCTCGAAGCTCTTGATATCTTGGTTCTCTTCCAGCACGATCAGCGTCAGATTGGAGAATTGGTAGGGATCGGAGAAATCGTATTTCTTCTTGCGCTCTTCCGTGACCGACAGCTGGGGGATGGTGTCGAATCGGCCTCCGTCAAGGCCGGAGAACATGCCCGCGAACTCCACCTCCGCGAATTGGGCCCGGATGCCCAGCCGCTTCGCGACCTCGTTCGAGATGTCGATATCGAATCCCGTCAACCCGTCGGCATCGTGGAACGAATACGGAGGATACGTTCCGGTCGTCGCGACGACGATCTCCCCTTTCTTCTTCAGCTTCTCGAGCGAATCGGACGAGCCGCCGTCATCCCGTCCGCAAGCGGCCATCGCCAGCATCCCCGCCAGCATCCCAGCCAGGATAAGAACCTTGCCTGTCTTCTTCATGTCGTTAGATCCTCCAGATTCGTTTAATTAAAGGGTAACGCCGCTTGCGGCGGCATGATGCATAGCTCCGGGGGAGAGCCGGTTCAGAAAATGCCGGATCCGGTCATGCCGCGGGCGGCCGAATATATCCGCGGGAGAACCGCTGTCCAGAATCGCTCCCTGCTCCATGAAGACCACCTGGTCCGCCACCCGGCTCGCGAATTCCATCTCGTGCGTCACGACGACGAGAGTGATTCCCTCCCGGGTCAGCTGCTTCATGACCTCCAGAACCTCCCCGACCAGCTCGGGGTCGAGAGCGGACGTCGGTTCGTCGAAGAGCAGAATCTTCGGCTCCATCGACATCGCTCGGGCGATGCCGACCCGCTGCTGCTGCCCGCCCGACAGCTGATGCGGATAACGGTCCCGGCAAGCGCCGAGTCCGACTTTATCGAGCAGGGCCGCGGCTTTGGCTCGCGCATCGGCTTTGTTCCATCGCTTGACGGCGATCAAGCCGAGAGCGACGTTCTCCAGAGCGGTCATGTGCGGGAAAAGATAGTTGCCCTGGAAGACCGTACCCGTCTGCTGCCGGAACGACAGGATCGCTCTCTGTCCGGGCTTCGAGCCTTCCGAGAAGTCGAGCCGCCGGTCTCCGATCCGGATGGCTCCTTCCGTGGGCAGCTCGAGCAGGTTGATACAGCTTAGCAGCGTCGATTTGCCGGAACCGGACGGTCCGATCACGATCGTCGTCGTTCCTTGCCCGACGGTCAGATGAATTTCTTTTAACACCTCCATATCGCCATATCGCTTGCTTAGTCTCTCGATCGACAGCAGCATCGCTCCAGGTCTCCTCTCTTAGGTTCGATAACGGCCGAGCCTCTTCTCCAGTCGGCCTTGTCCTATCGTGAGCAGGGAGCAGAGGGCCAGATAGTAGATTCCCGCGAGCAAATAGAGCAGCATCGGCTCGAAGGTGGACGCCGCGATGAGCTTGGCCGCCCCGAACAGGTCGGGAATCGTGACGAGAGCGGCGAGGGACGACGTTTTGAACAGCGTGATGAATTGATTGCCGAACGACGGGATGCAGATCCGGACCGCCTGCGGGAGGATCACCCGGACGAAGTTCTGGCTTCGCGATATTCCGAGGGAATAGCCGGCCTTCCATTGGCCCGCCGGAATGGATTGGATGGAAGCCCGGATGATCTCCGAGCTGTAGGCCGCTTCGGAGACGGTCAAGCTGATCACGACGCTGAGGAACGGAGACAGCAGGATGCCGAAGCCCGGGAGTCCGTAGAAAATAAGGAACAGCTGGACGAGAACCGGCGTGCAGCGAATGATCCACACGTATGCGCGGGCGGGCATGCGCAGATAGGACTTCGCCGACAGGCTCGCCAGCGCGACGAACAGGGCGAAGATCAGCCCGAAGGCGAAGGACAGGAGGGAGATCGGAACCGTATATAGAACCGTCCCCTTCAGAAGCGGGAGAAGCGAGTCGGAGATAATCTCCAGGATGCGTTCGATCCGGTCTTGTGACATGTTAACCACCTTAGGAGTCAATCGCGCGCTTTAATTGCGGTGCAATCGGCGACTGCGAGCTGCGAGCTGCGAGTTGCAAGCTTAGGCTTGTAGCCCGGCCGCTGTTTTGATAGAATTCCAATTAATTAACTGATATTACTTGGTATAAGGAGTGGGAACGCCCCGATGATCGAGTTCCGCAACGCCGAGTACCATTGCGCTTCCGAGATCGCGCTAGGTCTCGTCAGCGGCAAGTGGAAGATTCTTATCCTTAGCTTGCTCCACGGGAATACGCTGCGGTTCAACGAGCTTCAGCGGCAGATTCCCGGCGCGACGCAGAAGATGCTGACGATGCAATTAAGGGACCTGGAGAACGACGGGTTGATCGTCCGCAAGGCGTACGCGGTGTCTCCGCCCAAGGTGGAATACTCCCTCTCCGATCTGGGCGATCGGTTATTCCCCCTGTTGAGGATGCTCTGCGAATACGGAGCGGATTACGTCGCCCGCCGCCGTCTCGAGGAGTCGGGAGCGGAGGGCTAGGGCTTGAACTTGAAAACCCGGCGTTCTCCATGGGAATCAATGGACCCAGAACTTCGCGCCGAACCCTTTGCCCGCCCGGGCGGCCGCTTCCCGTTCGTCCGGATCGTCCCGGTCGAGAAGGACGACGTTCTCCGGATAGAGCTTGCCGAGGAGGGCCCATTGCACGAGAGCGTTGCCTCCGGCACGGATGAGGTGAATGTCCTTCTCGCCCGTCGCCAGCCCGGGTAACCGAAGCACCTTCCGGGGATCGTGCGCGCGAACGGGCGCAGGTTCCGCCCCGCCGTTCCCGCTGCCGTCCCGCGTACCTGGATTCGGGCGGTACATGAACCGGTGTCCTCTTAAAATTTGGCCCAGATCGACGGCATACTCGCCGGCGCCGATCCGGAGACGGTAATCCAGCTGGAAGCGGGCAGGGCCGGCCTCTACGGGGACGAGCCGCGCTTCCGCGGCGCCGGGAAGCTCCAAGCCCGGCTCCGAAGGATCGGAGGAGCTTGCCCCTTCGTCGACAAGGCTTCGCGGAGCGGAATAGTAATCCGCGTAGGCGTAATCGAAGGCGACAGAGTGCGCGCTCGCGCCATTCTCCGCCGCCACGGTCGACACCGGGTACCACCTCAGAAGATATCTCGGCCCGTCCATTGGCGCGGCGGCGAGACCGGCCGGCAGAATCGTTCCCAGGCGATACTGGAATCCGTATCCCTCCGCCGACCATCCGGGAGTCAACACGCTCTGCGCGTACCGGACGATGTCCCGGTGCGCCGGCGGCTTCGCGAGCAGGCCGGAGAGGAATTCCGCATGGGCCCGTTCCGTATACCGCAGTCCTCTCGTTTGCCCGCCCTTGAGCTCGATCGGAACCTCCTCCCAATTGTCGAACGGCAGAAGGGCGTCCCTCAGCAGAACGATCTGATGCAGATACTCGTTGAACAGCTGCATGACCGTCGGTCCGCCGGACGGTCCGGTGAGCATTCCCGTTACCTCGTGCGTCCAGAGATGATGGTCGCAGCGGCTTCTGAACGCCAGATGGCGGAGGAGCTCTTCGCCATGCCGCTCCAGCGCCCGCCCCGTATCGTATTCCCGGGCCCACCCGGACAAGGCCGCCCCGATCCGGCGCGCTTGCTCGGCCAACTCGGTTCTGGCCTTGTCCTGGAGAACGAGCGAGCCGAGCGGCAGAGTCGTCTCTCTTCCGGACACGGCCAGGCTCGCTTCGATATTGGCATGCAGCGCTTCCGGGTTTGCCGCCTCGCCCAGTTGTACGCGAATCGCCTCCAGCAGCAGCCCCAGCTCCCGCACGATGTCCTTCGCGAGGTAGATGCCGTCTTGAAGCTCCCAATCCCAGCTCCCGTCGTCCGAAGAACGATGGAGAGCGGCCGGGGCGGGAGGTTCGGCGTTCCGGGAGCCGGCTTCAAGCGCCGTGCCCCATGCGATGCTTCCGTCCCTCGCGATGAATCGATATTCCGCCATAAGGACTTGCCCACCTCTCGATCTTTTTTTGCCAAGAATATCAGCCCTAATCCGATTTGAATAGTACGCACTTTGTCGTATGGAAGGATCATTCCGGTAAGTAAGTGTCGGATATGAAACCGTGGCTAGGAGCTCGTCGAGCTAGGAAAAAGGGGAGATTATGCAAAAAATAGTCGGGCGGCGTCGGAGCGGAACCATGGGATTCCGCCATGTCGGCGAGGTCGGCGAGATTGGGCTTGCCGAACTAGAGGAATATTAGCCTAACTTCAATTGATGTTATTTCTTGAAGCGACTAAAGGTCGACCATTCGAACCTTCTTTGAGGTCAGAAACCTAACAAATTAAAGTTCTATTTTAGTATAAAATTATTCTGATTTTAAAAACAAAATGCATGGAAACGATTGACTTGAAAGCGGTGACACCCTATACTAAAGCCGTAACTTAACCGAAAAACCTAAGTTGAGGGGGAACCGCAAGTGAAGAAATCCGTAGTCGGCACGTCCATGGCACTTGTGCTTGCAACCGGCCTGTTAGCCGGATGCGGCGGCAACAAAGATAACAATACCGCTAACGAGAGCCCAACAAATAGCAGCTCTCCGTCCGCTTCGGCGTCGTCTTCGGCGTCGGCCGGCGGCGATAACGCCGGCGGCAAGGACATCAGCGGCAGCATCACCGTATTGACCCAGCGCACGGACATCGTCGACACGCTGCAAGGCGAGTTCACGGCGGAGTTCAACAAGGCGTACCCGAATATCAAGGTGAAGTGGGAAGCGGTCCAAGATTACGAGAACAACATCAAGGTCCGCATGAACACGGAAGATTACGGCGACGTTCTGCTCATCCCGAACAACGTCGAGCCGAAGGACTACCCGAACTTCTTCGAGCCGCTGGGCGACTACGAGGCCGACAAAGACAAGTACTCGCAGATCGACGCCCACCGCTACGAAGGCAAGTACTACGGCATTCCGATGGCCATCAACACGCTCGGCATCGTCTATAACAAGAAGGTATTCGCGGACGCCGGCATCGCGACCGTTCCGAAGACGCCGGCCGAATTCATCGAGGCGATGCGCAAGATC
Source organism: Cohnella xylanilytica (assembly GCF_014212175.1). Classification (GTDB taxonomy): domain Bacteria; phylum Bacillota; class Bacilli; order Paenibacillales; family Paenibacillaceae; genus Cohnella; species Cohnella xylanilytica. Next base: position 16,613 of record NZ_JACJVR010000144.1, on the reverse strand, counting down.
AAGGACAACACCGACGCGATTCCGCTGTACACGAACTACAAGGACGACTGGACCTTGAGCCAATGGGCGGACTACCTGCAGCCGGCTTCGGGCGACCCGAACTATCCGAACATCGGATTCCTGGAAGATCCGCATCCGTGGCAGAAGGGCAAGCCCTATTACGATATTTTCAAAATCATGTACGACGTCGCCAAGGAAGGCCTGATCGAGGAAGATCCGACGACGACCGACTGGGAATCCTCCAAGGGCATGATCAACCGCGGCGAGATCGGCACGATGGTTCTCGGCTCCTGGGCGATCGCGCAGATGCAGGGCGCCGGCGACCACCCGGACGACATCGGCTACATGCCGTTCCCGACGAACGCGGCGAAGCTGTCCGCTCCGCTCTCGGCGGACTACAACTGGGCGATCAACGTGCACAGCAAGAACAAGGAAGCGGCTAACGCCTTCATCCATTGGGTCGTCGACGAATCCAACTACGCCGACAAGTATCAAGGCGGATTCAGCGCGAAGCTGCCGCTGGTCGTGCCGGAGCTGCTCAAGGGCTTCCAGGACCTGGGCGTCACGATGGAAGTGTCCACTCCGGGCCCGGACGACCTGAACGGCATCAACGTCGCGATCGACAACGATTCCGAAGTCGGCATCCACAACCCGGACTTCAAGAAGCGCATTATCGAAGCGGCGATCGGCAACAGCAAGGAATCCTACGACGATATCATGAACGATCTCGACAAGAGATGGAACGCTTCTTGGGAGACGCTCATTCCCGAGAAATATAAGAAGTAACGGTTGGTCATAAGGCGGCTTACTCTTAGGGGAAAGTGCATCCGTGCCTTTCCCTTAAGTCTTTGCAACATCCATATCGGGTGGATAGAGATGGAGGTACGGAAATGTTAGCCAATCTGAGTTACAGGGCGCAGCGCGTCGTCATCATCGTGTCCTTTTCCTTAATTCCGATCCTCTTGCTGATTACGTTCGGCTATGTGCCCGTCCTGGGAATGTTCCGTTACGCGTTCACGGACTGGAACGGACTGTCCCCGGACTATAACTGGGTCGGCTTCGACAACTTCAGGACGATCTTCACGGACAAGAAGTATTACGAGGGCTTCATCAACAGTATTTATTACTTCGCCGGCAGCTTCGTGCAGCTCGCTATCGCCCTCTACTTCGCGACGATTCTGAGCTTCGCGGTCCGGGGCCGGAACTTCTTCAAGGGCGTCTTGTTCTTCCCTAGCATGATCAACAGCGTCGCCGTCGGCCTGATCTTCCTGTTCTTCTTCCGGCCGGAAGGAACGCTCGATACGATTCTCGGCTTCTTCGGCATTACGAATCCCCCGAAATGGCTGCTCAATCCGGATATTATCAACGTATCCCTGGTCGGAGCGTCCATCTGGCGCTACCTGGGCTTCAACTTCATTCTTCTTCTCGGAGCGATCTCTTCCGTACCGTCCGATCTGTATGAAGCTGCGGAAATCGATGGGGCCAACCGCTGGCACCAGTTCAAATACATTATTTTGCCGAGCATTCGCCGGATCGTCGCCATTACCCTCATTCTGTCCATCAGCGGGTCCGTCGCTCCGTTCGAGATTCCGTACATCATGACGGGCGGCTCCAACGGCAGCAACACGTTCGTCATCACGACGGTCAAGACGACGTTCTCTTACAGCAAGTACGGCTTGGGTTCGGCGATGGCCGTCGTGCTCTTCCTGATCGTCATTCTCGTGACCGCCATCCAGAAGCTCGTCATCAAGGAGGAGAAGTAAGAATGTACAGACTCAAATACGCTTCGGCGACTACATTCAAATATCTGACCTTGATCGTCGGCGTCTTCTGCGCGCTCGCTCCCCTCGTCGTCGTCGTCTTCGCTTCGTTCAAGACGTCGAAGGAGTATCTCAATTCCAGCGCGCTCGCCCCGCCCAGCGACTGGTTCAACTTCGACAATTACCGGACGGCGTTCGTCAAAGGGCATATGCTGACCGGCTTCAAGAATACCCTTATCATCATGGTTACGGCGCTCGTCGGGAACATGCTCGTCGGCACGATGATCGCCTACGTGCTGCAGCGGTTCGCGTTCAAGGGACGCGGCATCATCATGTCGCTGTTCCTGTTCGCGGCCTTGATTCCGGGCGTGACGACGCAGGTCATCACGTTCAAGATCATCAACGCGCTCGAGCTGTTCAACACGATGGGCTCCGCCATTCTGCTGTACATGGGCACGGACATAATCGGCATCTACATCTTTATCCAGTTCATGGACAACATCTCGACCCAGCTCGACGAGTCGGCCATGCTGGACGGCGCTTCGTACTTTACGATCTTCGCCAAAATCATCTTCCCGCTGCTCGCCCCGGCCATCATCACGATGATGATCATCAAGGGCATCGGGATCTACAACGACTTCTACATTCCGTTCCTGTACATGCCGGACCCGTCCCTGCGGACGATCTCGACGTCGCTGTTCGCGTTCAAGGGGCCGTTCGGTTCGCATTGGGAGACGATCTGCGCGGCCGTCATGCTCATCATTATCCCGACCGCCGTCGTGTTCGTGGCCCTGCAGAAGTGGATTTACAACGGCTTCATGCAAGGCGCGGTGAAGTAAATCGGCATGCGGCCGGAAGGCGCGGGAGAGGTCCCGCGCTTTTGGCGTTCTCGGGGCTCGTCTATTCCGATAGAAGATTGAAAGGTTTGACAGGACTTGGTTGGTCGGATAAGATGAAAATGCGAATGTTTGTTCTGCGTTAGGGCGAGGATTGGTTCGTGGTTGTCTCTCAAATTCTGTCTCACGAGGTGCGAGATGAGCGCTAGGGAAGCGGCAAGGAACGGTTCCGGCAGAGTCGTCGGGCTGACGGCGGATGCCGGATATCAGATCGGAGTTCGCCGGACGCTGCCGATCGACAGGGACCGGGCGTGGGACTTCTTGCTCTCGCCGGAGGGGCGGCGTCTCTGGCTTGGGGACGTAACGGATTTGCAATTGCAGGCAGGGGCCGTCTATCGCTCGGTTGAAGGCATCGCGGGCGAATTCCGGGTCGTCAAGCCGAAGGAACAGCTGCGGCTCACCTGGCAGCCGAAGGGATGGGAGAAGCCGTCCACGCTTCAGATTCGGCTTCTGTCGAGCCGGCCGGACAAGACGACGATCAGCTTCCATCAAGAGAAGCTGAGCGACGCGGCAGCGAGAGAGCGGATGAAGGAGCGCTGGGAAGAGGCGCTGGCCGTTATCGCGGAACGGACGACAGGAGAAGGGTGAGGCAGCGTCCGTCCAGTCGCGTAGATTCTATCCGGTTACGGTATGGATGACTCCAGCCATCTATCGAACGATTCGTCAAGCAGCTCCGATATCTTCCATCGAGGCTGCTTTTTCTGTTGCGCACATTCCGCCCATCCGCTAAGAAGTTGCCCGAGAGTAACCGGGTTCCGCGCATATCGGCCAATCGCCGAAGAGTCGTTCAAGGGAGTAACTTATTTATCCGGCGGGTCCAGGGCTGTCGGGTATCGAAAGGCAATTAACGGCAACAATGAAGGGGGATTCGAATCCAAGCAAGAGGAGATGACGAACCGCATGAGATTAATCCCTTACCTCGTCATGAACGGCAATGGCAGGGAAGCGATCCGCTTCTACGAGTCGGCGCTGGGCGGCCAAGTGCTGAACCAGCTCTCCTTCGGCGAGATGCCCGAGAACCCGGAGTTCCCCCTTCCTCCGGACGCGAAGGACCTGGTCTCGCACGCGGTGATCCAGATCGGAGAATCCGAGCTGATGCTCTCCGATACGTTCCCGGGACAACCCCACCAGACGGGCAACCAAGTGACGATCTGCCTCTCGCTGAACGACCCGGAGAAGGCGCGGCAATACTATGAGGCGCTTCGGGAGGGAGGCCGCGTGAATATGGAGCTCCAGGAGACGTTCTTCAGCCCCGCTTACGGGAGCGTAATGGACAAGTTCGGCGTTACCTTCCAGATTTACGCGGAGGGGAGTCATTAAACGGACTCCGAATCCGGATCGGCAAGACAGCAACGGCTCTGACCGCTTACGGCGGACAGGGCCGTTTTTTTACTGCGAATGTCCCATTCGCGTACCGTCTTGGTTGTCCGCGTTCAGGTCCACATCCCTGCTCAGTTCGGACAGTGCAGAATCTGAATGCAGGCGGGCGGTGACCATCGTTCGACGCCAGGGCCTTCGCGTCTGCGCCCCTTCTAAATCCCCTCGGACCAGCCATATCGCCTCTTCATCGACTCCAGCTTGCCGCGGATATAGTCGATCGCTTCCGGCGGCTCCGCGATCCGGGCGTCCTCGCCGAGCCGCCACATCCAATCCGCGTAGAAGATCAGGTTCGCGGCCGGAACGCGGACGGACGCCGTGCCGCTTCCGTCTTCGCGGCGCTCGATGGCGGGGCCGAACCTCTCGTCCGATTCCAGCTCCCGCACCCCGTTCGGAGTCAGCTCGACCTTGAACGTCGCCTGTTCCTCCCCGGAGGAATCGGGAGGGTTCTCCAAGTCCAGCCGCCAGACTTCCTCCCGGCACGGGACCGACTCGTTCAGGCGGACGGAGACGATCCGGTCCGCGCGGTACAGCCGGTATTGCCCGTTATTCAGGCAATAGGCGGGGCAGTACCAGTAGCCGTCGCTCGCGTACAGGCCGATCGGCTGGATGTCCCTCTCGCGCGTCCCGCCGAGGGAGCGGTATTCGATCGTCGCCGCGCAGCGGGACAGAACGGCTTGCAGCAGCGTACGCAAGCATTCGGAAGAAGCCGGCCGCCGGGGGCTCCAGACCGCGACCCGGTTCTCGAGCCGGTCGATCCGCTGCCGCACGTCCTTCGGCATATAATGGTAGAACTTCCGGAGCGCCGTTCCCGCGGTCTCGCCGAACGGGAGCGCCTCCAGCCGCTCGAGCGACCGGCAGGCGACGAACAGGGCGAGCGCTTCGTTCTCCGTGAAGGCGATGGGCGGGAGGACCCGGTCCCGCAGGAGCCGGTAGCCGCCGCCCCGTCCTTGCACGGAGTAGACGGGAACGCCGATCTCGCTCAGCTCCTGCAGATCCCGCGTGATCGTGCGGACGGACAAGCCGAATTCGTCGGCCAGCTCGCGAGCGGTGAACGACTGCATGGCGTTGATTCTCATGAGGAGCTGGATAAGCCTCTGCGATTTTTGCACGACGCGGCCTCCCGTTTTTTTCTTTTATTCTATCATATAAATAAGACAGAATTTGACCGGTTTGCGTGTTACTCTTTTTCTAGACGAGAAATACGGGGAGGACGCACATATGGCACAGATGGCACAGATGGCAAACTTGACGACTAGCGAGACGGGGGAACGACGCAAGCCGGATCGGTCGTCGCACGGACAGGGCGGAGAGAAGCTCGGAGCGTTGTTCATCTACGGGGCGGGCATGCGGAGTCGGATCTGGGAGAAGACGATAGAAGGATTCGGCCATCCGGTCTTGCTGGCGGATTATCCGCTTCGGGACGAAGCTTCGGACTCGGGCACGGCGGCGCGGAGCCTGACGCTTCGGGACTATACGGATTATATCCGGCGGCAGGCGGAAAAGTGGGAGGTCGAACGCTTCGTGATCGTCGCCCACTCGCTGGGAGGGCTGCCGGCGCTGGAGCTGGCGGCCGCCCTGCCGGAGCGGGTCGCGGGCATCGTCGCGGTCGGCGCTTCGATCCCGAAGCCGGGCGGCTCGTTCGCGTCGACGCTGCCGCTTCCGCAGCGGTGGCTCTTGCCCGCGCTGCTGCGCGCGGCCGGGACGAAGCCGCCGGAGGCGGCCATCCGCGCCGGGCTGTGCAGCGGCCTGGCGCCCGAGCTCGCGGACGAAGCGGTCCGCGGCTTCGTCCCGGAGGCGGTCCGCGTCTACACGGACCGCGTCACCGCGTCCGCGCCGGGCGACGGCGTGCCCAAGCTGTACGTGAAGCTGACCCAGGACAAGGAGATGAGTCCCGCCCGGCAAGAGCGCATGATCGCGAACCTGCGTCCAAGCCGCGTCGAGACGCTGGATACCGGCCACCTGCCGATGCTTGGCGACCCGGAGGGGCTGAGGCGGATTTTACGGATTTTCATGGAAGAAGCGCTTGAAGCCTGCCGTCTCTGACGGGTCTCTTCCGAATTGGATTGCGATTCACGCGTACGGCCGTCGTTTGGCGGCCGTTCTTTTTTTCACTCATAGAGGGCTTCGAACAAAGTTCCGACTTGATCGGCCATGACGCGAGGCGGATGGGGCATTCCGTTCGTCAACCACCATTCCACAACCCCAACGTAAGCCGAGGCGACAAATTGAACGGTGATCTCTTCGTTGACCGCGTTTTTTCGATCGTGCGTTTTGCGGAGCTCGTTCTGGAACGCTTCGATTTGGTACTTCAGGAAGCGGCTTCGGAAGTACGGCGCGCCTTTATTGGCCAGCATCGTCGAGAAGAACGGGTAATGGCTCTCCAAGTATTCGAAGCAAACTTGAGTGGCCGGCTTCCAATCCAGCTCGCATGCGGCCTCTCCGACTTCTCGGAGCTTATCGATCGATTCTTCGATGAGCTTGTCCAACAGGTCGAATTTATCCGCGTAATGTAGGTAAATCGTTTTCCGGCTGACGTTCGCTCGGTCCGAGATGTCTTGGATCGTGATTTGATCGAAGTTTTTCTCCGTCATTAATTCGAGAATCGCTCTCTTGATCGCTTCTTGCGATTTGAGGATTCGCCGATCTACTTTGGACATGGGGATAACACCGCTTTCTCTAAAAATAAATACACACTTATCGTCCGGGTGTGTACTAGTTCACGAATGCAAGCCATTTGGGCATTGATTACGAAACTTCCTATTAAGATAATACATATGTGTTTCATAAGAAACTAGTGTGTATTATGCGTTAAGTGTCAAAGAGAGGGGGAAAGGTGAGGCAACTTGATTGAAGAAGAGTTGTTTGATTGGCTAGACCGAATGGTTTCTTGATTTTCATATTGACCATAGGCGTTTTCGGTATTTTAAATACCGAGATGGGGGTGATCGGGGCTGCCCTCTCAGAGCCCAACCTAAATAACCGGCAGGATGCGCATAAAGGATGCCGGCATGGTCTAGCCTATTCTGTGGTTGATACAGGCAGCCCTAACCATAGGAGGGACATCCATGACGACGGAACCTAGCTGGCGGCAACAGTACCAGGAGATCCAGCATGCTTGCTCCGATAGCGACTGGAGTCGGGTCATTCAACAGTGCAACGAGCTGATCCGGTACGCGCGGGAACAATCGGGCGTTGCCGCGGCGACGCCGGCAGCAATCGCGCATAACCATGCGCAGCAGACTTGCGAGAGCAACGAACAGCAGCTGCAGATGCACATTCAAGCGCATGCCGAGCAAGACTAAGCCTGACAACCGGGCTTTGCCGCACGAACGATTGGAGGAGAACAAATCATGATTACCGTTCAAGCACGGGCTACCTTCGGTCCGGAAGGTCCGTTCAAGCTTACTTCAATTGAACGCAGGGATCTCCAGCCGCATGATGTCTTAATCGAGATTAAGTACGCCGGCATTTGCCACTCCGATATTCATACCGCTCGCGGAGAATGGGGGCCGGTTCAATATCCTCTCGTTCCAGGGCACGAGATCGCGGGGATTGTCGCCGAGGTCGGTTCGGAAGTGACCAAGTATGCCGTCGGCGACCGGGTCGGGGTAGGCTGCATGGTGGATTCCTGTCGCGAATGCGAGAACTGCCGGAAGGGAGAGGAGCAATATTGCCTCAAAGGGAATACGGGTACCTATGCGGCTATTGACCGTTACGGGCAATATACGCAAGGCGGATATTCCACCCGCATCGTCGTAACCGAAGACTTCGTGGTTCGGATTCCGGACGGAATCGAGCTGGACGTCGCCGCGCCGCTCCTGTGCGCCGGCATCACGACGTACTCCCCGTTGCGTCATTGGGGGGCCGCGCCCGGCAAGAAGGTGGCCGTTGTCGGATTCGGCGGGCTCGGGCACATGGCCGTGAAGCTCGCTCATGCGATGGGGGCGGAGGTTACGGTTTTATCGCAGACGCTAAGCAAGAAGGAAGACGGATTGCGTCTCGGCGCCGACCGTTATTATGCCACAAGCGATCCGGAGACGTTCAAGAAGCTGGCGGGTTCGTTCGATCTTATCGTCAATACCGTAAGCGCGAAGATCGATATCAATGCCTACCTGTCGCTGCTTGGGCTGGGAGGTACGCTAGTGAACGTCGGCGCGCCGGCGGAGCCTCTGGAAGTGAACGTATTCTCGCTGATCGGCCATCGCCGGTCGTTCGCCGGATCGATGATCGGCGGGATTCGCGAGACGCAGGAGATGCTCGACTTTTGCGCGGAACACCGCATCGCTCCCGAGATCGAAGTCATCTCCGCCAATCGAATCGACGAAGCCTGGGAACGCGTATTAGCCTCGGATGTCCGGTATCGATTCGTCATCGACATCGGCACGATGGAGCAACCATAATAAATCGAGCAGCAGCCGCCCCAAAAACCGAGTTCCATTAGGAACTTCGGTTTTTCTCCTTGTTCCCGGAAGTGCGGCACCCCAAATAATCGGCAATTATGGTAGGGGTGTTGAAGTATTCCACACATTGCGAGGAACTGATGATTGCAAGCCAGTTCTATCTGCTTAAGAATGATAGACACAGGTTGATTATACGATTAATGTTCATTTCACTCGGCGTTCAGCCGCAGAACAAGCAGGAGGCTTCCTTATGAGTCGAATGGATAAAAGTCAAGCGACGTATAAACGATTATTCGGCGATGCAGTGCCGGCAGCCTATGCGACCGATCCGGATTTGCAGGACATCCTGAGCCGCTTCATCTTCGGGGAAGTGTTCCATCAAGGCGAACTGGACGATAAACAGCGCGAGCTGATCACCCTGGTCGTGCTTGCCGCGAACCAAACGCTGCCTCAACTGAAGGCGCATGTTCATGCCGCGCTGAACGTTGGGCTAACGCCGGTAGAAATCAAAGAGGCCGTTTACCAGTGCGCGCCGTACCTTGGATTCCCCAAAACGCTTAATGCCGTCGCCGAGGTCAACGAGGTTTTCGCAGCGAGAACGATCGCCCTGCCGCTCGAAAATCAAAAGCAGGTCACGGAAGAAACCCGGTTCGACAAGGGGCTCGCCGCGCAAACCGAGATCTTCGGCGATGTAATTGCCAAGATGCGCGACAGCGCTCCGGCAAACCAGAAGCACATCCAGGACTATCTGTCCGCCCACTGCTTCGGCGACTTCTATACGCGCGGCGGACTGGATTTAAAAACGCGGGAGCTGCTGACCCTGTGCATCCTGAGCGCGCTCGGCGGCGGAAGGCCAGGTGAAGGCCCATGTGCAGGGGAACCGCAACGTAGGCAACGACAAGGACACCTTGATCGCCGCCATCACCCACTGCCTCCCCTATATGGGCTTTCCGAGAACGCTGAACGCCTTGGCCTGCATCAATGAAGTGATCCCGGAGAAACCGACTATCATGAAGGAGGGTTAATACAGATGAAGAACGAGCATTTAAGCCAAAGCACGATCTTCCCGTTGGGTCAAAAAGCGGAACAATATTTTGTCGGCGACGCGTACTTGCAAATGGTGTTTACCGATCCGACGCCGCTTAATACCGCCATCGGAAATGTCACCTTCGCTCCGGGAGCCCGCAATCACTGGCACTCTCATCGGGCCGGACAAGTGCTGCTAGTTACCGGCGGAGAGGGATGGTACCAAGAGGAAGGCAAGTCGGCCCGGCCGCTGAAGACGGGCGACGTGGTCAATATCCCGGCCAACGTGAAGCATTGGCACGGCGCGACCCGCGACAGCTGGTTCGTACACTTGGCTCTGACGCCGGGGCAGACGGATTGGTTAGAGCCCGTCTCGGATGACGAGTATAACAAACTATAAAAGCAACCAACGATTGACACCGAATTTCCGGATGTGATATATAGAGAAGGGGATTAGCACTCTTGTCAAGTGAGTGCTAAGCACATCGGAAAGGAGCTTCGTTCCATGGCCAAGAAGGAATTCAAAGCGGAATCCAAACGACTGCTGGAGATGATGATCAACTCCATCTACACGCAGAAGGAGATTTTCCTGAGGGAACTGATCTCCAACGCCAGCGACGCCATCGACAAGATCTACTATCGCGCGCTAACCGACGACTCGCTCGTTTTCGACAAAGACAATTACTTCATTAAGATTAAGGCCGACAAGGCGAGCCGCACGCTGACGATCTCCGATACGGGCATCGGGATGACGGCGGAAGAGCTCGAGAACCATCTGGGCGTCATCGCCAAGAGCGGGTCGCTCGCGTTCAAGAAGGAGAACGAAGCGAAGGACGGCCACAACATCATCGGCCAATTCGGCGTCGGCTTCTACTCGGCGTTCATGGTCGCGGACGTCGTGACCGTCGTCAGCAAGGCGCTCGGAAGCGACCAGGCGTACAAGTGGGAATCCGAAGGCGCGGACGGCTATACGATCGTTCCGTGCGAGAAGGATTCGGTCGGCACCGACGTCATCCTCAAGATCAAGGAGAACGGCGAGGAAGAGTCGTACGACGAATACCTCGAAGAATACCGCCTGAAGGCGATCGTGAAGAAGTACTCCGACTTCATCCGCTATCCGATCAAGATGGACGTGACGAAGTCCCGCAAGAAGGAAGGCGCGGAGAACGAGTACGAGTCGTACACGGAAGAAGAGACCGTCAACAGCATGGTTCCGATCTGGCGCAAGAACCGGAGCGAGCTGAAGGACGAAGATTACGAGAACTTCTACAACGAGAAGCGCTACGGCTTCGACAAGCCGCTGAAGCATATCCATATCAACGCGGACGGCTCCGTCGTCTACAGGGCGATCCTGTTCGTTCCGGAGACGACTCCGTTCGATTATTACACGAAGGAATACGAGAAGGGGCTCGAGCTGTACTCCAACGGCGTCCTTATCATGAATAAGTGCGGGGATCTGCTGCCCGACTACTTCAGCTTCGTGAAGGGGATGGTCGACTCCGAGGACCTGTCGCTCAACATCTCCCGCGAGCTGCTGCAGCACGACCGCCAGCTGACCCAGATCGCGAAGCACCTGAAGGGCAAGATCAAGAGCGAGCTGCAGAGCCTGCTGAAGGACGACCGCGAGAAGTACGAGAAGTTCTTCAAGGCGTTCGGCCGCCAGCTGAAGTACGGGGTATACAGCGACTACGGCATGAACAAGGAGACGCTGCAGGACCTGCTGCTGTTCTACTCTTCCAAAGAGAAGAAGCTCGTCACGCTGGACGAGTACGTCTCGCGGATGCCGGAAGACCAGAAGTACATCTACTACGCGACGGGCGATTCGGTCGAGCGCATCGAGAAGCTGCCGCAGACCGAGCTGGTCGCCGACAAGGGCTACGAGATTCTGTACTTCACCGACGACATCGACGAATTCGCGATCAAGATGCTCATGAAGTACAAGGAGAAGGAGTTCAAGTCGGTCTCGAGCGGCGATCTCGGCATCGAAGCGGACGAGAACGCCAAGACGGAAGCCGAGGAGAACAAGGACCTGTTCGAGGCGATGAAGGAGCTGCTCGGCGGCAAGGTCAAGGCGGTCAAGGCGTCTACGCGCCTGCGCTCCCACCCGGTCTGCCTGTCGGCGGAAGGCGAGCTCTCGATCGAGATGGAGAAAATCCTGCGGTCCATGCCGGACGCCCAGGACGTCCAGGCCGACAAGGTGCTCGAGATCAACGTGAACCACGAGGTGTTCCGATCGCTGAAGGCCGCCCATGCGAACGACAAGGAGAAGCTCAGCCTGTACACGAACCTGCTGTACAACCAGGCTCTCTTGATCGAAGGGCTGCCGGTTCAGGATCCGGTCGAGTTCACGAACGATATTTGCAAAATCATGGTCTGACGGCTATCAACAAGAAGAGGCCCAAGCCCGGGATCGTCCCGGCGCTTGGGCCTCTCTCGTTTATCCGTTCTTCGCCGCGTACCAGGCGGAGAACTGCTTCTGATACTCGGCCATGTACTTGTCGAATCCGGCCGCCTTGAGCTTATCCAGCGCCTTCGGGAAGTAGGCGTCGTAATCGACGAAGCCGCTGGCGATCGGCACGAGGAATTCGCTGAAGACGCCGTTGATCTTCGTCTCTTCGTTCTTGACGGGCGCGTTGTCGAAGTTGAAGCCCGCGGTCTTGGAGATGATCGCGTCGTCGTCCCACGCCTTGTACTTCTGAATGAAGTCTTCGGACACGGTCTTGTCGAAGCGCATGAAGTTCTTGTTCATCAGGAGCCAGTCCGGGACGAGCGAGTCGGTCGTCAGGCGGGCGAGGCGGCCGTTCTCGTCGAGCGTGTAGTCCTTGTCTTTGATGCCGTAGGCGAACAGGTCGTACAGCTCCTGGTTCTTCTGCAGCAGGTTGAAGAACAGGACGTAGCGCTCCGGATCGGGCGAATTGGCCGAGACGAACCAGGCGGTGCTGTACGTGCCGCGGCTGATCTTGGGCAGGTCGCGGCTCAGGAAGTCGTTCTCCAGCTTGGCGGTCGGCACCGCCTGGGAGATGGCGGCCGCGCCCTCGAACGGACGGGCGGCGGTTCCCGACCAGAACATCGCCTTGCCCGAGTTCCAGTCGCTCGTCAATTGCGGCGTGTTGGTGGCCGCGTACTTCGGAATGATGTCCTTCTTGTACCAGTCCCTCATGATCTGGGCATACGCCTTGAACTCCGGCGTCTCGAACCAGCTGATGATCTTGTCGTCCTTCGCCGACTCGTCGACGGCCAGGAAGTCGTTCTGCCAGTACAGGTTCTTGTCCGTATATTCGTACATCAGCATGCGGCGGGCGTCGGTGCCCGCGAAGCCGATCAGCTCCGGATGGGCGGCATGGACCTTATCGTAGAATTGCTCCAGCTCCGCCAGCGAGGAGACGCTCTGCATGCCGGCCTCCTCCAGCAGATCCTGGCGGACGAGCGCGCTGTAGAATTCGCCGGAATTCGGCTTGTTGCCGACGGGGACCGCATACTGCTTCCCGTTCAACTGGAACGCCTTGAACGAGTTGTCGTCGACGGTCTTCTTCATATCGGCGGCGGCGGGGCCGTCCATGTACGGCGTCAAGTCCGCGTACAGCCCCTTGGCGACCGACTTGACCATATAGTTCGTATCGGTGTACGTCGCGAAGTCCTCGCCCGTGGACAGCATCAGATCGGTCTTGCCGCCGCCGTATTCGGTCCAGGGCAGGAATTGGAATTCGATCTCCGCGTTGATCTCCTTCTTGACGATGTCGTTGAATTCCGTCTTGGCAAGCTCCTTCATCCGGTTCGACTCGTCTCCGTACAGGACGATCTTCAGCTTCTCCGGCTTCAGCTTGCCTCCGGCATTCTCGCCGGCGGCTCCCGACGCGGCCGGGGAAGACGCCGGGCCCGAACCCTTCGCTTCGCCGCCGTCGTTGTTGCCTCCGCCGTTGCCGCAGGCCGAGAGAAGCGTCATCGCGGCGAGCGCCAAGCTGATTCCTGCGCGTGTCTTGTTCATTGCGCGTAACCCTCCAATTTTCTCATCTATTTATTGTTCAATGGTCGGATGGGACCGCTTGCGCGATAAGGGAAGAAACCTCGTCCCATCATACCATGGACAACCGCGAGTTGCCGCCTAGCCCTTCACGGAGCCGACGATAATGCCCCGGACGAAGTAGCGCTGCAGGAACGGGTACAGGATCGCGATCGGCAGCACGGTCAGGCAGGTCATCGCCATCTTCGCCGTCTCCAGCGGAGGCGCGACGGTGACGCCGCTGATCTGGGCGCTGTTGCCTGAAGCCAGATATTGGATGTTGGACATCATGTAGTACATCATGTATTGGATCGTGAACAGCTTCTCGTCGGAGACGAGCATGAGCGGCAGATAGAAGTCGTTCCAGAACTGCAGCGCGTAGAACAGCGAGATGGTGACGAGCCCGACCTGTCCGAGAGGCAGCATGATCCGGAAGAAAACGAGCATGTGCCCGGCTCCGTCCATCTGGGCGGATTCGACGATCTCGTGCGGGATGCTCTTGAAGTAGTTGGCCTGCAGGTACATCAGGAACACGTTGAGCAGGTAGGGGAGGAACAGTCCCGCGAGCGTATCGTCGAGATGGTAATACTTCGTGCAGAGGATGTACCAGGGCAAGGTGCCGCCGCTGAACAGCATCGTGAAGTAGGCGAGGAACGCGAAGTGGTTGCGGAAGCGGAAGCCCTTGGCGGTAATGACGTAGGCGTAGGCGGTCGTCACCAGAACCGAACAGGCGGTGCCGAGCGCCGTCGCGACGACCGAGATCAGATAGCCGTGGACGATCTGCTCCGCCTTGGACCCGAACATGAACCGGTACGTGTCGAACGTGAAGCCGCGCGGGAGGAAGGAGTAGCCCTCCGCCGCCAGCTTCGATTCGGTCGACAGCGAGCCGGCGACGGCCAGCGCGAACGGAACGAGGCAGACGAGCGCGAACAGCGAGATGCCGATGTAGAAGAGAACGATTAACGTTTTGTTTTCTCGAATGGCCATGGCGGTTGTCTCCTTAAAATAGCTTGCTGTCCTTGTCGTACCAGCCGGCCAGCTTGTTCGCGATCAGCACGAGCAGGAAGCCGAACACGGATTGGTACAGCGTGATCGCCGACGCGAAGCCGAATTCGCCCGAGCGGATGGCGGTGCGGTAGACGTAGACGTCGATAATGTCGGTCGTCGGCAGCAGCAGCGGATTGAGGAACGTCACGCCCATGATCATGCTGAGGTCGCCCTTGAGCATGCCTCCGATGCCGAGCAGCGTGAGCAGAATAATGGAAGGAATCAGCATCGGCAGCGTGATGCGCGTGATCAGCTGCATCCGGGATGCGCCGTCGATCCGGGCGGCTTCGTAATAGGAGCTGTCGATCCCCTGCAGCACCGCGTAATAGATGATCGCCCCGTAGCCGGCGCTCTTCCAGATATGCGAGACGACGAGGATGACGACGAACAGCCACGGGTGCGAGTACCAATCGACCGGAGTCAGACCGACCGCGAGAAGCAGCTTGTTCAGCAGCCCCTTGTCGAAGTCGAGCAGCGAGAACAGGATGGCGCCGATGACGATCCAGGAGATGAAGTAGGGGAAAAACATAATGCTCTGCGCTGCCTTCAGGAACCACTTGCTTCTCAGCTCGTTCAGCACGATGGCGATCGTCACCGAGAAGAACGTTCCGGTCAGCATGTACAGCACGTTCAGCATGACCGTGTTGCGGGTCGCGCGGATGGCGCTGTCCATGCTGGAGAAGAAGAAGTCGAAGTTGTCGAAGCCCGCCCACGGACTTCCGAAGATGCCCCCGTTGTAGTTGTAGTTTTTGAATACGAGGATGAGGCCGCTCATGGGCAGGTAGGCGAACAGCACCAGCGCGATTACGCCGGGCAGCGCGAGCAGGAACAGCGAGCCGTCCTTGCGCAGGGCGGCGAACCTTCGCTTGCGGCCCGGGGCCGCCGCGAGAGGCATAGCTTCATCGGTCATGCGAATCACTCCTTCGGAATCTGCGGCCGTCGGCCGTCCGTTGCGGCTTCTTCAGAGCGGCTCCGGCGTCGGCTCGGCCGTGAACCCAGCATAAGCGAGGGCCGGAAGCAAGCGCTATCACAAAGAAGTGAAAACGCTTAATTCCCCTGCCGCAAGCCGCCTTAAAAAAAGCGCAATCGCTTAAAAAAACTTCCCGGATCGGGAAGAAGCTCCGAGGGTAATGGCCGGGGCCCGACGGGCCCTATTTCGCCGACGCTGAAGGTCCACCGCAGGTAGGCAGGCAGACGGAAAAACTTGTGTGATTTTTCGAATAGCATCATCGAAATCATCCACGCAGATGAGCTTTTGTATGATTTTTCATCCACCATTCGAGCAAGGTGCCTTATCGGGGAAAAAATTGTATGGTTTTTCATACAACATTCAAGTAAGGTGCCATTTTCGAGAAGGATTTGTATGATTTTTCGTACACATTCAAGCCAAAGCGCCTTCTCGGGGCAGACGGGGCCAAATCAAAATCGAATAGGACAGTTCCGTTAGTGAAAGGGTCATCCGTAGAAAAAAACGAAAAAACCGCCCGGAGGAGGCGGCTTCCGGGCGGTGTCTAGCGGGGAGAGGCTGCTTCGCTCTCCCGCTGAAGAATATGGTTCAAGCGCCATTTGGACGGCGTGACGCCGTAACGTTTTTTGAACAGCGTCGTGAAATAGGTGCTGCTGTTGTAGCCCGACTTCTCCGCGATCTCGCGGATATCCAGCTCCTTCTCCTCCGCGAGAAGAACGCGGGCGTGATCCAGGCGGACGAGATTGACGAAGTCCGGGAAGCTGCTGCCGGTCGCCTCCGTGATCAGCCTGCTCAGATACGGCGGGCTCAGCGCCAGCCTCTCGGCCAAGCCGTTGAGCGAGAGCGTCGGGTCGCCGTAATTTTTGCGAATATAGTCGATCGCTTCGCCCGCCGCTTGCCGCGTGTGCGTCGCGTTTAATTCCTTCAGCCTCTCGCAGGCGTCGGAGCAGAGCCGCTCCAGCCAGTCTCGCAGCTCCTCGTAATTCTCGATCCGCCAGATGCGCTGATAATGCTCGAGGAAGTCCGTCTGCCGGGCCGACGCTTCCGCCAAGCCGGTCTCGGCGATTCGGCGCAGATCGGAAGCGAGCCGGGCCAAGGCGACCGAAGCCGGCTCCGCCTTGAACTCGGCCATGGCCG
>NZ_JACJVR010000143.1 GCF_014212175.1 Cohnella xylanilytica | reverse complement strand
TGCTCTTAGCATACAAGGAGGTGCCGGCATGAGCGAGATGCCGATCGCCGCGATCGAGAAGCCGGAAGCCGAGCCCGCGTCCGCGGCGGAATCTCCCGCGCTCAAGCTGGCCGCGCCGGCCAGGAGGCGGAAGCCCGGGGATGCCGCGAAGACCGCGAAGGCAGGGAGGACAGGAACGGGGAAGGCCGGAAAAGCGATGGCCCGAAGCCGCTGGAACGGATTGCCGTACGTCTTGTTCTTCGTCGTCTGGGAGGCGTTCTCCCGGCTGAACGAGCAGCTGGCGCTGTTCAACCCGCTGTTCCTGCCCGCTCCCACGACGCTCCTCTCGGACGGATGGGACTTGGCGAAGACCGGCGTCATCGTCGACAGCCTCGTCTCCAGCTCCGTCCGCATCGCGCTCGGCTTCGCGTTCGGCGCTTTCTTCGCGGTGCTGCTGGCGGTGCTGCTCAGCAAGTTCCAGCGGCTCGAGAGGTGGTTCGCGCCGGTGCTCACTCTCGTCAGCCCGATACCGGCGCTCGCATTGCTCCCGCTTTTCATCATCTGGTTCGGGATCGGAGAGTTCCCCAAGGTGCTGCTCATCGCCTGGACGACGTTCGTGCCCGTGCTCGCGAACACGCTCGACGGCTTCAAGTCGGTCCCGTCGACGCTCATCCGCTCCGCGCTCAGCCTGGGCGCGTCGGAACGCCAAGTGTTCGCGCGGGTCATGATCCCGTCGGCCGTGCCGAACCTGCTGATCGGGGCGCACATCAGCCTCGGGCTGTCGTTCTCCGCGCTTATCGTCGCCGAGATGATGGGGGCCGATTCGGGACTCGGCTATATCATCGTGGACGCCCGGAACTACTTCAAAATCACCAATATGTTCGTTGCCATTATCCTCATCGGCATAGAATACAGCTTGTTCTCCGCCTTGCTCAAACTACTGGAGAGGAGAGTGCTCGCTTGGCGCAAGGGCGGCATGAGCGACGCCATCGAGAAGTAGAGTCGGCACGCGGCTAGTCCTGCAATCATTCTGCTATCATCCTGCAATCATCCTATCGTGGAGGGAATCGTCCTTATGAAAAAGAAAAGCTGGGCCCAAACGCTCCTCTTGACCGCCTTGACCGGAGTTCTCCTGACCGCCTGCGGAAGCAACGGCAATTCGAATTCGGGAAGCTCCCCGTCGCCTTCGGCATCGCCTTCCGCTTCCCCGTCCGCCTCGGCGCCGGCCTCCGAATCCGCCTCCCCGCCGGCGTCTCCGTCGGCATCCGCTTCGGAGGAAGCGAAGCCGGAGACGACCGACGTCACCTTGGTCGGCGTCCGCGACGCGCAGATCTCCTCGCAGCAGATTATCGCCGACAAGCTCGGCTACTTCAAGGAAGCGGGCCTTAACGTCACGAGCAAGCTGATCGAGAGCGGCCCGGACATCGGGCCGATGATCTCCGGCGGCAGCGCGCCGGTCAGCATTCAGACGAACTTCATGGACATCATCCTCAAGTCCAACGGAATCAACGTCAAGATCGTCGCCCCGCTCGCCCAGATCGCCGGCACGCAGGCGGTCGTCGGAGCGAAGGATCTGGAGCTCAAGAGCGCCAAGGATCTCGAGGGCAAGACGATCGGCATCCCGAACGGCGCGGACGTCAAGATCGCTATCGACAACATGGGCAAGGAGCTCGGCGTCGACGTCGGCAAGATCAAGTTCGTCAACCTGGCGCCGAGCGACGCGGTCGTGGCTCTGGAGAAAGGCGACATCGACGCCATGGCGGCCTGGGAGCCGTTCATTACGAAGGCGATCCAGGGAGGCGGCAAGTTCCTGTTCAGCGGCACGAAGAGCGAGCTGCCGGAGAAGCAAGGCGACGTGAGCTGGATGAGCGTGCATACGACGATGCAGGTGACGGATTCGTATCTCGAGAAGAACCCGAACACGATCAAGGCGCTGCTCTCCGCGCTTAAGAAGGCGACGGATTACATCAATACGAACCGCGAAGAGGCGATCAAGATTCTCGCGCCGGAGCTTCATCTGAGCGAAGCCGAGCTGACGGAGATCATGAGCCGCAACGTCTATTCGATGAACGTCGACGACACGTACGTGAACGGCAGCAACGGCGCTCCGGTCGGAGAGTACCTGAAGGCCGTCGGCAACATCAAGTCGATTCCGGAGCCGGCCTCCTATCACGACTTGAGCCTGCTGAAGGCGGTCGACGCCTCCCTCGTCCAGACGGAGTTCAAGTAAGACGGAATCGATTTTTTAGGGAAGGCCGGGTCTGGTTTTTTCGCGGACTCGGCTTTTCGTTTATTTGCGCGAGGGGAAGGAGTGCGTTGGGATGGAAAAGCTGGATCTGGCCATACGGGGAGGAAGCGTCGTGCTTCCGGACGAGGTGCGCCGGATGGATGTCGGGATCCGGGCGGGCCGCATCGTGAAGCTCGGGGACATCGCGGCGGACGAGGCGAAGGAGGCCGTTGACGCGAGGGGGCTGCACGTCATGGCCGGCATGATCGACGTGCACGTCCATCTGAACGAGCCCGGCCTCGGCGACTGGGAAGGCTTCGAGAGCGGCTCGGCCGCTCTGGCGGCGGGAGGGTGCACCGCCTATCTCGACATGCCGCTCAACGGCATTCCGCCGACCGTGACGGTGCGGGCGCTGGAGAGGAAGCTGGCGGCGGCGAAGGGGCGGTCGGTCGTCGATTACGGCTGCTGGGGAGGCCTCGTGCCGGGACGGCTGGACGAGCTGGAGCCGCTCGCCGCCGCAGGCGTCGTCGGCTTCAAGGCGTTCATGTCCGCGCCGGGAGATCCGAGCGAGGAAGCGTTCCGCGAAGTCGACGACGCGACGCTGCTCGAAGGCATGAAGCGGATCGCCCGGCTCGGGAAGGTGCTCGCGCTGCACGCGGAGAGCGAGCCGATCGTGGCGCGGCTGACGGCGGAGGCTCGGGAGAGGCTGCGGTCGCGGCCCGGCGGCGGGAAGTTCGTCGGCGGGGAGTTCCGCGTCGGAACGTCGGCAGCCGATTATTCCGCGACCCGGCCGGTCGAGGCGGAGCTGGAGGCGGTGCGGAGGGCGCTGCGGTTCGCGCGCGAGACGGGCTGCCCGCTGCACTTCGTGCATATCAGCAGCGCGGCCGCGGTCGCGGCGATTCGGGCCGCGAAGGAAGAGGGGATGGACGTCACGCTGGAGACGTGCCCTCATTATTTGACGCTGACGGAGGACGACCTCGGGCGGCTCGGCTCCGTCGCCAAATGCGCACCTCCCCTGCGAAGCGAAGCCGAGCGGGACCGGTTGTGGGAGGAGATTCGGGCGGGGCGGATCGACATGATCTCCTCCGACCATTCTCCGTGCCCGACGTCGATGAAGACGGGGGATCTGCTCGAAGCTTGGGGAGGCATCTCCGGCGCGCAGAGCTCGCTGGAGCTGATGATCGACGAGGGGGTCGGGCGCCGCGGGTTGACGCTGCCTCAGATCAGCCGGCTGCTCTCGTCGGCTCCGGCGAAGCGCTTCGGGTTGTACCCGGACAAAGGGGAGATCGCGGTCGGCTCGCACGCGGATCTGGCGCTCGTCGATCTGTCGGCCGGTTATACGCTGGAGGCCGGCGATTTGTACTATCGCCACAAGCATAGTCCCTACGTCGGCCGAAGCTTCTCGTGCCGGGTCGCGGCGACCTACAGCCGGGGACGGCTCGTCTACAGGCTCGGCGAGGGAGTGTTCCCGGCTGTGGCGGAGGAAGCGGCTGGGGCTGCCGGGCCGGAAGGAGCGGCGGGGGCCGGCCAATGGCTTCGGGCAGGAGGACGGCCCGTCGCCGCCCCGGGCTTCCGGGACGATCGGGCCGCGAGGGGGAGGAGTTTATGATTTTCTCCAGATTGAATCGGGTTCGGGTCGGCGACCGGCTGTTCGATCTGATCCTGGACGCCGGGGGAGGAACCGTCTCGCTGGTCGTCCCTTCGGGCGGCGGGCAAGGCGAGACCGAGATGCCGTTCGGAACGGCGGATGCCGGCGGGCTTCTGTACTTGCCGACGTTGGCGGACCGCCATACGCATCTCGACAAGCATCTGCTCGGAGAGCCGTGGAAGCCTAGACGCCCGTTCGTCACGCTGGCGGGGCAGCTCGCGTTCGAGAAGGAGACGCTGGCCGCTCACGGCGCATCCGTCGCGGAGAGGGCGCGAAGAATGCTCGACCGGATGCTCGACAAGGGCACGACCCGGATCCGCACGCACGTCGACGTCGATCCGCAGATCGGCTTGTCCCATCTGGAGGACGTGCTGAAGGTGCGGGAAGAGTATCGCGGGCGCATGGAGATCGAGATCGTCGCTTTTCCGCAGCAGGGGCTGCTGCGTTCGGGGTCGCTGCCGGTCATGAAGGAGGCGATGCGGGCGGGGGCCGATCTCGTCGGAGGCGTCGATCCGGCCGGCCTGGACCGGCAGCTGGAGCGCAGCCTCGAAGCGATGTTCGAGCTGAGCGCCGAATTCGATGCCGGCGTCGATCTGCATCTGCACGATCCCGGCCATCTCGGCGCCTATACGATCGAGAGATTCGCCGAGCTGACGGGCGAAGCGGGCAAGGGCGGGCGCGCCGCCGTCAGCCATGCCTACGGGCTCGGACAAATCTCCGAAGCCGAGGAGGGAGAGCTCGCGGACCGGCTCCGGGAGGCGGGCGTCGAGATCGTGACGAGCGTGCCGATCGACCGGCCGATGCCCCGGGCGGACCGCCTGCTCGCGTCGGGCGTTCGCGTCGGGGTCGGCACGGACAACGTTAACGACGCCTGGAGTCCGTTCGGCGACGGAGACATGCTCGCCCGGGCGTCCCGCCTGGCGGAGAAGCTCGGCTGGATCGTCGACGACGATCTGCGGAAGGCGCTCGGGCTCGTCGCGACCGCTCCGCTCGAGCCCGTCGAAGGCGCGCCCGCGACGTTTATGCTCGTCGACGCGCTTAACCCGATGCACGCGCTCGCCTCCGTTCCGGCGCGGGAAGCGGTGTTCGCGAACGGCCGGCTCGTCGGCGGCCGCTGGGCGAAGCGCGAGGGCTAGGCGGCGCTATTCGCGCGCCGCTTGCCCTCGCGCGGCTGCGGTCCGGGACGCCCCGGACCGCTCCGCTTGTCGGGCCGGCCTGCGCCGCCGCCGCCCCGACAAGCGAAAAAACCGTCTTGTTGAGCCGTCCATAGCCGCCCGCCGACGGCCGTATCGAGCCACCCATTTGCCACTAAGGCTCGATCCGATTCAAGGCCTGCCTACGCGCGAAAGACGAACCGCCGCCAGCGCTTCGTCTTTTTTGCGTTTGCAACATTTTCCAGACAAGACTCGTTTACTCATTCAGAGAATGGGACCGGAGGGATCGGCATGAAGAGGCAATGGTTACTTGTGGCGGTACTGTTGTGCCTTGTCGGGACAGCGGCGGCGTGCGGTTCTGCGAAGGAGGCACGGGACCCGCAATCGACGAACGGGAAGGCGGAGGAGAAGTACGCCAACCTGAATCTGCGAGTGATCGGACCGAAGGGAGAGAGGGTCGTCGGCGATCGGAGCGTCGTTCGCAAAGCGATGGACATATTGTCGACCGAGCCGGAGACCAACTCGATCGTCTCGATGTCCCGACCGGCGGATTACCGTATCGAGACGATAAATACGAGCCCGACCGTGTCTTACGAGCCGCTCGAGTATCATATCTGGCTCTCCCCGAAGAAGGATATCCTGGAAGTCGTCAAGGAACCGTCCGGGAAGTATTGGGCATTGCCGGAGAAGGACAGCCGTACGCTGCTTGGAATCTTGTCGGCATGAAGAAGCAATGGTTGCTTATGGCGGCGCTGTTGTGCCTTGTCGGGGCAGCGGCGGCGTGCGGTTCTGCGAAGGAGGCGCGGGAGCCGCAGTCGGCGAACGGGCGTCCGGAGGAGAAGTACGCCAACCTGAAGCTGCGGGTGAACGGACCGTCGGGGGAGACGATCATTGGCGATCGAGGCACCGTACGTAAAGTGATGGACATTTTGGCGCACGAGCCGGATACCAACGCGATGGTCGAGATGGCTCGTTCGCCGGACTACCGCATCGAGACGATGAACGCGGATTCGACGGTCCCGTTCGACCCGGTCGTTTATCGGCTCTGGATAACGCCGAATCAAGATCGCCTCGAGGTCGTACGGCATCCGATTCCCAAGTATTGGATCCTCCCGGAGAAGGACGGCGATGCGCTGCTGGATATCTTGAACGCGCCAAGCGAGGGAGACGCACTCCAGCCATCGTCAACGATCCGGAAAAGCAACAAACTCCCGAACGGCGAAAAAATCGCCATTCAACCTCGCGCGGCGGCCGGCACCGCCGTTGAATGGCGAAAAAGCATATGAAATCCGGAGCCCGATTCAGGCGGGAAGGGGCAGACGGAGCTCCAGCCGACAACCTACGCGCATGCCGTCGTCCAGATCGGAGCCCGGTTCGCCGGGCGCGATCCGGATATCCCCGCCCAGCAGATGGACGCGTTCCATCATCGCCGACAATCCGAACCCGGGCTTGCTGCCGTCGAAAGGCAGACCGTCGTTGGCAAGGCGGAAGACCAACTGTCCTCCGTCGCCGAACAGCTCAAAACGAAACCGGCTGCACTTGCCGTGCCGGATGCCGTTCGTCAACCCTTCAAGCAGCGCGTAATAGATGACGCGCCCCATCGTGTCGCTCAGCGGCGGAACGGCCTCGATCCGCGACCTTATCCGAATGTCCGCCGCCCTCTCCGTTTCCGCGATCAGCTCGAGAAGCGCCGCTTGCCAATCGAAGGCGGTCCCCTCGTTTTTCAGCAGCCGGACGGACTGGCGGATGCCGTCCAAGCCTTTGCGCACGAGCTCTTCCACGATCCCGAATCGTTTGAGGGAGGAAGGGAGGTCCTGCTCCGCCATTTTCCTGGCTGCCTCCAGCTGCACGATGGCCGCCGTGAGCGTATGGCCGACGACGTCGTGCATCTCGTTGGCGATCCGGCCCCGTTCCTCGAGCACGGACACTTCGGCCAGCGTTTCGGCATATTCCCGCATCGAAGCTTCGAGGGTCCGGTTGGCCTCCTCGAGTTCCCGCGTCCGAATCGCGACCAGCTCTTCCAGCGAACGGTGGAACTTCGCCAGCTGCAGCTGAATCCGGACGCGGGCCAACAGCTCTCTCTGCGTAAACGGTTTTGGCAAATAATCGTTGGCCCCCGCGTGGAAGCCTTCCGTCAGGTCCGAGATCCGGTTGCGGGCAGACAACAGGATGACCGGCAATTCGCTGGAGTTCCATCGCTCCCGAATCCATTGGCATACCTCATAGCCGGTTTTCTCCGGCATCATGATATCGAGCAACGCGAGATCGGGGCGCAGTCCGTTTTCCATCAGGGAGACCGCCTCCGCCCCGTTCGCGGCCTGAACGATCCGGCAAGGGATTCGCCGCAAATACCGGACGAGCACCTGCACGTTCACCGGCTCGTCGTCGGCAATCAGCAGCAGCGGTTCCTGCGGGCCGTCCGCCGCGCTCCCGCGCTGCGATTCCCCGTCTTCGGCGCCGGCCGCGGTCGGCGCTGGGGCAAGCGGAAGAACGGGTTCCAGATAAGCCTCTTCCTCCGTCCACGAGAAATGCCGGATCGTCTCCTCGGACGCCTCGGCCTGTGGCTGGCCGCTGACGGGGAGCGTGAAGAAGACGACGGTGCCGCCTCCCGGCTCGGAGCGCACTCCGATCGTGCCCCCATGCAGCTCCGCCAGCCGTTTGGCGATGGATAGACCGAGACCGGTTCCGCTGCCTTCTCCGCCTTCCGCCGCGAGGAAGGGTTCGAACAGCAGCTCCAGCCGTTCCGGCGCGATGCCTTTGCCCGTATCCGCCACCGACAGGGTGACGAACTCCCGATCCCACGCTGCCTCGACGGATATTTCGCCTTGCTGGGTGTATTTGATCGCATTGCCGACCAAGTTGTACAAGATCTGCTCCAAGCGGTTCGGATCCGCCCATACCGGAGGACAGGGCTCCGGTATGCGGATGGACAGGCGCAGCCGTTTTCGCTCCGCGAGCGGGGCGAGCACTTTGGCCACGACGCCCGCGACCCGCGAGGGATGAACCGCGGAAGGCTCCAGCACGATTCCCGAGTGCTTCATCCGGTACAGGTCGGTGATGTCCCCGACCAGCCGCAGCAGCCGGAGGGTGCTGTCCCGGATCAGGGTCAGCGTTTCCTTCGCGCGGTCGCTTGCCGCTTCCGGCAAGTCCTCCAGCATCGATTCGGTCAACCCCGCGATGCCGTGCAGCGGGGTGCGAAGCTCATGGGACGTGTTCCGCAGGAACTCGTCTTTCAAGGCGTCGTCTCGCGCCATCTGTTTATTTGTCGCAGCCAGTTCCGCAGCGAACCGCTCCATCCGGACATGAACCTGAGCGAACCGCCGGTAGAGCACCATCGCCATGCAGGCGAGGAACAGCGCAACGCCCGCCACGAGCGAATAATTGGACAAAAAGAAGACGAGCGCCCGCACAAGGGGCAGCCGCATCCACTCTCCGTAAAAGGTGTTCAGGAGCACGTGGATTAGAGAGAAAAACGCGAGACAGCCGTATCCGAGCAGGAGCCAGAACGTCTGCGGATGCCGCCGGAGCCGATAGGTGCGGAACAACGTGGCGCCGATGGCGACGAATGCCGGGATGAGCACATAGGGCTGCCAGACGGTCATCATCGCTCCGTACAAGGAAGGACGGAACAGCCCCGCCAACCAGGCTGCCGCGGCGAAAGCGAACAACGAGCCCGTTATGGCCCGGTAAACGTTGCGATAGGCCTGTTCCAGCGCATGGCCGTAGAAGGCCGCGCACGCGCCGACCGCGACGGGAAGCAGCAAATCCCGCCAATAATAGACCGCGTTGGGATCGAAGAACAGCTGAAGCGAAGCGAGCATGGCCGCCGCGCCGGCGGAGACGGAGGCCGCGAACAGGAGGAACCAGCAGTAAATCCTTTCGCTCCTTCGGCGGGCGTACAAGCCTGCCGCGACGACAGCGGCGGCAAAAGCAACGGCGGCTAGCGCCAGCAGCGGCCAATCCCGGCTCGCCATCATGAGCATCATCCGGCTGCGGTTACCGAACAGATGCCAGTTGTCGATGAGCGGGTCGCCGTTCCATTCCAGCCGAATGGTCAACGTTTTCCCGGCGTCCTCCGGCCGAAGGGGAAAGGGGTGATACACCATGCCCAAGTCCGCGCGGCGGACGGAGCCGTCCATGTTGTATCCGCCGAGGAGCCTGTCGTCCAAATAGACCTCGAACCGCTTCATGCCGCGCAGAAACAGATGGGGGTCTCGCCACGCGAGCTCCGGCACCGCGCGTTGCAGCCACAGCGTGCCCCGGTATCCGTCAAGCCGGCGCGCCTCCTCGCCGCCGAACGGCTGCCAGGAGACCGGCCCCCGCGCGGGATCGCTCCATGCCACTTGCCATCCGCTCTCGTAGAACGCGAGCGCGTGGTCCCGGTCATCCTGCCAGCTGCCGTACGCGGAAGATGCGCTGCACGGTCCGGGAAATCCGAACGTCCAGACCGCAAGCGCGAGCAGGAACAGCGCCGGCAGAGCGGGCCGGGGACGCCGCATACGCACCGTCCTCAATAGCATCCGTTCAAGGCGCATCCTGCAGCAGCAGCTCCTTTAACCGCATGATCGCTTCCTGTCGGTCGTTCGTGCCGATTTTATCGTAAATCACGCTGATATAATTGCGGACGGTTCCTTCGCTCATGAACATGGAGCCGGCGATTTGCTTGTTGGAGTAGCCTTCGATCAGCCTCAGGATAATTTTGCGTTCCCGTTCGGTGAACGTCAGCCCCAGTTCGTTCAACCGGCGTTCATCGAAGATATCGGGCAGGAAATGGTTCATCTTCGTCAAGCTGACGGCCAGCTTCGCCGCGACGGAAGCCGGGAGCATAATATGGCCTTCGACCGCGTCTCGGACGGTCATGGCGAGCCGATCGCCGGGCATATCCTTCAGCAGGAAGCCGTCGGCGCCGGACGCGATGGCGGACACGATCAGCTTCTCTTCGGCGAACGTCGTCAGCATGAGGACGAGCGTCGAGGGCGCGTCTTTCTTGATCCGCCTCATCGCTTCGATGCCGTCGAGCACGGGCATTTTGATGTCCATCAGCACAAGGTCCGGCCGGTGGATCTTCACCGCTTCCCATGCGTCCTGCCCGTTGTCCGACACGCCGATCACTTCCATGTCCGGTTCCAAATTCAAGAGAGTCTGCAAGCCTTCCCGCAGCAGCGTTTGATCGTCCGCAATCCAGATTCGGATCATCTCGAACCCCGTACCTTTCGTTGGCGTATTCCCTCTTATTTCTGAAATTACCATATCACAACTCGCAGCGCTTCGGAGCGGCCGAAGGGCAGGATGACAAAAATAATGACAAAACGGCCGGACAGGAAACCCTGCCCGGCCGTTCCGCAATCGTTCATTACGGTTCGGAAGCGATGGCGCCCAGACTCGTCAGCACCCGCAGCAGCGCGGCGGACGCTTCTGCTCGCGTCGCTTGGCCGTTCGGATTCAAGCGGGTATCGGCGGACCCGCGGATCCAGCCTTGGCTGACGGCGTAAGCGAGCGATTCCCGGGCCCAGCCCGATACGCGGTCCGCATCGGCGAAGCGGCCGAGCGCGGTCGGATCGGCCGGCGTCCGCGGCTCGTAGCCGATCAGCAGGGCGCTTCTCCGGAACAGGGCCGCCAGCTCTTCGCGGGAAACGGCGTCATTCGGCCGGACGCGTCCCCCGTCGCCGGCAGCCAGCCCGAGCCGGGCTGCGGCTTCCACGAACGGAGCATACCATGCATCCGGCGATACGTCCTTGAAGGAAGGCGGGGAAGCGACCTCGGCGTTGGACGCGTCCTTGCCGTTCTGCCGCAATAATTCCACGAGCAGCCGGAAGATTTCCGCGCGCGTGATCGGACGGTTCGGCTCGTAACGATTATCGGCCACGCCGCTCACCAGGTGCCGGCTCACCAGCACGTCGATGTCTGGCCGCGCCCAGTGGGCGGTCAGATCGGCGAACGGACGGTCGTAGAGCAGGAGGGCATATTCGCCCGTCTCTCCGATGTTCGCCGACACCCGGTTCTCGCCGGGATGGGCGATGCCTCCGATATAAGTCCAGCCCGATGAGCCGGATTCATTCTTCTTGTAGATTCCCAGGCGGCGAATGTCGACCGCGGGGGCGGCCGCCGGATCGAACCGGAGGGCGAGCCGGAACGGCCGTCTCGGCTTCGCGTTCTCCGCCGATAACACGTAGGTCGGCGAGTACCTGCGGTAGCTTGCCGGCAAGGATTCCGCGGCGGAAGCCGGTTGCTCCTTGGCCGTCAGCTTGGTGCCGTCTTCGAAAGTTCCGGCATCCACGCGCAGCTTCAGGCGTCCGTCGAAGGCTTCAAACGCGCCGCCCGCCTGACCGATGTCCCACGTTGTGACGGTCTTGTCTTTCGGCTCGTCTTCCGGCTTCGGATCTCCGCCCGTATCCGTGCCGCCTCCCGTCGAACCGCCGCCCGAACCTTGGTTACTGCCAGCCGCGGTTTCCGCGACGACGCTCATCGCGCTCGAGGCGTTGCCGTTGGCGTCGAAGGCGACGATCGTCACCTTGTACTTCATCAGAGGCTTCAGGCCCGTAATCGTGTAACCTCCGGCTCCTTTTGCGACTTCCGCCGTTTGAGCGCCGGTATCTTGGTCCGCCTGCGCCCACGTCAACCGCAGCTTCGCCAAATCCGTCGAGGACGGATCGGTCCACGTGGCGGCGAGTTTGCCCGGCCCGGCCGGCTTCGCGGCAAGGTCGCGCACGGCATTCGGCGGAGCCAGATCGACGCCCGGAGAAATCTCGATCAAGCGGATCGTTGCGCCGGATGATTCGTTGCCGGCTTCGTCGACCGCCTTCACGACGAATTGGTATTCCTTGGCCCGATCCAGGCCGGCGATCTCGATCCAGGATTGCCCTTCGCCCGCGTCGACCGAATGGCCTTCTCCTGTCTCTCCAGCCTCCTTCCAGCGGACTCTGGCGAATCGGTAGTCCCGATCGGCGGGCGCTTTCCAGGTCAGAGCAGCCGTCCCGCCCGCGATGCCGCCCGTCAGCTCCGTCACGTCGGCCGGCGGCGTCCGGTCTTCCGCTTCCACGGCGACGCTCGCGGTATAGTCCGATGCGAGCGGAACGCCGGCGTAGCTGGAAATTCCATTAGCCTTCACCTTCAGCGTGTACGTCTGCCCGGCGGTTAGCTTGACGTCGGGCCTGAAGACGAGAACCTTGGACAGAGCCTTGCCGTCTTGCCCCGTTTGCCGGGGGTCCTTCAACTGTACGTTGCCTGGCGCTTCCGTACCGCCCGCATCCGTCACGGCGATGGAATCGTTCCGCAAGGACTCGCCCAGAATCGGCCGGTTGAATCCGACCTCCACCTGGCTGCCTCCCGGCTGCGCGCGGACGTAGACGACTTCCGGAGGCAGGTAGGAGACGACCGGAACGTTGACGTCCAATTGAGGCGGGGGAACGCCAAGTTCATCGCTGAACGCGGTCTCATACCCTTGTTTCTCATAGCGGACTTGCCACTTGCCCTCCGGCACGTCCCAGCCGTATCGGCCGCCAGGGTCCGTGAGCTGCGGGTTCTTCTGGCCGTACCAATCGGCATCCCAGACGTTCCACGCCTTCGTCTCGGGGTCTTGGGTCAGCGCGGTCGCCGTGACGCCTTCCACCTTGTTCTCCTTGTATCCTTCGTACACGTATCCGCTCGGATCCCAAATGTATTTCGGATACGCGACGACACCCCAAGGCTTCCACTTGCTGCAACCGAATTTCCGGATTTCGTCTTCCAGCTCTTTCAGTTTCTTCGAAGCAATGGCGTCGAATTGGGAGCCTGCCAGGAAGAAAGACTGCCAATCGCCGATTCCGACCCAATCGCCGGTCGCGTAAACGCCCGCCATTTGGAGAATATCCTTGTAAGCCTCGTGGAAATACATTTCGAACAGCAGGTCCTCCACCGCCGCCGTGAGGGATTTCCGGGCCGCGGGGTCGCAAAGTTCGCGGGCCGCCTCGAGCGCGCGCCCTACCCATTCCAGGCCGAACGGTTCTTCCCCGAACAGGCTGGCGATCCAGCTGTCGTCATCGTCGCCGGCGGCCGGTTCCCACTCCAAGGCGATCTGCATCGCCAGCTGCAGGAATTCGTCCTCCTCGGGCGGGTCTTTCGGAGCGAAGCCGCGTATGTTCATCACGGCGAGATTGCTGCTCTCGGAATGCTCCAATTCCAAGCCGTAAACCGGAATGCCCGTTTCTCGCGCCCGCTGTTTATCCGCTTCGGTCGGCTTATATCCCTGCGCTTCCGCGTCGCTGATCAGGAAGTTGGCCCAAACGCCGTCCCTGAGCTGAATCCGGCCTTGCACGGTGTTCGGGGGAACGGTTTTCCCGTCCGGGGTTTTCCCGCCCGGCTTGACGACGTAGCCCTCCTTGAAGTAACGGACCGCGAAGGGCATTTGATTCCGGACGCCGGCTTCCGGCAGGCGAGGGTCGGGATTTCCGCCGGCCGGCTTTTCCTTGACCCGATAATCGACCGAGATGGGACCGAGACTTTGATGATACGGGATCGTCGCGGCAAATTTGCCGTCCGTCGGTTTCACGTCTGCGGAAGCGCCGCCCATTCCGATTCTCACGTCGTAGATGCGGCTCGGATCCCGGAACTTAAGCGTGTAGATGAAAGGCTGTCCCGGGATGACGACGAACGGGAATACGGCGATGCCGTTCTCCGGCTTGAACGATTGGACGCGGCCGTCGGCTTGGCGCATCGTCACTTCTTCCAGGCCGGGATCGTCCGGCACGTATTGAACGGTCGCCGACTGGCCGGGAAGCCGGGATTCCCGGAACGTCGTCTCCGTGCGCAGCCGGTGCTTCGTCCAGCCCGTGTCGGCCAGCTCGGCCGACAGGCTCCATGTCCCGGAAGGCGTGACGGCTGCGCGGCCGATGACCTGATCGCCGTCGTAGACGGTCACTTGTTCTCCGGCAGGAGCATTGCCGTTCAGTTCAATAAGCCGGCTGAGCACTTTCTCGGGGGCTCTCATCGTCACCGCGAACAACTGGACGGAGGCCGTCCCGAGCGATTCCTCGCGGACTTGAGTGCCGTCCGAGTAGCGAATGCGGGCGGCGAACAGCACATTGGACACCGCGGCGTCGCCCTTCACCTTCAATTGGAGTTGGATGCTCCCCTTGTCGTAGAGCGCGATATTCCCCAGCGGCACGGTTAACGTGCGGCCGGAGACGGCCGCTTCTGCGGCCTTGCCGTTCACGACCAGCGTACCGGGGATGGCGTCGGTCTGAGGCGGCAGCTCGAGAATGAGACTGGCATCCGTCGCCGGCCCGTTCGGACTGCCGACATTCGAGTAACTCGCGCGAAGCGAGATGCGGCTGCCCTGCGCCGCCGTATCGACGGAAGCGGAGAGCCCGTTGCCGTATTGATTGCCGAATTTGCCCGGAGCTTGAAGGCGGATTTGGCCGAGATCGAGCTTCTGTCCCGCCGCGACCGTGAACTCGACGACGGAGGACAACCCGGCGCCGCCCGTGACCTCCATCCGGTAGTTACCGGGCGTATAGAGCTCGATCAGGTCCTTGCGGCCGTCGTTGTCGTGAAAGCCGTAGTAGGAAGAAGTCCCGCCGCCATTCAAACCGTATGCTTTCGCGGAGACGATGTACGACTGGGAGCCGTCCGGGTTCAGCACGATGAATTCCGCGCTGGCTCCCGTATTTTCCAACCGCATCTCCATCGACGCCTTATTATCCGGCCCGATCGTCGCTTGCTGGCAAGCGGTCGGGAGCTTCGCTTCCCGGCCGTCCACGCAAATCCGCACTTCGTCGCCCGTCACCGCCCTCACGCGGAATGGCGGTCCCAATTCGATCACTTCGCGGGAGGAGCTGAAGTGCAGGTGGTAGAACGTCGTCCCGTCGATGTCGACCGGTCCTTGCCAGGCGCCGCCGGGCTCCTTCGTATACAGCTTGAAGTCGATCCGGGCGTCGTTCATCAGCTTGAGATCCAACCGATGGTCGCCGTTCTCCTGGATTTTGACCGTATGCGCCGGAGACAGATATCCGGTCTGCGCGTTCCCCGACGCCCGGACTTCGACGCTGCCGGACGGGAGCTTTAACGAATAGGCGCCGTTCGCCTCCGTTTTCGCGGTATAGGTTTTGCTGATGCCTTCTTGCACGAGAGTCGCCGTTACGAGAACGCCGGCGGCGGGTTTGCCGTCCGTACCGGTAACGGAACCGCGCAGATTGCCCGCAGGCTTGAGCGGCAGGACGGCTTCCGCGGTTTTGGCGAACCCGTCTGCCGTGACGACCCCCGTCCAAACCTCATATGCCGGATTCGTGGGCGCGATTTTGAGCACGTATTGTTCGCTCGGAGGCGAGTCGAACGCCAAGGAGAAAGAGCCGTTCGCGGTTCCGTTCGCAACCGGCTTTCCGGTCGGAATCATGAGCGAATAGGCGGCTTCGAGCGGCGAACCGTTCTCGTCCTTGACCGTCCCGCTCAGGCTGATCCGGTATTTCGGCGCGATATCGACCTCCAGCGTTTTCCCCGCATCCGGCGACGCGGCCTTGAATTCGATGGGCTGCATTCGATCGTCGGCGGGCTTGATGAAGATATGGAACTCCGACTTGTCGAACGGCACGTCGACCTCTTGCGCCAAAGCGTCCGATTCGATACGGGTAAAGTCGTAGTAATGGATGCCGTAGTTCGGGTTATGGTAGCCGACATTGATGACCGCCTGCCGGAGCGTAGCCGACCAGGATTCCGGGATGTCGAATTTCAGCCGGAGACGGCTGGCGACCGGCTTCTCGACCTGGAACGTTTGATCGATCCAGATGCCGTCGATCTGCAATTGCAGGCTGTCGATGCGGGCCGTCCCTTCGGCGATGAGGAACGGGCCGGAGTAGCTGCCGGGATTTTCGGCCGACTCGGTTAATTGGACGATTTTCTCATCCGGCACCGGTTCGCTGCCGTCCGTCCACTTCCGATAGCGGACCTTGGCGTTCACGCTTAATCCGGCCGGGGCTTTCGCATTCACGGTGGCCTCGCTGCCGATGACCGGCCGCAAGAACGAGCCGTTGCCGGCCTGTTTGGGGAAACTCATCGAAGCTTCGTTCATGCCGCTTGAAATTTTCGCGAGCGGGAAAGACAGGGTGTTGGCGCCCAGCTTCAGCGTGACGTTCTGATCCGCGGGCTGCAGATAACCGGCGGGCGCCTTCACGGTCACCGCGAACTTGCCGCCGGCGGACAGGTTCGGAAGATCGGCTTCTCCGCGCGTGTCGGTATCCGCTTCCGCGACGATTCGGCCGCTTCCCTGTTCCTTAAACGTAACCTTCGCGCCGGCGACCGGTTGTCCGGTGTCCGTCGCCGTCGCCACGACCTTCAAGGAAGCGGGAAACGCGGGCGTTAGCGTAACGGCGGTCGCGCGTGCGCTTCGCACGGTCAATCCGGTCTGTTCGGCTAACGCGGGTTGGTCGTCCGCGCTGCGGATCGCGACGGACAGATCCGAGAAGGTCGGCCAATAGAGCTCGTAGCGGCCTTTCCCCGGCTCCAGGGCTTGACGGATCGGATCGGCGCTCGTGCCGGACAAGTAGAAGTGGGTCCCGGCCAGCCATTCCGCCCCCGTCAAATCCACGTCGATGGAGACGATTCCGGCCACCTGGACCGGAAGCTGTCCGGCCGGACGCGGGCTGCTTCCGTCCGCGAGCTTCGCGGTAATGGAGAGAATTTCCGTTACGCCTTCGTCCACGGCGAAGAAGCCCGTATAGGTGCCGGGAGAAGAAGGGCTTTCCGCCAGATCCACGGTCGTATCCTTCGATTGCACGTTATCCGGATCGCCGGCGGGGAATTGACGGTAGTTCACGGCGGCCTTCACCGATTGGCCTGTCGTTCCGTAAGCTTGGATCGTCAACACGCTTCCCGGTTTGATCTGGCCCTGGACCGAATCGTTGGGCGAAACGGACCATTTGGCGGAAACGATCAGATCGTCGGGCTCGTTTGACCCGCAATCCTCGAAACACATCGTGAAGAGGGCGGATCTGTCGCGGATATAAGCGACTCGATTGGCTTGATCGTCCATCTCGCCGTAGCCTTGAAAAGGGACCGCGGGATTGCCGACGGTCTCGAGCGCCCCCGTCTCGCGGTTAAACCGTTCAATGACGTAGAATAGGTCCGGTACGTCCGGGTCGAAGTCGAACACGTCGGAGAGCACGTACTTTCCGTCGGCGCTGATCTCTGCCTTGAGATGTTCGCGGTTCGCCTTGCTTTCGTCGGGCACGTCGGCATAGAGCTCGGTGTCCGTACCGCTATCCGTATCGATGAGGAAAAGCTCTTGAATATCGTCGTCGGTCACGCGAGGGTAGACGATGTAACGTCCATCCGCGTTAAGGCTCGGAGAGAAGCTGGGCAATTCGTGAAAGTACGCTTGGGTTAATTGATCCCGTTGTACGTCGTAAAGGATCAAGCCGTTGGAGGCCGAAGGTTTTTCGTAGCCGCCTTCCACCTTCAGGTTGGATGAAGTGGTGAGAAAAACCACGGCGGATCCGTCGGCGCTGATGGCGGGATTCCCGCTTTGCCCGTCTTCCGCCTGACCGTCCGTCGTTTGGCTGACCCGTCTGGTCGTTTTGGAAGTTCGGTCGTAGAGGAAGATACCGTCGGAACGGCGGTAAACGATGAGGTCTCCGTTCCCGCTGACGGATGCTTCGCCTGCTTCCAGGTTGGGATCCGAGATGAGCTCGATCGATTGCGCTGCCCGGTTGTAGAGATAGACGCGGTCGATGCCAAGAGTAAGCGGCGGATCGGTTCCGGGAATTAAATTTATCGCTTTGGACGTGAACGCGATGATGCCGCCGTCGCGGCTGATGGCGGGAGCCTTGATTTTCCCGTTCAGCGGCGCTCCGTCTTGGGTTACGCTGATCAGCGTTTTCATTTTCGTCTTCGTGTCGATCAGATACAGGTTGGCGTTATCGTCCGGGCGTTCGGAGCCGAGCGGCTCAACAAGCCCGGTCTGGGCATCGATCTTCGGAGCCACGCGTTCGGTATCGATATACGCGATCGTCGAGCCGTCGCCGCTCATCGCGATCTCGCCCTTGTCGACGTCTATTGCGGTCAATTCCGTGAGCAGCGTTTCGCTAGGCGGGGAGGTGCCGGCGTAAATTTTCTGGCCGTCCGTTTGATTGCCCGCCAGATCGAGGACGCGGATCTCGAAGATGTAGACCCGGCTCCCCGGATCCGGGCTGGAGAACACGTATTCCGTATTCGTCGTTTTGGCGAGTTCCGTGCCGTTCGAGTCGTAAATCAAGTATCGGTCGATGGTCGGATCCGGAACTTCGTTGCCATTCTCGTCTATTACGGTCGGAGGCTCCCAATGAAGCAGGACCCGGTTGTTGGCGAGCAACTCCCAGCCGTAATTCCGGATCCCCCCCGTCGGAGTGTCGTCGGCCGTGAAGGGTACAGGCTCGGACGGATTGCTGGTTTCGCCGTTCAACGCCGCGACGGCGGTCACGGTATAACGACCGTCCCTATTCGTCGACAGCGAAGTTCGGAAGCGGCCTTCGGCATCGGCGGCGACGGGCTCCAGAGCGACCGGAGGCTCGCTATTGTAGGTATAGCTCACCGTCACGGAGGCGCTGGGCGGCGCCTGGCCTTTGATGACGACGCTGCTCTCGTTCGTGAATGGCGGCAGCGCGTCAATGACCGGGGCGGCGAGCGCGCTCGCGCCCGCCAGCTCGGCCGCGCCTTGCGTTTCCTGCGGAGGAGGGGTCTCCGTCGGGACCTGGGATTGCGACTCTAGCGAGGGAGAGGCCGCGGATGCGGAAGCGGCCCCCAGTGGCGGGAACGTTCCGGTCAAGCCGATGCAGAGGGCCAGGAGGGCCAGGAGGGCCATGCGGATCCGGATCCTCTGGCGGGGGGAGAACAAGGACATCTTTCCAGCTCCTTTCGTTTGAATACCCCCCATTTTAGGCGGGGGGCGCAGGAGCGGATAGTGAGCGGCTGTCACCGAATTTGTCATGGCGGATGCGGTCGCGTCAGTCAAAGGTTCATGCTTGGCGCCCGAATCGCAAATGGCGATGTGACAAAAACGATGACAGTCCGTAACTGTTCGATCCGGCGGCTCCGATTTTATGATGGTTGGGAAGCCGGGAAGGGGAGGATGCGGAATGGGAAAGCCGGGCGGTCGGAGAGGACTCGTCACGGGCGTGCTGGGCGTCGCGCTGTTTTTCAGCCTGACGATGAACGTGGTCGGAGCCGGGAATTTGACGGAAGTGAAGGCGTATCTCAATACGGGAATCAAGGTGATGTTGAACGGCAAACGGTTCGAACCCGTGGAGCCGGGCAGCGGCACGAAGCTCGTGCCGATCACCTACAGAGGAGCGACTTATTTGCCGATGCGGGCGGTCGCCGAAGCCGCCGGGGTGAAGGTGACCTGGGACGGGAACACGCAAACCGCGTATTTGGGGGAAGTCGAAGGGGACATTGCCGCAGCCGAAATCCATTACATCAAAGCTTCGCCCGAGTTCACCTACAACGGAGACAAGACGTACCGGCTCGCCTCGAGGACGCCGGACGAACTCAAGACCGCGGACGGCGCCGTTTTCGATTTCGGCTACGTGACCGGCGGGTACCGTTCCGTCAACCTGCAGGTGAACTCGAATTTCGAATACGACAAGTTCAAAGCGAAATTCTACGCGGCCGACTCGCTTACGGACGAGGATCTGACGATCAAAATCACGGACGAGAACCAAGTGGTCGTGAAAGAGCAGAAAGTGAAGGACGGAAGCGTCACCGAGCTCGAGCTCGGCGTGAAGGACGCCAAAACGTTGCACATTTATATTCAAGGGGACCAGAGCATCCTGGGCGATCCGATGCTGGGCCAATAACGAACAGGGTAAAGGCAGATCCGGAACCGGTCGAATTCCGATTCCGATCTGCCTTTTTTTCGCCCCAAAAAAACGTTCGAAAAAGTTCGAATAGGTGTGATATAATTGGAGTCGAACATAAACATACGAGGAGGCAACCCCGTTATGGAGATCCGTCATTCCGTGCACCCGTCCGACGCGAAAAATTACGATACCGCCCAGCTGAGGAAGCACTTCCTGATCGAGAAGCTGTTCGAAGCCGGCCAAGTCCACATGGTGTACACCCACGAGGACCGGATGATCGTCGGCGGCGCACAGCCCGTCAAGGAAGCGCTTCAGATCGAAGCGCCGGACGCGCTCCGCACCGAGTACTTCCTGGAGCGCCGCGAGATCGGCTTCGTCAACATCGCCGGCGACGCGGTCGTCACGGCGGATGGCGAGCGCTACGAGCTGCAGAAGCTGGACACGCTCTACGTCGGCCGCGGCGTCCGCAGCCTGACGCTGGAGAGCAAGGACCCGAGCGTCCCGGCGAAGCTGTACTTCTGCTCGGCGCTCGCGCACGCGACGTACCCGACCCGCAAGGTGCCGATCCAGGAAGCGAACACGCAATATCTCGGCTCCCAGCTGACGTCCAACGAGCGCGAGCTGAACCAGGTCATCCACGAAGGCGGCATCAACTCCTGCCAGCTCATGATGGGCATCACGGTGCTGAAGCCGGGCAGCGTCTGGAACACGATGCCTTCCCACGTGCACGACCGCCGCATGGAGGCGTACCTCTACTTCGACCTGAACGAGGACGCGCGCGTGTTCCATATGATGGGCCAGCCGGAGGAGACCCGCCACCTCGTCGTCGCGAACGAGCAAGCGATTCTCTCGCCGCCGTGGTCGATCCATTCGGGCGTCGGCACGAGCAATTATACGTTCATCTGGTCGATGGCCGGGGAGAACTATACGTTCAAGGATATGGACCTCGTCCCGCCGGCTGCATTAAAGTAAGAAGACGGAGCTAACCGCAACACGCATACGGGAGAGGAAGATCGACTCATGCTAGCCGCCGCGCGACACCAGATCATATTGGAACGATTGCTCGCCGAGGGGGCCGTCCAGGTCTCCGAGCTGAGCGAACGGTTCGGGGTCACCCCGAAGACGATCCGGGAGGACCTGGAGAAGCTGGAGGAGAAGGGGCTGCTCCGACGCACGCACGGAGGGGCGGTCGCCAGCGCGGAGGAAGCCGAGCCGATGCTGCCTTTGCAGATCCCGAACACGAAGCACCTGTCGGAAAAGGAAGCGATCGCCCGGCATGCGCTGCGCTACATTCAGCCGAACGACGTCATCGCGCTCGATGCCGGCAGCACGACGCTGGAGATCGCGAAGCGGCTGCCCAACGAGCCGCTGACCGTGCTGACGAACGACCTGCTCATCATGCAGGAGCTGATCGGCAAGGACCGGATCCGCCTCGTCGTGCCCGGCGGCTACCGCCAGCGCAACGTGCTGATCGGCAACGAGGCGCTCGATTGGCTGAACCGGCTGAACGTGCAGAAGCTGTTCCTCACCGCCACGGGCATCCACGAGAAGTACGGACTGACCGTGTTCACGGGAGAATTGATCGATCTGAAGAAGGCCTACATGACGAACGCCAGGGAGATCTACTGCGTGGCCGACCATACGAAGTTCGACCGCGCGGCTCTGCTCACCTTCGCCTCCCTGGACGAGGTCGACGTGCTGATAACGGACGCGGGACTGACTGACGATGCGGTCCGGCGATATGAAGGAGGAAGGGCGACCCTTGAGAGAGCTCTTTGATTTGACGGGCAAGACCGCGCTCGTGACGGGAGCGGGACGCGGATTGGGACAGGCGATCGCGGTCGGACTGGCGGAGGCCGGCGCCGACGTGGCGCTGGTGACGAACCGCACGCCGGCGGACGAGACGAAGCGAGCCATCGAAGCGCTGGGCCGCAAGGCCACTATCCTGCAGGCGGACGTGGGCGACCGTTCGAAGCTGGCGGGGCTGGTGGACGGCACGTTCGAAGCGTTCGGACGTCTGGACATTCTGGTCAACAACGCGGGCATCATTCGCCGCACGCCGGCGGCGGAGCACTCGTACGAAGACTGGCAGGAAGTCATCGACGTCAACCTGAACTCGGTGTTCGTGCTCAGCCAGCTGGCCGGACGGAAGATGATCGAGCAGGGTTCGGGGAAAATCATCAACATCGCCTCGATGCTCTCCTTCCAGGGAGGCATCAACGTTCCCGGCTACACGGCGAGCAAGCACGCGGTGGCGGGACTGACGAAGGCGCTCGCGAACGAATGGGCGCCGAAGGGCATCCAGGTGAACGCCATCGCTCCCGGCTACATGAGCACCGACAACACCGAAGCGCTGCGCAACGATCCGAACCGCAGCCGCCAAATTCTCGAGCGGATCCCCGCGGGACGCTGGGGAGCCGACAAGGATCTGGTCGGGCCCGCGGTGTTCCTCGCCTCCGCCGCATCCGACTACATGAGCGGGCACGTGCTCTGCGTGGACGGCGGCTGGATGGTCCGCTAGACGAGGCCGAAGGCGCTCTTCCGAACCTTTACGTTCGGGAGAGGGCTTTCTTTTTTTGCGGGGGACGGCTTGCCAATTCCCGGGTTCGGGGAGATGATAATAACGAACATTCGGATGGGGAAAAGAGGCGGTAGCGATGAGTCGAATCGTAGCGGTAGGAAGCATCAACATGGACTTGGTCAACCACGTCGCGGAATTCCCGTTGCCGGGGGAGACGATCCACGGACGCGGAACGGAATATTTGCCGGGCGGCAAAGGGGCGAACCAGGCGGTCGCCGCCTCGCTGGCCGGAGGGAACGTCGCCATGATCGGCGCGGTCGGGGAGGATTCGTTCGCGGAGCCTCTGCTCGCTTCGCTTCGGGACAGGGGAGTGGACGTTAGCGGCGTTCTGCGCAAGCCGGGAACGTCGGGGCTCGCCTTCATCACCGTCTCGGACGCGGGGGAGAACCAGATCATTCTGTCCGAAGGCAGCAACGGCCGGCTTCGTCCGGAGGATCTCCCCGCGGAGAAGCTGGCCGAAGCGGACGCGGTCATTCTGCAGAACGAGATTCCGTGGGAGACGAACCTGCGGGCGATGGAGATCTGCCGGACGGGACGCGCGAAGGTCGTGTACAATCCGGCGCCGG
This sequence comes from Cohnella xylanilytica, assembly GCF_014212175.1. Taxonomy (GTDB): domain Bacteria; phylum Bacillota; class Bacilli; order Paenibacillales; family Paenibacillaceae; genus Cohnella; species Cohnella xylanilytica. The sequence continues at coordinate 3,278 of NZ_JACJVR010000143.1, read as the reverse complement.
TGAAGCCGATCCCGCAAGAGGCTTACCCGCTCATCGACCTGCTCGTCGTCAACGAGACGGAAGCGGAAGGGCTTAGCGGCGTTCCGGTCGACGGCCTGGAAGGCGCCGAGAAGGCGGCGAAGGAGCTGCTCGGCCGGGGAGCGGGCAGCGTGCTCGTCACCTTGGGCGCTCAAGGCTCGTACTACCTCGGGCCGGACGGCGGCGGCATCCGCACGCCGGCGTTCCCGGTGCGGCCCGTCGACACGACGGCGGCCGGCGACACGTTCATCGGCGCGCTTGTGACCGCCGAAGCGGGCGGGATGAAGACGGCGGACGCGCTGCGGTTCGCATCGGCGGCCTCGGCGATCGCGGTCACCCGCAAGGGGGCGCAAGCGTCGATCCCGACCCGGGATGAGATCGAGCGGATGGTTGCGCCGTCGAACGGGTAGTCGCGAGCAGATCGTCGAGAGCGGATCGTCGCGAGCGGACAGAGGTTTTATTCCTTGTGCACGCGGAGCGCCTTGAGCTCCGCTTTTTCCCATTTGCGCAGCATCGGGTACGGATCGAACGCCCACTCGACGAGCCCGCGGTCCCGGTACACCCCGTAGTGGAGATGCGGCGGGAACTTGCCCTGCGTGCCCGGGCGGCCGTAGCCGGAGCTGCCGACCCAGCCGATGATTTGGCCGGGACGGACGACGTCGGACGGCTTCAGGCTTTTCTCGTAGCCGGACAAGTGCGCGTAGTAGTGGTACAGGTTGTCGAGGTCGCGGATGCCGATCCGCCAGCCTCCGTACGGGTTCCAGCCTTTGACCTCCACGATGCCGTAAGAGGTGCTGCGGACGGGGACGCCGTAGTTGGCGAAAATATCGGTTCCCTCGTGAATGCGGGTTCCTCCCCAGTCCCGGCTGTTGCCCCAAGTGCTGCGGTACGAATAGACGGTTCCGACGGGCAAGGGGAACACGTGGCGGGACAAGTCCAGCTTCCCGAACGTCCTGTAGATCTTGGCGAATTGCAGCACCCGTTGGACGGCGCGGGTGTTCTGATAATACTCCCACAGCCCGATGGCGAAGTCGTCCGGGGAAGTCCCCTTCCGCCGGACCTGATGGGCTACCGAGTAGAGCCGGTCGAGGTCGTCGTTCCGGTCGGCGACGCCGTCTCCCGAGCCGTCCCGGCCGATTCCTCCGAACGCGCGGATCGAGACCGGGCTCTTGTCCTCCGGATCGGGATTCAGAGGGCCGCTCCAGCGCTCGGGGCCGACGAAGACGCCGACGAGAGCGTTCGGGGGCAGCGGGCGGGACTTCGGATGGGCTCTGGACAGCGTCCTCTCGTAGCGCTCCAGCGCGGCCACCGACTGCCAGGGAAGCCCGGTCATGACCCCGACGCGGTCGCACATCTCGCGCAGCTTGCGCTGCTGCGAGTCCTCCTTGGCGGCGGCGGGCGCGGCCTGCGCCGCTCCGGCTGCCGGCAAGGCCCCCGCGGCGAGGGCGACGGCGAGGACGAGGGCGACGGCAGCGGCGGCGGTCCATACCCTCGGTTGCCGCCGGACCGGCTTTCTCCGCGAGCCGGGGAGAAGCCGCCTGAGGATGCCGGGCCGAACCGCCTCCGGGCCGCTCGCCCGGTGTCCCGGGAGGCCGGCGGCCGGCCTGCTTGAACGTAGCCTTAACACGGACACCCCTCCTTGTGCGCATATGGGGGTAGGGTTTGCAGATCATTGGTTTTTATGTGAAACCTGCTATAATAAGGGGACAGAAAGCGGGGGAATGCGATGACGACAGACGCGAAGCCGAAGAAGCCGGACTGGCTGCGCATCAAGCTGACGACGGGGGACAACTACCGGGAGATCAAGGATATGATGAGGTCCAAGACCCTTCATACCGTCTGCGAAGAAGCGCGCTGTCCGAACATATACGAATGCTGGGCGAACCGCACGGCTACATTTATGATTCTGGGAGATATCTGCACGCGGGCTTGCCGGTTCTGCGCGGTGAAGACCGGGCTGCCGACGGAGCTGGACCTGCAGGAGCCGGAGAGAGTCGCGGAGGCGGCGGTGCAGATGAACCTGCGCCACTGCGTCGTCACTTCGGTCGCGCGGGACGACCTGAAGGACGGAGGGGCTTCGATCTTCGCGGCGACCATCAAGGCGATCCGCGCGAAGCTGCCGCTGTGCAGCGTCGAAGTGCTCATCCCGGACTTCATGGGCAACTGGGACGCGCTGAAGGTCGTCATGGACGCCAAGCCGGACATTCTGAACCACAACGTGGAGACGGTCGAGCGGCTGTCCGACCGCGTCCGGGCGAAGGCGAAGTACCGCCGCACGATGGAGCTGCTGCGCCGGGCCAAGGAGATGGCTCCGGACATTCCGACGAAGTCGAGCATCATGCTCGGCCTCGGCGAGACGCTGGAAGAGATCCATCGGACGATGGACGATCTGCGCGAGGTGGACTGCAACATTCTGACCCTCGGCCAGTATCTGCAGCCGTCCAAGTCGCATATCAAGATCGCGCGTTACGTCCATCCGGACGAGTTCGCGCAGCTGAAGAAGGACGGGCTGACGAAGGGCTTCTCCCACGTGGAATCGGCCCCGCTCGTCCGCAGCTCGTACCACGCCCACGAGCAGGTGCAGTCGGCGGCCGCGAACGCGGCCCGATGAAGATCGCGGGCGATGCGGCAATAGCAGGAACACATCTTATCGCGCCGTTCCCCGCCCTTAGGGACGAGGGGACGGCATTCGTCATAGCGAGCGTTCGGGAGGAGAACCATTCGTGATCTACATGGCAGGCGGCAATGCATACACGCTCGTGCACGACCATAAGAACGGTTGGAACCCCGAAGCGTTTCGCGAACGGTTCAGCGAAGTGCTGGAACGCTACGACTACATCGTCGGGGATTGGGGCTACAACCAGCTTCGGCTGCGCGGATTTTTCCGCGATCCGCAGCCGAAGGCGCCGAAGGAATCGGTCATCACGAGCTTGGTCGACTACATCAACGAATATTGCAACTTCGGCTGCGCGTACTTCGTGCTGGAGAAGGCCGATCCGAAGACGCTGCCCGAGGGCGCCGCGGGAGCGGGCGGCGACGCCCAGGGAGCGGAGGGCGAGCCGGAAGATTCGATAGCCGCCCAGGCCGCGGCGGCCGCGGCGGCTCATCCGAGCGGCCTGCTGCTTCGCTGGCCGCTGAAGGAACGTCCCGGCGGCCGCGTGCCGGGGACAAGCCCTTCCGCGGTCGCCCGGGCCGTCTCCGAAGGAGCGGAACGGCGCGCCGCCGCGGCGGCGGCCGCCCAGCTGGCGGCGGGCTCGTCC
>NZ_JACJVR010000142.1 GCF_014212175.1 Cohnella xylanilytica | reverse complement strand
TTTATAAATTTCCGAGGTGGAGAACGTGTTCCACTTCGTATTTATTCTTGGTAAGGTTATGGTATGGAGATCAATGTTCTGAAGCGGATATTTTTTGACGAGCATCGTCATTGGGACAAGTTTGTAACGAAGCATCGAGACAAAATTCGTCCCAATGTCCTAAAAGAAATTGAGAAATTCCGTCAATGTGGAGATCCAAAGAATGGATTCAAGCTCTTTGTCTGTGAAGGTTGCCATGACCTTCGGTTAGTGCCGTATCGTTGCAAGGGAAGATTCTGTACAACCTGCTCATGCGGGGAGACGGAAGAGTGGGCGCGGCTGCTTGAACAAGACGTATTCCAGGTCAATCACCGGCACGTCGTGTTTACTGTTGATGAAGGTCTGCGCGAAGTGTTCTTGATGCACCGAGACAAACTGCTCAAGGAATTCATGGACGAAGCTGCCCGAGTCGTAAAAGAATACTTTGAGAAGAGGCATAAGATAACCCCTGGAGTTATAGCCGGCCTTCATACGTTTGGTGCGAGGATCAATTTCAACCCTCATGTACATATGTTGGTGACCATGGGCGGGATGAAGCAAAATGGGGAATGGAAGACCTATGACTTCATTCCGTTTGAGATGTTACGAAAACAATGGCAGACTGTCGTGTTAAAACTGATTCGTCGAAAGCTGAACGACCAGGAGAAAAGGCAGGTTCAACAACGCTTGCAAAGTGCCTACTCGGAAAATGGAGAAGGCTTCTATGTGTATGCACCAAAGCAGAAAGGGAACGTGAAGCAGCAATTAGGGTATATAGGGAGGTACATCAGGCGGCCGGCGATTGCGGTAAGTCGAATTGAGGAGTACGACGGCAAGACGGTAACATTCCGTTACCGGGACAAGACTGACGGTAAAGAGAAGACAGAGGCCATCTCCGTAGAGGAATTCATTGCAAGACTGATTCGACATATACCGGATGAAAACTTTAAGACCATCCGATATTATGGCGTTTATTCGCGTCGGATTAAAGCGCTATGCAAGAAGTTGGTAAGTCTATGGCAGAAGGAAGCGCGAAAGTGGATTGTGAAAGCCAAACAGATGTTGAAACGAAGGACATGGAGTGAGAGGATTAGAGAGCAAACAGGGAAGCCGCCATGCTGTCCCAAATGTGAAAGTTATTATGAATACAAGGGCGAAGTGTGTCTTGACGAAGGGGTCTTAAAGGTAAAGTATGCCCGATGCGCCCAAAGCAAAGCGTGCTTGGAGAGGATGATAAACGATGTCACCGGTATCAAAGAAGCGAAAAATAATAAAGAAAAAGAAGAAGCCCGGCAAGGGAATACAAAACACAGAGAACGCGATGTACATCTGTCTGCAGTGTAACGAAACAGAAGCCATCCCGCTGCATGTAGTAAGAAATTTAGATGCGATGGACGATGGAGATCCGACGGTACCGCCACAATTTACTTGTGAAGAATGTGGAGGAGCGATGTATCCGGAGCATTACATTGGAGTACATGGATATGAGTACAAAATAAGTGATGTAAAGAGATAAGGCACGGGAATATCCCGTGCCTGGCGTTTATGCTCGCATAAAGGTATACGCTCGAACTCAAAGGACGCCGTCAGGCGTTTTTCTTA
>NZ_JACJVR010000141.1 GCF_014212175.1 Cohnella xylanilytica | reverse complement strand
CCGTCAGGCGTTTTTCTTATCGTCTGCGAGGCATTGGTCTCGACATGATGAGGCTTATCTCAGCCACTAAGTTGCATTTGATCGTTCTCACGCTTTTCCGCCGAACTGACTCAGCCACTGCGTTACATTTGCTCGTTCCCATCCAAGTCGCAACTGAAGTCCGCACTTAACTGTGGAAGCGGCGATGGGGGCGCAAGAGAGTAACTGGATTCCGCACATGATTGGGAAAGTGGCGGTAAGGTCGTAAGAGAGTAACTGGATTCCTCACATGATTGGGAAAGTGGCGATAAGGTCGCAAGAGAGTAACTGGATTTCTCACATGGCCAGGAGAGCGGCGTTGGAGTCACAGGAGAGTAACTGGATGACAGGAATCGGAAGTGGAGCAAAGTCGTGCACTCTGTGCGCTGTTTGGACGGATAATTGAGGACATAAATCATAGTTGGTAAATAAAGTTGTGCTACATGAGTGGAGAGAAGGCAGAAGGAGGCGGGAGGGGGCAAACGGCCAGTGAATTACTGAGTCGAGAAAAGTCCTAAATGCGCTGCTCAGCCCATTACGACGCAGCCGCAATAGGGTGTGAGGTGTGCGCAATAAAACAACGAAGGAAAAGGGTGTGGACCCCAAATAAAAGCCGCTAGCGACACGCTGGCGGCTTATCCGTACGTATTCCGTTAATCGTCCCGGTTGCTCGTGAAGATCATGATGTACTTGACGAGTTCGAGCAGCGAGATCAGCGCGGCCGCGACGTACGTGAGAGCGGCGGCGTTCAGCACCTTGGCGACGCCTCGTTCTTCCTGGTTCGCGATGAAGCCTTCGGCGACCATCACCTTGCGCGCGCGGGAGCTGGCGTTGAACTCGACCGGCAGCGTGACGAGCTGGAAGGCGACCGCGGCCGAGAAGAAGATGATGCCGAGGCCGACCAGGTTCATCGCGCCAAACAAGAAGCCCGCGATGAGAAGGAACGGCGCGATGCCGGAGGCGATGTTGACGACCGGGAACATCCGGTGGCGAAGCACGAGCATCGGGTAGTGCACCTTATGCTGGATCGCGTGGCCGACTTCGTGGCAGGCGACCGAGATCGCCGAGATGGAGCTCTCGTAATAGACCGGCTCGGACAGGCGAACGACGCGATGGATCGGGTCGTAGTGGTCGGACAGCTTGCCCGGCACCGGCTCGATCGGCACGTCGTGAAGCCCGTTGCGGTCGAGCATCCGGCGGGCGGCTTCGTAGCCGGTCATCCCGCTGGAGGCGGGAACGTCGGACCACTTGTTGAACGTTCCGCTGACCCGGAACTGCGCCCACAACGACAGCAGGAACGCCAGGATGATCAGAAAGTCCATCGGGTGAAAAAACATAACGATTCCCTCCGTTGCAAAGATGATTCGCGTTCTACATCAGGTTGCTCTTGCCGAGCAGCAGGAGCAGCGCTTCGACGCAGGCTGCCGTCTGGGGGGTAATCGCCCGGAACAGTCTCTTCGCTTGCTGGGGCTTAAGCTGTTCCAGCACGGGCTCGAGCTCCTTCACTTCCCTCTCCAGCAAGGAGAGATGGTTCTGCAGATCGGCCAGCTTCCGGGATACCTGCTCGTCGGGACTCACCCGATTCAACGACGCGAACTTCTCTTTGATTTCTTCAAGCGTAAATTTCTGCGCCTTCAATTGTTCAATACGGCGAATTCGATCCAAGGTTTCATCATCGTACAGCCGGTAATTGCCGCCGGATCGCTTGACGGGGGAGAGCAGGCCCATGCCGGTATAATAGTCGATCGTCCGAGGGCTGATTCCGGATATTCGGGCAAGCTCGCCGATCCGATACAGGTTGCGCGGCGGTTCGTTCGATCCTTGACGCACCTTGCTCACCTTCTTTCAATAGCTTGTGACATCCTATTGTTAATATACTCAATCCATAACCATACAGTCAAACGTGATGCTTTCGGGATGGTTCGGACAGGTCCGAAGAGTCGCCTTCCGAAGTCGAATGGAATCTAATGTGACATATCCCCGAATTTATGAACATTCGCTAAACCGATGGACGGACATTAATGTAGGGATAAATACCCGGAAAAGCTAAAAACGCTCCAAAACGCAGTCTATTTCTTAACATTCGGCCATATCGTCATAGGTAATGTTAGATTTCTAGTGCAATCGGAACAAAATAATAAGAAATTTATATTGTCAAATCGTGAACTTCTTACTATAATGGCACTAAGCCTTTCTTAAAATGTTATGTAATATTACACGTAGGGAGTGGTCGGTTGTGATCAAGAAGAGTTTGTTTGCTGGAGGGGCGCTGCTCCTCGCGTTCCCGACGATGGCATTCGCGGCGGACGGCGAAGGTCCATCCGCTTCGATGCTGAACATGGGACTTAACGCCCTGTGGATCATGGTCGCGGCGATTCTGGTCCTCCTGATGCAAGGCGGATTCATCCTGCTGGAGACCGGTTCCACGAGAATGAAGAACGCGGGCCACGTCGCGGGCAAGACGATCTTCACGGTAGGTCTCGTATCCCTGGTATACTGGGCGGTCGGATACGGCTTCGCGTTCGGAACGGAAGCGGGCGAAGGGCTGAACAAGTTCATCGGCATCGGCGACTTCTTCTTCAACCCGGCGATCTCCGCGGGAGAAGCCGACAACTACCCGTCGACGATCTTCTTCGTCTTCCAGCTGGCGTTCGCGGCCGTGTCGCTGTCGATCGCGTGGGGCGGCTTCGCGGAACGCGCCAAGCTGTCCGCCTACCTGATTTTCACTCTTATCTTCGGTTCCGTCATCTATCCTGTCATCGCTCACTGGATCTGGGGCGGCGGCTGGCTCGCGGAAGACGGCTCCCAGGACTACGCCGGATCCACCGTCGTTCACTTGACGGGCGCCATGGCGGCCTTCGCGGCGACGATCCTGCTCAAGCCTCGGATCGGCAAGTTCAACAAGGACGGCTCCGCCAACGAAATTCTCGGGCATAACCAAGTGTTCACCTCGCTGTCCGTCCTGCTTCTGTGGGTAGGCTGGTTCGGCTTCAACGCCGGTTCCGCGGTAGCGGTCGGCGACGGCTTCTTCGGCTACGTGGCGTTCACGACCCAGCTCGGCGCCGCCGGCGGCGCGGTCGCCGCACTCCTGATCTCCTGGCTCGTGAAGGGCAAAGCCGACATCGGCGTCATGCTGAACGGCGCCCTGGCCGGTCTCGTCGCCATCACCGCTTCTTGCGCGTACGTCGAGCCTTGGGCGGCCGTCGTCATCGGTCTCGTCGCCGGCGTGCTGGTGTTCCTGAGCCAAGCGTTCTTCGAGAAGATCAAAGTCGACGACCCGATCGCGGCCATGTCCGTACACGGCGCGGCAGGAGTATGGGGAACGCTGGCGAATGGTTTATTTGCGACTCAAGCTCTGGTCGAGAAGGTCGGCATCGGTCAGAAGGGCCTGTTCTACGGCGGCGGCGGCCATCAGCTGTGGGTCCAGTTCGAATCGGTCGTCGTATGCGGCGCTTACGCCTTCGCGGCATCGTTCATCGTCCTCTGGATCATCAAGCAAGTGATCGGTCTGCGCGTCACCGAAGAGCAAGAGATCATCGGTCTGGACTTGAGCGAGCACGGCAACTACGGTTACCCGGAAGCTCTCAAGAAATCCAACGTATCGGTCTAATCGTCATCACATCAGTCGGTCGTAACTGTCGCCGGCGTCCATACGGGAGGGAAGAAGCCGCATGTTCAATCTCCTGAAGGAGAAGCGGTTGCTTGACATAAGCGGCGCCGGGAATCCGGACACATTGAGGCAAATACGGGAAGAGGAGCAGAATCGCCTGGCGGCGGTTCTCTCCTCTTCTCCGGTCATGGACTTGAACCGCGATCTGAACGAGCTTCACGACGCTCTGATCGGAAGGGCGCTGCAGCTCGCGGAGATCGAGATGGCACGGTTGGGGCTGGGCGCTCCTCCCGTGCCATATGCTTATGTTCTGTTCGGGAGCGGAGGCCGTCGCGAGCAGACGATGAGCAGCGATCAGGACAGCGGTCTCATCTACGGCGATCCCGCATCCGACGAAGAGGCGGAGCGGTTCGAGAGCTACTTCCGGACGTTCGCCGACACGGTCGTGTACTATTTGATCGGGACGGGGTACCCGCCCTGCGAGGGGGGAGTCATCGCGTCCAATCCGGAATGGTGCCTGCCGATCCGCGAATGGGAGCGGAAGCTCGACGGCTGGTTCGACGAGCCGAGCTGGGAGAACGTCCGCTATCTGCTTATCGTCGCGGACGGAAGGCAAGTCGCCGGAGACGAGGGATTATGGGAGAGATGGAACAATCGCTTCCATCGGGACGTGCTGGGGCATCCGGTTATCGCCCGGCGCATGATGGAGAACACGCTCCGGCACAAGGTGCTGATCGGCGTGTTCGGGCAGCTGCTGACCGAGCGGTACGGAGAATCGGCCGGAACGCTCGATATCAAATACGGCGCCTATATCCCGATGGTGAACGTCTTCCGGCTGCTCGCCGTGCAGGCGGGAATCCGCGAGACGAGCACGATCGCCCGCATCGAGGCGCTGGAGAAGGCGGACATTCTGTCCGAGAAGGAAGCGCGGGAAGCGATCGAGGCGTTCTCCTTGTTCCTGATGCTGCGATTGATGGCGGTCGCCAAGGACGAAGGCGGGCAGTGGGTCGGCACGGGGAAGTTCCCGGCGAACAAGCTGAGACGCGAATGGAAGGCCCCTCTGAAAAAAGCGCTGAAGCTCGGGCGCAAGCTTCAACGCCAAGTCGAGAGGGAGATGCGACGCCGCTTCGGCGGGAGGTGAACTTCGTGAAGGAGCCCAAGAGTCCGATGGGCCGCATGTGGCATTTGTACAAGATGGGCGGCATAACGCCGGCCATCGCTTCGATGCTCGGATCTTCGAACGCGCAGCAGATGGCTTTTATCCGTTCCATGTCCCGCGACCAGCGGAAGGAGTCGGCGATGGAGACGCCGCTAAGCGAATTGGAGGCCGTCGTCTTCGACCTGGAGACGACGGGCTTCAATCCGTACAACGGCGACGAGATTCTGTCGATCGGCGGAGTGCTGGTCAAGGGAGGGGAGCTCGAAGACGCGGAGCCGTTCTATCGGCTGGTGAATCCGCGAAGGAAGGTGCCGGGACATATCGTCGAACTGACGGGCATCACGAACGAGATGGCGGAGAACGCTCCCGATCTGATGCAGGGGCTTCACGACTTCCTGGACTTCGCGGGCCGGCGCGTCTTGATCGCGCACGGCAGCGGCCATGACAAGCAGTTCCTGAACGCGGCGCTGTGGAAGACGTCGAAGGTCAACCTGACGCATCGGGTTCTCGATACGATGATGGTGGCCAAGTGGCTGGAGCCGAAGAGGAAGAGCTACGGACTGGACGAATTGCTGGAGACCTACGGCATCGAGATCACGGTGCGCCATCACGCCCTGCACGATTCGGTCATGACGGCGAAGCTGTGGTTCCGGTTCCTCGAGATGATCCGGGCGAAGCAGGTCGGTACCTTGGGGGATCTGTACGCTTATCTCAGCCGTCACTAGCCGGCGGCGAGCCGGCGAGCGGAATCGCGTACCAGCCCCGGTCCGCCGTTCGGCCATACGCGTGAAGCTGCCCTGAGCCGTCCGACAGATCGACGATCCAATAAGAGCCCGCACCGATCCACCCCTCGCCGTCCGCGCGGCTGGGGAGACAGGATCCGGACGGGTGGGAGTGGAAAAAACCGACGAGATTTCGTTGGTTTTTTTGCATGTCGTACCAAACCCGAATCCAATCGTCCGCCTCGAACCGGAACGAGGTCTCGGGAGAGGCGGAGACGTTCCGCACGAGCGAGAACCCGGCAGCTTCGATCCGTCCGCCTTCCGCTAACCCGTATATAACGCCGCAAGCTTCGTACGGGAGGCGGGCCCGGCACTGGGCGACGAGCTCCGTACGAAGCGGATTAGGCATATAGGCTTCCCGATAGAACGCCATCGGTTCCGATCCCTCCCGAGAGACGATGTTCCTTCAGTATGAACGAACATCGGGCTCCGGGCAATCCGGCCGCGACCGAGCGGGCTACTTGACCTGCTTGGCCGGCTTGACGAGGAAGAACACGAGCACCAGCGTAAGGAAGGACAGACAGGTTACGGTGATGAAGACGGTACGCTGGGACTTCTCCAGCATCCAGCCGAACAAGGGAGGCCCGAACGCCACGCCCAGGAACCGCAAGCTGCTGTAAAGCGACGTGATCATTCCCCGCTCCGCCTTCTCGACGACTCCCGTAATCATCGTCGTCAGACACGGCAGAAGCAGGCCGGTGCCGATGCTGCTGACGGTGAGGAGTCCGATGAAGACGTACAGGTTCTGGTTCAGCCAGATCGCGGCGCACAGCGCGGCGGCCATCAGGAAGAGGCCGATGTTCATTAACCAACGGATCAGAACCCCGTTTTTCCGAATCACGCTGCCCGTAATGTACGCCGTCGTCACCATGCCGAACAGCGGAATAGCGAGAACGAAGCCCTTGCGAACGCCGTTAATATTGTACGGCTTATCCTCGAGCATGTTGGATAGGAAAAATAAAACGCCGAACAGAATGAACATCGCCGCCGCGCCGGCCCAGAACGAGACGACGAGCCACCGTCCGTCCTTCTTGAAGATCCGGCCGATCTTCCCGATGTATTCCTTCAGAGGCGTCGGCTCGGCTTCCCGCTTCGGCTCCTTGATCAGGAACACGATCGCGGCGATGGCGAGCACGCAGAACACCGGGAACGCGAAGAAGGCGGCGTACCAGACGATAAGCGCGAGCAGGGAGCCGAGGATCGGGCTGATGACCTTGCCGCTCCCGTTGGAGGCTTCGATCAGGCCGAGCGCCTTGCTCTCCTCCGCGTCCTTGTACAGGTCGCCGACAAGCGCCATCGCGATCGGGGTCGTGCCGGCCGCCCCGATCCCCTGAAGGGCTCGGGAAGCGAGCAGCATCCAGTAAGAGTGCCAGATCGCCGCCATCCCGGACAGCACTCCCGCGCCGCCGTAGATGATAAGAGCGGGAATCATGACCGCCTTGCGGCTGAACCGGTCCGATAAGTATCCGGCGATCGGGATAATCAGCCCCGCCGTGACGGAGAACAGCGTAATGACCAGGCTGCTCTGGAACGAGGTGATCTTCAGCTCGCGAACGAGCGTGGGAAGAATCGGCACAATCATCGAGTTGCCGAGAACGAGAACGAGCGGAACGGTCGCCAGCGCGATGTATTCCCATACCTTGCCTTTGCCCGCGGTTCGCTTCTCCTTGGCTTCTTCTCCCGTGCCGGAACGGGAACGATCGGCCATGTCGCTCGAGAAGGTGACCCGCAGTTTGTTCGGCGAACGGGATTGATCTTTGGACTGTGACGATGCCATGGGCTCCTCCTTGATCGGTGGATGCGGGAACAGAGGTAATGTGCCCATCGCCGAGTCCGGGCATTCGGCGATCCTTCCGCCAATGTTGGAATCGAAGCCCGAATTGCGGTAAGATGAAGAGGTCATCATCGGGGGGGAAAAGAGGGAGCTCCATGAAACGCAACATTCTTATTCTCGGCGCCGTGATCGCCGTTATCGCGCTCATCGTCGCCTTCAATTGGCCGGATAAAGGAGAGGCTCCGGCGGAGACGAAGCCGGGGAACGCCGCCGCGGAGCAGCCGGCTGCGGGACCGAAGCCCGGCGAACTCGCGCCTGCGTTCAAGCTGACGTCGATCGACGAGAAGACCTCCTATGCCGTAGGGGGCGCAAGAGACAAGGTGCTGATCATCAACTTCTGGGCGTCGTGGTGCGGCCCTTGCGACAAGGAAGCGCCGGATTTGATTGAGCTGTACGAGAAGTACAAGGATCAGGTGGATTTGTACGCGGTCAACGAGACCAAGTACGATACCGTGCGCGGAGCGAAGGACTTCGTGAAGGAGAAGGGGCTGACGTTCCCCGTTCTCATGGACAAGAGCGGCGATGTCGGGGACGATTACAAGGTGTTCTCGTATCCGATCAGCTTCATCGTAGACCGGGAAGGCGTCATCCGGCACCGGATCGAAGGCCCCAAACCGATCGAGGAATGGGAGAAGATGCTGGAGGAAGTTCTGGCTTAATCCGCCAAGCGATGGTCCCAGCGCTCGACAAAAGTAAAGAAGCATGCCGTCCGGCATGCTTCTTTTATTAGGCATCGCGCTGCGTTCAGTGATTGACGAGTCCGGCGGATTCCGGCAGCGCTTCGGGGAACTTCTCGCTCTTCGTCATTCCGAGCAGGGCATAGCGGATGCTGTCCACGAGAGCTTCCCAGCTCGCCTCGATCACGTTCGAGGAGACGCCGACCGTGCTCCAGGTCTCCTTGAAGTCGGACGACTCGATCAGAACGCGCACTTTGGCCGCCGTCGCGTCCTTCTCGTCGAGCACTCTTACCTTGTAGTCCGACAGGTGAATGTCGGCGATGCCCGGGTAGAATTGCACCAGCGCCTTGCGCAGGGCGTTGTCCAGCGCGTTTACGGGGCCGTTCCCTTCGGCGACGGTGTAGACCTGGCGGTCTCCGACGCGAATGCGCACGATCGCTTCGGTCTGCATGCCTCCCGCCGACTTCTCGCACAGAATCTTGAACGATTCCACGGTGAAGATATCGACGGAATCGCCGTAAGCGTCGCGAAGAATGAGCTCCAGGGAAGCGTCGGCGCCTTCGAATTGATACCCTTGGTGCTCCATCTCCTTGATCCGGTCGATCACCTCGCGCGATTGCGCGGCCGAGCCGACGTCGAGACCCATCTCCTGGGCCTTGGACAGAATGTTGCTCTGGCCGGCCAGCTCGGAGACGAGCACGCGCTGCTTGTTCCCGACGAGCTCCGGAGCGATATGCTCGTACGTCTTCGAATCCTTCAGGATGGCCGAGACGTGGATGCCGCCCTTGTGCGCGAACGCGGCGTTGCCCACGTAAGGCTGGTTGACGGGCAGATGAACGTTGGCGATCTCCCCGACGTAGCGGGCGACGCTCGTGAGCGACTTGAGCTGCTCGTCGGATACGCAAGAATAGCCCATCTTCAGCTGAAGATTCGGGATGATCGAGCACAGGTTCGCGTTGCCGCAACGCTCGCCGTAGCCGTTGATCGTTCCCTGCACCTGCCTGGCGCCCGCGCTGATGGCGGCCAGCGTGTTCGCGACCGCGAGCTCGCAGTCGTTATGCGTATGAATGCCGATAGGCGCCTGAATGAGGCCGGTCACCTTGGAGACGATCTCGTGGATCTCGGTCGGCAGCGTGCCTCCGTTGGTGTCGCACAGCACGATCCAATCCGCCCCGGCTTCCTTCGCCTTCGTCAGGGCCGCGATCGCGTACTCCGGGTTCGCTTTGTACCCGTCGAAGAAGTGCTCCGAGTCGAAGATCGCTTCCATGCCGTGGCGCTTCAGATAAGCGATCGACTCGTAGATCATGTTAAGGTTCTCTTCCAGCGTCGTCTGAAGGGCCGTGTGCACGTGGAAGTCCCACGTCTTGCCCACCAGCGTCGCCGCCTTCGCGCCGGATTCGATCAGATGCTTCAGGTTCGCATCCTGTTCGCACGTGCTGTTCTTGCGGCGGGTGCTGCCGAAGGCCGTCAGCTTCGCCCGCATGTTCAACTCGCGGGCGCGCTTGAAGAACTCGATGTCCTTGCTGTTGCTTCCCGGATTGCCGCCTTCGATATAGTGAACGCCCAAGGCGTCGAGCTTCTGCGCGATCTTCAGCTTGTCAACCGCCGTCAAGCTGATTCCTTCGCCCTGCGTGCCGTCTCTCAAGGTAGTGTCGAAAATGCTGATGGACGTGGTCATGTAATACGGAATGCCTCCTACCCCTGAATTCCTGAAGCCCAAACATTTATTTCATTATAACATGTATAGTCCTAAAAGTAGAGGGAGTCCGAGCGTCGATCAACCGTCCGACCGCGCGGCGGGGCGGACATTCGTTCGCATTATGGTGTATAATAAATCCAACGGTATACGAACACCGCGCCGCGACGGGAGGTGCCGCGTCTTGAACGGCAACAGAAGCCGGATCATTCTCCATATCGACATGAACGCGTTCTATTGTTCCGTTCATGCCGCCGAGGAGCCCGACATATATAAAGGTAAGCCGACCGCGGTCGCCGGCAGCGTGGAGCTGCGCAAGGGGATCGTCGTCACGAGCTCGTACGAAGCGCGTTCCCGGGGAGTCCGGACGGGCATGACCGTCCGCCAGGCGACGACCGCGTGCCCGGAGCTGATCGTAATCGCCCCGAACTTCGATCTGTACCGCCGCTACTCCAAGGCGTTCATGCGCATCGCCGGCAATTATACGCCTCTCGTGGAGGCGGTATCGATCGACGAATGCTACCTCGACATTACGGGAAGCGGCCAGTTCGGCCAGCCGCTCGAGATCGCGGAAGAGATCCGGCGCCGCGTCCGGGCGGAGCTGTCCTTGCCGTGCTCGATCGGCGTCGCCCCGAACAAGCTGCTCGCCAAGATGGCGTCCGACATGCGCAAGCCGGACGCCATCACGGTGCTGAGGCGGCGGGACGTGCCGCAGCTGCTGTGGGATAAGCCGTGCCAAACATTGTATGGCATCGGGAAGAAGACGGCGGATAAGCTATTACGGATGAACATCCGCACGATCGGGCAGCTCGCGGCGAGCAACGAGAAGTGGCTCGTCGAGCGGTTCGGGGTATACGGAAGCTGGATGAAGCGGGCGGCGAACGGAATCGACGATTCCCCCGTCGAGCCGATCCGCGAAGCGGCCAAGTCCATCGGGCATACGACGACGCTTCCCGCCGACCTGACGACGCGGGAGCAATACCGGACCGTGCTGCTTAACCTGGCCGACCAGACGACGCGGAGAATGCGCCGGCAGGCGATGATCTGTTCCACGGTGCAGATTACGATCCGCGACCCGGACATGAAGACGATTACGCGGGCCGCGAAGCTGGACGTCCCCACGGACTCGACCGACGACGTGTACCGGGAAGCGTGCGCGCTGATGGACCGCCACTGGAAGGAAGGACGGCCCGTTCGGCTGCTCGGCGTGACCCTCCAGGGGCTGTCGGCCAAGAGCGAGACGCCGGTCCAGCTGGATCTGTTCCATTACCGGGAGGCGCCGCGCAAGGAGGAGCTGAACAAGGTCATGGACCGCCTGCGCGACAAGTACGGGGAGAGCGCCGTTCTGACGGCCGGCATGCTGAGCGACGATCCGTCGGCTCTGATTCGCAATACGAAGGTGCGGGGGACGTCCCTTCAGACCGACTTCCTGAGGGAGAGGGAGCCCGGAGACAGCGACGATGATTAAGAGCGGTTCGGGAACGGTACGTTCTGTATTTTCGTTTGATCTATGCGCCGTTTTGTATTATATTGGACAACAGAGGCACTATTTCTAACAGCATTGCGGCGATCTTACCGAAGATCGAAGGAGGATCATTTTTTATGGCTAAATTTACTATCGTTGATAAGGATACTTGCATCGCTTGCGGCGCTTGCGGAGCGACGGCTCCCGATATTTACGATTACGACGACGAAGGACTCGCGGAAGTGATCTTCCAGAACGACGGCAACCGCGGAGTGACGGAGATTCCGGAGGATCTGTACGACGATCTGCAGGACGCTTGCGACGGCTGCCCGACCGATTCGATCAAGGTCGCCGATTCTCCTTTCAACTAATTCTAACGGCTTGGTCCGTTGGCGCGAATCGACCCTTCCTTAGGCCTGACGGCTTAAGGGAGGGTTTTTTGTTGTCATTTTATCGGGACTTTAGACTTAGGACTTTAATTCCTTACGTGACCGGCGTCATGAAATAGACAAGAATCAACAAATTCCGTGGGGCTTGCGATATAATGAGTTCGGTTGCCATGATTTTCTTTACATAGGGTGGGATCAGGTTGAGGGAGAGGATCAAAAGAATCGCTATCGCGCTGAACGCGGTCATTTTGGTCGCGGTTTTTTTCGTATATCGCGAGAAGTGGCTGCAGAGCATCGATAATCTCTTGTTCGATTACGGGATGAAGCAGGCGGCCGAGCATCGATCGGACAATATCGTGGTCGTCACGATCGACGACGAATCGCTGCAGGAACTGGGCCGGTTCCCTTGGGACCGGGCGGTATACGCTCCTTTTCTCGACATGCTGAACCAACCCGGCTACGAGCCGAAGGCCATCGCCTTCGACGTCATGTTCAACGAACCCTCGAATCCGGACAGCGACGCGGCCTTCGCCGAAGCGCTCTCGCAGTACGATAACGTCATTCTCCCGGTCGCCGGCGTCACGGAAGGAGACTTCGACAACCGGACCGAAGCGTCGCCGGACGAATACCTGAAGGCGTTCAAGCTCGACCGGCCCATCCCGGAGCTGGCCGAGCACGCCGAGCTCGCGAACATCAACCGGGTCGTCAGCCCGGATTCCGTCATTCGCCAGACGTGGCTGAAGATCCAGGACCAAGAGGGCAATGTCGTCCCGTCCCTCGCCTACAAGGCGGCCCAGATGGCCGGCGCGGACCTGTCCAAGTACGACGGGATGACCGACCCGCGCGGCCGGTTCGACGACAAGGTCGCCGCCAAGAACACGATTACGATCGATTACCAGTTCACCGCCCTGGACATGGAGAAGACCCCGGTGTCCTTCGTCCGCGTGCTGAACGGAGAGATCGACCCCGAATATTTCAAGGACGCCGTCGTTCTCGTCGGCTTCACCGCCGCCGGCTTGTCGGACGACACCGGACAGGATAACGGGGCGACTCCGATCCAGAAGCACATGAGCCTCGTGTACGTTCACGCGAATATCGTCCACCAGCTGCTGAACGGCTCCTCCGTCTCGTACGCGGACGAATGGGTCGTCATTCTCGGCGGGCTTCTGCTCTTCGCTCTGTTTATCGTCCTCCCCTGGCGCCTGAAGAACGTCTACTCGATTCTCGCCTTCCTGGCCGTCGTCTGCGGAATCTTGTACGGGCAGCTTCAGCTGTACGAATCCTCGAAGATTCACGTGAACGTCGTCAACGCGCTGCTGGCCGTGACGCTGGCCTACCTGGTGAACGTCTCTCTGAAGTCCTACCTGGAGAGCTCGCAGAAGAGCTTCGTCACCCGGCAATTCGGCCGCTACATCTCTCCCGACCTCGTCAAGCAGATCATCTCGAAGGATATCGACATCGAACTGGGCGGCAATTCGAAGCACATCACGGTGCTGTTCCTCGATATCCGCGGCTTCACGCCGCTGTCCGAGAAGCTGTCGCCGCCCGAGCTGGTCGACACGCTGAATACGATGTTCAACATGATCACCCAGACGACGCTGAACAATCGCGGCACGATCGACAAGTTCATCGGGGACGCGGCGATGATCCTGTTCAACGCGCCTCTCGACGTGGAGGAGCACGAGCGGCTCGCCGTCAAGACGGCCTACGAGATTCAGCAGGGCATGAACGTCATCCGCGAGCAGATCCGCGAGAAGTACGGCTGCGAGGTGAACGTGGGCATCGGCATCAACTCGGGCAACGTTGTCGTCGGCAACATCGGCTCCTACCTGCGGGTCGATTATACGGCGATCGGGGACAACGTCAACATCGCGGCGAGAATCGAGTCTTCGACGAAGCCGGGGCAGATCATGGTCTCGGAAGCCGTCTATGAGAAAACGAAGGAATCCTTCGTGTACGAGGACGCCGGAGAGAAGATGTTCAAAGGGAAGTCGGAGGCCATCCGCGTGTACGAGGTCATTAAGCCCGCGGAAGCCGGAGCTTCCCCGGTGCCGGCGGGCAAGGCGATTTGAGCCTCGGCGGGGGTTAAGCGGATGGGAAGCGAGATTCGAACGAGTTTGGAGAGAGTTTGTATGCTAGCTTTTTTGAGTTGAAGGGATAGAGTCGCAGGGGCGCTTTGGGAGAGTTTTGAGAGCGGAATCCGCTAAGCTTCGACAAGTGCGGACGACGTTCAAATTAAGAAGAAGGAATAGAGAGATTCGAAGGAGCGGATTCGGACATGAGGAATTGGAGAAAAGCGGGCATCGCGAGCCTGGGCGCGGTGCTGCTGGCGGCGGGGACGGGCGCTTCGGCGTATGCCGCCGCGGCGGACTACGGCTGGACGGGCTCGTCCAGGCTGTACGAGGTTCGCACTTGGGCGGGCCAGAACCAATGGGGCTCCGCCGACGGAGCGGCGCGGCAGGCGACGCTGTTCCGGCCGAGCTCGGTCGCGCTGCTCCCGGACGGCCGGCTGCTCGTGGCCGACAAGGGCAACCACCTGCTGCGGGCGCTGACCGCGGAGCAGGCTTCGACCTACGGCGGCCTCGCCTTGGGCGAAGACGAATCGGGGCTGCCGGTCGGCGCCTTCCATGACGGCAAGCTGGACAAGGCGTTCTTCAACGAGCCGTCCGGGCTGGCCGTCGACGCGAGCGGCAACGTGTACCTAGCCGATGCGGGCAACAACGCCGTCCGCCGCGTATCGCCGGACGGGACGGTGACGACGCTCGCCGGCAACGGCCTCATCGGCCTCGCCGACGGCAAGGGGGCGGACGCGCGGTTCTACGGCCCGTCCGACGTGGCGGTCGAC
>NZ_JACJVR010000140.1 GCF_014212175.1 Cohnella xylanilytica | reverse complement strand
CACAATGAATCGACAGCCTCAAAATGGCGGTTAGAGAGTGCGGATAGCGAGACTTCGGCGCTGTAACCGCCAAAATGGCGGTTAGAGAGGGCGAGCAGCGAGACTCAGGCGCTGTAACCTCCAAAATGGAGGTTAGAGAGGACGAGCGGCGAGACTCCGGTTACAGAGGGGCGCATACGAGGCGGAGGCGCCACGGAGGTAAGGTTCATTTTCCACATGAAAAGGAGAGATCGGCGATGAGCGGAACGTTAAGCGGGGAAAAGGTGCGGGGCGGCAGCTTCATCATCGAGGACATCGGCTGCGAGCGGATCGTCACGCCCGAGGACTTCACCGAGGAGCAGCGCATGATCGCGCAGACGACGGAGGACTTCGTCCAGACGGAGATCGCGCCGCACGACGAGGAGATCGAGAAGCTGAATTACGAGCTGACCGTGGAGAAGCTGCGCAAAGCCGGGGAGATCGGCCTGCTCGGGGCGGACGTCCCGGAAGCGTACGGCGGCCTCGGCCTCGACAAGGTGAGCACGACGCTCATCACCGAGAAGCTGACACAGGCGTCGTCGTTCGCCCTGTCGGTGGGAGCGCACGTCGGCATCGGCACGCTGCCTATCGTCTACTTCGGCAACGAGCAGCAGAAGCGCAAGTACCTCCCGGCCCTCGCGTCCGGGGAGAAGCTGGCGGCGTACTGCCTGACCGAGCCGTCCTCCGGCTCCGACGCGCTCGGAGCTCGCACGACGGCTGTCCTGTCCGAGGACGGCAGCCACTACGTGCTGAACGGCACGAAGCAGTTCATCACGAACGCGGGCTTCGCGGACGTCTTCATCGTGTACGCGAAGGTGAACGGCACCGACTTCAGCACGTTCATCGTCGAGCGGACGATGCCGGGCGTCAGCGTCGGGCCGGAGGAGAAGAAGATGGGCATCAAGGGCTCGTCCACCTGCCCGCTCATCCTGGAGGACGTCCGCGTGCCGGCGGAGAACCTGCTCTGGGAAGTCGGCAAGGGCCATCTCATCGCCTTCAACATCCTCAACATCGGCCGCTTCAAGCTGGCCGCGGGGGCGGTCGGCGCCTCCAAGGACGCCATCGAGCTGGCGGCGCGTTACGCGAACGAACGCGTCCAGTTCGGCCGCCCGATCTCGTCCTTCCCGCTCATCGGCAAGAAGCTCGCGGAGATGAACGTCCGCACGTTCGCGCTGGAGAGCATGGTGTACCGGACGGCCGGGCTGTTCGACGAGGGGCTCGCCGACGTGGGCCAAGGAGGAGGCGCGGACAACGCCGGCCTGCAGGCCGCCAAGGCGATCGCGGAATACCAGCTCGAATGCTCGATCAACAAGGTGTTCGGCTCGGAGACGCTGGACTTCGTCGTCGACGAAGGCGTCCAGATCCATGGAGGCTACGGCTTTATCCAGGAATACAAGATCGAGCGCATGTACCGGGATTCGCGGATCAACCGGATTTTCGAAGGGACGAACGAGATCAACCGCATGCTTATTCCGGGCACGCTCGTGAAGCGGGCGCTTAAGGGCGAGCTGCCTCTCATGCAGAAGGCGATGGGGCTGCAGGCCGAGCTGATGGAGCTTCAATCGGCGGGGCAATGGTTCGAGGGCGTTCTGGAGCAGGAAGCGCATATGCTGAACATGACGAAGAAGATCTTCCTGTTCGTCGGCGCGCAAGCCGTGCAGAAGTACCAGACGAAGCTGGAGCAGGAGCAAGAGGTTCTGAGCCATCTGGCGGACATCATGATCTCGGCCTTCGCGATGGAGAGCGCCCTGCTGCGCGCCCGCAAGCGGATCGCGAAGAACGGGGAGGACAAGGAACGGCACGCGATCGCCATGGCGACCGTGTTCGTCCACGAGGAGTTCGGCCGCATCGAGGCGTGGGCGAAGGAGGCGCTCGCGGCGATGGAATCCGGCGACACGCTCCGCACCCAGCTGTCCGTCCTGAAGAAGCTGACCCGCCGGACCCAAGCGAACGTGCTGGGCCTGAAGCGCGAGATCGCCGCCCGGGTGATCGAAGCCGAGAGATACGTCGTGTGACCGACGGAGAGGGAGAGAAGCGTCAAGCGACAGGCTTTTCTGCAACCCACTTTGCGTAAATGAGGTGTCGGCGATGCCGGACAGACCTTGGTTACAGGAGTATCCTGCAGAAGTTCCGCCTACGTGCGCGTACCCGAACCGGAACGTGGCCCACTTCCTGACCGATTCCGCCTTGAAGCATCCGAAGGGGATCGCCCTCGACTTCCTGGGCAAGCGAATCTCCTACCGGTCGCTGCTGGCCGCCGCGAGACGCTTCGCGAACGTCCTGCCGAAGCTCGGCATTCGGCGGGGCGACCGCGTCGCCATCATGCTGCCGAATTGCCCGCAGGCGGTCATCGCGTATTACGGCTCCCTGATGGCGGGGGCGGTCGTCGTCATGACGAACCCGCTCTACATGCCGCGGGAGCTGGAGCATCAGATGAAGGACTCGGGAGCGAGGCTGATCGTCGCCCTGGACCAGCTTCTCGGGCGGGTCCGCGAAGCGATGGAGAAGTCTTCCCTTGAGAAAATCATCGTAACTTCGATACAGGACTACCTTCCTTTCCCCAAAAACGTCCTGTTCGCCCTGAAGCAGAAGAAGGACGGCAAGGCGGTCCGGATCGTCTACGACGACAAGGTGCTCTCGTTCCGCAAGCTGCTGAAGGAGGCGCCCGACGACCCGACGGACATGGAGGTCGACGCCGAGAACGACCTGGCGCTCATCCAGTACACGGGAGGAACGACCGGGCTGGCCAAGGGCGTCATGCTGACCCACCGCAACCTGATCGCCAACACGGTGCAAAGCCGGGCCTGGTGCTACAAGACCGAGGAGGCGAAGGAACGGTATTTGGCTGCTTTGCCTTTTTTCCACGTGTTCGGGCTGACGTGCTTGCTCCATCTGGGCATCTATACGGCGGGCACCCTGCTGCTCGTGCCCCGGTTCGAGGTCAATCAAGTGTTGAGAACGATCCGCAGGAAGAGGGCGACCGTCTTCCCGGGAGCGCCGACGATGTACATCGCCATCATCAACCACCCGAAGGTCGGGGACTACGATCTCTCCTCGATCAACTACTGCATCAGCGGGGCGGCTCCGCTGCCCCAACACGTGCAGACGAGGTTCGAGGAGCTGACGGGCGGGCGGCTCATCGAGGGCTACGGGCTGACGGAAGCGTCTCCGGTGACGCACGCGAACAATATCTGGGGACGGCGCAAAAACGGAACCATCGGCATCCCGTTCCCCGACACGGACGCGAAGATCGTCGTCCCCGAGACGTTCGAGGACGCGGCTCCCGGCGAGATCGGCGAGCTGGCGGTGAAGGGCCCGCAGGTGATGCGGGGGTACTGGAACCGCCCGGGCGAGACGGAACGGGTGCTGCGGGACGGGTGGCTGCTGACCGGCGACTTGGGGCGGATGGACGAAGAGGGCTACTTCGCCATTCTGGACCGGCGCAAGGACCTGATTCTGGCCGGGGGCTACAACGTGTACCCGAGGGAAGTGGAGGAGGTGCTGTTCGAGCACCCGGACGTGGAGGAGGCGGCCGTCGCCGGCGTCGTCGATCCGTATCGGGGCGAGACGGTCAAGGCTTATATCGTGCTGAAGCCGGGGGCGGCCGCCGGGGAGGCGGAGCTGAAGGCTTGGTGCAAGGAGAAGCTGGCGGCGTACAAGGTTCCGAAAATCTACGAGTTCCGGGAAGCGCTTCCGAAGACGATGGCGGGCAAGGTGCTGCGGCGCAAGCTGATCGAAGAAGACGACGGACGGCCGATGAGCTCGTAACGGGAAGGAAGGCTCGTCGGCAGCGACAGGGAGGCGAGGCGGCCGCATGGATATCGGGAATCCGGCCGAAGAGTTGGAGAAGCAATTCGAGAGATGGCAGAAGCAAGGGGAATCGACGTTCTGGGGGCTGCTCGGCTGCGAATTCGCGGGCTGGGACGGGAAGACGGTGACCGTCGCGCTCGACATCAAGCCGCAGCTGCTCAATCTGATCGGCATTCTGCATGGCGGCGTGCACGCGACGCTCATCGATTCCGCGATGGGGCTCGTCGTTATGATCTTGAGGCCGCGGGAGAACGTCGTGACGACGAATCTGAACTTGAACTACGTCGCGCCGGCGAGCGAAGGACGCATTCTCGTGACGGCGGAGCTGCTGCACGCGACGCGCAAGTCGATGAACGCGCAGGCGTTCGTGCGGACGGAAGGCGGCGAGCTGCTCGCCTTCGGGACGGGAACGTTCCGGGTGATGGACCGGAAGCCGGAATCGCCATAAGGAAGAGAGCCGCTCTTGACGGGGGCGGCTCTCGTTTTTACTTGGGTGGAATCGTATCGCCTCCGATTGGAGGGGATGCCCATGAAATATTCGTTGCAGGAAGCCGTTATGCGGGGGATGACCTTGCTTGCGCTGCCGACATCCTTGAAACGAAAAGAACCCGCCCAGGTTAGCGCAACAAGGATGCGACAGAAAAAGAGATTCTCCAACGCGAAAAATCGTGTTATGCTAAACATACTTATTAAACGCGTTTAAAAAGTGTCGAGGCATCGAAAGAAGGAGAGGGTCCGCAGGTGTTCGAGACGGAAGGCGGCGCGGCGAACCCGCAGGCGATGCGGCTGGCGATGCTGAAGGCGGTCCGGCTGAAGCTGCTGCGGCTCGGCAGCGCCACGAAGGCGGAGCTGAGCCGCAGCGCCGGCATCAGCTTCCCGACGGTCGGCAAGCTGCTCGACCGGATGGTGAAGGACGGGGAGGCGAAGGTCGTCGGGCTCGACGAATCCAGCGGCGGGAGAAGGGCGCTTCGCTACGCGATGAATCCGGAGCACGTGCTCGGCCTCGCCGTGTTCCTCGAGCGCGACGAGACGGTGTTCGCGGTGTTCGACTGCCTGGGAGACGTCAAGGAGCGGGGGCGGCGGGCGAGCGTGCTGGACGAAGGCCCGGACGCGCTGGCCGAACTCGTTCGGGAGATCGTTCGGGCTTATCCGAAGATCGGGGCGACGGCGATCGGCGTGCCCGGGGCCGTGAACGGAGGGCGCGCGTTCCATATCCCGGACTACGGGAAGTTCCGGGACTTCGATCTGGCCGCGTATTTCGAAGAGCGCCTGTCGATGCCGGCGGTCGTCGAGAACGACATGAACGCGGCCGTCATCGGCTATCGCGACCGGAGCGGGGGGACGGCCGGCCCGCCGGTCGTCTACCTGTACCTCGGCAAGAACGGTCCCGGCGCGGGTCTTCTCGTGAACGGGGACGTCGTTCGGGGCAGCACCTTTTTCTCCGGGGAGGTCAGCTTCGTTCCCTTGGACCGGGACCGAAGCTTCGAGCGGGCGCTGGACGAAGAAGGAGGGCCGGGCCGCGGGCGAGACCCGCTGCCGCCGGGGGCCGTGGAGGCGATCGCCCGGCTGGTCGCTTCGCTGGCGGCGATTCTGAACCCGGGGGAAGTCGTCTTCAACCGGGAGGAAGCGAGCGGAGAGACGCTCGCCGCGATCGCCGCGAAGGGCGCGGAGTACGTGCCGGCGGAGCACCTTCCGCGGCTCGTCGCCAGCGATTGGACGCAGGACTATCTTCTTGGACTCCAGCGGCTCGCGCTGGATCTTCTGATGGCGAAGGAACATTAGGGAGGAAGCATACGGTTGGTCAAAAATGTGAAGTCAAACTACGTCATTCTGTTGTTCGTCGTCTTCGGCGGGTTCCTCGTCTTCGGCTTCTCCGAGAACGTGAAGGGCCCCGCCATCCCGCGGATGCAGGCCGACTTCGGCTTGAACGAGGCGCAGCTCGGCGTCCTGCTCGCGCTTAATTCGCTCGGCTATCTGGTCGCATGCTCGTTCACGTCCGCCTTGTCGGCAAGGATCGGCGTCAAGGCGACGGGCATTCTCGCGTTCGGGTCGATGGCGGTCTCCGGCGTGCTCATGTACGTATCCGCCAACTACGCGGCGCTGTCGGCCTCTTATTTTCTTATGTATATCGGCAACGGGATGCTCGAGATCGGCCTCGCGATCATGGCCGCCCGCATCTTCACCAAGAACACGGGGACGATGATGAATCTCGCCCACTTCTTCTATGGGCTCAGCTCGACGGTAGCTCCGCTGATCGCGGCTTCCATGATGGGGTGGCATATGGGGGGAGGAGGAGAGCTCGGCTGGCGCGGGATGTATCTGATCATGCTCAGCTTGTCGCTGCTGCCGATCATCCCGTCGCTGCTCGGGAAGTTCCCGGGCGAAGTCCACGCGAAGGAGGACCGGGTGTCGCTGCGCGTGCTCTCCCGCGATCCGATCGCCTGGCTCATCGTGGCGATTCTGTCGTTCGGCGTCGTCTCCGAGCTCGCCGTCGGCAGCTGGCTGGTCAACTTCCTGGAGAAGGCGTACGGTTGGTCGTCGACCGACGCTTCCGGCATGCTGTCCGTATTCTTCCTCTTCTTCATGCTGGCGCGGCTGTTCCTCGGACCGGTCACGGATAAGATCGGGTACACGCTGTCCGTGATGATCTTCTCGGCCTTCTCCGGCCTGTGCAGCCTGGCGGCGATCGCGATCGGCGAGCCGGCCGCCGTCCTGTTCGCCGTGGCGGGCGTCGGCATCTCGCCGATCTACCCGACGGTCATGGCGATGATCGCGAAGCGTTATCCGAAGGGGACGGACACCGCGATCACGTTCACCGTGACGCTGATGGGCATCGCCAGCTTCGTCGGGAACCTCGTCATCGGCTATATCATCGACTTCGTCCGCCGGATCGTCGCGGGCCAAGGCGGCGGGGACAGCCAGATCGTCGGCCTGCAGGCCGGCTACGTGTTCATCGCCGCGATGGCTCTGCTGTGCTCGGCTTGCTGCGTGCTGCTCTACGTTATTCTGCGCAGGCGGGGCGAGGTCATCTAAGGGACAAAAAAAGACGCTTGCCTTGGATCGGCAAGCGTCTGGGCGCGGATGACGCATCGGCTCGGCTTATTGGGAGGCTCCCACGGCCGATTTGGCTTCATCCGGAAGAACGATTTCCTTGATCTCGTTGAACTTGGAATAGTCGATCGCGATCTTCTGGTCGACGGCCATCTGCTGTCCGGAGAACTCCATGTCGAAGTTCATGTTGATGTCCGCGGAGATCGGGAGATACGTCTGTTTATCGATGGTGAAGGCGTAGTCGACCTTGTGAATCTTGAAGTCGGGGTTCTCCGACGCCAGGTTCTGCAGGTTCTCGAGCGCTTTCTGACGGACGAACTCGTTGAACTTCTCGCCGGACGCGTCCAGCTTGACGATGTAGGCCTTATCCGTCTCCTCCAGCTTCAGGTCGCCGGCGTACGGCTTCAGCCCTTCCATCTCCTTGGAAGGATTGATGTCGTCCTGGTTCATGCCCGCGAGCGCGGCGTCGGTTTGCTCCTGCGGAAGCTTCATCCAAGTGCCGGACGAGGGATCCTTCATGATCATGCCGTCCTTCGTGTAATACATCTCCACGTTCTGCGCGACGCCGTTCGAGGTAATATTGGTCAGTTGCTTGAAGGACAGAGGGCTGTTCACGAGATCCATGTCCATCGAGATGTCGTTCGTGATCGTCTCCGCGTTCGCCGGCGTCATCTTTTGGCTGATTTTGGACGACAAGTTATAGCTGTTGATCGGCTTCAAGGCCTCGATCGTCTTGTCGAATACTTCGGCTGCCGACAGCTTCGAGTTCTCCGCGCTCGGGGCCGAAGCGGACGGGGATGCCGGCGCGGAAGCCGACGGGGATGCGGATACGGACGCGGACGGCGAAGCCGATGGGGATTCCGCGGGCTTGTTGTCGTTCTTGCCGCAGGCCGCAAGCATCGTAACGGCCAGCAGGGCTGCGATTCCAATAGCGTAGCGTTTCGTTCTCAAGTAACTCTCTCCTCTAGGTTGAATTCGACGATTGCCTGTCTCTCTATCAATCGCCTTCGCGAGACTAGCCGGCCGCATCCGAAGCCTGAATCGGATCGAATGTTGCCAACGAGAGGGAATTATAGCACGGGGAATGGAAAAAAGGATTCAATTTTAGGAACAATTTAGGAGAACCGGTACGAAGGAACGAGATGTCGCGGGAAGAATGAGACCTTGCGGTCCGCCTTGGGTACCATTCGGGCCTCGTAAGTCCCGAATCGCAAGCTCCCGTCCGCATCGTACCCCCTGCTTCCGGCATGGCCGAATAAGCGGCTAAACCTGTCCTGCCGGGGGGCGCTGGACCTGCCAGCGTGACAACAAGCGGAAAAAACCGTCTTGTCGGGCCGGGTTTGGCTTGCAAGGGCAGCAACAAGCGGAAAAAACCGTCCGTTGAGCTGCGTTGGGCTCGTACGGGCACTAACAAGCGGAAAAAACCGTCTTGTCGGGCTGAGCTAGACCTGCAAGGGCAGCAACAAGCGGAAAAAACCGTCTTGTTGAGCTGCGCGGGGATCATTCGGGCAGTAACAAGCGGAAAAATCCGTCTTGTGGAACTGCAACATCCTCCGTCCGCCGTTCGGGGGTTAATGTAATGGAAGGCGAAGGGGAGGCCCGGGAACATATTGAAGTGTTAGAGCCTCGATGAACAAGCAGAAGTACCTCAGTGGCTGAGACAAACTGGCGGAAATCCGGGGGATCGAGGAAAAGTGACTCAATGGCTGAGGTAAATTAGTGGAAACCCGGAGAACGAGCAAAAGTACTTCAGTGGCTGAGACAAATTGGCGGATAACCGGGGAATGAGCAAAAGTGACTCAATGGCTGAGGTAAACTAGTGGAAACCCGGAAAACGAGCAAACAAATTGGCGGAAAACGAAGGCCTTAACGCCCTCTTCGGGGGACGTTAAGGCCTTTCTCGTCCGGAGCGGGGGTCAGCGGGCGGCGAACCGGTCGATCGCTTCCAGCGGCAGGTGATCCGTGATCTTCTCGCCGTAATGGGCGACTTGAACGATTCCGTCCTCGTCGATCAGGAACTCGGCCGGAATCCGGTTGAAGTTGGAGCCTTCTTCCGTCGTCAAGGCGAACCCTTCGCGTGCCGCTTCGGCCACGTACGCCTGCGTTCCCGGATCGGCGATCGTCGCCTGCGTCTTCTCTTCGGACACTTCGACTCCGTACAGTCCGTAGAGCTCCGCCTGCGGGTCGGAGACGATCGGGAACGGCGCCTCCTGCCGGCCGACGTACCGCGACACGCTCTCGTCCGCGGATTCGAACACCGCGATCACTTCAAGCCCTTGCGCCCGCCATTCGTCGAAGCGGCGGATAAATTGACGCACCCGCAGATTGCACAACGCGCAGGCGGCGTTGCGGAAGAACGCGAGCAATACCTTGCGGCCCCGCAGATCGGACAATCGGAGCGGATTCCCGTCCATATCCGGGAACGTAAAGTCGGGAGCGGGGCTGCCGTTGGACAAATAATCGGTCATGATGGGGTCGACCTCCAAGTATGGGCTATTCGGCCGCGCCTTCTCGCGACGGCTGATTCTACCTTACCAAGGGAGGCCGGCTTCATCTGTGACCGAGTCACCGACGAGCGATTCCAGCGCGTCCCGCCGAAGGACCCGGACCCATCCCCGCCGCGTCGATACCCAACCTTGCCGCTGCATGCGGCCCAGCGCCCGGCTGACGACTTCGCGAGCCGTCGCGAGCTCGGCGGCCAGCTGCCGGTGGGTGATCCGGGCGGCCGGTTCCCGCTCGGACGTATGGCGAAGGAGCGTCTCGGCGAGCCGCGATTCGATCGGCAGCGACAGCTTGCCGGCCAGGAGGCTGCCTACCCGGATGAAGCCGTCCAGCAGATTGCCGAACACCGCGGTGCGGATCGCGTCGTATTGACCGATCCAGCGAAGGAATGAGCCCTTCGCGACGAAGAGGGCCGTCGCTTCGGAATCCGCGATCATGGCGCCGGGATATTCGCGATCGCTAAGTCCGCTGAGCACCATAAGCGAGCAGATGTCGCCGGGCGACAAACGGGCCGTCACCGCTTCGCGGCCGCCGTCGGTCACCGTGGAGATGCTGACCGTCCCCTCCAGCAGGAAAACCGCGAACTTGGAAGAGTCCTCCCCGCGGAACAAGGACGAACCGGCCGGGAACGACTTGAGCCGGGGCTGGGCGGAAGTCCACTCGTCCGCCGGAAGCGAGCCGAAGAAAGGAAACGCGGCGGTCAGGGCTTCGAGGGAAACGCGGGCATCGCGGCCGGAATGGTCTTGGCGCAAGTTCTGTCGCATGTCCTGTTGCCTGTCTTGTTCCATGTTCTGCTGCGCGTTCTGTCGCGTGTTCGGCTGCATATCATCGTCCCCCGTTCTCGCGGGGCCGCCCGCCCGGACCGGCCGATGCGGCCCATTCCTCCAGCAGGCTCTCGCTGCTCATCTCGAGCTTCATCGGGTAGAGCTCGACCTTGTCCGCGGCCCTGGCCTTCAGCTCATCGAATACGGCGCCGGATGCGTATACCTTGTCCGCATTGGCGAGGCAGCTCTCCAGCCGCTCGCCTTCGTCCAAGCCGACGCTCTCCGCCCGGATATGGGCGATGCCGGCGTCCCGGACCCGCCCGGCCATCCATTCGCCCCCGGCGCGGCCCAGGCAGACGAACCCGACGCTCGAGCCGGCTTCGAGCCGGGCGATGTCGAGAAGCGCGGCGGCTTCGACGGTCGCGCCGATGACCAGCACCTTCCGGTCGTAGCGTCCGAACAGCTCCTTCGTCTCCTCCGCATGGTTAAGCGTCGTCACGACGAGGTCCGTCTGGGCCAGCAGGTCGGCGATCCGGCCGCTGTCCGCAGGCAGATCCTCCAGGAAAACGGTGCGGACGTCGCCGCCCATAACCCGCTCGATCTCCCTTCGGTAGAAGGGATGGTCGTGCTGCCGGCACTCGACGAAGAGGAGGCGAACCCGCGAGGAGGCGCCCGTATCGCGAAGCAGAATGTAGGCCAGCCCCGCCGTGAAGAAAGCCGTCGGATCGATCCCCATTCGTTCGGCCTCTTCGACGGTCTTCTCCGCCAGCCGGCTCATCGGCTCCCGGTCCGACCGCAGCCGGTCGATCTTGGCTCCGCTCCGGACTTCGGTTCCCCGGCCCTTGTGCATGTCGAGGAGCCCCTCGTCCCGCAATTGGGTATACACGAGGTTGACCGTGTTCCGGTTGATGCCGAGCGAGTCGGCCAGCTGATTCGCCGAAGGCAGCCGGTCTCCCGGCTGGATCCGGCCGGTTCCGATCAGCCACTTCAATTGCTCCTTGATCTGGGCGTTGACGCTGAACGTCAGGTGAGGATCGACCTGGAGAATCAGTTCGTCGGACTCCATTCGGACACCCCATTTGCATAGTGAACTATTTATTATCTATTCTACATCGGGGAGAACGGTTGACCAACCCTTTCTTTTATCTCGAAGCATAGCCGCTGCAAATCCTCGTTGACAACCGAACGCAGCCATTTTAACATAATAACTGGTTAACTAGGTAATTATACATATATCCTGGAGGGGATTTCGATGGCGACCTTAAGCAAGGCGATCATGGCGTACGTGGGGAAAATGAAAGGGCAAGGCCGAAGCCCCTTGAAGATCGCTCCGGCTAACGCGTGGATGGGATTCGCCGGCGGGTTCGTGGCGATCGGGCTTCTGGGGCTCTTGACGGAATGGTCGTCCGAGGCGTGGATCATGGCCCCGTTCGGAGCCAGCTGCGTTCTCGCGTTCGGATTGTGGGACGCCCCGCTGTCGCAGCCCCGCAACATCGTCGGAGGGCACGTCGTGTCCGCGATCGTCGGGCTGGCGGTCTATCATCTTCTGGGCGGAGGGCCGGTCTGCATGGCGCTCGCCGTCGGCCTGGCGATCGCGGCGATGATTCTGACCAAGACGACGCATCCTCCCGCCGGAGCGAATCCGCTCGTCGTCATGATGGCGGGCAGCGATTGGTCCTTCCTGCTGGCCCCGGTGCTGCTGGGGGCGGCTTCCATCGCCGCGCTCGCCCTGATCGTCAACAACCTGAACCGGAAGCGGCGATATCCGACTTTCTGGTTTTGAGCGATCGTTCCGGCATGGCCTCGACGAATCTGTTAAAATGGAAGCAATTCCGACAAGCGGATAAGGAGACCAGCCATGAAATTCGGGTTCGACATCGACGATACTTTGATTCAATTGAGGGAGCACGCCTTCCGGCTGTACAACGCGAAGCTGAACCGGAACGTGGAGATCGAGCGATTCAACGAGCTGACGACCGTTCCGATCCACGAGCTGTTCGGCTTGACGGCCGAAGAGGGCGGGCGGATGTGGAACAGTCTGCGGGACGAGATTTACTATACGGATTGCCCGCCGTTCCCGAGCGCGGTGGAGGCGCTTCAGGAGCTGGTGCGCCAAGGGCACGAGGTGTACTACATCACCGCGAGAGCTCCCGAGCATTGCGAGCGGACGCGGGAGTGGATCGAGAAGGCGGGCTTCCCGGTCGAGGAAGGGCGCTTCTACTGCGGGATGGGCGACGCCGAGAAGGTCCATATTATCCGGAAGCTGGGGCTCGATTATTACTTCGACGACAAGCCGGCGGTGCTCGATACGCTCTCGGACTTGTCGCTGCAGGTGTACGTGAGGGACAACTCCTACAACCGGCATCTGGACATTCCGCGGATCACGTCTTGGGACGAGCTGCTGGAGATCGTGAAGAACCATCCGGCGGAGGGATGACGCTCCTCCGCGACTTGCCAATCGGGATCGCCTTGCGGCGTCCGGCGGTATCGCCGGCTTGGCCGCCGGGCGATTTTTTGCTGGGTGCCCGGACGGGGCGCGCCCGCCGGGGAGACCCGATTATTTTGCAAGTCGGAATCAGAGGATAATGAATTTTAAGCGCTCTCTCGTCTGGTACGATACGAACATCGAAGACTTACAACCTAACAGAGAGGGGTTATTCGCTTGAGACACGACAAAGCCATGGCCGTCGCCGCGAGCGCGCTGCTGACCGTCGGCCTGCTGGCCGGATGCGGCTCGAACGGCGGGAATGAGGGAGGGGCATCTCCTTCGGCGGACGCTTCCGCGGGCGCGGGCGCGAGCAAGCCGGCGAAGGAGGAGAAGGTGACGCTGCAATTCTGGCGCAACTCCGGCAACGACGCCGAGAATTCGGCCTACGACAAGCTGGTCGCCTCGTTCATGGAGAAGTACCCGAACATCAAGGTGCAGATGAGCCCGATTCCGTACGCCGATTACGACACGAAGCTGAGAACCTCCATCGCGTCGGGCAACCCGCCCGACATCATGGCGATCGACGCGCCGAACATGGCCTCCTACGCGCAGGCCGGCGCTCTCAAGCCTCTGACCGATTACTTCAAGGCGGACGGCGACTTGCAGGATATCCCCGAGACGACGATGTCCGCCTATACGTACCAGAACCAGATCTATATGGCGCCGCTCACCGAGTCGTCGATCGCCTTGTTCTACAACAAGAAGATGTTCGAGGCGGCCGGCATTCCGCTTCCTTCCAAGAATCCGGAGGAGCCGATGACTTGGGACCAGGTGCTGGACGCGGCGAAGAAGCTGACGAATCCGGCGAAGGGCGTCTACGGCATCGACCCGGCCCAAGGCTTCCAGAACGCCGGGGCGACGGCTTACTTCAAATACCCGATCATCTGGCAGTTCGGCGGCGAGGTGATGAGCGCGGACGGCACGACGTCCAAAGGGTATCTCGATTCCCCCGAGACGAAGAAGGCGCTGCAGTTTTTCTCCGATCTGTATAATAAGGACAAAGTGTCCGCGCTCGAGTATCCGCCGGACCCGTTCCCGAACGGCAAGCTCGCCATGACCGTCGACGGCTCGTGGTCGCTGTCCTACTACGCGGACAAGTTCCCGGACTTCAAGCTCGGCGAGGACTGGGACATCGCGCCGCTGCCGAAAGGAACGAAGCAGGCCGTCGCCAACGGAAGCTGGGCGCTGGCCGTCTCCTCCAAGAGCAAACACCCGGACGAAGCCTGGAAGTTCGTGAACTGGGTGACGGGCCACGACGGCCAGAAGACGTACACGTCGATCACGAAGGACATTCCGGTCCGCTATTCGGTGGCGAAGGAGTATCCGGAGCTCAGCGAATATCCGAAGAACGTCTTCGTCGTGCAGAACCAGAAGTTCGGCCGTTCCCGTCCGGTGACGCCGATCTTCCCGCAGATGTCCGAAGCGGTCAACAAGCTGTTCGAGGACGTGACGATCGGCAAGCGCAATATCGACGCCGCCGCGGCGGACGCGATCAAGAAGATCGACAAGGCGTACGCGGACCTTCAGTCCCAAGCGAAATAACCGTTAATCGCGCTTTATCGCTTTAATAGTGCTTTAACCAGCTCATGTATATGAATCCCATTCCTAGCGGGAAGAGACGGCCGTACGCGGATCGTCTCTTCTTGCTCGTTCGATGATCCGGGGGGCGTTCCGCATGCTGTATTCGCTTCGCAGCCGGTTAATGGCCGCGTTCTCCATCCTGCTGATCGTTCCGTTCACGGTGCTCGTCTATACGCTGACGGACCGGTCCGCGAAGTCCATCCAGAGCTCCGTCGAAGTGTCGACGTCGCAGACGATCGAGCAGTACGCCTCGCATATCGACACTCTTCTGACCCAGGTCGAGGACACCGGCAACCAAGTGCTGGGCAGCCCGATCGCGCAGGAATGGCTGGCCGGCCTGCGCAACGACGAGCTGTCCCCCGGAGAGAAGCTGCTCTCCAAGCGGAGAATGAAGGAATTCCTCTCCTCGCTGGCGATCAACGACTCGAACGGCATCTCGATCGGCGTGTTCGCGGACGGCGCCGGAGGCATCTGGAGGCAGGACCGCAGCTACGCGGAGCGGGAATGGTACGGGGAGTACCGCGAACGGGGCGTCAAGTGGACGAGGTCGCATCTCGACCCCGACCAAGCGGACGAGACTCTGGCGGGCCGGGCGATCAACGGCTATATCCTTCCGCTCGTACAGCTTCAATCGCTGAGGACGATGGGGGTCATCAAGGTCAATTACCCGACGGAGCTGCTGCGGGCGCCGCTGGAGAAGATCCGGTTCGGCGAGACCGGAAGAGCGTTCCTGCTCGATTCCGAAGGACGCAGCGTCCTTGGGGAGAACGAGGCTGGCGAAGCCGATGAACCCGATGGAGCCGCTAAACCCGATGGAACCGAAGAGGCCGGCTCGCTAACCGAAGGCGGGCTGCTCGGCGACGCGCTGGGCGAGATCCGCGGCCGGACGGCGGACGCCCCGGCCGGCTTTATCCCGATCCGCAGACACGGGACCGATTACCTTCTTTTCTACCGGCATCTGGCCGAACCGAACTGGACGATCGTCGGCATCGTTCCCGAGGACGAGCTGTACGTCGAGATCCGCCAAACCCGCAACGCGATGCTGCTCATCAGCGGGCTGCTGCTCGTCGTCGTCATCGTCGTGGCGTTCGGCTTGTCCAAGGGGATCACGAGACCGCTCAGCCGCATGGCCCGGGCGATGAGGCAGGTGAAGCTCGGCGACTTCGACAAGGCGCTCAAGCTGATGCCGTCCGTCAAGTCCGGCCATAGCGAGCTGGGCTTCGTGACCGACGCCTTCGAGCAGATGACCCACCGTCTCAAATATTTGATCGAGACCGAGTTCGAGACGAACCTGCGCCGCAAGAACGCCGAATACAAGGCGCTGCTGCTGCAGATCAATCCGCACTTCTACAACAATTCCCTCGAGATCATCGGCGGACTGGCCGCCATGAAGAGGGAGGATCTGGTCATGGACGCCGCGGAGGCGCTCGGCCAGATGATGAGATACTCCCTGAACCTGAACACGGACCGGGTCCGCGTCGCCGAGGAGTTCGCTTATATTCGCGATTATCTGTTCATTCTGAAGCTGAGGTACGACGAGGACTTGGAGCTCCGGATCGAAGAGGAGGAAGGCGCGGGCGACGCGCTCGTCCCGAAGTTCATTCTTCAGCCTCTCGTGGAGAACGCCGTCAAGTACAGCCTCGAGAAGGGGGCGGCCGAAGCGGCGTCCGTGTTCATCGGCTCGTCCGTCTCGGACGGCCGGCTGCGGCTGACCGTCGCGGACAACGGGATCGGGATGGCGCCGGAGCTGGCGGCGGACCTCGCGCGGGACGCCCTTCAGAAGGAGAAGGATGCGGCCTCCATTCTGAATTCGACGGGCGACCGCATCGGATTGCGGAACGTGCTTGCCCGATGCCGACTGAATTACGGGGAGGGCTTCCGCTTCGAGATCGATACGGAGCCCGGACGGGGAACGTCGATCACGCTGAATCTTCCCTGGAGCAGGAGTTGAACAACCGATGTACAGAGTCATGCTGATGGACGACGAAGCGGGCGTGCGGCGCAGCATCAAGGCGAAGATCGACTGGGAGGCGGCCGGCTTCGAGATCGCGGCGGAAGCCTCGAACGGCTTGGAAGGGTTGGAGCTGCTGCAACTGCTGGAATCCGAATCGTCCCCTCTGCCCGATCTCGTCGTCACCGACATCCGGATGCCGAAGATGGACGGGATCGAGTTCATACGCGAGTGCAAGCGGCTGTATCCCGGCCTTCGCCTCGTCGTGCTGTCGGGCTATTCCGACTTCGAATACATGAAGGCCGCCATTCAGCTCGGCGTGAAGGATTACCTGCTCAAGCCCGTCGTCCGCGGCGAGCTGCTCGCCCTTCTCGGGAAGCTGGCGGAGGAGCTGCGGCAGGAACGGCTGCGCGAGAGCGAGAGCCGGGCGGACGAGCACCGGCAGAGCGGGCAGATGAAGCTGCTGCGGGAGCAGTTCCTGCTTCAGCTGGTGAAGGACGACTGGTACAGCTTCTCGGCGACGCGGGAGCGGGCGCGGCAGCTGGGGCTTGCGATTCTCGAGGACGAGCGGCTGACGGCCCGGTTCGCGGCGGTCGAGATGAGAATTCCGAGCGGGCGGCTGGGGGACGGCGAGGAGCGCCGCGATCTGCTGCAGCTCGCGTTCCGGCTGCTGTGCCGCGAGACGGCCGATCGCCAGGAGGGGGTGTACCCGTTCTACGACGCCGGCCATTCGTCCATGATGTTCTTCCTGATCGTTCTGCCGGAAGGGCCGGAAGGCGAGGAGAGGGGCGAGCGGTTCGTCCGGGAATTGAAGCGGAACGTCGAGCGCTACTTGCGGCTGGAGAGCGTGGCCGGACTGGGCGAGCCGATTCAAGGGCTGAGTCGGTTGAAAAACGGCTACGCCTCCTGCATGCTGTCGTGGAGCCGGAGCACGGTCCGGATCTCCGGCGCCGCGGGCTCCATCGCCGAGCAGGAGGAGGCGTTCTCGCCGGAGACGGAGAGAAGGCTCATCCAAGCGATCGAGAACCTGGATTCCGACGGGCTGCGCGCGCAGCTCGGCAAGCTGTTCTCCCCGGACGCCGACACGTCCCGGTTCGAATTCACGTTCCTGGCGCTGAGGGTGCTGCTGCTCCTGAGCTCCGTCGCGAAGAAGTTCGAGACCGGAGATCCGGCTCTTCAGAAGCTGCTCTGGGACTGCCAGACGACGATCGCCTCCTATCCGTCCCGCGAGGAAGCGATGGAGCGGATCGTCCGGCTGGCGGACAAGGTCGTTCAAGCCGTCAAGAGGACGAGGGCTTCGGGCGGCGTGCAGCTCGCGGAGGCGGTGAAGAAGTACGTCGACGAGAACTATTCCTACGAGCTCACCCTCTCGTCGCTCGCCGCCATGTTCCATCTGAACGAGACGTACTTGTCCGGCCTGTTCAAGCAGATCGCGGGCGTCACGTTCAGCGACTACTTGACGGCGACGCGGATGAAGCGGGCCGAGGAGCTGCTGCGCCAAGGCGACCTGAAGCTGACCGACATCGCGATGCTGGTCGGGTATTCGAGTTCGAGCTACTTCAGCACCGCGTTCAAGAAGCATTACGGAACGAGTCCGAAGGAATATCGGGACAGGCTGTTCTCGTCCGGCTAGTCCGTCTGTCTCCGTCGGTTCCGCCCCCCCCCCCTGCACGGGGGGCTTTTTGCGTTGGCGCACGGCAGCAGCCGGCGGGTCATAGCGAGAAATTTGCAAGCATATCCCCGAGCATAGTGAAATTTTTATCCGCCGCGGTGGGCTACAATGAGGGCATTCGAGGATAGAAGGGAGAGCGGATCGGTGAGAGAGTTGGAGAACGGCCGGAACCTTCCGCATGAGACGTTGACGAGACGGGCGGACGAGGCGGCGCGCGCCGGGGCGGATTCCGTGCAGGGGGATCCGTTCCGGCTGCGGTACCACTTCATGCCGGCGTCCGGGTGGATGAACGATCCGAACGGGCTCATTCAATATAGAGGCGAATATCACCTGTTCTACCAGCATTACCCGTACGGAGACAAGTGGGGTCCGATGCATTGGGGCCATGCGAAAAGCAAGGATCTCGTCCGGTGGGAGCACCTGCCGGTCGCCCTCGCCCCGTCCGAGTTCTACGATCTCGGCGACAAGGACGGATACGGCTGCTGGTCCGGCAGCGCCGTGGAGAGCGACGGGAAGCTCGTTCTGTTCTATACGGGCCACGTGGACGGGCGCAAGCCGACGGAAGCGCAGTGCATGGCCGCAAGCGAGGACGGCGTCCGGTTCGAGAAGTTCGCCGGGAACCCGGTCATCGCGGACGTTCCGGACGAAGGCGAGCGGTTCGGCTTCCGGGACCCGAAGGTATGGAGGCACGGGGACCGCTGGTATATGGTCGTCGGCTCGGGCAAGAACGGGCGCGGCCAGGCGCTGCTGTACAAGTCCGCCGGCTTGACGGACTGGGAGTACGTCGGCGTGGCGGCCGAGAGCGACGGAACCCAAGGGGACATGTGGGAGTGTCCGGACTTGTTCCCGCTCGGCGGCAAGCATGTGCTCGCGCTGTCCCCGATGAACATGGAGGGGACGAAGAATCTGTATCTCGTCGGGGAGATGGATTACGAGAGGGGCGTCTTCACGCCGGAAGCCCAAGGGAAGCTGGACGACGGCTTCGACTTCTATGCCGCGCAGACGTTCCTCGACGACAAGGGGCGCCGCATCCTGATCGGCTGGATGGACATGTGGGGCTCCAAGATGATCGCGGAGAACCGCGGGTGGTACGGAGCGATGACGCTGCCGAGGGAATTGAAGCTGCTGCCGGACGGGACGCTCGCATCCGTTCCGGTCGAGGAGCTGGACACTCTTCGCGGCGAGGAGCTGGCCTACGATGAGCTTCGGCTGGAGGATGGCCGGCCGAGAAGCTGGAGCCGTCCCGCGGCGATGGAGTGGCTGGCGGAGCTCGACCTTGGCGGGACGACCGCGAAGGAGCTGGAGATCCGGCTGACGGGAGAGCCGGACGAGGAGGACGTGACCTCGATCCGGTACGTCTTCGCCGAGAGGAAGCTGACGGTCGATCGGGAACGGTCGGGGATGGGGGACGGAGGCGTCTCGACGTCGGTCCTGCCGCCCTCGGCCGGGGATCGGATCAAGCTTCGGCTGTTCGCGGATACGTCCTCGATCGAGCTGTTCGTCAACGACGGACAGAGAGTCGTCACGAACCGGATCTATCCTCGCACGTCGAGCCGCTCGCTCGTTCTGGAGGCCGTCGGCGGAGAGGTCCGCTTCGCGAACCTGAAGCTGTGGAGCCTGGGCGACGGCCGGGACGGAGAGGAGGGCTGACATGCGGCGAGGCAGAAGGGCCATGAACCTGACGATAGCGGGAGTGGCGGCGGCGATGGCGCTCGCGGGCTGCCAAGGGAACGGAGCGGAGAAGCCGGAATCGACGGCCTCCGGACCGGCGGCGACGGGGGCGGCCTCGCCCTCATCGTCCGCTTCGCCCGCCCCGGGCGCAGGGGAGCCGGGGGCCGGAACGGCTCCCGCGGCATTCTCCTTTTCGACCGACCCCGCCTACTACACCGAGAGATTCCGACCGCAATACCATCTCAGCCCCGAGACGGGCAACCTGAGCGACCCGAACGGCATGGTGTTCTTCGAAGGCGAATACCACCAGTTCTACCAGAACAGCGGGCAATGGGGGCACGCCGTCAGCACGGACCTGATCCACTGGACGCACCTGCCGGTCGCCCTCGTTCGCGATTCCCTCGGCGAGATCTGGTCGGGAAGCGCCGTCGTCGACCGCGACGACACGAGCGGCTTCTTCGGCGGCAAGGCGGGGCTCGTCGCGATCTTCACCCACTTCCGGAACGGGACGCAGTCCCAGAGCATCGCCTATAGCGCGGATAAGGGACGGACGTGGACGAAATACGAGGGCAATCCGGTCATTCCGAATCCGGGACTGAAGGACTTCCGGGATCCGAAGGTGATCTGGCACGAGCCGTCCCGGTCTTGGGTCATGGTCGTCTCGGTCGATAACCGCGTCCGCTTCTATTCCTCCAAGAACTTGAAGGAATGGACCGAGACCGGCGAGTTCGGGGCGGATCAGGGCTCGCACGCCGCGGTGTGGGAATGTCCGGACCTGTTCGAGCTTCCGGTCGAAGGAACGGGTGAGAAGAAGTGGGTGCTGACCGTCAGCATCGGCAGCAACGCCGAGACGAAGGGCTCGACGGCGCAATATTTCGTCGGTTCGTTCGACGGGAAGACGTTCGCGAACGACAATCCGCCATCCAAGGTGCTGTGGACCGACTACGGCAAGGACTTCTACGCCGCCGTCTCCTACTCCGACATTCCCGCCGAGGACGGGCGCCGCATCTGGACCGGCTGGATGTCGAACTGGCGGTATCCGTTCGGCATGCCGACCGATCCGTGGAAGGGCAACCTGTCCGTCCCGCGGGAGCTGGCGCTCGCGGACGTTCCCGGAGAAGGCGTGCGGCTCGTCCAGCGGCCGGTCCGGGAGCTGGACGCCCTTCGCGGCAAAGCCGTCGAGACGAAGGCGGCCGTCCTCAAGCCCGGCGGCGCCAACCCGCTCGCCGGCCTTCGCGGAACGTCCTTCGAGCTGGAGACGGAGTTCGCCTTGAAGGACGAAGCGGACGCGGAGTTCGGCATCAAGCTGAGGAAGGGCGAAGGCCAGGAGACGGTTCTCCGCTACGATGCCTCCGCCGGGCTGCTGACGCTCGACCGGACGAAGTCGGGGGAGAGCTCCTTCGAGGCCGGCTTCGCCGAGACGTTCTCCGCGCCGCTTCGGCCGGAAGACGGCCGGATCAAGCTGAGAATCTACTCGGACGAGAGCACGCTCGAAGTGTTCGCCAACGACGGGAAGGCGGTACTCTCGGCCATTCTGTTCCCGGACGAGACGAGCGACGGCCTCGAGATCTATTCGGCCAAGGGAAGCGTCGAGCTGGAGAGGGCCGTCTTCTATCCGATGAAGCCGATCTGGCGGGACGAAGACCCGGACAGCGCGAAGCCGATCCGGATCAGGCTCTCGGCAAGCAGTCTCGACGTTCCCGTCGGCGGGACCGGGCGCCTTCGGGCCTCCGTCGTCCCGCTCGGTTCGCCGCAGGAGCTGACATGGACGTCCAGCGACGAGACGGTGGCGAAGGTGGAGACGGGAGAGGCGGGAGCGCCGGCCGTTATCGGCCTCAAGGAGGGACAAGCCGCCATCGCCGCGACGACATCCGACGGGCAGGTTCGGGCCTCGGTCGACGTCTTCGTCTACGAGCCGTGAACGGAGGCCCCCATTCCATGAACGGAGAGGAACGCATATGGAACAGACACAGCTAAGCCGCGCGGCGGCGACGGAGCTTCCGCGAGGGAAGGGGATGGGAGCGGCCCTGCGAAGGGAGCAGGCGGCCGCCTGGTGGTTCGTGCTGCCGGCGCTGGCCGTCCTCCTCGTCTTCGTGTTCTACCCGATGATCCAGGCCTTCGTCATCAGCTTCCAGAACGACTCGCTGCTCGGCGGCTCGAGGTCGTTCGTCGGCCTCGACAATTACAAGAACCTGCTGCGCGATGCGCAATTCCTAGGCAGCCTGAAGCACTCCTTCCACTTCGCGATCGTCGTCATTCCGGTGCAGAGCGCGATCGCGCTCGGCCTGGCGCTGCTCATCCAGAAGCAGGCTAGGCTGACGGGCTTGTTCCGGACGGCGTACTTCATACCGGTCGTCGTCTCCACCGCGGTGGCGGCGACGGTGTTCAAGCTGATCTACAACAAGGAGTTCGGCATTCTGAACAACGCGCTGAAGGCGCTCCATCTGCCGACGACGAACTTCCTGTCCAATCCCGACACGGCGATGTACGGCATTATTCTGCTGGGCATCTGGAAGGGCGCGGGCTTCTTTATGATTATTTTCCTGGCGGGGCTCAACAACATTCCCCAAGACCTGTACGAGGCGTCGCGCGTCGACGGGGCGAACCGGATCCAGCAGTTCTTCCGGATCACGCTGCCTCTGCTCAATCGGACGACCGCGTTCGTCGTCATCATCACGACGATCGACGCGATCAAGCTGTCCGGCCTCGTCTTCGTGCTGACGAACGGCGGGCCGAACGGGTCCACGGAGACGGTCGTCTACTTCATCTGGAAGACGTCGTTCCAGCAGATGCAGATGGGGTACGGCACCGCGGCCGCGTTCATC
Organism: Cohnella xylanilytica; assembly: GCF_014212175.1. Lineage (GTDB taxonomy): Bacteria > Bacillota > Bacilli > Paenibacillales > Paenibacillaceae > Cohnella > Cohnella xylanilytica. The sequence continues at coordinate 33,683 of NZ_JACJVR010000140.1, read as the reverse complement.
CTGTTCGCCATCGTGCTCGTCATCTCCCTCGTGCAGATGAAGCTGTTCAACCGGGAAGCCGACTATTAAGGGGGGAAAAACGCCTTGAGACCCTTTTACGCAGCGCTCAAATACGCCGTCATGACCGCGATCGCCGTCGTCTCGATCGTTCCGATCGTCTGGATGATCGCGGGCTCGCTGCGGCCTTACCAAGAGCTGTTCAAATACGCTACAAGCCTCAACGTCCGCCTGTTCGTTCCCGTCGAGCCTACGCTGGCCAATTACCGGGAGGTGATCTGGGACGATCGCAATCCGTTCCTGCGGTACATCGGCAACACGCTGATCGTGGCCGTCTCGGTCACCGCTCTCGTGCTCGTCGTCAATTCGATGGCCGCGTTCGCGTTCGCCAAGCTTCGGTTCAAGGGCAAGCCGATCGTATTCGCCCTGTTCATGTCGGCGATGATCATTCCGGCGGAGGTGACGCTCGTGCCGAACTACCTGCTCATGCACGACTTCGGCTGGCTGAACTCGTACACCGCCCTGATCGTTCCGTCTGCCTTGTCCGTGTTCGGCATCTTCCTGCTGCGGCAGTTCTTCGCGGAGATCCCGGGAGAGATTCTGGAGGCCGCCCGCATCGACGGAGCGTCGGTGACGAGGGTGTTCGCGAGCATCGTGCTGCCCGCGGCCGTGCCGGCGATGATCACGCTGGGCCTGATGACGTTCCTGGGCAACTGGGACTCGTACCTGTGGCCGCTTATCGTCCTTAACGACGACAAGAAGCAGATGATCCAGGTGGCGATCGCCTCGTTCTCCTCGCTGGAAGGCACGGATTGGTCGAAGATTCTGGCGGCCAGCACGATCTCCACCGCGCCGATTCTCGCGTTGTTCCTGTTCCTGCAGCGCTACTACATTCAAGGAATTACGATGTCCGGGGTCAAGGGATAGGGAAGGAAGCGGGACGGAAGCCGATCGGCGAGGCTCGAATGCGAAGAGATAAGCTTGCAAAGGAGTTTGGACTTGTGGTGATGTCGACGAAAACATACGACGCCGTCGCGATCGGGGAATGCCTGATCGACTTCATTCCCTCGGGCGCGTTCTCCGAATCCGGCGGGCCGCTGCTGGAGCGCAATCCGGGCGGAGCGCCGGTCAACGTCATGGCCGCGCTCGCCAGGCTGGGCAAGAAGACGGGGTTCATCGGCAAAGTAGGCAACGATCCGTTCGGCCGTTATCTGGCGGACGTGCTCGCGGAGCGCGGCATCGACGCCGGCGGCCTCGCGTTCGCGGACGACGCCCATACGACGATGGCGTTCGTTCATCTGGACGCGAACGGGGAGCGGTCGTTCCACTTCGCCCGGAAGCCCGGCGCGGACGAGCTGCTCCGGGCGGAGGAGGTCGACCGGGAGAGGGTCGGGAGCGCAGCCGTCTTCCACTTCGGCTCCGTCTCGCTCGCCTCGGAGCCGGCGCGGTCGGCGACCCTGTTCGCCGCGCGCCTGGCGAGGGAAGCGGGAGCGCTCGTCAGCTACGACCCGAATTGGCGGGCGCCGCTATGGCCCAGCGGCGAGGAGGAGGCGAGGCGGACGATCTTGAAGGGCCTCGAGCTGGCCGACGTCGCGAAGGTGTCCGCGGAGGAGCTGGTCTTCCTGACCGGCGCGGAGGACGCGGAGGAAGGCACGGCGCGCCTCTTGGCGCGCTTCGGGCAACTGCGCCTCGTTCTGGCGACGCTGGGCGCCGAAGGGACCTACTATCGCAAGCCGGGTGCGGCGGGTTATGTCGCCTCCTATCCGGTGAAGACGGTCGACACGACGGGGGCGGGAGACGGATTTCTGGGCGCTTTTCTCTATCAGGCGCTTGAGAGAATGCCTCTAGACGTGCTCGATTGGAGCGATGAGGAGACGCGCGAGGCGGTGGCGTTCGCGAACGCCGCGGGAGCTCTGGCGACGACCCGCAAGGGAGCGATCCATTCGCTCGCGTCGCTGCGGGAGATCGAGGAGCTGCAAGGATTGCAGGTTCGGTAGGACGAAGCGGCGGACCAAGCGGATCACTCGAATCACTCGAACCAATCGAATCAAGCGGACATTTCGATAACGGGAGCATTTGGCGCTGAACGGAGCCTTGTTTTAATGCTATAATGGATAGAGAGCGCTGCCGGAACCGCGGGTTCCGCAGGCCATCCATTCCCTAACGAAAGAGATGTCATCGGCAATGAACACGTCCATCGACTTGACGATACTGAAGGTGCTGTCCAACGAGACGAGAATGAGCATCCTCCAATGGCTTAAGGACCCGGAAGCCAACTTCGGGCCGGAGTGCGCCCCGGTGAAGTGCGAGTTCGAGGGCGGCGTGTGCGTGGGCAGCATCCAGGAGAAGTCGGGCCTCGCGCAATCGGTCATCTCCGGTTATCTGTCGATGATGCAGAAGGCGGGCTTGCTGGAGTCGAAGCGGGTCGGCCAATGGACGTATTACCGGCGGAACGAAGAGAAGATCGAGGAGTTCTTGAAGTGCTTGTCGGTGGAGTTATAGAGCGAAGAGCGGAACTGACGGCGGAGCGAACGAATGCCCGCGAACGACAACGCACCCAATCCCGGGAGGGGAATGGGTGCGTTTTTTGGAATGATAAATTAAGCTTCGATGCCGTAAATCTTGTAGAGTTCGTCGAGCATCAGGTTGGCGGCGATGACCCCTCCGGCCGTGTTCCAGATCGCGTCGTCCACGCGGATCGCCTTGCCGTTCTTCACGACGGACAGGCTCTTCCACAGCGGATCGTTCAGCATCTCCTGCTCCATGGCCGTTCCTTTGCCGTCTCCCGTCTCGTACGTGAAGTAGAACAGCAGGTCGGCGTCGACTTCCGGAAGGCGTTCCTTCGTAATCTCTTCGACGAACGTATCCTTATAATGACTCTGGCTGTCCGGGCGTTTGATGCCGAGCTTGGAGAAGGCGACGCCGGTGAACGTATCCTCCAGATAAATTCGGGTTTTGCCGGCCATGAAGCGGACGACGGATACTCTCTGGTTCAGCTTGTCGCCGACTTTGGCTTTGAAGTCCGCGGTGCGCGCATCGTAATCGGCGATGATTTTCTCGCCTTCGGCCTTCTTGCCGAGCGCGTCGGCATAGAGCAGGAAGTTGTCCTGCCACGCTCCGCGGAGGGTCTCGGAGAAGACCGTCGGAGCGATCGCGTCCAGCTGCTCGTAAACCTTCTCCTGGCGCAGCTTGTTGCCGATGATGAGATCGGGCTTCAGGCTGGCGATCACTTCCAGGTTCGGCTGGCTCTCCTCGCCGACGACGGTGACGCCTTCCATGTCAGAAGCGATATGTTTATACCAAGGATCCCCCGTCCAGGACTTGACGGCTCCGACCGGTTTGACGCCAAGCGCGAGCAGAGCTTCCGTTCCTTCGTTCGTAAGAACGACGACGCGCTGCGGCGTTCCTTGGATCTTCGCTTCTCCCATGGCGTGCTTGATCGTTCGAGCCTCTGCCGAAGCTTGCCCGTTCGACGCCGACGGACTTGCGTTCGAAGAGTCGGATCCCGAATTGCCGGACCCCGAATTGCCGCAGCCGGAGAGAAGAACAGCGAGAACCAATAAGACGGACGAAGCCGTCCAACCCCATTTCTTTTTGCGTGCAGACAACATGGTAATCTCCTTTTCCCCAGTGAAAATCATTCTCATTGCCATAGAAACTATAGCAGGATGCCAAATTGAAGTCAATGATAATGAGAATCAGATTCATTGACACTCCGGGGGTTATCCCCTAAAATGACGGAGTATTCGGTCGGATCGATCTATCAATTCCAATGAGAATCGGAAAGGGACAGGATGAACAACTTGCTTCGGACGAGCCCGCAGAAGACCGCGGGTCTAGTCATCGGAATCTTCGTCCTCCTCGTCTGCATCGTCAGCAGCATCGTATTCGGAGTGGCCGATATCAAATGGCGGACCGTCGTGGATTCCTTCACGGCATTTAACGGGTCCCAAGAGCATCTCATTATCCGGACGGCGCGTGCGCCTCGCGCCTTCATCGCGGCGATCGCGGGGGCCGCTCTGGCGGTAGCGGGGGCGTTGATGCAAGGCATTACGCGCAATCCGCTCGCTTCGCCGAGCTTGTTCGGCATTAACGCCGGCGCGGCGTTCTTCATTGTCGCGGCGTCGGCGTTCTTCGGCGCTAGCGGATTGTCCGCCTTCGCCACGCTCGGCTTCATCGGAGCCGCCTTCACGGCTCTTCTCGTCTACGTCCTGGGGTCGATCGGCAAGGACGGATTGACTCCGCTCAAGGTGACGTTGGCCGGAGCTTCGATGACCGCGTTTTTCTCGTCGTTGTCCCTGGGGGTGCTTCTGACGGGAGGGCAAACGTTCGACCAGGTGCTGTACTGGTTCGTCGGTTCGGTCGCCGGGCGCGACATGGCCACGTTCAATTCCGCGGCGCCTTATATGGGGGCGGCCCTGCTCGGGTCGTTCGTGCTCGCGAGGCACATGAACCTGCTGGCGCTGGGGGAAGACGTCGCCACGGGGCTCGGCCAGAAGACGGTCTTCGTCAAGATGGGGGCCGCCGTCGTTATCGTGCTGCTGGCGGGCGGGTCCGTATCGATCGCGGGGCCGATCGCGTTCGTCGGGATCATCATTCCCCACGTGACGCGTTATCTGGTCGGCATCGATTACCGCTGGACGCTGCCGTACTGCGCGGTTCTGGGCGGGATTCTGCTGCTGGCGGCGGATATCGGCTCCAGGTACATCGCCTTCCCCAAGGAAGTTCCCGTCGGCGTCATGACCGCTATCCTCGGCGTGCCGTTCTTCGTCTATATCGCCAGACAAGGAGGGCGCGCGCATGAGTAACTGGGTAACGATTAGAGGCCGTCGCCTGTCCTTCCAAGTTCCTCGGAGAACGATCGCCGTTCTCGCGGCGCTGTTCCTCGTCAATGTGATCGTCATGATCGCATGCATCGGGTTCGGCAGCACGTTCATCAGCCCGCTCGCCGTCATCCGTTCGCTGTTGGGCATCGGAGACTCTTCGAACGATATGATCATCTTTACGCTCAGAATGCCTCGCGTCGTCATCGCGGTTATGGTCGGATCGATGTTGGCCGTCTCCGGCGCCTTGCTTCAAGGGATCGTGAGGAATCCGCTCACGTCGCCGGACGTCATCGGAATCTCGGGAGGGGCGTCCCTGGGCACGATCGTTTTTATCCTTTACTTTTCGCATGTCAGCATCCGCTTTATGCCCATCAGCTCGATCGCGGGGGCGTTCGGCGCGGCGCTGCTCATCTATCTGTTCGCCTATCGCGGCGGGATCACTCCGCTTCGGCTGGTGCTGATCGGGATCGGCATGGCGACGGCGTTGACGGCCGTATCGTATATGCTCATTCTGACGGCTTCGTTCACCCCGACGGCCGTCGCGGTCAAAGCGTTCACCTTCATGACGGGGAGCATCTACGGCGTCTCCTGGACGAAAGACGTGCTGACGCTGCTTCCGTGGCTCGTCGTTCTGATGCCCGTCGCCCTGATCTATGCCAGGCACCTGAACGTTCAAGAGCTCGGGGACGAAGTCGCGGCCAGCGTCGGCAGCTCGGTTAACGCCAAGAGGACGATGCTGCTCTTCGTCAGCGTCGCGCTCGCGGGAGCGGCCGTGGCGATCGGAGGGACGATCAACTTCATCGGCTTGATGGCCCCGCATATCGCCCGCAAGCTGGTCGGTCCCGCGTACGGAGGCGTCATTCCCGTGTCGGCGCTGATCGGCTCGCTTGTCCTGCTGCTGTCGGACCTCGTCGCGCGAGTCGCGTTTATCCCGCTAGACATCCCGGCCGGCGTGTTCACCGCCGCGGTCGGAGCGCCGTTCTTCGTCTACCTGCTGTATCGTCACCGCCATTCGTGAAGGGAGCGAGCCGCGTGTCAGCCATTCAAGCGGACAAACTTACTTTGTCATACGGGAAGAAGCCGATCTTCTCCGATCTGGATTTGCGCATTCCCGAAGGCCGGATTACGGTCTTCATCGGCAGCAACGGCTGCGGCAAGTCGACGCTGCTGCGTTCGCTGGCCCGCCTGCTGAAGCCCGAGCAGGGCACCGTTCTGTTGGGAGGCAGCGAGATCGCGAAGCTGTCCGGCAAGGAGATCGCCCGGCGGCTCGCCATCCTGCCTCAGGGGCCGCTGGCTCCGGAAGGATTGACCGTGCACCAGCTCGTCAAGCAGGGTCGGTACCCTTACCAGAGCTTCCTGCAGCAATGGTCCCGCGAGGACGAGGCGATGGTGAACAAAGCCTTGCAGGCGACGGGCATGGACGAGCTCGCCGGCCGCTCGATCGATTCGTTGTCGGGCGGGCAGCGGCAGCGGGCCTGGATCGCGATGACGCTCGCCCAGAATACGTCGACGATTCTGCTGGACGAGCCGACGACGTTCCTGGATATGGCCCACCAGATCGAGATTCTCGATCTGCTGTTCGACTTGAACGAGCGGGAGAATCGCACCGTCGCGATGGTCCTTCACGACATCAACCTGGCGTGCCGGTACGCTCACCATATCGTGGCCGTTAAGGCGGGAGCCGTATACGCGGAAGGCGCGCCCGAGGAGATCGTGGACGAGAAGCTGATCCGCGAGGTGTTCGGCATGGAATGCCAGGTGACGAGAGATCCGATCCTGGGGACGCCGCTCGTCATCCCTTACGGCAAGGGCCGCAAGGTGACGGCTCGCGAATAGAGGAACGATAAAGGCTCCCCCTATGCAGACAAGGCGATTGTCGGGTTTGCATAGGGGGTTATTTGATGGAGAAGGAATGCCGATCCCCCAAGTTGAAAATAGTAACGTACGAGCGCCGTCCAGCCGGGCGCGCCGGTCGCAAGCCGAGAAAAGCGACTCGCGATCGTCCGGCAACCCCCGTCGCCGTCCCGTAAGACGAAAAAAGGGACTGCTCAGCCATAAGGGTGAGGACCCAAGGCGCAAAAAGGACCTTGAGGGCGGCAAGGCACGCAGAACAGCATGGCGCGCAAAGCGGGAACCCGAAAGGCGCAAAAAGGGCCCCGGCAGCCGCAGAATCATATTTACATATCTAAAAAAATAGATATAATGAAAATCATCCGTTAAATCCCGAGTCCTTTAGGAGGGTTTCAAAAATGGCCAACGCATCTTCTTCCCCGACCGTGAAAGCCTTGTTCGAGCCGTTCTCCGGAGGCGGCTTCGAGCTCGCCAACCGCATCGTCATGGCTCCCATGACGCGAAGCTTCTCTCCGGGCGGAGTCCCCGGTCCCGACGTCGCCGCTTATTACAAGCGCCGCGCGGAGAACGGCGTCGGCCTGATCGTCACCGAAGGGACGGTCATCAACCATCCGGCGGCGGCGGCCGACCGGGACGTGCCTCACTTCTACGGGGAGAAGGCGCTGCAAGGCTGGGCCGAAGTCGTTAAAAGCGTACATGAGGCGGGCGGCCGCATCATCCCGCAAATCTGGCACGTCGGCATGGCGCGCAACCCGGCGACGTTCCCGGAATCGGACGCGGTCCCGATCGGACCGTCGGGCCTGAACGCCGCGGGAGAGCGCTCCGGCCACGAGCTGACCGAGAGCGAGATCGCCTCTCTCGTCGAGGAGTACGCCAAGGCGGCCGGCGAAGCGAAGCGGATCGGCTTCGACGGCGTCGAGCTGCACGGCGCGCACGGCTACCTGATCGACCAGTTCTTCTGGGCCGAGACGAACAAGAGAACGGACCGCTACGGCGGCGATCTGGTGGAGCGCACGAGGTTCGCGGTCGAGGTCATCGAAGCGGTGCGCAAGGCGGTCGGCCCCGGCTTCCCGATCGTGTTCCGCTTCTCGCAGTGGAAGCCGACGGACTACCAAGCGAAGCTCGCCCGGACGCCGGAGGAGCTCGAGAAGTTCCTCGCACCGCTCGCGGCCGCGGGAGTCGACGTGTTCCACGCATCCACGAGACGGTTCTGGGAGCCGGAGTTCGAAGGCTCGGAGCTGAACCTGGCCGGCTGGACGAAGAAGCTGACGGGCAAACCGACGATCACGGTCGGCTCGGTCGGGCTGGACACCGAATTCACCAGACTGTTCTCCGACGGGGCGGGAGCGGGCACCGAGAACATCGACGGCCTGCTCGAGCGGCTGGGACGCCACGAATTCGACCTCGTCGCCATCGGCCGCGCCCTGCTGGCGGATCCGGCGTGGGCGGCCAAGGTCCGCGACGGCCGCGACGACGAACTGATTCCGTTCAAGCCGGAAGCGACCCGAACGCTGTATTAATCCTTAGAAGCGTCCGCGGGGGAGATCCCCTGCGGGCGCTTCTGCTTCTGATAGGCGCTCGGGCTCAGTCCGTACCGCTTGCGGAACTGATTGATGAAGTGGTTGTAGTTGTGATACCCGACGTCGTAGCTGACCTCCGAGGCGGTCCGGCCCGTATGCTCGAGCAGCAGGGCGGCCTGGCGGATGCGCATGCCGTTCAACGCATCAACGATAGACTCGCCCGTCTGCTCCTTGAACAGGTGGGACAGCCGGGAAGGGGAGAGCCGGACGGCTCGGGCGAGAGCTTCGATGCGAACGGGCTCCCGCATATGAATGGACAGCAGCCGCAGCGCCTCTTCGACGCGAGCGTCCCGCTTGTTCCGGCGGCGCTGGGCGACGAGCAGGAGCGCTTCGCGGAGGGCGCCGACGCACAGCTCCTGCCAATAATCGCCGCGCTCGCGCGAATCGGCGAGGATGCGGCGGAACGCGCGCAGGATGCGCTTGCGGACGTGCCCGCTCTCGACGCGCTGGACGTCGAGCGGCTCGTCCTGCGGCAGCAGCCCGGCCTCGATCGTGCGCGGCGAGAAGTGGGCCCAGACGAAATGCCACCGCTCGCCGGGAGAGGTGCCGTATTCGTGAGGCGTGCCCGGCTTCAGCAGGGCGACGTCTCCGGCCCGCACGCGCGCCTCCTCCCGGCCGGGGATGCGGTAAAAGCCTTCGCCGCCGAGCGTAAAGGTGACGAGCCAATCGTTCATGCCGCGCGGCCGCTTGGCGACGTAGCCCTCGGGCTCGTCGAAGTGGCCGGCGAGCAGCGTATCCTCGTTCTCCAACGGGAAGGAGGACGGGAGGTCCTTTGGTCGCATCATCGCATTCCATCTCCCTTAAACAGCAGGATCGTGTGAGATTACGGCAGCATCGGATATTCCTCCGAGGCCTTGTCGGGACTATGCTAGAAGCATACCACGGCATTCCCAATAAGCCTATATCCAGGAGGATTCCGACATGACCTTGAAGCTTCGCGCCTTAACGGAAGAGCAGAAAAAGCAGTTCGATGCCGAGGGGTATCTGGTCGTCAAAGGGTTGTTCGCCGAGGAGGACCTGGCCGTCATCGACCGCACGTTCGAGGAGATCGGCAACCGGGTCGTTCCCGGCCACTTCGAGCCGGACCTGAGCGCGGACGGCGTCGATCCGCTCAAGCGGTACCCGCGCGTCATGCACCCGCATCGCTTCGACGAGACGGCCAAGAGGTACATGCTGCACCGGCCGGTCATGGACGTGCTCGCCGACCTGTACGGGGAGGAGGCGCTCGCCGCCCAGAGCATGTTCTATTACAAGCCGCCGGGATCGAGGGGCCAAGCGCTGCATCAGGACAACTTCTACCTGAAGGTGGAGCCCGGCAACTGCATCGCCGCCTGGACCGCGGTCGACCCCGCGGACGAGGAGAACGGAGGGCTGCTCGTCGTGCCGAGAACGAACGATTACGACATCGTCTGCCCGGACCTCGCCGACTCGAAGGAATCGTTCACGACCCACTACGTGAAGCCGCCGAAGGAGGAGAAGGCGATGCCGGTCGTCATGGACCGGGGCGACGTGCTCTTCTTCAACGGCAACCTCATTCACGGCTCGTACCGCAACAAGACGAAGGACCGCTTCCGCCGGGCGTTCATCTGCCATTACGCCAACGAGTCGGCGACGCGCATCAGCTCCTTCTATCGCCCGCTGTTCCGCGCGGACGGAACGGAGATCGACCTCGAGCTGAACGAAGACGGAGGGCCCTGCGGTGTCGAATTCGAGACGCTCTACCCTCACTGACGGGAGCGCGCCCGGGAGCGCGCCTCGCCTCGACGCATACATGTCTTGGTGGGGCATGACCGATCTCGATCTCGGAGAGGGCGAGCCGCTCTCTCCGGACGAGAAGGCGCGCCGCATCGCCGAGGCGGGGTTCGACGGCATCGACGGCTTCCTGCCCGCTCCGGAGGAGGCGGACGCCTGGCGCGAGCGGCTCGATCGCCACGGGCTGCTCTTCGGAGTTAACGCGTATCCGAAGTCCGCGGCGGAGCTGGAGACGTTCCTGCGGGCCGCGAAGGCGTTCGGCCGCGTCCGCTACGTGAACGCGCAGGTGCTGACGCCGTTCCTGACCGGCGAGCCGGCCGCGAAGCTGCTCGCGGACGTCGCCGGGCTGTCGCGGGAATACGGGATTCCCGTCCATGTCGAGACGCACCGCGGGACGATCACGCAGGATCTGGTTCGCACCGTCGAGTACGCGGAGCGCGTCCTAACGCTCGGGCTGACGATCGACTACTCGCATTATGTCGTCGCGGGCGAGCTGCATACGGTGAGCGAAGAAGCGGAGAACTGGCTGCAGAGGCTGCTGCCGCGAACGCGCGCCATTCACGGCCGCGTCTCGAACGGCGAGCAGGTGCAGGTCGGCCTCGGCGAGCGGGGCGAGCATCCGATGCTGGGGCCCTTCGAGCGGTGGTGGCGGGACGGCATGCGGCATTGGCGCGAATCCGCGGCGAAGAGCGATCGGCTGCCGTTCGTCTGCGAGCTCGGTCCGCCGCCCTACGCGATAACGGCGGAGGATCGCGACGGCAGGCGGCGCGAGCTGGACGACCGCTGGAAGCAGTCGCTTCTGCTGGCCGGCATCGCCCGCAGGCTGTGGCGGGAGAGCGCGGAGACAAGCCGATAACGGCGGCGACGACGGCATGTCCGTTACCTTAAAGTTCCAATCGAATTAACAATCCGCTAACGTACCGTGAATGCGCCGTTTACACAGGACGAGTACCATCTGAATCGAAGAGACAAGTTCGAATCAGAAGGAGAGATCCGGTCGATGAAGAAGGAGACGGGCAAAGGTCTCAAGGCGGCGGCGCTGTCCGTAACGGCGGTCGCGCTGATCGCCGGCGGTACGGTATCGCTGAACGGCGGCAAGTCGGAAGAGGCGGCAGCGGCAACGAGCAAGACGAAGAACGTCATTCTGTTCGTCGGCGACGGCATGGGACTGTCCCAACGCAGCGCGATTCGGCTCGCGACCGTCGGCGAGACGGGCAAGCTGGCCATGGACGACATGCCTTACGCCGGTCTGATCCATACGAGCTCCACGGTTCCCGTGACGGATTCCGCGGCTGCGGCTACGGCGTTCGCGAGCGGCGTGAAGACGTACAACGGCGCCATCGGGGTAGACAAGAACAAGAAGCCGGTCAAGACGGTGCTGGAATACGCGAAGCAAGCCGGCAAGGCGACCGGGATCGTCACGACGAGCCAAGTGACGGACGCGACGGGAGCCGCCTTCGCCGCTCACGTGGAGGATCGTTCCAAGCAGAGCGACATCGCGCTGCAATATTTGACGAAGGCCAAGGTCGACGTCATTCTCGGCGGCGGCGAAGACTTCTGGTATCCGGCGGGCCAAGTCGGCGGGTTCCCGGACGAGCCGGCCGAAGATCCTAGCGAGAAGAGCAAGGGCACGCAGGGCAATCTGGTCGCGAAGGCCAAGTCGCTCGGCTACACGTACGTTACGAACCAATCGGCCCTGCAGGCGGCCAAGGGCGGCAAGCTGCTCGGCCTGTTCGCCAACGAAGAGATGTTCCAACAGCGCGAAGAAGGCGACGGCGACATCTACAACCCGGTCGTCTCGCTGCCGAACATGACGAAGAAGGCTCTGGACGTGCTCTCCAAGAACAAGAAAGGCTTCTTCCTCGTCGTCGAAGAAGAAGGCACCGACGAATTCGCCCACGAGAACAACGCGAAGCTGACGATCAAGGCCGGCCAGGAGCTGGACAAGTCGGTTCAAGTCGCGAAGGACTTCGCGAAGAAGAATCCGGACACGCTGGTGCTCGTTCTGGCCGACCACGAGACGGGCGGCTTCTCGATCGAGTCCGTGGACGACAAGGACGAGTCCGGAGACGGCATCTCGAAGGAAGACGGCCCGTTCTCGATCCCGAACTCGACCGAGAAGTTCGTCATCGACTGGACGACGTCCGGCCACAAGGCGACGGACATTCCGCTTACGGCTGCCGGCAAGAACGCCGAGCTGTTCGCCGGAACGTACGAGAACACGGGCGTGTTCGCGAAGATGATGCAGGCGATGGGCCTGAAGGCAAAGTAAGAAGCAAGGCGATGCGAGGAAAAAAAGGAAGGCGGGGCGACGAGCCTCGCCTTTGTCGCGTCGCGGGGTCCCCGCAGGAAGCCGTCCTATGCAGACGCGCCCGGCCGCAGTATAATCGGAGGACGGCTACAAGCGCATAGACTGCAAGGAAGGGGACGGGAGATCATGGGCAATGCGAATTATTGTCTGTCCTGCGGAATGGAGCTCGAGACGAGGGAGATCGGCGGCACGCCGAGAAGGGCGTGCCCCGGCTGCAGCTTCGTTCATTGGGGCGATTACAGCATCGGAGTCGGCGCATTGGTGATGCGGGAAGGCAAGCTGCTGCTCGTCCGCCGGGCGCAAGAGCCGGGCAAGGGCTATTGGACGAATCCCGGCGGCTACGCCGAACAGCTGGAGCGGATCGACGAGACGGTCCGGCGCGAGGTGCTGGAGGAGACGGGTGTCGACGCCGTCGTGACGAGCCTGGCGGCGGTGCGCGACCAGCCGCGCGCGATCCACAATCTGTACGTCGCGTTCTCGATGGAATACGTAGGCGGCGAGCCGGTTCCGGACGGCGTCGAGGTCGACGCGGCCGGGTTCTTCGGTCTCGACGAGATGGAGACGATGACGGTCGCTCCCTTCACCCGCTGGCTCGTCGACGTGGCGATCCGCGGGAAGTCCGAGGGGCTGCTCCGCGACGCCGAGCCGATCGTGCCGCTGGAAGGATACGGGCTGTTCCGCCGATAGAACGGCCGAGCGAGGTTTACAGACCGGACGATTTGTACGATGATAGAGGATAATTGTTTTCCATAGAGAGAAGAAGAAGAGGAGCTGGAAGAGACCATGGCTTACAAAATCGTGTTTTTCGACATCGACGGAACGCTCGTGGACGAGGAGAAGCGCATTCCTCCGGACGCGATCGAGGCCATTCGCCGCCTGAAGGAGACCGGGGTGGAGCCGGTCATCGCGACGGGACGGGCGCCGTACTTCTTCAAGAAGCTGGCGGAGGAAGCCGGCATCGAGTCCTGGGTCAGCCTGAACGGCGGCTACGTCGTGTACAAAGGCAAGGAATTGCACCAGCGGACGATCCCGCTGGCCGATCTGGAGAAGCTGGTCGAGCTGAGCTCCCGGCAGGGGCACGCCCTCGTGTTCGAAGGGAAGAGCTCGTACTTCGCTAACCAAGAAGGGCATCCGTCCGTCTTCGAAGCGGTCGAGTCGCTGAAGGTCGAGCATCCGGGCTTCCAGGCCGACTTCTGGAAGACGGAAGGCATCTACCAGGTGTTCCTCCACTGCGAGAGCCACGAGGAGCATGAGTACCCGTCCGAGCTTCCGGGACTTCGGTTCGTGCGCTGGCACGCGAAGGCGATGGACGTGCTGCCGAGCACCGGCTCGAAGGCCGAAGGCATCCAGGCGCTGCTGGACGCGCTCGGCCTGAAGCCCGAGGAGGCGGTCGCCTTCGGCGACGGGCTGAACGACAAGGAGATGCTGGAACTGGTCGGCCTCGGCATCGCCATGGGCAACTCGCATCCGGAGCTGCTGCCGTACGCGGACTACGTCACGACGCGCGTCGAAGAGGGCGGCGTGAGGAACGGCCTCGTCTACGCGGGGCTGCTGTAATCCACGGGGACTTAGCCTCCACCTTCGCCAACGGGGAACCCCTTGGGCGGACGCGGCCAATCAGGGCCGGCAACGTCCGCCCGAGGGGTTCTTTCCTTTTCGGACCGGGGTGCGGACCGGCCCTGTTCAACCGCCTTTTCCATAAATCGTCCGCTTCTCTAAAAATCGTCCGTTTTGTACGAGAATCGTCTTGCTATATAGTGGGTGTAGGCTTGCGGATACGGGGGTTCGTCACAATGAAGAAGCCGAACGGGAACCGAAGGGCACGACCTTCCTTGTTCGTCAAACTGGTCATCTCCTACCTGATTATTCTGTTCATTCCTATCGTCATCGCCAGCTTCGCGTACCGCGAGGTCGTCCGGATCGTCGAGGAGGACGCGGAGCAGGCGAATATCAACACCCTTCTGCAAACCCGCGACATTATGGACATCCGATTGAAGGAGATCCAGTCGGTCGCCAAGCAGCTGGCCATTCATCCGGCGGTGAACAATCTGTTGAACCACCCTCCCTTCGGGCAAGGGGACAAGGACTTCTTCCAAGTATACGCGGCATACAACCAGCTGCCCAAGTTCACGCTGACCAACCGGTTCATCTCCGACTATTACGTCTACTTGCCGAAGAGCGGGATCGTGATCGCCTCGGAGGGCGTCTTCGCGAGCCCGGAAGACCTGCGGCGGTTCGCGTTCCCCGGATGGGACGAGTCTTCGTTCCGGGAGATGCTGGCGGGGAGCCCGGCGGCGCCGCCCTTCATCCCCATGTCCGGGCCATCGGGAACGGGCGCTTCCGACGGATTGCTGTTTTTGCAAACGCTTCCGATCGACGCGGTGCGGGCGGGGAGCGGCACGGTCGCGATCGGGATCGACGGCGGCCAGATCCGGGAGCTTCTGGGGAAGACCGAGATCGGAAGAGAAGGGATCGCTTATATTCTGGACGATCGGAACCGGCTCGTGACCTATATCGCCGGCGACCGGGCCGATCCGTCGCTGCTCGGGGAGTCGGGCCCCCGGGCCGAACCGGACCCGCGATCGGAAGCGGGCGGTTCCTACATCGTGTCGAGGGCTTACTCGGAAGACACGCATTGGACTTACGTGTCCGTCGTCCCGGCACGTTCGGTGTTGGGCAAAGTCTACTATATTAAGGAAATGACCCTCTCGATTTTCATCGGAATCGTATTGGCCGGCCTGCTGATCTCCCTGTTCCTGGCCCATCGGAACGCGAAGCCGCTGACCGCCTTGATGCAGAGATTCAAGAGCCTGTTCCACGCGGACTTCGCCCCGGAGGACGGCGCCGACGAATTCGATTCGTTGACCCGGACGATGATGAAGATCTCGAAGGACCGGGAGAAGCTGGTCCGGGAACGCGAGGATTACCGCCCCCTTATGGTCAGCATGCTGTTCCGCAGATTGCTGGAGGGCGAGATCGTCCAGGAGGAGGAGGCGCGCCGGGAGCTCGACCGTCTGGAAGTGCGAATGGAGCCCGGCGGAGCCTTGGCGATGCTGTTCTCGATCGAGCGCTATCACTATCTCGTGTACGAGGACGTGCTCCAGGAGATGGATGCCGTCCAGATGATCGTCAAGGAGATGTACCGACAAGGGGTGCCGGAAGCCAACCGGTATATTTACGACCTGGATCCGGGCCTCGTCGCGTTCGTCTTCGCGGGCGAACGGGTCCATGACGCGAGCTTCCGCCATGCTCTCCGCTCGACGGCGCAGGTGCTGAGCGATCATCACGGCGGGAAGTTCCGGTTGAACTTCTCTCTGGGCGGCAGCTATCCCGAGCTCGTCCGGCTTCACGAATCGTTCCGGGAAGCGAAGAGCGCGCTGGAATTCGGCGGCTACTCGGACAAGAGCTGGATCGAATACGCGGACCTGCCGGAGCAAGACGAAGAGTTCCTGTTCCCCGTCGAACTGGAGACGCGGCTGCTCCGAACGATCAAGGCCGGCGACATTCCGGCGGTCAAGGAGCTGACCGATCTGATTCGGCGCGAGAACTTCGCGAACCGGACCTTGACGGCTTCCAGACTGGAGCAGCTGATTCAGGTCGTCAAAGGGAGCTTAAGCCGGGGGCTCGGCGCGTATCCGAACGAGTCGATCGGGCGGACGCTGCGGGAAGTGAACGAGGCTCAGCAATTCGAAGAGATCGTCCACGGCATTCATGCCCTGTGCGCCGTCTTCTATCATCTGTCGCAGAAGAAGAAGTGCGAAGAGAGAAACGCCGCGAGCGCGAAGTTGAGAGCCTACCTGGAGGAACGCTACCCGTCCGCGGATTTGACGATCGGCCAGGCCGCCCGCGACTTCGGCATGTCGGAATCCTCGTTCTACCTGTTCTTCAAAGATCACATGGGGGCGACGTTCGCCAGCATGCTGGAGGAGATCCGGATCGCCCGCGCGATCGAGATTCTGAACGGCGACGGCGGCGATGCGGGCGAGATTACGGTCCGAGCGATCGCCGGCAGCGTCGGCTACGCCAACGAGCATACGTTCCGCAGAGCCTTCAAGCGGGTGACCGGACACGTTCCGACCAAGTTCAAGGCCGCGGATCGCGGCCCTGCCGAGTAGTGCCGCCCTATCCGTTCCGCCCGATCTGAGCCGCCCTGCTTACGTCGATCTGCCTGAGTCGATCACCCTATAAGTCGTCTGTCCGGCCGCGACGATTCCTCCAGAAGCGCGTTCTGGAGGAATCGTCGCTATCTTCCGGGCGCCGGATTGGTCTACTTTAAGGTTGTCGCGACGAGCGGCGAACAACGGAGTCCGCCATGGACGGATTCCGCAGGAGCGGAGGGAGAAGGCATTGTGCACTCGTTGAAGTGGAGGAGGACGAACGCGGCGAAGCATTGGCAGCTGTACGCGATGATCGCTTTGCCGGTTTTGTTCTTCGTGATTTTCAGCTATGTCCCGATGTACGGGGTGTTGTTGGCCTTCAAGGATTACCGGGTCGCGGACGGAATCTGGAACAGTCCCTGGGTCGGCCTCAAGTACTTCGAGCAGTTCTTCCAGTCCCCGTCCAGCTGGCGCATCATCGGGAATACGGTGGCGATCAGCGCGTATTCGATCGCGGCGGGGTTCCCGATCCCGATCCTGCTCGCCATCGCCCTGAACGAGGCGAGAAGCGCCTGGTTCAAGAAGACGGTTCAGATGGTCACGTACGCCCCCTACTTTATCTCGACCGTCATTCTGGTAGGCATGGCGCTTCAGTTCCTGGACCCGCGGATCGGCATCGTCAACCAGCTGCTCGGGCTGATCGGCCTGGAGCCGCGCAACTTCATGGGCGAGCCCGGATCGTTCAAGACGATCTACGTGCTGATCGGCATCTGGGCCGGATCCGGGTACGCGGCCATCATCTACCTGGCGGCGCTGGCGGGAGTGAGCAAGGATCTGCAGGAAGCGGCCATCATCGACGGGGCGAACAAAATAAGGCGCATCTGGCACGTGGATCTGCCCCATATCCGGCCGACCATCGTCATCCTCTTGATTCTGAACGTCGGCAACGTGATGTCGGTCGGCTTCGAGATGATCTATCTGATGCAGAACGCCTTGAACCTGTCGGCTTCCGAGGTCGTCTCGACCTACGTCTACAAGATGGGGCTCATCAACTCCAACTTCAGCTTCTCGACGGCGGTCAGCCTGTTCAATTCGGTCATCAACCTGGCGCTGCTGGCGGCGGCGAACTTCATCGCCCGAAGAACGGGGAACGGCGGCCTATGGTAGCCCGTTCGCCGTCCCGTCAGGAGCCTATCGAAAGGAGATAGAGACGTGCATCATCCCCACATTCGCCAGAGCGCGAGCGACCGCGCGGTTCACGGGATTATCCTGCTGTTCCTGACCGGCTGCCTCGTCGTCGTCGCTTATCCGCTGCTGTACGTGCTCAGTTCGTCGCTCAGCAGCCCGCGGGCGATCTCGGCGGGGAAGGTCTGGCTTCTGCCGGTGGAATGGACGCTGGACGGCTACGCGGCCGTGTTCAAGAACAGCCAGATCGTGACGGGCTTCACCAACTCCATTCTGTACATGGCCGGCGGAACCGCCCTGAACCTCGTCATGACGGTATTGGCCGCGTATCCGCTGACGCGCAGGCAATTCGCCCCGAGGAACAAGGTTATGCTGTTCTTCGTTATCACGATGTTTTTCTCCGGCGGCTTGATTCCTTATTACCTGCTCGTCAAGGAGCTCGGGATGATCGACACGAGATGGGCGATGATCGTCCCGACGGCGCTGTCCGCGTGGAATGTCATTCTTATGCGGACGTATATCGCGAATTCCATCCCGGAGGACCTGCACGAGGCGGCCTCCATGGACGGCTGCGGCGACTTCAAATATCTCACGAAGATCGTCCTGCCTCTGTCCAAGCCGATTCTGGCGGTTATCGGCCTCTATGTCGCCGTCGGGATCTGGAATTCGTACTTCAACGCGCTGATCTTCCTGAAGTCGGCCGATCTGCAGCCGCTTCAGCTCGTGCTGCGGAACATTCTCATCCTGAACATGATCGATCCGACCATGATCAAGGATTTCGACGCGCTTATGCGCAGGCAGGGGCTCACGGACGTCATCAAGTACGCGGTCATCATCGTCTCCAGCGCTCCCGTTCTCGTTCTGTACCCGTTCGTTCAGAAGTATTTCGTACGGGGCGTCATGATCGGGGCTATTAAAGGCTAATTCCAATCAGGAGGTTGTTCGACATGCCGAGAAAAAAAACGCTCTCGCTCGTTCTCGCCGCCGTCATGAGCTTCGTCCTCGTGCTGGCGGGCTGCAGCTCCGATAAAGCCGGCGACCCGGCTGCCCAAGCTTCGCCGGGTTCGTCCGGCTCGCCGCAGAAGGACCCGAATCTGAATCCCGTCGGCACGTACCCGATCGTCAAGGAGAAGGTGACGTTGAAGGTGCTGGCGCCGCAATTGCCCGACGTCATCGATTTCTCGACCAACGGAATGACCAAGTGGCTGGAGGAGAAGACCAACGTTCATCTCGAATGGCAGACGTACCAGGCGAACCAGCCCGAGCAGCTGAATATCATCCTGGCGAGCGGGGACTTCCCCGATCTGTTCATCGGGACGAGCCTGAGCGCCGTCAACGAACAGAAATACGGAGTCGAACAGCGACTGTTCCTGCCGCTGCAGGATTACATCGAGAACGACACCGTCTACCTGAAGAAGCTGCTCGGGGAGCGTCCCGATTTGAAGGGCTACTTGACGGCCACCGACGGGAACATCTACGGGCTGCCGACCGTTAACGAGTGCTATCACTGCATGTACGGGAACAAGTATTGGATCAACCAGTCGTGGCTGGACAAGCTCGGGTTGAAGACGCCGACGACGACGGACGAATTGTTCGACGTTCTGAAGGCCTTCAAGGAGAGAGACCCGAACGGGAACGGCAAGCCGGACGAAGTGCCGCTGGCGGGGGCCTCGTCCGGCGGATGGCACCATATCGTGGACAGCTTCCTGACGAACGCGTTCTTCCTGAGCAACGACGAAGACGTCCTGAACATGGTGTTGAAGGACGGGAAGATCCAGTCGAACGTCGTGACGCCCGAATACCGCGACAGCTTGATGTATCTCCACAAGCTGTACGAGAACGGTCTGCTCTACAACGCTTCGTTCACGCAGTCGGTCGATCAGCTGAAGCAGCTGGCCAACAGCGAAGAGGAGGTGCTCGGGGCGTTCCCGGCCGGAGCCATCGTCAACATTATCGACGGAGCGGGCAATCCCGAGCGGTACAAGCATTATACGGCTCTCGCGCCTCTGAAGGGCCCGGGCGGCGTTCAATATTCCACGTACTACAGCAATTTCCCGTATGCGGCGGGGAGCTTCATCATCTCGGCGAAAAGCAAGCATCCGGAAGTCGCCATCCGGGTGGCCGACTTGTTCTTCAACCCGGACAAGGAATACGGCGAGGGAACGTTGTGGCGCAAGGCGGAGCCCGGCGAAGTCGGCATCACGGGTCTCCCCGCGCGGACCAAACGGTTGAAGCCGTATTCGAACGAGCCGCAGAACGACACGTGGTCTTATATCGGCGAGCCGTTCCAGACGAGCGAAGCCAGGCTGAGCGACGCCGTCGATCCGAGCATCGACCCGTACAGCCCGGAAGGCCTGGAGAAGCTGCTGATGCGGGAGACCAAGGACAAATACGAGCCGTACGCGCCGAAGGACGTCTCGCTGATGCCGAGCCTCAAGCTGCTCAGCGAAGAGATGGACGTCTTGTCGACCCTGCGCGTGGAGCTGGAGAATTACGCGAAGGAGTCGAAGGTCAAGTTCATTATGGGCAACCTGAACTTCGAGTCCGATTGGGACGCATACGTGTCCGGCATGGACCGGATCGGGCTCGGGAAGGCGATCGGCATTTATCAGATCGCTTACGAGCGTCAATTCAAGTCGTAGCGAGAACAGCGGCCGAGGCGGTCCGGCGGAACGATGAAACGATGGAACGACGGAACGACGGAGCGATGGAATTCCCCCGCACGTCTGGGCAGGAGCTGAATATTCTGCTATCAATTCGCAACGCGTTTGGAGGGATTCCGTTGGTTCCGACATACCCGTACTACGGGGTGGAGACCGAGTGCAAGCCGAAGCCGATCACGTTCCCGCCCCAGCATCAGGACGTTCAGCCGGGGCTCGAATATCTCATGCACCCGCTGCCGATCTCCGACAATCCGAATTACAGGGGAAGCGGGAAGCTGGCCGGCAAAGTCGCGATCATCACCGGGGGCGACAGCGGCATCGGCCGCGCCGTCGCCATCGCGTTCGCCAAGGAAGGGGCGAGCGTGGCGATCGTCTACCTGTACGAGCGGGAAGACGCGCTCGCGACGAAGCGGATGGTCGAAGCCTACGGCGGACGCTGCCTGCTCATCGAAGGGGACCTGCGCCGCCCGGCCTTCTCGGCCGAAGCGGTCAGCCGGACGCTGGCGGAATACGGCTGCCTGGACGTGCTGGTGCTGAACCAGGCCGTCCAGTTCCCGCAGAAGAGCATCGAGCATATCTCCGACGAGCAGCTGGAGGATACGTTCCGGACGAACATTTTCCCCCACTTCTACATGACGAGGGCGGCTCTTCCGTACCTTCGCCCGGGCAGCTCGATCATCAGCACGTCTTCCGTCACCGCTTACGCCGGAGCGAAGCTGCTGGTCGACTATTCGTCGACGAAGGGGGCGATCGTCTCCTTCACCCGCTCGCTGTCGCTGCAGCTCGTCGACCGAGGCATCCGCGTCAACGCGGTGGCGCCCGGACCGATCTGGACTCCGTTGATCGTGTCCAGCTATTCGGCCCACTACGTCATGTCGTTCGGCCTCGAGACGCCGATGAAGCGGGCGGGCCAGCCGTTCGAGCTGGCGCCGACGTACGTCTACCTGGCGTCCGACGACTCCTCGTACGTGACCGGCCAGGTTCTGCACGTCAACGGCGGGATCATGACGGAGACGTGATGCTGTCCGGTTTAAGCTCTCATCCCGCCAAGGGCGGCTCCCAAGAGGAGCCGCCTCTTTGGCGTCTTGTGCGGGGTGCTGCCCCGCTTGCTTACCCGCCCAGGCTCCGGTCGCGGAACTGGCCGGGCGTCATGCCGACCTGCTTCCGGAACGAACGGATGAAGTTCTGCGAATTGTTGTAGCGCAGCCGGGAGGCGATATCCTTCACCGGCATGTCGGTGTCCGTCAGCCACTTCTTGGCCATGCTCAGCCGGTAGTCGGCCAGATATTCGCTGAACGAGACGTTCGTCTCCTTGCGGAACACGCTGCTTAAGTAGTTGGCGTTGTAGTTCAGCCGCGACGCGCATTCCTCCAGCGACAGGTCGGTGTCGTAGTAGCGCTGGATGAGGTCGATGATTTTCTCGGAGATGTTGTGGTATTGGGAATGCTGCCGATCGCGGAAAATCCGGATCATCGGATAAATCACGTTCGTCCAGAACCAGTCCTCGATCTCCGGTACCGTGTTCAGGTCGATCAGCTCCTCGAGCAGCGTTCCCTGCGCGTGGCGGATCTGGCTCAGGCCGATTCCCGACTCCTGCATGACGACGAGCAGGCTGTTGAGCAAGCGGGCGAGCGGTACCTGGTACTCCTGGGGCGACATCTCCGACTTGAACACGGGGCGGAGGAACGAGCCGAGCAGCTCCTTCGCCTTCTCCTTGTCCGCCAGCTTGATCGCGTCCAGCAGCTCGCTCTCGAGGTGAACGGGATAATTGATCTTGACGTAGTGCTTGCCCGAGTTGACGTTCTCGTACTGGATGACGATGCCTTCTCCCAGCTTCAGCCGGTGCTTGAGCGCGTCCAGCCCTTCGCGGTAAGCGATCGCGAGCTGCTTGACCGAGTCGAAGGGGAGACTGATGCCGATGCTGACGCTCAGGCCCAGGAAGCTCTCGATCTTCCGCTGGAGGTCTTCGGTCGCTTCGTAGAGGGCCGTGTTGAACTCGGCGACGTCCCCGGCGGAGCTTCCGTACAGCAGGACGACGGTCTGGTCGATCGTGACGGGAGACAGCCGGCGCTCGGCCGGGATCAGCTCCTCGATCATGTTGTGGACCGCGAACAGCAGCAGATCGATATCGTCCTTCTCGTAGCGGGTTCCTTCCAGGGAATCGATCTGCAGCGCGAACACCGCCATCCGGCTCCAGCCGCCGATCCGCGCGCGGTAGCCGAACCTCTCGAGCTGTCCGGCCAGCTCGCCGGACTTGACGCTCCCCTGGAAGGCGCGAACGAGCAGGAACGCCCCGGCCTGCTTCAGGTGCCGGTGAACCTCGCTCTCCAGCCGCGAGTTGGACTGGAACAGGTGATGGATCTTGTCCCCGATCACCTCGAATTCGTTCGATCGCTCCCGGCGCGCTCCCGGCAGCCTCTCGTCGATCATCCGCAGCAGCTTCTGGATCGGGGAGTACATCCGCCGGGAGCCGATCCAGGCGATGAGCAGCATGGCGACGAGCAGAACGAGGCAGACGATCAAGGTGTACAAGCCGATCTTGTTCGACTCCTTCGTCAGGCTCGCGATGGACGTGAACGACAGGTAGACCCACCCGTTGTAGGGGGAACGGTAATAGGAGACGGAATACGAGCGGGAGTCGACGCGCGATTCGAACTGGCCGCTCGTCTGCGACAGCCGGCCGGAATCGGCGAACCCCGCGGCGGCGGCGGGGCTGCCGATCAGAGAGTGGTCGGGATGCATCAGAATCCGGCCCCCCTCGTCCAGCACCATGAGCGCGTCGGCGGCATCGGAATCGGACTGCAGCAGCTCCTGCAGACTGCACGCGGGAATGTTGGCCAGCGCGAGGCCGTACGGGGCCAGCCCCCCGACCGGAAGCTTCTTCGCGAGGCTGATGCTGTAAGGGCAGGCGACGCTGTCCGCGCTCTCCTCGCTGTAGAACCAGCGCGACGGGTTCAGCGTCCAGGCCGCTTCGCTCGGCTCGTGGACGAGGGCCTTCAGTTCCTTCGCGTATTCGTATTCGCTTAACCGGTACAAGCCGGAATTTTTGACCATCCAATCCCGCTTCTCGTTCAGGAGAACGACGTCTTCCAGCTTCGTATCGAACGTCTGCATGTGGCGAAGCTCGTTGCGCAGGTTGTTATATAAGATGAAATCGCTTACAGTTAAAGGGCTGCTCATGGCGCTCTTCAGCACCGTCGAGTTGCTGACTTGATTCAACGTGTGATTGACAGTCTTCAAAATTTGCTCTACATTGGCATTAATTTGAATCAATAGTTGGGTTTTGCCTTGATTGACGTGAGCCTGAATCTCTCTCGAAGAGGTCAGGTACGAGAAGATTCCGATGAACAGCACCGGCAGCGTGCCGAGCAGGAAGCCGAAGATCGTCATCTTGGTCAGGAAGCTTAGGGATCGCATCGCGCCACACCTCGCCCGAAGATTCTTCCATTGTATGACAATCGCCCTCCCGCGACAATAATCATTAGACTCGCCGATAATCATCTCGACAGATTCGAAGGAGGAATGCCCGTGTATCGCGCCCGGACCGCCGATTTAACCCGCGTCTTCTCGCGTCTCGCCGCTTGGCTGGCCCTGCTGGCCGTCCTCTGCTCCTGCGCGAGCCGGGCGGCGACCGTCGGGGAACGGCCTCTCTCGGCCGCTCTTCCCGTCGTCACCGTCATGGTGCCGCTGCATTTCCCGAACCCGCCCGAGTCTTCGCTCTTGAGGAGCATCGAGGAGATGACCGGCACCCGTCTCGAGATCGAGTGGGTGAGGGACGAGATTTACGCGGACAAGGTGAGCACGGCGTTCACGACCAACTCGCTCAAGAAGGCGACGTTCGTCAAATACACGGATTACATCGTCATGAAGAACGCGATTCGCTCCGGCGCCTTCTGGGAGATCGGCCCTTATCTGGACGAGTTCCCGAACCTGCGGAACCTGGATGCCGATATTCTGAAGCAGACGACGGTCGACGGCAAGGTGTACGGCTTGTACACGGAGCGGCCTTCTTCCCGCCAGGGGGTCATTCTGCGGCAGGACTGGCTCGACAATCTGAACCTGGAGAAGCCGGGGACGATCGACGAGTTGTACGAGACGATGAGGCAGTTCGCGTACGGCGATCCGGACCGCAACGGCAAGAACGACACGATCGGGCTGACCGACCGGGACGACCTCGTGTTCGGGGCGTTCAAGACGCTCGGCTCCTACTTCGGCGTGCCCAACGGCTGGAGCGTCGAAGGCACGAAGCTCGTCCCGGAGTTCGAATCGCCTCGGTATATGGATACGTTGAATTTTATGAAAAAGTTGTACGACGAGCGAATCGTCAATTCGGACTTCGCGGTGACGAGCAAGGACGTGCAGAGGAACCTGCTTATCCAAGGGAAGGCCGGCGTCTACATCGGCAGCATGTCGGACGTGCAGCGGCTGGCCGGCGAGGCGAAGGCGGTCAACCCGAAGGCGGAGTTCACCCTCGTCAACCGGATCGCGGGGCCCGAAGGCTACCGGGTCTGGTCGATCCCGAACTTCAACGGCCTGTTCCTGTTCTCGAAGACGGCGATCAAGACGGAGGACGAGCTGAAGCAGGTGCTCCGCTTCTTCGACCGGACGATGGACGCGGACGTCGCCAACTTGATGAAGTACGGGGTCGAAGGGCGGCATTACGAGCTGCGGGACGGCAAGGTTTATCTGCCCGAGGAGACGTCGCAGATGCGGGTGAACGAGATCGCCTCGCTGTACACGCTTATGATCGCGGACCTCGGCAACCCGAACCTGCTGAAGGTGGCTCAGCAGGGAACGCTGCCGGAGCTGGCGGACCGGCTGATCGAGGACAACGAGAAGTTCGTCGTGCGCGACCCGACGATCGACCTGGAATCGCCGACTTACGATGAGAGAGGGACGGAGCTGTCCAAGATCGTCTCGGACGCTTCTTACAACTACATTATCGGTCAGATCGACGAGGAAGGCTTCCGGAAGGAGATCGACCGGTGGAAGAGAAGCGGAGGCAGCCAGATCATTCGCGAATACGAGCAGGCTTACTTCGGAACGGCGAAATAGCCGGGCACGGAAGGAAGGTAGGCAGGTAGGAAGGTAGGCAGGTAGGAAGGTAGGCAGGTAGGCAGGTAGGAAGGTTGGAAGGTTGGAAGGTTGGAAGGACGACGACGAGGGAGAGGTCGGGTGAATGCCCGGCCTCTTTTTGTCGCCTTTTTGTCGCCTTTTTGTCGCGTCGATAAGGGGGCGGATCGCGATAAAGGCCCCAAGAGAGGAACCGCATGTCGCACAAACCCGGGGCACCGCGAGAAGGAGAGGCGGAATGAGCGGTTAGCGAGGTGTCCCCGGCTCAGCTCATAATCATTTGCTCAGATAAGGCGGCGGGAGGCCCGATGTGTAGGAATGATTGTATCGGCACCCGTTCGCCGCAAGGTATCGTTTGACTTGCACCACCCAATCCAATCCGAACGGGTAGATGGAGGTCAAGCGGTATGCAAAGACAAAGCAAAGCATCCCTGCTGCTCAGCGTGGCCATCGTGGCCGGCTTGCTGGCCGGCTGCGCGGGCAAGGACGAAGGCAACGGCGGAGCGTCGCCGTCCGCAGGCAATGAATCGCCGAAGGCGGGCGGGTCGCCATCCGCGGAGGCATCCAAGCCGGCCGAGGAGCCGCCGAAGAACGCGGATCCCGTCAAGATCACGATCATGCTTCCGCTTAATATCGCGGAGACGCCGCCGGACACGATCAAGAACGAGGTCGAGAAGCTGACGAACACGAAGCTGACGTATCAGTTTTTCCCGGCCGACACGTATGAAGAGAAGCTGAACGCGGCGCTCGCGACCGGCGCTCTTCCGGAAGTGACGTATCTGAAGAACCAGTCGACCTTCATTCAGATGAAGGGAGCGATCCGCGACGGGCAGTTCTGGGAGATCGGGCCGTACCTGAGCGAATTCCCGAACCTGAGCAAGCTGAAGCCGCGCATCCTGGACAACACGAAGGTCGACGGCAAGCTGTATTCGCTCTACATCGGGCGGCCGCTGGCCCGCCAAGGGCTCATCTACCGGAAGGACTGGGCGGATAAGCTGAATCTGAAGGCGCCGGAGACCGTCGACGATCTGGTGGCGATGGCGAAGGCGTTCACCGAGAAGGACCCGGACGGGGACGGCAAGCCGAACACGATCGGGCTCGCGGACCGGAACGACCTCGTCTACGGCGCGTTCAAGACGATCGCCTCCTGGTTCGGAACGCCGAACAACTGGGGCGAGAAGGACGGACAGCTCCAGCCGGACTTCACGTTCCCGCAGTACGTCCAAGCGATGGATACGATGAAGCAGATCCGCGACGCCAAGGCGATGAACCAGGACTTCGCCGCGACGAGCAAGACGGACCAGGTCGCCCTGTTCACGAGCGGCAAGGCCGGTCTCTACATCGGCGCGATGTCGGATATCGATTCGCTCAACAAGGATCTGCTCAAGAACGTGCCGACGGCGGTCGTCGATACGCAAGCGCTCATCAAGGGGCCGGACGGCCAGCTGTCGACGTGGGCGATTCCGGGCTACAACAACGTCGTCCTGTTCCCCAAGTCCGCGATCAAGGACGAAGCCCGCCTGAAGGAGATTCTCGCCTTCTTCGACAAGATGATGACGCCGGAAGTCGCCAACATGATGTTCTGGGGCATCGAAGGCACCCACTACACGGTCGTCGACGGCAAGGCCAAGGTCTCGGACGACAAGGAGCGGACCGAGCGCGAGGTGAAGGGCTACAAGGACAGCGTCATCGGCGAGTCGGAGACGAACGGCATGTACGAAGGCTACTACACGCTCGAAGGGCGGATTCGCGCCGAACAGTTCGCGCTGGAGAACGAGAAGATCGCCATCCACGATCCGGCGGCCGCTCTCGATTCCCCGACGTACACCGAGAAGGGCCAGGAGCTGCAGAATCTCATTACGGACGCCACTTACCAGTACATCTACGGGAAAATCGACAAAGCCGGCTTCGACAAAGCGGTCGAGCAATGGCGGAGCCGCGGCGGCGACAAGATCGTCGAGGAGCTTAACGCGGCATACAAGAAGTAACGGCCGAAGGCCGGCGGGTCGCCCGCTAGCGGCGGCCTTGCCGGCTCACACCCGAGGCGCGGAAAGGAAGCGTAAGCGATGGAGGAAGCGATCGTACGGCCGGCGGCCGCGCTCAAGACCGGCAGCGAGCGGTCGAGACGGATTCGGCGCAATAAATGGCTGTATCTGATGATTGCGCCGGGTCTGATTTATTTTCTCGTGTTCAAGTACATTCCGATGTACGGGCTCATCATCTCGTTCCAGGATTACAAGCCGTTCCGCGGGATCACGGGCAGCGAATGGGTCGGCTTGGAGCACTTCCGGAGACTGTTCTCCGAGCCGGACTTCCTGAACATTCTGTCCAACACGCTGATCCTGTTCAGCTTGAACATCCTCATTTATTTCCCGATTCCGATCATTCTGGCGCTGATGCTGAACGAAGTGAGAATCTCATTTTTCAAGCGCTTTTTCCAAACGTTAATCTACTTGCCCCACTTCATGTCCTGGGTCATCATCGTCTCGATCGGCTACGTCATGCTGACGATGGACGGCGGCATCATTAACGAGCTGCTCTCCTGGATGGGGTTCGAGAAGATCAACTTCCTCCTCAGCTCCGCGTGGTTCCGGCCGACCTACATCATTCAGGTCATCTGGCGCGAGGCGGGGTGGGGAACGATCATCTACCTGGCGGCGATCGCGTCCGTCGACACGCAGCTGTACGAGGCGGCCCGGATGGACGGGGCGGGGCGGCTTCGCCAGATCTGGCACATCACGCTCCCGGCGATCCGCAGCGTCATCATCGTCCTGCTCATTCTGAAGATCGGGGACGTGCTGGAGCTCGGCTTCGAGCATGTGTACCTGCTGCTCAACTCGATGAACCGCGACGTCGCGGAGATTATCGACACGTACGTATACACGGCGGGGCTCCGCCAGATGAAGTTCAGCTACAGCGCGGCCATCGGCTTCTTCAAGTCGCTCGTCGGGCTCATCCTGGTCGTCATCGCCAACCGGCTGGCCAAGAAATTCGGAGAAGAAGGCGTCTATTAAGGCCGGAGAGGAGGAGTTCATATGGTAGAAGACCGCTCGCTGGGCGGCCGGTTGTTCGGCATCGTCAACTTCGCGCTGCTGACGATAGTCGCCTTGGTCACGATCCTGCCCTTTATCCACGTGCTGGCGGGATCGTTCACGACGAGCGCGGAGATGGCGGCGAAGAAGTTCGTGCTGTTCCCGACGGATTGGAGCTGGGACGCTTACCGGTTTATTTTCTCGACGAATACGATCTTCCGGGCGATGGCGGTGTCGGTGGGCGTCACGGTGTGCGGCACCCTGTTCAGCATGCTGATCACGTCGCTCATGGCGTACGGGCTGTCGCGCAAGGACCTGGACGGCCGCCGGACGCTCATGTTCCTTGTCGTATTCACGATGCTGTTCAACGGGGGGCTTATTCCGACGTTCCTCGTCGTGAGCGAGCTCGGCCTCATCGACACGTACGCGGCGCTCGTGCTGCCGCTGACGATCAACGCGTTCAACATGATCATCTTGAAGAACTTCTTCCAGAACATCCCCGAGGGACTGGAGGAATCGGCCAAGATCGACGGGTGCACCGACTTCGGCATTCTGTTCCGGATCGTGCTGCCGCTCTCGATGCCGGCCGTCGCGACGCTGTCCCTGTTCTACGCGGTCACGTACTGGAACACGTACCTGAACGCGATCATTTACCTCAACGACAGCAAGATGTGGCCGATCCAGGTGCTTCTGCGGCAGATCGTCGTTCTCGCGAGCGGGTTCGATCACAGCTCCGATCTCGACGGAGTCGTGCCTCCGCCGGATCAGGCGGTCAAGATGGCGGTCATCTTGGTAGCGACTCTGCCGATTCTGCTCGTGTATCCTTTCTTGCAGAAGCATTTCGCCAAGGGAGCATTGCTCGGATCGATCAAGGGGTAGTCGGGCAGCCGGGGGAGTCAAGATTAGTCTGGTGAAAAAAGAGAGATGGCGACAGAGGGAGTGTGGAGGATGAATGCTGCGATAGCGCAACGAGCCCCGATCGAGTGGGCGAAGGCCGCTTGCGAGGCGCTTATGGCGGCTTGCGAGCCGTCGGAGCTTCCGCCGGCCCGCCGCTGGCATTATCATCAGGGCGTGTTCCTGTGCGGGATGGAGCGGCTGGCGGAAGCGGCGGGGGATCGCCGGTACGACGAATACATTCAAGGGTACGTCGACGGGCTCGTGGACGAGCGGGGGAACCTTCTGTTCGCCCGGGACGAGCTCGACGCGATCCAGGCCGGGCTGCTGCTGTTCCGGCTGCATAAGCGGACCGGGGACGCCAGGTATCGTATCGCCGCCGATCGGCTGAAGGGATTGTACCGGACGCTGAACCGGACGTCGGAGGGCGGGTTCTGGCATAAGGACAAGTATCCGTACCAGATGTGGCTGGACGGCCTGTACATGGGCGGCGTTTTCGCGCTGAAGTATGCCGATGCCTACGGGAACGGGGGAGAGGACGGCGGCTTGCGGGAGATGGCGCTGCTTCAGGAGCGGCTCATGCGCAAGCATATGCGCGACGAGAGGAGCGGGCTGCTGTACCACGCTTGGGACGAGAGCCGGCGCATGCCTTGGGCCGACCCGGAGACCGGCTGCTCGCCGGAGTTCTGGGGCCGCTCGATCGGCTGGTACGCTTTGGCGCTGGCGCACTTCCTCGACTTGCTGCCGGACGGCGCGCCCGCGCGCCCGGAGCTGGAGGAGACGCAGCGGAGTCTTCTGCGGGCGCTCGTTCGCTTCCAGGACCCGGGCAGCGGCTTATGGTACCAGGTGGTGGACAAAGGGGATCGGCCCGACAACTGGCTGGAGACGTCTTGCTCGAGCCTGTTCGTCTACGCGCTGGCTCGCGGGGTGAAGCAGGGGATCGTCGGCTACGAATGCCTGACCGCCGCCCGCATCGGCTATCGCGGCCTGGTGACCGTCATTGCCCGGGCCTCGGCGGACGGCGAATTCTCCATGCCGAACATCTGCATCGGCACGTCCGCGGGGGACTACGAGAACTACGTCACTCGCCCGACGAGCCGCAACGATCTGCACGGCGTCGGCGCGTTCGTCATGGCGTGCGTCGAGATGAACGATCTGATCTCGGTATGAACACTCGATTAGAGACGAAGAAGAGGCCGCGGGAAGCCCGCAGCCTCTTCTTCGTCGTGATTATGCCGCCGCTCCGCCAGTAGCCGCATCGTCAACGCTCATCGTCTCGCCCGCTATCCAACCCGTCACCTCAACCGCAATCCAGTCGACTTGAGCCGCAACCCAGTCAGCTCAACCGCAACCTACTGTCCAATTCGTAGCCGCGATGATCCCACTGTCCAACTCGATATTCCTTGCTAACTAACTTTCCGTCCAACCAGCCGGTCCTCTCGCCGTCTCGGGTAACAGATAACACGTAAGTTAGAACGCGCGAATAGGGGACATCTGTCTGCGGAATCGGGAGTGTCGAGTGGTGTTGCTGCTGTAACCACCATTTTGGAAGTTACAGAGGCCGAGTCGCGTGGAGTTGCTGCTGCAACCACCATTTTGGAAGTTACAGAGGCCGAGTCGCGTGGAGTTGCTGCTGCAACCACCATTTTGGAGGTTACAGAGGCTGAGTCGCATGGAGTTGCTGCTGTAACCACCATTTTGGAGGTTACAGTGCCTAAATCGCATGGAGTTGCTTCTGTAACCGCTGCTGCCGCACAAGTCGCACGCACGGCCAAGGGCCGCGCGCCGCATACGGCGCATCTTCCGGACGCTACGCGCCGAAGCCGCCGGTGCGGTCCCGCTCGCGGGCGCCGGGGAGGCCCGTCGGCAGCCGGAGCTCCCGCACCCAGCCGTACACCCGGTAAGCGCCGTAGCTCTGGACCAGAAGGAGCGCCGGGATGAGGTCGAGGCGGTACCGCGGCTGGATCTCGATCAGCAGGTGAATCCCCGCATACAGCAGAAGCAGCAGCGTATAGAAAGCCGCTTCCCCGGATCGCCCCCGTCTCCACAGCGACACCATCGCCGCGCAGCCGAACGCGCAGAGCAGAACGTACATCGCCCGTTCGACGCGATTCAACGGCTTGTCCCAATCGTTCTCCCGCCCCGTCCCTTGCAGGCTCCAATAGGCGGAAGCGTCCGCGCCTCCCCACAGCTGCACGAGCTTCCGCCCCATGAGGGCTGCCGTCTCGGCCGGGTCGGACAACCGCTCCCGGATCTTGACCAGCTGGGCGCGGCTGCGTTCCTCCCCGGCCGGATAGCTGTTCGAGTACTTGGCGTCCTCCGCCGACCAGCGGCCGTCCGTGCTCGCGTTCAAGCCGACCATGAACTTCCAGTACTTGTCTCCGCCGAACAGGCTTCGATCGGTCACCCCTCCGACATTCAGAGAGGCGCTCGCCAAGGCGAGAACGAGATAATAGGCGGCGATCATCCCGGCGACACGGGCTCCGGCGGCCAGCGCATAGCGAGGGAAGAAAGGGCGTCTCTTCCATAGGCTAGCCAGGAAGAACAGGACGATCGCGGCCAGATAGACGATCGCGATCGGGCGCATCAGTTGGCCCAGCGCGAGCAGAACGCCGGCCGGCAGCCACGCGAGCTTCGAATGCCGCCCCCGGAGCAGCACGAGACACCCCGTCAGGAGCAGGAAGCCGGATATGTGCTGATTGGTAAGCACCGAGCCCATGATAATGTTCGGCGGATAGAGCAGATAGACAAGGGCGGCGATCCGGCCGCAGCTCTCGTTGTAGGCCCGGGAGCCGGCCAAGTACAAGATCGCCGCGGTCCCGACGCCGAACAGGACGTTCAGCAGCCGAAGCGCGAACAGCGAATCCCCGAACAACCGGATGACGAGAGCCTGGTACATCGTGAACCCGAATTGGTAGGGGAAGTTCGTATAGTACGGCTTCTGCGAGAAGGCGAAGTCTCCGGCCGCCGCGGCGCGGGCCGCCTCGTACATGACCTGGAAGTCCGAGGCCGGCGGCGTCGGGTTCCATAGGATCCAAGCCAGCCGGATCAGGAAGCCCAGCCCTAACGCGACGGCGAGAAAAACGCGCCCGCTCAGCCTCCCGGCAAGAGACAGCCGGAAGGCTCCTATCGCGAGGCCGAAGGCGACGGCCAGCGAGAGAACCGTCGCCCAGACCGAACCGATCCGGTCCGCCGCCGTCAAGACCGACGCGATCAGCGCGACCAGGAAAAACAGCCCGCCGCCCAAAGCGATCGTCCGATTCGCGAGCTTCATCCGTCCGCCTCCCCTTTGAGCTTGTCCAGCCGCGCCCGCAGACGGCGGCCGCGCCACTTGAGCGAGAGGATGAGAACGAGCGCGGCCGCCACCCCGAGCGAGAGGTACTTCAGCGACTGCTCGAGCCAGCGGAACGCAAGCTGCCATTGTTCCCCGAACAGGTACCCGACTCCGACGAACGCGAGCACCCATAGCGCGGAACCCGCGTACCCGTACAAGGCGAAGTCGCGGTACGGTACGCGGACGATGCCCGCGAAGTAGCCGATAAATTGCCGAACCCCCGGAATGAAGCAGCTGAACAGGAGCAGCCGGTTGCCGTATTTATCGTAGAACCTTCTCGTTTTGGTCAAATACTCGGGCTTCAGGAGCAGCCACTTCCCGTACCTCTCGATCAGGGGCATTCCCAGCTTGTAGCCGATCCAATAGGTGACCGTCATTCCGATCGCCGCTCCCGCGAACGCCGCGGCCAGGGCCGACGGAAGGGAGAGAATCCCTTTGAACGATAGATAACCCGTATACGTAAGAGTCGTATTGCCCGGCGGGATCGGCAGCGCGATCGCGTCGAGCGGGAGGCCGATCAGCAAGACGAGGTAGCCGTAGTGCGCGAACAGGCTCTCGATCAGCTCCAGCAGTTTCAAATGGCTCCGCTCCCTTTTCTCTATTTTTCCGATAGCGGAATCGTATTCACACGACCAGAATAACCCGGACTTCTTAATAGACGGTTTAGGAGAAACATAAGATCAACTTAAGACGACGTACAGGCTATCTATTTTAACAAAATAGAGGGAGTCCCTCCACCATCTGAGAGAAGCGGCCCTGAGTCCGGGGAGGCAATCGTAGAAAAAAACTTGGGATGACCATTTGACTAACGGAACTTGTCCCGGAATCGTTGGATTCGGATGCCAAAATCGACGTTACTATCGGATCCTATCCCACGGGTTCATCGGTATAAGCTCTTACGGTTTCAGGAGTCGCTATTTAGCGTCAAAAGCCCATTTTGAAAATCTAACGGACTCAGGCGTTCTTATTTCGGCCAATCGTGGGGACATGCGGGCATCCGGAACGAAATCACGTCTGTACGATCCGTTAGAATTCAAATTCGCCCATTTCCAACGAATTAGCGTCTCCTGGGTCCGTCCCTCGTATTT
>NZ_JACJVR010000014.1 GCF_014212175.1 Cohnella xylanilytica | reverse complement strand
TCGGACAGCTTGCCGCCGATCGGCATGAACACGCCGGACGCGATCGCTTGCGGCAGCATGATGAGGCCCGTCTTGAACGCCGAGTAGCCGTGGGCCTGCTGCAGGAACAGCGGCACCAGGAAGAACGTGCCGAACAAGGCGAACTGCGATACCCACTGCACGAGAATGCCCCGGGTGAAGTTGCTCGAGCGGAATACCCGAAGCTCCAGCAGCGGATTCTTGCGGGTAAGCTCGACGATTACGAACAGAATCAGGGCGGCCGCGCCGACGATGATGCCGACGAGCGTCTTCGTCGAGGTCCAGCTGGTGGCCCCTTCCGTCACGCCGTACGACAGAGCCGCGAACGCGAGCGGAGCCAGAATAATGCCGAGCAGGTCCAGCGCCGCGACCGATTGCCGCTCGATGTTCGGCAAGGTGCGGATGCCGAGGAACACGGCGATGACGCCGATCGGCAGATTGATCAGAAAGATCCAGTTCCAGCTGACGTAATCGACCAGCCACCCGGCCAGTACCGGGCCGAGGGCCGGCGCCAGCAGAATCGGAATGCCCATCATGCCCATGACCGCTCCGACCTTATCCGGCGGCGNNCCGGTAACCGTCCATTGCACGAGCGACAAGGAGCTGCCGAAGTCCGCCTGCAGCTTCGGGATGGCGACGTTGACCGCCGTCCCGTCCAAGATAACCATGAACAAACCTACGATAATGGCGACCAGGGGCGCCAGAATGGCCCCGATGGAAGCCGACGATGCCGGACTGCGGCCGGCCGATTGCAATGACATGCCTTCTCTCCACTCTCCTTGGATAGGCACACCGCCTGCGAGTCTCTCTAGACCCCGTCTTCCGTTGACCGGCTATTCCGGTCGCGGTACAATAGGGTTACGGACTGTCTCAGTAAGTACGCCTGTTTAATCCGGACAATTGTCCGCTTAACTTCGATGTTAGCGGACAATTGTCCGGATGTCAATACGGGTTTATGTTAAATTTGGTAAACCGGAGATGAGGACCATGCCGATACGCCGGGAACGCAGCGACGCCGCCGAGAACCGCCGGCTCATTCTGCAAACCGCTCAATCCCTGTTCGCCGAGCACGGAGTCAATGAAGTCAGCATGCACCAGATCGCGAAGACCGCCGGAATCGGACAAGGCACCCTGTACAGGCGGTACGCGCACAAGGGCGACCTCTGCTCGGACCTGATGGAGGACAACAACCGGATCGTGATGAACACGATCGATTCGTTCCTGCAGCTGAACGCGAACTCCTTGCCTCCCCGGGAGCGGCTGGGCGGCGTGCTGGATCTGATGATCGACTTCATCGACGATAAGGCGCAGCTGCTGATCCCCCTTCACAACGTCTATATGTGCGAGGGCGGGAGCTCCGCTTTCTTCCGTTCGCCTATATATACTTATCTCATGAATACTTTAACCGGACTTCTTCAAGAGATCGGAGATTCCGGGCCGAACGCCTCCGACCCGGCCTTCACGGCCCACGTCATCCTCTGCTCCATGAACCCGGTCGGCTACCTGCACCTGCGCAACGACAAAGGCTGCTCCAAGGAAGACGTCAAGCGGCACTTCCGCAGGCTGTACGCCGGGATCTGACCGGGCACCGGGCCCGCTGCGCGAACGAAGAAGGGGTTGTCTCCGAAGGCCAACGAGCCTTTGGGGACAACCCCTTTCTTTTCTTCCGATCCCTATTCCGCGGCCCGGCTCGGCCGATGCATCCTCAAGCTTCGTAAGTGCTGCTTCTCTGCCGCTCGCTCCGGCTTCTGACCAGATACCGCTCGGCCAGCAGAATAACGGAGAAGACGACTTCGACGAGCAGAATCCCGGCGACGGCGTCCGCGATCGCATGCTGCTTGATGAACAGCGTCGACAGGATGATCAGCGCCGACATGCCGCCGATCAGCGTCACGTTCAGCTTGTT
The DNA here is from genome assembly GCF_014212175.1 of Cohnella xylanilytica. GTDB lineage: Bacteria > Bacillota > Bacilli > Paenibacillales > Paenibacillaceae > Cohnella > Cohnella xylanilytica. The sequence goes on along the minus strand of NZ_JACJVR010000014.1, from coordinate 3,734 downwards.
CCGGAAGCCGCTGCTTAGCAGCAGGCGGAACACCATGTAGCTCGAGAAGACGTGAATGCTCGGGAAGCAGTTGAACGGCTGGTCCCGGCGGTAGATGTACGCCACGAGACGGGTGAAGACGTCGTCGCCGATCAGCTCGGGGCGCGGCACGGTCGTCTGGAACACCGAGTAGATCCAGTAGCACGTCAACGCGCATAGCGTATACGTCGCTAGGGAATGATAATAGACGCGAATATCCTTGCGGAAAAAATAAACGATGCAGACGTAAATGTAGACGATCCAGATCGAATACGGCAGCGCGAAAGCCTTGACGAACGGAATCGCGTCGTCCCAAGGCGTCGTCAACAGGCGAACCGTTCCGACCGGTTTGTTGACCCAGGCGTAAATCGCCCCGAGCACCGGGAAGATCAGCATGAACAGCAACGGAGCGAACTTTCGGTAACGCGTAAGCCATGCAGGCATTTTTTCCTAGCCCCCTATATCGTCTCTATCTCTATGAAAAATAGATTACTTGCGCTCCGGCAGCGAGCGCACGTAGGCGTCCGACATGCTGAGCAGATCCAGAGCCGTCTCGTACTGCTCCTTGGTGACGTTCTTCTTGTCCGAATCCCCTCCGCCGATCTTGTGAAGGGTGCCGTCCTCGAAGCCCTTGCCCGGGACGAACACGTCGGTGTCGTTGATGAAGGAGCCGGTCGGCAGGTAATAGCGCTCGGGCAGCACGTTGCGAGACGTATTGAGCAGGTCCTGGCCGAAGTGGACGTGGTTCGCGAGCGAGATGCCCGCAAGGTTGGCGACGGTCGGGAAGATATCCGACTGCCCGCCTACCTGAAGCACCTGCCGCGCCTCGGGCGACGCTCCCGGGAGCTTGATCATCAGCGGGATGTTCATCATGTCCTGGACCCCGTATTCCCGATGGTAGACGTCCTTCTTCATGAGGCTCTTCTCGTTGCCCGTCAAGGAATAGATCGGCAGCCCTTGGTGGTCGCCGTACACGACGACGAGAGTGTTGTCCCAGACGCCGTCCTTCTTCAGTTCGTCGATGAATTGACCGAGCGCCCAGTCCGCGTAGTTCTGCGCCCGAATGTAATCGCCGACGAGGGTGCCCTCGAAGCGTTCCGGCAACTTCATCTTATGCTTCCGTTCCGGCAGATTGAACGGATGGTGCGCCGACATGGAGATGACTTGCGAGTAGAACGGCTTGCCGGTCGCCTGGATCTTCTCGAGCTCCTCGGCCGTCTTGCGGTAGAGCACCTCGTCGGACGCCGCGAACATGACCGTATCCTCGTCTCCGAAGTACGACTTGTCGAACGCGGACTTCCACCCGAGCGCCTTATACAGCTCCTTGCGGTTCCAGAACTCGATGCTGTTCGTGTGGAAAGTCGCCGTCTCGTAGCCGTGCTCCGCGAACGTCCTCGGCATGCTCGGCAGCTCCTTGTCCGCGTATTCCTGAGAAGCGGCGCCGTGCGGCGGCACGTAGAACGAGGTGTTGACGACGAATTCGGCGTCCGCCGTGTTCCCCTGCCCGACCTGCTGGAAGAAGCGCGGGAAGTAGAGGCTTCCCTGCATCAGCTTGTTCAGGTTGGGCGTGATCTCCGTTCCGTCCAGCTTCAGGCCGAGCAGGAAGTTCTGGAAGGCTTCGAGCTGAATGACGAGAACGTTCTTGCCCTTGGCCGCTCCCCAATAAGCGGGCGAGGCCGGAGCCGCTTCGATGCCCTTCCGCTTGGCGATCTCCGCCGGGGTGATCGCCGACGCGTCGATCGGTTCGTCCTTCGAGGAAGCGAAGGCGGCGTACACCTCGTAGTTCAGAATGCCCATATTGCGGGCCTGAAGGATCTCGTTCATGCTGTCCTTGTTCGGCCAGACGCTGAACACGCAAGCGAGCAGGGAGACGACGGCCAGGGCGCCCACGGGACGCGAACGTTCGCGGACGGCGAGGCTTCGGCCCCAGGCCCTGGCCTTCTTGCTGAAGATCAACGCGAGATAGAACAGCACGACGTCGATATAGATAAGCAGGAAGTAAGGATGCAGCAGCGCGAACACGCTGCCCTTGACCTCCGTGACCTGGTTCGCCTGCTGAAGCGCATGGTAAGTGACGATAACCCCGAAGTACTTATAATACATAATGACGGCGAAGTAGACGCTCGTCAGGATCAGATTCACGACCAGGTAGGCCCCGAGCTTGCGCTTCGGCAGCAGCAGCTCGACCAGGCAGAAGACCAGCCACACGGACGGAATACCGGTAGCCAGCGGCATCCATACATGCCCGCCGTCGAAGACGACGAACCGGGCCAGATAGATTTTGAGAACCATCAGTACAGAAAAAAAGACGAACGGTTTGGACGCGAAGTTCCGCAATCGTTGTCTAATCGCCACCGCAATCATCTCCTGAGGACCGGACCGTTCGGATCTAGTATAATAATAGCTTACCTATTATAGCGGATTTGGGTGGCATTAAAAAGCAGGGGGAAGGATTTGACTTGGCCGCCGGCACGTCTTAAAATCCGGCTAATAAGGTATAATGATGGAAATAGACCGCCTTCTCGCGCCAACCCGGGCGGGAAGGTTCATCCGAGAGGAAGTGTTCGCGTGGCTATTCGATACGCCAGGCCCTATGACGAGATATTGGACGAATTGTCCCAAGCGCTCGAGGACATCCCGGACTTCTACGAGACGTTCGAGATGACGTCCGGCGAATGGGAGGAGCTGGACAAGGCGGAGCGGGACGTCTGCATCCGCACGCTGGCCGACGACCTGTTCTACGTGCTGGGCTCCTCCTCCCATGCGGAAGCCGGCTCCGGCAAGCTGGAATACGACAAGGCGCGCGGCATCATCAAGGTGACGGCCTCCCCTCAGCTCGTTCATTTCGTCGCGTTGAAGTGACGCGCCGTTCCGGCATCGCCCCCCGTTCGCCGTCTACCCGTTCGCCAGCTACTTGTTCGCCGGTTACCCGTGGCCGAGCATCGGACCGATCCAGCTCGCGAGCGGCCGGAAGATCATTCGGTAGAGGAACGTGGGGGTGAACGCCGGCCAAGCCTTCAGCGCGGCCAAGTTCAGATACGCGCAGTAGGCGATCGTCAGCGCGAACAGAACCGCTCCGCCCTTTTGCCCGGACGCGCTCATCCTGCGGCTCCCCCAATAGGCCGCGCCGGCATAGCCGGCCAACAACAATCCCCACAGCACGCCCCTCAGTCCTCCCTCTGCTCGAACACTTTCTTGAACGATTTATTGCTCAGTCCCATTCGCTTGATCGTGAAGTCGAAGCGGATATCCAGTCCGACCCGGGCGTACTCCGCCGGCCAATTCTTCTCCAGCCGATGCCAAGCCCGCGGGTCGCGGCGATGAATCGCGTCGGCGAAGCCGACCACGTCGGTCTGCAGCTTCTGGGTCGCCTGGAACCCCCTCCGGATGAGTTCGATCGCTTGAGCCCGGACCTGGCTCTCCATCTGCCGAATGATCTCGGGCTTCTCCAGGTCGACCCCGCAGTTGGTCTCCAGCAGGGCGCCCTGCGCCTTGATGTCCGCCCGGAAGCGGAACGAATCCCCCTTCTTGACCGGAACGATGCGGGTCTTGGAGCCTTTGATCTGCACGGAGGAAGCGAGCTTGGGGTCGGAAGCCTTGCAGGGGAAGGAGATGACGGTCTGGTTGACCTTGTTCCTCAGGAAGGAGACGCCGAGCGCCTCGTCCTGGGACAGCCACCCCGCCAGCTTGCCGTCCTTCAGCAAGGCCAGTCGTCC
>NZ_JACJVR010000139.1 GCF_014212175.1 Cohnella xylanilytica | reverse complement strand
GCGCGAAGACCGCCAGCGCGAAGGCGAGCAGCGCGGCGAGCGGGGCGGCATGGCGCGGCTTGGCGATGTTCTGGCCGAGCAGCGCCCACGCGCCGTAGGCGAACGCCGGCAGCGCCAGCAGCGCCGCAGGCGAGACGAGCCGCCGAATCGGGAGGCGGCTCCTGGATCCATCGGGCGCGGACGGCGGCTCCAGGCCGCGCAGGACGACGGCGGCGCCGAGCAGCAGCGCCGTCAGCGCAAGTAGCGCGGGCAGGCGGGCGAACGCGCCCGTCCACAGGACGTTGTCGCCGGCGAACAGCAGCAGCCGGTCGCCGAAGGGCATGGCCACCGTCGCGACGCCGCCGCCCCACTCCGAGAAGTGGCCCGCCGCGAACGCCTCGATCAGGCTTAGCATGCCCGCGAAGCCGCCCTCGGCGACGGCCAGCCCGGCCAGCCAGAGCAGTTGGAACGCCGCCGCGATCAGCGGCCAGCCGACCGCTCTCCCTATCGCCGTCCCCCGTCCGCCGGGCGCCATCCGCCCGCTTCCGTTCCGGCTTGCCGCCGCTTCCGCCAGCCACAGCAAGAGCAGCCCGAGGCCGAACGGCGCGTAGCTGAGCCGCGTTCCCATGAGCAGCCCGAACGCGAAGGACGCCCCGGTCCACGCAAGCGTCGTGCGCCGCTCGGCCGCGGCCGTCAGCGACCACAAGTACCACCAGAGCAAGGCGAGCGCCGCTCCCTCGGACATCGCGCCGGTCGCCAGCGTCGCGTTCATCGGCAGCGCGAGCGCGATCGCGGCCGCCAGCGCCGCCAGATGAGGGGCTCCGAGCTGCCGCCGGGCCAGCGCGAATACCGGATAGGCGGAGCCGATCGTCAGCGTCAGATTCCACAAGGCGAGAGCCTGCGCCGGGTTGTCCAGGAAGACGCGCATGAGCCGGCCGCCCAGGATGAAGTACGGATAGCCCGGAGCGTGGGGCTGCATCGCCAGCAGGTCGAAGCGGTCGAGCGCAAGCGCGAAGTCGACCTCGTCCCACGATGCGGCCCAAGGAGAGAGGTGGGCGAACGCGTAGATCGCCCACCCCGCGAGCAGCGCCAAGGCCGTCGCGTACGCGAGCTTGTCCCGTCCGCTCCGGCCGAGGCTTCGGCCGTATCCGGCATGCTGACGCTTATCCCCCACGTCCCCGCACTTCCCCTTCCGCCTCGTTCCTGCCGGCCTTCATCCAGACCTTCAACCCGCTCTCGCCCGTCCGCCTCTCCACGGGCGCGCGCAGCTCCCGCCAGACGGCCGGCAGCACCTTGCGCGCGTACTGCCGGAACCGGATGAACGACTCGCCTTCGGTCCGCACGCGGTAGCGGATCGGAATCTCCTTCATCCGGAACCCCTGGCGCATCAGGTTCAGCGTGAGCACCTGCGCGTAATTGTAATCGTGAATAATCCGCGCCGCCTTCATCGCTTCCCGCGAGAAGCCGCGCATCCCGGACTGCCCGTCCCAGATCCAGCGGCGCAGCAGCAGCACCTGGAGCAGTGTGAAGCCGTAATTGCCGAGGCGCCGGACGAGCGTCATCCCCTGGATCTGCCCCTTGAACCGGGAGCCCATCGTATAATCCGCTTCGCCGCGGATAATCGGCTCCAGCACCTCCGGGATTTGCTCCGGCGGGTATTCGTTGTCCGCATCGATCATAAGCCCGACGTCCGCGCCCAGCTCCACGCATTGACGGAGCCCTTCCCGAACGGCGGCTCCAAGGCCGCGGTTCGTCCCCAGCGAGACGACGCGGTCCGCCCCGGCGCGGCGGGCGGCTTCCGCCGTGCCGTCCCGCGAGCCGTCGTCGATGACGAGCACTTCGACCTCCGCGCCGGGGAGGAAGTCCCTCGGGACGCGCGGAATGAGTTGTCCGATATTGTTCTCTTCGTTGTAGGCCGGAAGGAACACGACGATTTTGCTTATTTTCAAGAGGATCCGTATCCTTCCTTCTTCTCGATTGCCGCCGAGCGGTCGCCGAACGACTCCAGCGCTTCCGTCAATACCGGCCCCCGGCTGTGATCCGGGTAAGGCGCTCCGAGCAGGTAAGCCAGCGTCGGGGCCATGGATACGAGCGAATGCGGCGCATCTACCCTAACCCCTCGCCGGATGCCGTGCCCCGCCAGGAAAAACGGAACGAACCGCTCGCCCTCGTCCAGATGGCCGTGGCCGCCGATGCCGATCGCCTGTCCGTGGTCCGCGCAGACGATCATCGTCGCTTCCTCCAGCAGCCCCCGCTCGCTCAGCCAGCCGACGAAATTCTCCAGAAGCCGGTCGGCCTCTTCGATTTTCTCGATGTAATCGTCGTAGAACACGCCCCGGCTGTGCCCGATCTGGTCCGTTCCGATCAGCTGGACGACCATCAGATCCGGGTTGCGCTCCTCCACGATCCGCTTGGCCATCTCCACCGTCTCGGCGTCCGCCCGGTCGTGGCGCATGACCGCGGTGATCGCGTCGACGTCGTCTCCCATCGAATCGATCAGGTGCGCGATTCCGAGCAGCCTTCCCGTTTTGCCGACCTTCCGCAAGCTGTCGAAGATCGTCTCCGTCCGGACGCCGAGCCGGTAGACGAAGTTCGACTTGATGCCGTGCTCCCGCGGGTACGCCCCCGTGAACATCGAGGAGAAGCAGACGACCGTTCGGGCCGGGTACACCGTCTCCATGGAGGTGAACTCCGTGCCCTCCGCGCGAAGCTTCTTCAGGAACGGCGCGTTCGCCTGCTCGAACCGCTCCTTGCGCATCCCGTCGACGACGAGCACGTACACCTTGCGGCTGACCGCCTCCCCGACCCTCGGGAGCGTTCCGGGCGATTCCGTCCGCTCCTTCGGCTTCCAGTCGAACAGGTAGCGGTGCAGAATCCACGCGAGCAGCCAGACCGCCGCGATGAAGACGTACAGCGTTCCCCAATCCGCCGCCTTGGCACCGCCCCCGCGAATCCAGCCATAAGTCAGGTGCAGCAGGTAGAGGAGCAGCATCGTCTTCGGCAGTTGTTCCTGCGCGTTGCCGCTCGTCGAGTCGCTGTGCTGGAGCACGAGCTTCCAGAATCTCGCGAAGTTGTTCCAAGGCGTTCCGATACGCATGCGATAGTAGAACGTTCCCCAGAAGAACACCGTGAAGAAGAAGAACAGGCCGATGCCCGCGAGCCATAAGCCGAGGACGTCCCTTGTCCCCTCCCATATGACGACCGCCGCCACGACGGGTAGCCACAGGTAATTGCGCAGATACAGCGGAAAATCGTAAAAGAAATAGACGACGAACAAAGGCAGTACCGCTCCTAGAGCGCCGGCCATTGCCGACCAGTACGCGGGCTGCCCCCAGTCGCCGATATGGCAGAGCAAGAAAACGCCGGCCACGAACACCGGAGTGAACGGACGTCCTTCGTTCAGGACGTTCCAGGCGCGTGCGGCGACGATCTCGAACGATGATGCGCGTCTCATGGCGTGTGCCTCCCGATTGCTGTCCGAGCATATGAACGTTTGTTATGAAAATAGCCAGTGATAACCGTTCTCATGGCTCGGGTTCCTCCATCAGTATACGGGCAACGTTTTCATCCCGTCAAACGGGGAGCATTGGCAGCGACGGAAAAGAAAAGAGACGCGCCCATGAAGCCGCCTAATGGCTCTTCAAAGACAACGTGCAAAAGCCGACAATCCTCTTCGCAAGGACTGTCGGCATTGCGCATCGTAGATTCAATGATCCCGTTTGCTCGCCAGATGCTCCGCGATCTTGCGGCCGTGGTACCGTCCGGACTCGATGAAGATCTCGTTCGCGTCGCGTCCGGTGGAGACGACTCCCGCCAGATAGAGGCCCGGCACGTTCGTCTCCATCGTCTCCGGATCGTGCGTCGGCGGGATGATGCCGTCCGGCGCTTCGATGCCCATCGAGCGCAAGAACCCGCGATCGGGGCGGAAGCCGGTCATCGCGAGCACAAAGTCGGTCTCCAGCGTCCGCCGTCCCTCTTCCTCCTCGACCGTGACGTCGCCATGGCGAATCTCGACGACCCGGGCTTTCAACCTTAAGTCGATTCGACCCTTCGTCACGTTGGAGAGCAGGAGCGGCCGCACCCACGGCTTCACATTGTCGGAGACGGACTCGCCCCGGTAGACGATGGTCACTTGCGCTCCGACCCGGACCAATTCGAGCGCCGCGTCTACCGCGGAGTTGCTTCCGCCGATAATGACGACCCTCGTCCCCGCGTACGGGTGGGCTTCCCGGAAGAAATGGCTGACGTGCGGCAGCTCTTCTCCCGGTATGCCGATGCGGTTCGGGTGGTCGAAGTAGCCCGTCGCCACGATAACGGCCCGGGCCCGCGTCTCCAGCGCTTCTCCGGCCCTATTGGCCGATACGACCCGGAACGAGCCGTCGTCCTCCTTATGAACGGCCGTCACCCGCTCGTAGCGCCGGATCCGCAGCTGCCTGCGCTCCGACACGATGCGGTAATAATGCAGCGCTTCGAGGCGCGACGGCTTGTCGTTCGGCGTGATAAACGGAATGCCCGCGATCTCCAGTAGCTCGGGGGTGCTGAAGAACTGCATATTGATCGGATAACAGCTGATCGAATGAACGACGTTTTCCTTCTCGATGATGAGCGGGTTGAAGCCCTTGTCCTGCAGCTCGGCGGCCGCCGACAGCCCGCAGGGACCGGCTCCGATAATAATGACGTCTTCCATCGCATTTTTTATTTCTTCCAGTTGCATGAGCGCCTCATCTTCCATCGTTTAATGTTTCGGCTTTCGCATGGGTCGCATAAACGCCTGATCTACTCTAAACTATGGACTTTTTTTCGGTTTTCTGCAACTTCCTCTACTCCTGATCTGCGGACGAAGAACGTTCTAATTCTCGCTTCGAAGCTTATCGGATAGGCTGAATCTTCCTAGGCCTCTTAGAGGAATAAAGGTCGATACCATTATGCAGCCAAAGGTTATACCTACGGCGATGTAATAATACATCCAATAGTGGGATACCCCTTTGCTGGGAGAAGACGAATACATCTGTATAAAGATAAATATTCCGCTTATCAAAAAGGCGGCCAGCGAATACACCATGGTCTCTAAATAAAGGAACCTTTTAAGTTTACGAAGACTCATTCCGATTGCGCGCAACGTCGCGTACTCTTTCTGCTTAAGCATAACCGTGGAATACAAAATTAACGACACGCTGATCGCGGTGAAGAGAGTAATGATGACAAAAAGAATCTGGCCTAAAATCAACAAAGTGTTTATCAGAGATTTCTCTTTCTGCGACTGCTCGCGATCCGAATAAAAAAGACTTCCGGGAAAGTAAGCCGCCAGCCTTTTGGCCGCCTTATCGATTTTGTTCATGGAATCCTCATCTATTCGATCCTGGACATAAATTTCCAAGCTCTCGTAGCCCCTGAATGCGCTGTTCTCTCCCAAATCATTCTCATGGACGACGGCTACGATACGGTCGCTTGTTCGAAAATGTTCCCCGGATTGAATAGCGAACGGCTGCAGAATGACTCCGCCGACCTCGTACTCCCATTGCCGGTAGCGATATTGGCTCTCGGAGCCTCTGTCTAGTTCGATTCTGCCCAGCCGCACTAGATCGCCTTTTTTTAACCCGACTTTTCCTGCATCCGGCCGTTCCGAATCGTTAATCGGATAAAACAAAAGAATGGAATTTCCTTTTTTGAATTCGGATAGGGATTGTTCATTACTCAAGTATTTTGAATTCAGATATTGAAAAGAGTCGTCATTGACGGCAATGAAATCGGTATTTGGAATAATCGTTAACCTGTCGGGAAGTTCCGGCATGGATACGTACTCTCCTACCCGCCCGCTGTAACGATCCCTCCAATTCGATAAGAACGGGTCCAGTTGGTTATCCTCCAACAACATATTCGTTCCCTGCGCGTACGTTTTTTTATCGATAGCTTGAACTCCCTTCATCCGTTCCAACTCGGCTGCCCAAGCGGGATCGAACGAATCATTTTGATTGAGGACGACTTGAAACCCGTTGATTGTTTTGGACACCGTCGTGATTTTTGAAGCTAGGTAATAGTCGGGGCCATGGCCCGTGGATTCTGTTTCCCCGGCATACAATTGGGTGAAGAACAAGAGAATGATCCCGAAGGATATGCTAATGACCGCTATCGCTTTGGATTTCAGTTGACCCGTAATCTGGATAATCAAGTATTTTAGCGCAAACGGCAATCCGCTTATCTTCTCGTATAGCGAATGATTTCTAGTGAACAAGGTCGTTTCGCCGTTAAGCCCTTGAACGATCGAATGACGGAGTTGCTTGCGGAGGGAGAAGACGGACGATAGAAGAAGAATAAGAAAGATCATGACGATCCATAAGATCATCCTTCCGACAATGACAGCGGGAAGGAAGAAGCCCGTACCCGTCCCTCCATACGTAAGGGATATGAATAAGGAGCTAAGTGCCAATCCAATAGGAACGGCAACAACCGAGCTGCAGAGAATAATAAACAGACACTGCAAAAAAGCGATATGGTACAGCCTTTTGCCTGTCGCTCCAACAGCCATAAATATGGCCATGCTTTTCTTATAATGAGCATGTACGGTCATATAGATATGGTAAACTGAGAAGAGCACGGCGATGACGATAATGATATTGAAGCTCGTGGAGAGCTTCGAAAGGATTCTATAATCGGACAAGCCGCGATCGTACCTGTTAAAGTTAAAATAGGCATCCTCGCTTTTAACCTTATTCTTGTCCATGAATATATTAGCTGTTTCCGGGGAGTCGTTTTTAAGAACGACAAGCAGATTGCTCTTTGTCTTGCCTTGTTGCTTGAAGCTCTGGATTTTATCCCTATTTACAAAAAGGTTCGGAAAGTCGTTGGTACCCTTGACCAAGTAATCCGGTACGGTCCAATAGGACGAATAATCCTTGACGATTCCGGAAATTCGGTAACAGGAATCTTGCGAATCGGCTTTTAATGTAACGCAATCGCCGATCTTCACATCCAGAATGTCGGCATACGCCGATTCTATAGCAACCTTGTCCCTCTCGTCTGGAAAGTCCCCTGTTAGCAATTGAATATGGCCGATCTTTAAGGCTTGTTCGTCCATATATCCAATCGTACCGTAAATCTCCTTTGGCGATTCGGATAATAAATAGGAACCCGCGAGGGTTACCTCTCCGCTTGCTTTGACGTCGGAATCCGCCTTTATGGTTTTCGCCTTTGCAGCGGTCAGATCGTTCATAACCAACTGATGATTCCCGAACTTTAAAGCGGATTTCTCATAGATAGCCGCTTTGATTCCATGAATAGCAGCGCTAGATAAAACCAAGAGAAGCAGAGACGCGATGGTAACCAATAATAAAAGCGAGAAAAAAACTCTCTTGTTCACTAGCGTTTTAACGGATAACAACCAGATTGGCATAATCAACCCTCGTTTATAATTGCTTAAGCTTGCCATCCTCCATCCAATAGAGGAAATCCGGGTTCGGTACAAGCGATTCGTTATGAGTAACCATAATGAGCGTGGTTCCATTGCGCTTGCATAACTTCAATAGCAAGTCCATCACTTGATTGCTGTTCTGCTGATCCAGATTCCCTGTCGGCTCGTCTGCGAAAAGAATGTCGGGCTCGTTTATCATCGCTCTGGCAATCGCTACTCGTTGTTTTTCTCCGCCTGAAAGCTCATTGGGAAAAAAGCGGACTTTCCCCAGTATTCCCAAACTGGCCGCCAGGTCATTGATTTGGCTAGGAGTAACCTTGCGTTTGGCGAAAATGGCGGGAAGCGCGATGTTATCGTATACCGATAGCTCCGGCACTAAATGAAAAAACTGAAATACGAATCCATACTTGGCCCCTCTCAACTGCGCAAGCTGAACATCCGATAAGCTGGATATGTCTTGGCCGCGGAATTGTACCGTTCCACGACTTGGTTTATCCATGCCGGCAAGCAGATGCAACAAGGTGGTCTTCCCCGAGCCGCTTTTCCCTAGAATTACATGGATCGAGCCGGACCTCACCTTTAAAGAAAGGGGGTGCAATGCTGTAACAGCATTGGCACCCTCTCCGTACACTTTCGAAATATTATTCGTAACAAGGATATTGTCCACGATTATGCCCCTAACTCTTTACTGTTTGATCTGTCCGTCACCAACGACTTTTTGGAGATTCCCATTGCCCGTGTTTTTAATAACTTTGACTCTATAAGTGCCGCTGCTTACTGTGCCGAAATTCTTGGTTACGGTTACACCATTTGCGGTGATTTGTCCTGTATTATAGCTTGTCAATGAGCTTTTCTTTTCAATATAAACGGTAAACTTTTCTTTCTGATCAAGTACCTCGCCCGTATATTGCGAGTAGGTATCTGCCGATACGCTAGTAGAAGTGGCACTATTAGATAAGCTATGGTCATAGTCGCCGGTAACGGAAAAACCAATATCAAAAGAATAATCGCCACTGTACGCATATGCCATACTACTACCTGCGAGCAAAAACAAACCTAGAGCTAATCCCGTTACGCCAAGCTTTTTTTTGGACGTCCATACATTCTTCATTTTAAATTCCTCCTTTATATTTTTTCGGTACTAGAACCTCTAAAAAAAGTTAGCCTTCACCTCCCTATATTTTTGTTGTAAATAGAAGTTTGCATCTCTTTTTCTATTTACAACATAAATATACCTTCATTAGACAATATTGACAACCATTTTTATGTAAATTTTAGGAAAGAAAGGATGGAACAAAAAATCGCCGAGAAGCGCGTCCCTCTCGGGAGCCGCTTCTCGGCGATTCGGATGAAGCCTGTTATTTGCCGGACGTCTGAATCCGCGTAACTGCGCGCTGCAGAGCAAGCTCCGCCCGCCTGTGGTCGATCTCTTCCTGCTTGCCGGCCAGGCGCTGCTCGGCGCGTTCCTTGGCCTGGAGAGCCCGGGACACGTCGATGTCGGCGCCGCGTTCGGCCGCCTCGGCCAAGATCACCACTTTGTCCGTGCGCACTTCCATGAAGCCGCCGTGAACGGCGATGAGCTCTTCCGAGTTGCCCTTCTTGGCCCTGACCGGCGCGATCTTCAGAGGAGTGACGAGCGGCACGTGGCCCGCCTGGACGCCCAGCTCTCCGCTGACGCCCTTGGCGATCACGATGTTCACGTCTTCCTCGTAGACCTTCCGTTCCGGCGTAACGATCTCCAACCGTAAGGTGCTCATTGGTATTCCTCCTTAGCGGCGGATTAGAGCCCTTGTGCGAGCTTTTTCGCCTTCTCGACGGCTTCTTCGATGGTGCCGACGTTGTGGAACGCGGGCTCCGGAAGATCGTCGTGCTTGCCTTCAAGAATTTCTTTGAAGCTGCGTACGGTCTCCTTGACCGGGACGTAGACGCCCGGGATGCCGTTGAACGCTTCGGCTACGTGCAGCGGCTGCGACAGGAACAATTGGACGCGACGGGCGCGGTGAACGACCATCTTGTCTTCTTCGGACAATTCGTCCATCCCGAGGATGGCGATGATGTCCTGCAGTTCCTTATAGCGCTGCAGCAGCTTCTTGACGCCTTGAGCGACGTTGTAGTGCTCTTCGCCCAGAATCTCCGGAGCGAGGATCCGGGAAGAAGAAGCGAGCGGGTCGACGGCCGGGAAGATACCCATCGCCGCGATGTTACGCTCCAGGTTCGTCGTCGAGTCCAAGTGGGCGAACGCGGTTGCCGGTGCCGGGTCGGTGTAGTCGTCCGCCGGAACGTAGATCGCCTGGATGGAGGTAACGGAACCTTTCTTCGTGGAGGTGATCCGTTCTTGCAGTTGGCCCATCTCGGTCGCCAGCGTCGGCTGGTAACCTACCGCGGACGGCATGCGTCCGAGCAGGGCGGATACTTCGGAACCCGCTTGCGTGAAGCGGAAGATGTTGTCGATGAACAGAAGCACGTCGCGGCCCTCTTGGTCGCGGAAGTACTCGGCCATCGTCAGGCCGGTCAGGGCGACGCGCAGACGCGCTCCCGGCGGCTCGTTCATCTGGCCGAAGACCATCGCGGTCTTCGAGATAACGCCGGAGTCGCTCATCTCGTGGTAGAGGTCGTTCCCTTCGCGGGTACGCTCGCCGACGCCGGCGAATACGGAGATACCGCCGTGCTCTTGGGCGATGTTATGAATAAGCTCCTGCATCGTAACGGTTTTGCCGACGCCGGCGCCGCCGAACAGGCCGACTTTACCGCCCTTGGCGTACGGAGCCATCAGGTCGATAACCTTGATGCCCGTCTCCAGCATCTCTTGCTGCGTGGACAGCTCGTCGAAGACCGGAGCGTTGCGGTGGATCGGGTTGCTGATCGAACGGTCGACGTCGCCGTTGTTGTCGATCGGGTCGCCGAGAACGTTGAAGACGCGGCCGAGAGTAGCCGGTCCGACCGGAACGGTGATCGGTCCGCCCAGATCGACGGCTTCCATGCCTCTGACCAGGCCGTCCGTCGACGACATGGCGACGGCGCGAACCAGGTTGTCCCCGAGGTGAGTCGCGACTTCGACCGTCAGGTTGATCTCGCGTTCCCCGGAATGCTGAATCTTGATTGCGTTATAGATGTCAGGCAGGTGGCCGTGGTCGAACTCGATGTCGACGACGGGGCCCATGACCTGGACAATACGCCCCTTGCTCATTCGTGTCCCTCCTGTAACTTCGATTACGATCCGTTAACTGAGTGCGTTCGCGCCGCCGACGATCTCCGCGATCTCCTGCGTGATGGCGGCCTGACGCGCACGGTTGTAGTTCAAGGTATATTGGGCGATCATCTTCGTCGCGTTCTTCGTCGCGTTGCCCATGGCGGTCATCCGCGCGCCGAACTCGCTCGCCTTGTTCTCCAGCAGGGCGCTGTACACGAGAGTCTCCGCGTACTTGGGAAGGAGCACGCTCAGCACTTCCTCCGCGGAAGGCTCGTACTCGTAATCCGCGGTCGGACCCGACTTGCCGCCTTCCAGCTGCGAAGCGTCCAGCGGGAGCATTCTCTTGATCGTCGGAATCTGCGAGATCGCGTTGACGAACCGGTTATAGACGACGTACAGCTCGTCGTAGTCCCCGTTCTCGAAGCCGCCTACCGCCGCCGAAGCGATGGACTTGATGTCCGCGAAGGTCGGGGAGTCCGGAACGCCGATGACTTCCTGACGAACCGCGTAACCGCGCCGTTTGAAGTAATCGAAGCCTTTGCGCCCGATGACGAAGAGGGCGTATTCGTCCGCGGATTTGTGCTTCGACTTGATCGTCTCGACCAGCTTCTTCAGCAGATTGTTGTTCAAGCCGCCCGCTTGCCCGCGGTCGGAAGAGATGACCAGGTACGCGGTCCGCTTGATCTCCCGGCTCTGAAGCATCGGATGCTTCACGCCGCCGGAACTCGAAGCGATGCTGGAGACGACCTCCTTCAGCTTGTCGGAGTACGGCCGGCTCGCGAGAGCGGCGTTCGTCGCGCGCTTCAGCTTCGAAGCGGCGACCATCTCCATCGCCTTGGTGATCTGCTTCGTGTTCTGCGTGCTCTTGATCTGGCGCTTGATTTCGCGCATCCCTTTAGCCATTCATGTCACCACCTTGTTGCCGGGCTCCCCGAACGTTCGGGGCGGCCCGGCTCATCAGCTCGTTCTATGTCGAAGGCTTAAGCCGTCGTGGAGAAGCTCTTCTTGAAGGCGCCGATCGCGTCGATAAGAGCCTTCTCGTTGTCGGAGGTCAAGTCCTTGGTATCGCGGATGGAAGCGAAGATCTCCGGACGGTTCGCGTCCACGTAAGCCAGGAACTCGGCTTCGAAGCGGCGAACGTCCTCGACCGGAATGCTGTCGGTGTGCCCTCTCGTCACGAGGAAGAGAGAGACGACTTGACGTTCGACCGGCAACGGCGCGTTGACGCCCTGCTTGAGGATCTCCAGCGTGCGAATACCGCGGTCGAGGCGGGATTGCGTAACTTTATCGAGGTCGGAGCCGAACGCGGCGAACGCCGCCAGCTCGCGGTATTGGGCCAAGTCGGTCTTCAGCGTGCCCGCTACCTTCTTCATCGCCTTGATCTGCGCCGAGCTGCCTACCCGGGATACGGAGATACCGACGTTAACCGCCGGACGTTGGCCGGAGTAGAACAGGTCGGACTCGAGGAAGATCTGTCCGTCCGTGATGGAGATGACGTTCGTCGGAATGTACGCCGATACGTCGCCCGCTTGCGTCTCGATGAACGGAAGCGCGGTCAGGGATCCGCCTCCGAGCTCGTCGTTCAGCTTCGCCGCGCGCTCCAGCAGACGGGAGTGCAGGTAGAAGACGTCGCCCGGATACGCTTCGCGTCCCGGAGGACGGCGGAGCAGCAAGGACAATTCGCGGTATGCGGCCGCTTGCTTGGACAAGTCGTCGTAGATGATCAGGACGTGCTTGCCGTTATACATGAACTCTTCGCCCATCGCGCAGCCGGTGTACGGGGCGATGTACAAGAGCGGGGAAGGCTCGGATGCGCTCGCCGTAACGACGATCGTGTAATCCAGGGCGCCTTGGCGGCGCAGGGATTCGACGACGGTACGGACGGTCGATTGCTTCTGGCCGATGGCGACGTAGATACAGATGACGCCATTGCCCTTCTGGTTGACGATCGTGTCGATCGCGATCGTCGTCTTGCCCGTCTGGCGGTCGCCGATGATGAGCTCCCGTTGGCCGCGGCCGATCGGGATCATCGCGTCGATCGCCTTGATGCCGGTCTGCATCGGCTCGAAGACCGATTTACGGGCCATGACGCCCGGAGCCGGGGATTCGATCGGGCGGAACTTCTTCGTGTTGATCGGACCGTTGCCGTCAACCGGCTGGCCCAGCGCGTTCACGACGCGGCCGAGCAGTTCTTCGCCGACCGGCACTTCCATGATGCGGCCGGTGCGCTTGACTTGGTCGCCTTCGCGGATGCCCGTGTACGGGCCCATGATGACGACGCCGACGTTGCTCTCTTCGAGGTTCAACGCCATGCCGACGGTGCCGTCGGCGAATTCGAGCAGTTCGCCCGCCATACAGTTCTCCAACCCGTGCACGCGCGCAATACCGTCACCGACTTGGATGACCGTACCGACGTCCACGACTTGAATATCGGATTGATAATTTTCGATCTGTTGTTTAATCAGCGTGCTGATCTCTTCAGGCCGGATACTCAATTCGTTCACCCCTGTCTAATTTGCCGACGATTGCAGCGCTTTGTCCAGACGATTCAACTTGCCGCGGAGGCTTCCGTCGTACAACGTGTCTCCGATGCGGACCGTGAGTCCCCCGAGCAAGGACGAATCGACCGTATTGTGCACACGGACCGTCTTGCCGAGCAAAGCGCCGAATTTCTTGGCCAATTGGTCTTTCTCGCCATAGGATAGCGGCTGCGCGGACGTCACGTGAGCATCGGCCCGTCCAAGCGCTTCTCCAGCCACTTTGAGATATGCTTCCAGCACGGCGGGCAGTTCGCCCTGGCGGCCGCGCTCGATCAGAAGGCCGACCGTGTTCAGCACGATCGGGTACAGCTTCCCGTCGAACGAACGGGCGAGCGTCTCGATCTTCGTCTTCGCCAGAATGCTGGGAGACGCGAGGAATGCTTGGAAATCCGAGTTCTGTCCGATGGCGTTCACGAGGAGCTGCAGCTGCGTCTCCACCTCGGCGACGAGGTTCTGCTCCCGAGCCAGATCGAAGAGCGCCTTGGCGTAACGCTTCGCGACTACGGTGCTGCGGCTCATGACTTCGTCCCTACCTCTTGGAGGTATTTATCGACCAGCTCGCTCTGGGTCTTCTCGTCAACCTGCTTCTCGATGATCTTCGATGCGATCAGGACGGACAGGCCGCTGACCTGCGCCTTGACGGAAGCAACCGCCTTGTTCTTCTCGCTCTCGATCTCGCGCACCGCTTCGTCCTTCAGGCGGTTCGCTTCGCCGCGGGCCGCTTGGACGATCTCGTCCGCTTGCTTCGAGCCGGTCGTCTTCGCCTGCTCGATAATCTCGTAAGCTTCCTTGCGGGCTTGTTGCAACGCTTGCTTCTGTTCTTCCAGGAACTTCTCCGATTCCTGGCGGTTCTTCTCGGCGTTGTCCATCTGCTCCTTGACGAGCAGGCGGCGCTTCTCCATGATTCCGAACAGCGGCCCGAAGGCGTACTTGTTCAGCAGCAAGTACAGAATCAGAAACGCTACGATCGCGTATACGAACGATTCCCAATGTAGATTGTCCATCGTTGCACTCCTTTCCGCATTCTATTCCTTCTCTTCAAAAAACGATGGCGTGGAGGGCTCTGGCCTTCCCCGCCATGGTTCTTGGGATATCCGATTAGCTGAAGAAAGCGAGGAAGCCGATAACGACGCCGATGATCGGCACGACTTCGACGATACCTACGCCGATGAACATCGTCGTTTGGAGCTTGCTTGCGCTCTCCGGCTGACGAGCGATGCCTTCTACCGTCTTGCTGACGATCAGACCGTTACCGACGCCGGCGCCGATAGCGCCAAGACCTACTGCGATAGCTGCTGCCAGAACATTGTAATCCATAGTGTTGAAATCCTCCTCAAAATGGTTGTTAATTTACCGTCAAGTATCGCCCGATTAGGCGGATCGGCTTAATGCGCGTGTTCTTCCTCGTCGTGGATGGCCGCCTGCGAGATGTACACCATCGTCAGGATGGTGAACAGGAACGCTTGGATGGCCCCGACGAAGATACTGAAGCCTTGCCATACGATCATGAACGGAGTACCGACGACGCCTAGCATCAGGATCGTCGCGATCAGAACCTCGCCGGCGAAGATGTTGGCGTAGAGCCGGAGCGCCAGCGTGACCGGCTTGGCGATCGTCTCGATCAGGTTCAGAGGGAAGAAGAACCAGAACGGCTGGAAGTAGTGTTTGATGTAATGCTTCCGGTTCATCTTGAGGCCCAGGAAGTGTACGAGGATGAAGACGATGAGCGCGAGGCCCCCCGTAACGTTCAAATCCGCCGTAGGCGACTTCCACCAGGCCAGTTCGACTTCGCCGTGGTGCTTGTCCAGCATCTCCTGCGTGACGAACGAGCTCGTATGGTGATGTTCCGTCACGATCCCGAACGGCAATCCGAGAAGGTTCGACACGAAGATGAACATAATGAGAGTCATCCCGAGCGCGAGAAACGGACGTACCCGCTTCATCGGCATCGTGCTGGCGATCGTCGAGTGAACGAACTCGACCACCCACTCCATGAAGTTCTGAAGCTTGGACGGATTGTCGACCGAGAGTTTGCGAACGGCCAGTCTGGCCAGAACGAAGGTGATGATAGCCGAGACCGTGATCGCGATGAACGCCGATACGTCAATGTGAAGTCCAGCGACCTCTAGCACGGGAAATTCATGCATGCTGCAGTGTTTCCCTCCTTTCCGTCAGGTATCTCGCTTGCTGCTCGCATAGGCGAGCACCAAATTAACGATAGGCATGAAGAAACAAGCGAACAACACAGAAGGCAGATGAAAAAACTCAGGTTTGCGATACGCCAGCATCGAAGCCAGAAGCACGGTCGCCAATCGGCCCGCGAGCCCCAGGCTCACCCGCCGCGGCGGATTGGGATTGTCTCTGTAAACGGTTCCGAGCAAATCCACCCGCCTTCGCAGCATGATCGCGTTGACGACGCTCGCCGCGACACCCAACATCACGCCCGCCGAATAGATCCGCCACTCCGGGACGAAGGCCCAGACTAGCAAGCAGGCCGATAGGAAGAACGTCGCGATTCGGATCGACTTCCCCAAGAGCTCATTCATCATGTTTCTCCAAGACCTTCTTGACAAGCAGAATAGCCAACCAGATACCGATGCCCAAGCCGGTCAGAACGCCGCCGGCTTGCCAGCCTCGCGTCCCTCCGATCCAGCCTCCGACCCAGTAACCCGCCAAGGCGCACATGGCGACCTCGAACCCCAAGGCGCCGACCATTCCTAGCGCGCGCCAAGGGTTGTCTCCGCTGCCCTTATCTTTCATGATTTGTACCCCTGTCAATCCTCATACATTTTATCGGAGGCTCGGAAGGTTTGTCAATTCGATTTCCTTAAACTTTTGGTGAACGGAGGGCCGAAAACCCTTGTAAATCCTAGACTTCTCGCGAGAAGCAACCGTACAGCTTTACTGTATGCTGTGATGTTGAAGGGTTTTCAACGATAGGAGCTTTTTTTGTGAACGTTGTGTGAACGCCGTCGCCGCCATTTCATTTAAACCTTCCTTCCGCCCAAAGTCAACCGGTACGTCTCTCCATCCCCTCTTCCGGCCTCCGGATTCCCGCCTCCGGCATGCGAATGACCAAACGCTTCGCCCCTCTCTGACGGGGCGGGCGTCTGGTCATAACACGAGTCTGACGATTGCGGATTCGAATGCCGCCGCCGGGCGTCCTGCGAGAATCGCCGAGTCTCTCGGCCTCTCTAGCGCCGGAACGGCTCGGGTCTCTCGCCCCGGCCGAAATGATGCAGGATCGCTTCCGCGATCCGCCGGGACGCCTGGCCGTCCCCGTACGGGTTGGCCGCCTTGCTCATCCTCTCGTAGGTGGACGAATCCGTCAACAGCGCCTTCGTCCGGGCGTACACCGCTTCCTCCTCGGTTCCGACGAGCTCCAGCGTTCCCGCTTCGATGCCTTCCGGCCTCTCGGTCGTCTCGCGCAGGACCAGCACCGGCACTCCGAATGACGGGGCTTCCTCCTGCAGGCCGCCGGAGTCCGTCAGGATGAGGTGCGTATGCGGATAGAAATTGTGCAGCTCGACCACGTCGAGCGGGTCGATCAGCTTGATGCGCGGATGATCGCCGAGCATCGCCTGGGCCGGCTCCTTGACCGCCGGGCTCGGGTGGACCGGATACACGATCGCGATGTCCTCGAACTCGTCGGCGATCCGGCGCACCGCCCGGAAGATCCGGCGGTGGGGCTCGCCCTGCGATTCCCGCCGGTGGGCCGTCATGAGGACGAGCCGCTTGCCCTTCGCCCACTCCAGCACGGGGTGGCCGAACTCGGGCTTCACCGTGTATTGGAACACGTCCGTCACCGTGTTGCCGGTGACGTAGACGTTCTCTTCGGGCTTGTTCTCCTTGCGCAGGTTGCCCGCCGACCAGTCGGTCGGCGCGAAGTGCATGTCGGCCAGCACGCCGGTCAGCTGGCGGTTCATCTCCTCCGGGAACGGATCGAGCTTGTTCCACGTGCGGAGGCCCGCCTCGACGTGGCCGACCTTGATCTGCTGGATGAACGACGCGTAGCTCGCCAGGAACGTCGTCAGCGTGTCGCCGTGCACGAGCACCACGTCCGGCTTCGCCTCGCGGAGAACCGGCTCCAGCCCCTGCAGCACGCGCACGGTGATCTCGTTCAGCGTCTGGCCGGGCTTCATGACGTCCAGATCGTAGTCGGGCTCGATCTTGAACACTTCCAGCACCTGGTCGAGCATCTCGCGATGCTGCGCCGTGACGCAGACGATCGGCTCGATGAGGCCCGGATACTTCCGCAACTCCAGAATAAGCGGCGCCATCTTGATCGCTTCCGGGCGCACGCCGAATATGGTCATGACTTTAATCGCGCTCACTTCGGTCTCTCCTTAAGCCGGATACGGGTACCCCGTCCTTATTTGGTTCCGTACAGGCGGTCTCCCGCATCCCCGAGGCCGGGGACGATGTAGCCGTGGTCGTTCAGGTACTTGTCCAGCGCCGCGACGTAGATGTCGATGTCGGGATGAGCTTCTTGAACGGCCTTGACGCCTTCCGGCGCCGCGATCAGGCAGACCAGCTTCGTCGGGCGGCAGTTCCGCTGCTTCAGCGATTCGATCGCCGCGTTGGCCGAGCCTCCGGTCGCCAGCATCGGATCGAGCACGATCAGCTCCCGCTCCGTCACGTCGGACGGCAGGCTGAAGTAGTACTCCACCGGCTTCAGCGTCTCCGGATCCCGGTACAGGCCGATATGGCCGACCTTGGCGGAGGGCAGCAGCTTGAGCATGCCGTCCACCATCCCGAGCCCCGCGCGCAGAATCGGGATCAAGCCGAGCATCCGGCCGGCGATGACGCGTCCTTCCGCTTCGGACACCGGCGTCTCCACCGTCACCGTCTCGAGCGGAATGTCCCGCGTTACCTCGTAAGCCATCAAGGTCGACAGCTCGTCCACCAATTCGCGGAATTGCTTGGTGTCTGTATTTTTGTCGCGTAGAAAAGTCACTTTATGCTGGATCAGCGGATGATCGCAGACCACGAAACGACCCAAAACCTTCCTCCCCTTCCTCCGTACGTCTTGCCCGTCCATTATATCATTGTCTCCTTGCCCGCGCACTCCATCCGTTCAGATCGCCAAGCTGCTTATTTTTGGCGGGGCTTCGGATTCGGGCGACGCCTCGGAACCTTTCCTTGGGCGGGCGCATAGGCTATGACCAGATTCGCCCCACGAGGAGGGTTGCCCATGAGCGTCCGTTCGGCCGGAACCGGCTCGGTTCTGTACCAAGCCGACGAGGCATGGACCGAGCACGTGAAGAAGCACCGGCAGAAGCTCGCCGGGATCTGCGGCCGCCACCTGAACCGCCCCGTCCGGGTTCAGACGATCGACGGCCATACGTACGAAGGCACCATCGTCGGCACCGACGGCTGCCATCTCCATCTGGTGACCCGCCCCACGGAGCACGATCATCGGTTCTTCGGCCCTTACGCCGCGAACTCGATTCTTACTCTCGTGCTCTACGAGCTGCTGGTCATCACGCTGCTGATCTGATCGGGGAACGAAGCATCGCCCGCGGAAGCGGAGCGGATGCTTTTTTCTTTTTGCGTTGCGGCGTTGCGCGCTGCGCGGCGGTAAATCCTATTTTCCAACCCGAATATAAGGAATTGCACTTGCGATCCGAAGCGGTTCGGTTAAAATGGGGAGGAACGGGATCATCCTAGCGAGAGAGACCCCGCAGGAGGAGGAGAGGAACATGAGCCGGTTAGGTTCGCCTTACGAATTGAAGTCGCTGTCCCTTCGCAACCGCATCGTCATGAGTCCGATGTGCCAATATTCGGTCGACGCGGAGGACGGAGCGCCGAACGATTGGCATTTCGTCCACTACGTCTCCCGGGCCGTCGGCGGAACCGGGCTCGTCATCATCGAGATGACGGACGTCGATCCCGACGGCCGCATCCGCAATCGCGATCTCGGGCTCTGGTCGGACGAGCAGATTCCCGCCTTCAAGCGAATCATCGACGAGCTGCACAAGCACGGCGCCAAGGTCGCCATCCAGATCGCGCACGCGGGGCGCAAGGCGCTGGACGCCGAGCCGCCCGTCGGACCTTGGAACGAGCCTTTCGAACCGACGGCGAAGACGCCGCGGGCCTTGACGACCGAAGAGGCCTGGAAGATCGTCGGCCAATTCGCGGACGCCGCGCGGCGCGCCGTCGAAGCGGGCGTCGACACGATCGAGCTGCACGGGGCGCACGGCTATTTGATCCACCAATTCCATTCCCCCGGCATCAACAAGCGGGACGACGAGTTCGGCCGCGACTACGCCAAGTTCGGGGTGGAAGTCGTCCGGGCGGTCAAGAAGGTTCTCCCGCCGGACATGCCGCTCCTGATGCGGGTATCCGCCGTCGAATACGCGGATTACGGCTACGATCTCGAGCACGGCCTGCGCGTGTTCGAGGCATACCGCGACGCCGGCGTCGACCTGTTCGACGTCTCCACCGGCGGCGAAGGGCCCGCGGGCGCCCGCAAGCCGGGCAACTACCCCGGCTACCAGGTTCCGTACGCCCGCGCGATCCGCGAGAAGCTCGGCGTGCCGGTCATGGCCGTCGGCCTGCTGGACGATCCGAAGCTGGCCGAGAGCGTCGTCGCGAACGGCGACGCCGACCTGGTCGCGATCGGGCGCGGCATGCTCCGCAACCCGTACTGGGCGATCGACGCCCTGCGCGAGCTCGACGGCCCGAACCATCGGGCTCCGATCGCCGAGGCCTACTTGCGGGGGTACTAAGCTCGCTCGTACGGTCCGGCTTCGCCGATACCGCGCTAGCGCCCGGCCGTGACCCTCGACATCGCGCGTTGGCGCCTGCATCCGCTGAAACCTTCGGGATCAACCCGATGTTTCTCGTGGCATCCTTCCGACGGTCTACGGCATTGCCGGACGTCGCGGCGGCGTCCGGATGGCTTCTGCGGCATTGCTGGACCGTTGCGGTTTCGTCCCGACGGTATCTGCGGCATTGCCGGACGTCGCGGCGGCGTCCCGATGGCTTCTGCGGCATTGCTGGACGTCGCGGCGGCGTCCCGACGGTACCTACGTCGTAGAAACCGACCCGATAACCTTCGCATTCGTCCGCCGGCGGGAACGTAACGAATCTGAGAGACGCTATTTACTCGAAAAGGCGGCTTCAGAAATTGTAACGAACTGGAGAGACGTTATTTGGGCCAAAAAGCCCCGATTTCCCCCGTTTGGGGCCAAATAAGCTCTCCTGGATTCGTCCCTCGTATTTAAGGG
>NZ_JACJVR010000138.1 GCF_014212175.1 Cohnella xylanilytica | reverse complement strand
CACAATGAATCGACAGCCTCATCTCCTCCGTTATCCTAGTAAAATCTCTCTATATTGCTCCACGAGCCGTTCCGCCTGCCGGACTTCTTCATCCGTGAACGAATGCAGCTGACCGATGGATGCCACGACCACGATTCCGCGCACGACCGAGCCCTCCGCGACGGGGAGAATGAGAATGCTGTCGATGCCGAACAGGAAGAATTCCTCGGCCGACCGGGGATCGTTCTTGACGTCCTGCACGTAGATCGGCCTCGGATTCCGGACGATCTCGCGGAGCAGCTGATCGTCCTCGACGAAGACCGGGCTGGCCGCGTGCACGCTCTTCCACTTCTCGTTGCCGAGATGATCCGTCTTGGTCTTGAGAACGGGACTTAATTTCCCCTCCTTGATCCGGTGGTACGCGATGTCCTGCACGTTCGTAATCCGTTCCAGCTGACCGAACAATTCCTGAAGCCGTTCCGTCAACGTCGATGTCACTCAACCAACCTCCTTCTCGCCGGCGTGCGAGCCGATCTCGCCGCTGAGCCGCTTCGCCTGCTCCCGCAGTTGGCGGGCGGACTCCAGCGAGTCCTCCATGATCGTCAGCTGCTCTTCCGCGCAGACGGCGATCTCCCGCGTGCCGGCCAGCGACACCTCGGTGATCGAGACGGTCTCCTGCACGGACACGAGAATCTGCTCCGCACTGGCGCTGACTTCCTCCGTCACGCTCGATACCTCCTGCACCTTGAACGATACCTGCTCCGTCAGCTCCACGATCTCCTGGAACGAGTGGCCCGCCACGTCGACGCATTCGTAGCCCGTTTGAATCTCGGCGGCGACCCGGTTCATCGCTTCCTTCGACTCCCGGGAGCTCTGACGGATATGGGCGACCGTCTTCGCGATGTCCTTGGCGGAGGATGTGGACTGATCCGCCAGCTTGCGAATCTCGTCGGCCACGACGGCGAAGCCGCGGCCGTATTCGCCCGCCCGCGCGGCTTCGATCGCCGCGTTCAGCGACAGCAGTTGAATCTGGCTGGCGATCTCCGCCATGATGACGGTGACGCGGTCGATCTCTTCGGTGCGGTGGTCCATCTGCGCGACGGCGGCCGTCGAAGCCGAAGCCGCTTCCGAGATGACCTGCATCTGCGCGACGGCCCGTTCGATCGACCGCAAGCCTTCGCCCGCCTTCTGCGCGACTTCGGCCGTCTCGTTCGCCAGCGCCAGGGAGGACTCCGCGATCTGCTCCATGCCCTTGCTCACTTCCGCGAGCATAAGCTGGTTCCCCCGCGCGCTCTCGGCGATCGATTCGCTTCCCGAGGCGATCTGCTTAATCGATTCGGAGATTCCGACAATAAGGTCCGTGCCGAACTCGATGTTGCCGGCCAATGATTCGGACGTGTTCGCCACGGTCCCGGACAACTCCGAGATACGGGTTATAAATTCCTTGTTCGGCCGCCCGTTCGCGGCGAGACTCTCGGATGATGGCGGCGCCGCGCCATGATGTCGATCGGTCGAGCCTGCCCCGCGGGGCGAATCGCCGGCCCGCCGGATCCATTTTCCCAAGAAGCCGTCTTTCCAACGCCTGTCCTTCACGTCATTCTCCTCCAGCATCTCGCATATTCGAACGCAACGCGTTTGCAGGCCGAACCGGCTAACGAGTCATTCGCCGGATCAGGGCGCGTCTCAATCGGCATCGTTCACCCTCTTTCGCGGTTCTGGCGTCGTTCGCAGGAGGCGGCGTCCCCGCGGACAACAAAAAAAGGGCCTTCGACGAACGAAGCCCTTGCTGCCCAAGAGGAGATCAAGCCCTGGAAGTTGGCAGCCCGGCGATCATAGTTGGTACCGTAGACCCGTGGCTTTGCGTCGCTGTCTTTCGACAGGTTTGCCGTTGCAACTTATGAAATTATGAGACGATAGGCGCCCAATGCGCTCCTGCCTATGACATTTATTGGTAGTTAAGTCCTAGGTTTTGATAGGTAAATGGATATTTTCTCGAAAAATAACGGCAAAAATAGTGAAAGCGTTATCAAAAGCTGGTATAATAAGAGTTTGCAAATAAGCATATCCGATGCGCCTTGGCAGCTCGGAGAAGTCGCGAGACCTGAGTCCTTCCGGACCGAGGTCTCTTTCTCTTTTTTTAGGCCGCTAACGTGCCGGGTCTCGTCATGCTATAATAGAGCTGCCGGTCGGTAAAAAATGTCAGGAAAGGGTGCGAATGACGAAAAAGAAAACGGGAAGATTCGCAAGAGTCGGACTGCTCGTATTCGCGATGGCATTGGCGTTCGCGGCGACCGCGTCGGCTGCCGGGGAGACCGAACCGAACAACTCGCTGGCGACGGCAAGTCCGACCTCCTTCGGCGAATACAACTGGGGAACCGTCAGCGGCAGCGACGTGAACGACTACTGGGTCATGACGAACGTGAGCTACGGGACTCGTACGTTAAACGGCAATTCCGGAACCGCGATGGAAGTGCGCGACGCTAGCGGCAATCTGCTGGCCTACAAGCCGGCCGGCACGTATAGCGTCTCCTTCTTCGGCGGCGGTACCCTGTATGTCGTGGCAAGCTTCTACAGCAGCACCGCTACGAGCTATTCTTTTAGCGTGAACTGATCGATTCCAGCTCCTGATCGACCCTGATTCTCCCGGCCGGCAAGCCTGACAAGGCACCCCCTGTTCGCTGCGGAAGCGGGCGAGGGGGTGTCTTGGCGAAGATTTGAACGAACGCCCACCGGTTCTACGAGAAGCGCGGCTATACGTTCACGAAGGACCAGAAAAATTTCATCAAAAAATTGGACTTGTAACTCTTAGCTACAGTTGCGTTGGGTTGCGTTGGGTGCTTGCATCTTATACAAAATGAAGTTATTATGGATTCATGATGTCTGTGATTATCGAAAGTCCATATCCGTCGCGAACGGAGAGGATCGGTTTTTTGACCAATTATAGATATCATATAGCTATAATATCTTTTGTAGATAAAACTCCTCACGGATATCGAAAGCGGCCGATGAAAGGAGGTGAGAAGGATGGCAGGACAACGGCAGCCCTCGAATGGCCTCAAACTCCAACACATAAACAGTTGAATGTCTCATGTGTAATTTTAGACATAATATATCCTTAATGTATTTAATTAGAAAGGATGATCCAGATGGCTATTCAACACGCGAAGGATTCTACTTTTAAAGAGATGGTGCAAACGGAAGGTGTAACCGTAGTGAATTTTTGGGCTTCTTGGTGCGGTCCGTGCAGAATGTTTGCACCTATTCTAGAGGAATTTGAAAGGGAAGCGGATGATTCCGTTAAAGTGGTCAAAGTTAATGTAGACGACAATCCGGTAACCTCTTCCCAATTTCAAATTATGAGCATACCGGCAACCGTTATATTCAAAGATGGACAGCCCCTGTATAAAGAAATCGGCATATTGCCGAAAGCGGCCTTGCAGCAGCTTGTTGCCTCCCAATAAATCACACTGCGGCGCGGAGGGGGAGATCCTTTTGAGTTATGATTGTGCCATTATCGGCGGAGGCCCGGCAGGACTGAATGCGGCACTGGTGCTTGGACGGGCCAGGCGCAGCGTTGCGTTATTCGATAACAGCCAGCCCCGAAATGCGGTTACGCATGCCTCCCATGGATTTATTACAAGAGACGGCGTGACGCCGGCCGAATTCAGGCGTATTGCCTATGAGGAGGTTCTGAGGTATCCATCCGTAGAACGTTTACCTTGGGAAGTAACCGAGATTCGCCGAACCGACAACGGGTTCGCCGTCGCGACGGCCGCCGGAAAACCGTTTGAAGCGCGCAAATTGCTGATCGCCACGGGACTTCGGGAGGTCTTCCCGGACATTCCCGGTTTGCGCGAATGTTATGGAACCAGTTTGTTCAATTGTCCCTACTGCGATGGCTGGGAGCTCCGGGATCAGCCGCTAATCGTCGTTTCCGAGAGCTCCGGAGTGTTTCATATGGCGAAGCTGCTCTATACCTGGAGTAAAGATCTTGTGATCTGCACGAACGGGCATGCTGTTCTGGACGCCGATCAGATACAGCTGCTGAAATCCAGAAACATCGAAGTGGTTGAACAAGCAGTAGCGAAGTTTATCGGGCACGAGGGGAAATTGCGGCAGGTGGAATTTGCGGATGGCACGCGGATCGAGAGAACGGGAGGATTCGTTACGCCGGAATGGAAACCGAAGGCGGCTTTTCAGGAATCGCTTGGTTATGAGGTGAATGAGCTTGGCGGTATCGCCACGAACGAGTGGGGCAAAAGCACGGTTCCAGGGGTGTATGCTGCCGGGGATGCGGCTTACGTAATGCCCTCTCAGTTGATTTATGCGGCAGCCGGCGGAAGCAAAGCGGCCATTGGCATCAATATGGAACTGACAGAAGAAGAATTCGCTTAACTCTAGCGGACATGTCCTTCTCTTTGGGAAAAAGTTTCTTGGAGAGAAGGGCATTTTTTTCAAAGGCAAGCGATTGGCTTGAAGGAACAGAACGGGCGAGAGGAGGGAAGCGGAATTGGATGTTCAATTCGGAACGCATAGATTCCATGCAACACTGGGCGTACTATTGCTGTTGGCCAAGCATGGAGGAACGTTGAGCAGCTCGGAAATGGCCAAAAATCTGCATGTACATGCCGTTTATTTGAGAAAAATCGTTTCCGAGTTGCTGAGGCTTGGACTCGTTGAAGCTAAGGAGGGCCGTGACGGAGGTTATAAGCTTAAACTTCCTTCAACGCAAATTTCACTGGCAGATGCCTATGAAGCAGCGAGAAGCGAGAAGGGAAGTCAAAACGAGATGGGGAACGGATGGCGCAGTCTTGAACAAGTTAAAACAGAGATCGACAGGTGTACAATCACATGCCTAAAGAAATACAGAATCTCCGATGTCATGATCGGTTGAGAAAAAAATACTGGACTATTCATTCCTGAAAAGATATACTGACCCTACGGATAAGGAGGAGGGGTTGCCATGGGACGGGTGAAGGAGTTCGACCGGGATCACGTTCTCCATCAGGCCATGCTGGTGTTCTGGAGGAAGGGCTACGAAGCGACGAGCATTCCGGATTTGCTCGCGGCCATGAAGCTGAGCCGGTCCAGCCTGTACGAGACCTTCACGGACAAAGAGACGTTATACGTGGAGGCCATCGAGCATTACAAGCGAACAAGGCAAAGCAAAAGAGACCTGCTGACGAACGCGAAATCCGCGAGAGAGGGGATTCGAGCCTACTTCGAGCGCCACATCGCCGCCGCCTTCGACGAAGCTCTGCCGGGAGGATGCCTGGTGACGAACGCGGCCACCGATATGGATTCGCCTGACGAACAGGTGCGGAAGTTAATTCAAGACAGATTCGAGAGTCTGGAGCGAGCTTTCTATGAGCTGCTCGAGAGAGGGCAGCAAACGGGAGAGATCGATTCCTCCAAAGACATCCGGTTTCTGGCGCTGCTGCTGCTGAACCTTAACCACAGCATCAATGTCGTCGCCAAGGTGAACAAGGACAAGGCGAGAATCGTCGACATGATGGAGAAGGTCATCGAGATGCTGTGACACGACGAAAGAAGCGGACGGGAGACGGCTAACGAATCAAACGACGCTATTTTGTTGAAAATGGGGATTTATCGAATCTAACGAATCCACGCGATCTTATTTAGGGCCATCAAGGGGAAAAAGGGGCTTCCGGAACAAAATAACGTTTCTACGATTCGTTAGAGTTTCGAAAATAGGCGTTTGACGCCAAATAGCGATTCCTGAGTCCGTTAGGGCTCGCACCGCCAAGGGGCGCCCATTTTTTTTGAGATTATCGGAACGATCGTTCCAATATGGCGGAATATCCGCCATCCCAAGAGGAGGAGCAACATGAACACGATCGCTATTGAAAATCGGAAAATCGAAAAGTCGATCCCGGCGTGGATCGTCCTCGTTCTCGCCGCCGCGTGCGGCCTGATCGCCGCGAATCTGTATTACGCCCAGCCCTTGATAGGGCCCATCAGCTCGGAGCTGGGGCTGTCTTCCGGAGCCGCCGGCCTGATCGTCACGCTCGCCCAGATCGGCTACGGCCTCGGATTGTTATTCCTCGTTCCGCTCGGAGACATTCTCGAGAACCGCAAGCTGGTCGTGACGCTGCTCATCGCGACGGCCGCCGTGCTCGCGGGGGCGGCGGCCGTCCATAGCGCGGCGCCGTTCCTCATCATCTCCTTGCTCATCGGTCTGGGATCGGTCGGGGCCCAGGTGCTCGTACCTTATGCCGCTCATCTGTCGCCGGACGCGACGCGCGGCCGCAACGTGGGGAACGTCATGAGCGGGCTGCTGCTCGGAATTATGCTGGCCCGTCCCGTCGCCAGCCTCATCGCGGAATATATGGGCTGGCGAGCCGTGTACTACTTGTCCTCGGCGGCGATTCTCGTGTTGGCTTTCGTTCTGGCCCGGGTGCTCCCGGCCAGGCAGCCGACGAACGCGACGCCCTATTCCGCGCTGATCGGCTCGATGCTGCGGCTGCTTCGCACGACGCCGATCCTTCAGCGCAGAGCGATCTACCACGCGTGCCTGTTCGGAACGTTCAGCTTGTTCTGGACGACGGTTCCGCTGCTGATGACCGGTCCGACCTTCCACTTCTCTCAGACCGAAGTCGCGATATTCGCGCTGGTCGGCGTGTCCGGCGCGGCGGCGGCGCCCGTGGCCGGCCGGCTCGCGGACCGGGGCTGGATTCGTCCCGGCACCGCGATTGCTCTTGCCCTGGCGCTCGTCTCCGTCGTCCTGCCGCTCCTCATCCAAGGCGGCTCGACCTTCGCGCTAATCGTCTTGGTCGTTGCGGCCATCCTGCTGGACATGGGGGTGTCGGCGAATCTGGTTCTCGGGCAGCGCGCGATTTTCTCCCTCGGCGCGGAGTACCGCAGCCGGCTTAACGGCTTGTTCATGGCCATCTTCTTCGCCGGAGGCGCGGTCGGCTCGGCGCTCGGAGGTTGGGCGTACGCGGCGGGCGGCTGGGAAGCGGCTCTATGGATCGGCATCGCCCTGCCGGCTCTCGCGTTGATTTATTTTGCGACGGAGAGACAGGCGTAACCTAAAGGCTTAACGCAAAGGCATAATCGCGCCCCATCCGCCTACCAATACGGTACTGGACAAAATCAAGGAGGCCACCAACACGGATATCGAGTTCTCCTAGTACCCCGACGCCTCCAAGGAAGAGCGCCTGAACACCGCCTTGGCTTCCGACTCGCTCGCCGATATCGTCACGCTGACGATCCTGGAGAATTCTTCGGTCCGCGAAGCGCTCAAGTCCGGCATGTTCTGGGAAGTGAGCCCTTACCTGGACGAGGTCCCGAACCTGGCGGCCATCCCGCAGGACATGCGCACCTCCGCGTCGATCGAAGGGAAGCTGTACGGCATCCCGTTCATGAAGGACGTCGCGCGCAACGGAGTCATCCTCTGCAAGGATTGGCTCGATAAGCTCGGACTGCCCGTGCCGAAGACGACGGACGATCTGTTCAACGTAGCGAAGGCGTTCACGGAACAGGATCCGGCGGTGAGCAACTGGCGGAAGTCGGGCGGCGACAAGATCGTCGCCGAATACGAAGCCGCGTACAAGGCGGTGAACGGCAGCAAGTAACGGCTCGAATCGCCGCGGCGGGCTTCTCTTTGCGAGAGATACCCAGGAAGGGGTCTTCGAGGCTTTAAGCGCCTTAATTTACGACACTTATTATCTTCTTTCTAGGCTGCCGATATGGATCGGCAGCCTGGCTCCGTTTATGAAGGTACACGTCTTCGGTAAAGGAAGTGTGTTGGAAAATATATAAAATTTGGCATATTCGAAGGGGTGTGCCGGGAAATGGAGGAGAAAATCTTCAAAACAAATAAATAAAAAAGGAGTATTGCTCTTTTTTGCGAACCTATGCTACTATACAGAAAAGAAAACGCAATCATCTCTAACGGGTTCGATTGAAGGGGACGCGCGATGAAGAAGGCGGCAATCGGGATCGATATCGGAGGCACCCATGTGAAGAGCGGCCTAATCGCCGCGGACGGAGAGATCCTGGAGCGGCAGTCGACGCCTACCGAGGCGTCCGGGGGCAAGCCGGGCTTGCTGCGCAAGCTGGCGGAGATCGTCCGGGGCTACGAGCGGATCGCGTCCGAACGGAAGCTTGCGCTGGCCGGCGTCGGAATCGGCACGGCCGGCTACGTGAACCTGCAAGGCGTCATCGGCAGCGCCACGGATAACCTGCCGGGCTGGCAGGGCACGTCGCTGCGCGAGGAGCTGGAGCTGACCGGAGATCTTCCGATCTACGTGGACAATGACGTGAATGCGCTTGCGCTCGGCGAATCGTGGCTGGGTGCGGGCCGCGGGCGGGACGGCTTCCTCTGTCTGGCGCTCGGAACCGGAATCGGCGGCTGCTTCATCGCGGGAGGCAGGCCTTACCGGGGAAGGAACGGGTATGCGGGCGCCTTCGGCCACCAGATCGTCTCGATGGGCGGGCAGCCTTGCACGTGCGGTCTTCGCGGCTGCTGGGAACAGTACGCGTCCGTCACGGCGCTTCGGCGGATGGCCGCCGAACAGGCCGCGGGCCGCGAGTGGTCGTCCTCCCCGGAGGAGCTGTTCGCGGCGGCGCGAAGCGGGGTCGAGGAAGCGGTCCGGATCGTCGACCGCTACGCGGAATGGATCGCGATCGGCACGGCGAACCTCATCCACGGCTTCAACCCGACGGCAGTCATTATCGGAGGGGCCGTGACGGCGCAGGGAGAGTTCCTGTTCGAGCGCGTCCGGAAGTACGTTCGGGGCCATACGCTGCATGGCTTCGCGGACGATCCGGTGCTGGAGATCGTACCCGCGGAGCTGGGCAACATGGCCGGCACGATCGGCGCGGCGAAGCTGGTGTGGGACGGAGTCGGAGCGGAGAATCACGGGTCCACGCTTGTGTGATATATGAGTTATAATAAATGACATCCAATCGACGATCTTGGCATCGTGAGGGACAGAAAAGGAGAATAATTCGTCTTTAAATCAGCGAAATGAAGATTTTTTCTCGCCAATACGTTACAATAACGTTACGCCGAGAAGGGATCGGGAAGGAGGTTGAGATTCAAAGGTGAGAATAACTGACGTCGAAGTCTATCCGCTGCGGCTGCCGATGAAGACGAGCTTCGCCATCTCGGGCGGCACGGTCGGCAGTCCGAACGAAGGCGCGCCGCATGTCTACGTCCGAGTCGTTACGGACGTCGGCGTCGAAGGCTGGGGCGAAGCGAGACCGAGCCACCGCTGGAGCTGCGAGACGTTGGAGACGGTGACGAGCACGATCGCGGGATATTTGAAGCCGGCGCTGCTCGGAGCGGAAGTCTCCGATCTCCAGACGATTCACGGCTTGATGAACAAGGAGATCAAGCCGGACTTAAGCGGCGGGCAGCCGATCGCCAAGGCCGCGGTCGACATGGCGCTGCACGACGCCATCGGCCGGGAGCGGGGGTGCCGGCTGCCGGAGCTGTGGTTCGCCGGGTTCCGTCCCGAGCTGAAGCTGTCCTATCTGATCAGTACGGCCAGCCCGGAGGAAGCCGGGCGGATGGCGTCCGACGCCGCGGCGAAGGGGTATCGCGGCCTCGACGTGAAGCTCGGACTCCGCCCGGACGCGGACCTCGACCTTCTGGAGGCGGTCAAGGCAGCGGCTCCGAACCTGTTCCTGCGGGCGGACGCGAACCAGGCCTACAATTTGCAGCAGGCCGCGAAGCTCGCGAGGGCGATGGAGCGGATCGGCGTCGACGTCTTCGAGCAGCCGCTCCGGGCGGACGATCTTCACGGACACGCCCAATTGCGGAGGAAGACGGACATTCCGATCGCGCTCGACGAGAGCATCTGGACGACGGGCAACCTGATGCAGGCGATCCGAGCCGAAGCGTGCGATACGGTCGTCGTCAAGGTGACGAAGATGGGCGGGCTGACGGGCGCGAGACGCTGCGGAGAGCTGGCGAGGGAAGCGGGGCTCGGCCTGCTGGGCGGAGGCTTGACGGAGTCGAGGCTGGCGCTGGCCGCGAGCGCGCATCTGTTCCGCTATTTGCGAATCGAGGACCCGGTCGATTTGAACGGTCCTCTCTTCCTGGCGGACGATCCGGTAGCCTCGGGACCTCGGATCGACGAAGGGGACGTCGTCCTTCCGGATCGGCCCGGCATCGGCTGCGAGATCTCCGCGGAGAAGCTGGAGCTTTACGGCTGTCGGTCGAACGTCTAACCATCGATGTGGAGACATCGAAGTCTCGTTCTTGGATTCAATCCGAATCGCAGGGTTCCTTCCGGTTCATAGGCCCCGTCCGTTCTGTAACGAATTCAGGAGACGCTATTTAGCGTTATAAAGCCCCTTTTGAAACTCTAACGAACTCCAGCGATCTTATTCGGGTCCACCCGGGGCGAAAACGGGCTTCCGGCACGAAATAGCGTCGCCTCGATTCGTTAGCCGTCGCTAGCCGCCTCCCCCAATCGAAACGGGGACCTGGCAATATAAGAAAGCTCGACGCGGCACGATCTCCGCAAAGAGAAGCGACCCGGAGCCCGGATAACCAATCCGTATATGCGAAGGGGGCGTCGTCCTTTTTTTTTAACGCATAAGGAGAAAAAATCCATTATAGTCCATTGGGATAGGCAGAATATTTCTTCCTGGCCCCAAGGAGATTCCGTCGGGGAGGTGGTCGGAAGCCCGTTCGCGCAACAAGGAACGTTCGCTTGGCCGGCTTAGCATTCACCAACCATAAGATCGAGATTAAGGGAGGAGTCAAGCATGACCATGTTCAACCGCAAATCGATGGCATTAGCAGGCACGACCGTACTTACTCTATCTCTTCTGGCAGGCTGCGGGTCCAACAATAATAATGGAGGAAGCGCCAGCCCGAGCTCCGGATCGAGCTCCGGAGCGAGCCCGAGCGCTTCGTCGCAGGCGAGCGAGAGCGCGAAGCCGAAGGACAAGGTAGAGATCTCCTTCTGGACGACGTATACGGACCAGGATGCCGGCCCGATCACGAAGCTGGTCGACCAGTTCAACAAGACGAACGACCATATTACGGTCAAGATGCTGGGCAACCAGGATCCGACGAAGCAGCTGACGGCGATCTCCGGCGGAGCCGCGCCCGACATCCTGCTGACCTACTGGAACAACATCGGTCCCTGGGCCGACGCCGGCGCCGTGCTCGACCTGTCGGATTACATCTCCAAATCCGGCTTCGACGTCGGCACCGTCATTCCCGCCGCGATGGAACGGATGAAGATCAACGACAAATATTACGCGATGCCGTTCACGATGAGCATGGCCAGCTCGCTCATGTACAACAAGAAGGACTTCGCGGACGCCGGCTTGACCAAGCCGCCGGAGACGCTGGAGGAGCTGTTCGACTACGCGAAGCAGCTGACGAAGAAGGACGCGAACGGCAACATTACGCAGATCGGCTTCATTCCGGATTTTCCGTGGATCGACAACGTCTTCTGGCCGGTCATCTTCGGCGGCTCCTGGATCGACGCGAACGGCAAGGTGACGCCGAACGCGGAGCCGAACGTCAAGTCGATCGCTTACCAGCGTTCCTTCTACGAAGAATTCGGCCAGAGCCAGATCGACAAGTTCAAGTCCGGCATGGGCAAGCGCGGCACGCCGCAGGACCCGCTGCTGACGGGACAGCTGGCCATGTTCATCGGCTGGGAATACCACTTCATGCCGGAGCGGGGCGAGGACGGCCCGATCGGCGTCGCGCCGTTCCCGTACCCGGCCGATCATCCCGAGCTGAAGGGCTCCGGCATGGTCAGCCCGCGCGCGGTGTTCATTCCGCAGAAGGCGAAGCACCAGGACGAAGCTTGGGAGTTCATGCAATACCTGATGCAGGCGGACACCCAGGTCCAGTATTCGCTCGATGCGCACGTCATCCCGACCATTACCTCGGCGCTTGACGACGAACGCCTGAAGGTCGAAGAGAACAAGACGATGTGGGAATTCTACGAGCGCGCCAAGAGCGCGAACCTGAACGGCTTCCCGAACAGCGCCTATATCAACGAATACCTGCAAGCTCTCACCGAAGAGACGGAGAAGGCGATCAAGGGCACGCTGTCGCCGCAGGAAGCGATGGATAACGTCGCCAAGAAGATTCAACCGCTGGCCGACGGCAAATAAGCGATAGCGCAAGGGGCGGACCGCGGCCAAGCGGTCCGCTTGCGACTTGGGCGAGAGGAGGCGGGACGATGGCTAGAGCCGGCGGCAACGCGGTCGGGATCCGCAGGAGAGAACGCAAAATTCTGCTGAAGGGACTTCTGTTCACGAGTCCGTGGATTATCGGTTTTCTGATTTTCCAACTGTATCCGATCGTGACTTCCTTCTATTATAGCTTGACGGAATACAATCTGTTCAAAGCCCCGAAGTGGGTCGGGCTGGACAACTACAAGGCGCTCTTCCAGGACGAGAAATTCTACAAGTCGATGTACAACACCCTCTACATTACGATAGTCGGCGTCGTGCCGCATATGGCATACGCTTTGGCGATGGCCCTGCTGCTGAACGCGAAGGTGAAGGGCCAGAGCATATACCGCACCATCTATTTCTTGCCTACGCTCGTACCGGCCGTGGCGGGGTCGCTGCTGTGGATGTGGCTGCTCAACTCCCAATACGGCCTGATCAATATGGCTCTCGAAGCGATCGGCATCGCGGGGCCGAACTGGCTCATCGATCCGGACTGGACGAAGCCTTCGCTCGTGCTGATGGGCTTCTGGGGGACGGGGACGATTACGGTTATGTATCTGGCGGCGCTGCAGGACGTGCCCAAGATGTTCTACGAAGCGGCGGAGATCGACGGGGCGAGCAAATGGAGGCAGTTCTGGACGATCACGTTCCCTTCCATCTCCCCGATGACGCTGTTCCAGCTCATCATGATGCTCATCTCTTCGTTCCAGTATTTCACCGAGGGCATGGTGTTCGCCGAAGCGACGCAATCGATGGGCGGGCCCGAGAATTCGCTGTTGTTCTACTCGATCTATCTTTACCAGCAAGCCTTCTCGTTCCTGAACATGGGGTACGCGTCCGCGATGGCGTGGATGCTCTTCCTGGTCGTCATGGCGTTCGCCCTCGTCATCTTCAAGACTTCCGCGCGCTGGGTCTACTACGGGGGTGACAAGTGATGGCCGAACAATCGATATCCGCGGATCGCCTGGCGACGAAGACGTTCAAGAAGAAGCGGACGGGGAGGAGCATCGCGAAATCCTTGTCCAAGCACTTGATTCTATGCGTGGCGGGCGTGTTCTTCCTCGGGCCGTTCGCCTACCTGCTGCTGACGTCGGTGAAGAGCATCGACGACATCTTCGCGGTGCCGTTCGTCTGGTGGCCCGAGCGCTTCTATTGGGAGAACTACTCGAACGCGGTCCATGCGATTCCTTTTCTCCGCTATACGCTCAACACGTTGTTCGTGTCGCTGCTCAGCGTGCTCGGCGAGCTGATCGCCGCTCCCTTGACCGCCTACGGGCTGGCGAGAATTCCCTTCAAGGGGCGGAACGCGCTGTTCATGATCATGATGGGGACGATCATGCTGCCGGCGCAGTCCACGATGGTGCCGCTGTACGTGCTGTACAACAAGCTGGACATGGTCAATTCGTACTGGCCGTTGATTTTGCCCGCCTATTTCGGGGCCGCTTATTATATCTTCCTGCTTCGCCAGTTTTTCATGGGCATTCCGCACGAGATTACCGAATCCGCCAAGATCGACGGGGCGTCCGAGTTCCGCATCTACTCGCAGATGATTCTGCCGCTCTCGATTCCGGCTCTGTTCACCGTCGGCTTGCTCGTCTTCCTGAACTCGTGGAAGGACTACCAGCTGCCGCTCATCTACTTGAACGATCCGAACAAGTGGACGCTGTCCGTCGGTCTGAAGGCGTTCATCGGCGAATACAACGTCGAATGGGGCATGCTGATGGCCGCCGCCGCGCTGTTCGCGATTCCGATCATCATCCTGTACTTCTTCGTGCAGAAGGTGTTCATTCAAGGCATCACGATGACGGGCTCCAAGTAACGGATAGATAAAGGAAGATAGACGGCTGAAAAAAACGAGATGATACGACCGGAAGCTGAAGGACGATTGGCAATAGCGGATAAACGGGATGAAGGATGAAGGACGATTGGAGAGTGAGAGAATGAGCCGCACGACGGATTCGCGCGAATTCCTGGAGTCGATCGCCCCGCGGGTCGTCGCCGGGATCAAGCCTTACTTCGACGGGCTGCTGAGGAGCGACCCCGAGACGGGGGCGCCGTTCCTGTACGACGACGAGCTGGGCGATCGGGCCAGCTGCTGCACGACGGCCGCCGCCGCCGTCTTCTACGCCTGGGAAGGGCGGCGAAGCGCTGCGCTGGGGAGCGGCGCTTCCGAGCCGTCCCTGGCGATCGCGAGGGCGCTCGCCGAGGAAGTGCGGCGGCGCCAGCTTCCGGGCGGCGGCTTCGGCCAGCCCTTCTACGTCAAGAAGGGCGAGCCGGACGTCGTCGACATCGCCGAGGTAGGCGCGACCGCCGACAGCCTGTACCATCTGCACCGGGTCGCGGGCAGCGAGGCGGCCCGGGAGAGCCTGATCCGCTCGGCGGACTACCTGTTGACGCAGGTGTCGCCGCGGAACCCGGCCGTCATTCTGAAGCGTCCGGGCGAAGACTTCGACGTGCTGAACGGCGACATGTACGCCGCCCATACGTTCGCCAGAGCGTACGAGCTGACGGGCAGGCCGGACTATCTGGACAAGGCGAAGCTTATTCTCGCCCATCTGGCCGATCGCTTCGGCCGCCACGAGGCGGGCTGGTGGCCCTATATCGAGAATTGGGACGGCTCCGTCGTCATGGGCAACAGCGTCGCCTACCAGGCCACCATTATCGAACTGGCGCACTCGTCGCTGCCGCTGCTGGACGAGGCGCAGCGCGAACGGTGGAACGCCGTCGCCGAGGACGCGATGGCGACGATGCTCGCAGCGATGAAGGAGCCTCCGTCGGACGCGACGGAAGCGCCTTGGTGGGCGCGGGACTGGAGCCAGAGCGGGGAGATTACGCTGGCCTGCTGGCGCAGCTCCGATCCCGACACGAAGCGGATCGGCATGAGCCGCTTGGCCGGGTTGGCGGACCGGCTGGCCGAGGAAGGCATCGCGGCGTTCAAGCCGGCCATTGCGAACGACGTGCCGGACCGGTCGCCGGTGACGACGACGTTCCGCAAGGCGGCCGGCTTCGCCGGAATGATCGCGAATCTCGCGCTGGCTTCCGAGGTCTGAATCGGTAGATCCCGGCAAGCGGCACGCAGCGCAAGAAACGCAGAATACAAGCTTAAGAGCAAGGAGGGGAGGAACCTGCTAATGGCCATTCAGCCGCTGACAACCCAAGGCTTAATCGTATCTTGCCAGGCAGCGCCGGAGGATCCTCTTTACGGACCGGAATTCATGGTCCGCATGGCCCTCGCGGCCGAACAGGGCGGAGCGATCGGCATCCGCTGCAACGGCCGCGACGATATCGAGGCGATCAAGCGGGCCGTGAGCTTGCCGGTGATCGGCTTGATCAAGCGCGAGATCGCCGGGTCGGACATCTACATTACGCCCGAGCTCGAGGACGTTCGGGCGATTCTGGAGGCGGGGGCCGATATCGTCGCCCTCGACCTGACGAACCGCGAAGACCGCTATACGAAGGGCAAGGCGCTGATCGATTACGTTCATAAGGCCGGCTCCCGCGTGATGGCGGACATCTCGACGGCGGAGGAGGCGCTCCAGGCGGAGCGGATGGGCGTCGATTACGTCTCGACGACGCTGTCGGGCTATACGCCGTACAGTCCGCAGCAGGAAGGCCCGGATCTGGAACTGATCGCCAGCCTCCGGGGCAAGCTGAGCGTCCCTCTCGTCGCGGAGGGAAGAATCTGGAGCGCGGAAGAGGCGGTGGCGGCGCTCGCCGGCGGGGCCGATTACGTGGTCGTCGGCACCGCGATTACGCGGCCGCAGCTCGTGACGCAGCGGTTCGTGAACAAGATCGCCGATTTTCTAAGCCAAACCCAAACCCAGGCCCGATTGATCGAGAACAAAGGAGGATAAGGTCGTGAGACAAATCGTCGTGAAGCGGCATGCCGCCGTCCTGGAGGAGGCGGAGCCGCCCGTATTGACGGAGGAGAACCCGTACCGGGTGCTGGTCCAGGTGCGCTACTCCTCCATCAGCCCCGGCACGGAGCTGAACCTGATCCACAACATGGAGGTGCCGGACGGCTTCAAGCTGGGCTACAGCGCGTCCGGGGAAGTCGTCGCCGTCGGCTCCAAGGTGACGGATCTGAAGCCCGGCGACTTCGTCGCCTGCTACGGCGGCCCGTACGTCTACCACGCCGAGCGGCTGTCCGTGCCGAGGCAGCTGTGCGTGAAGCTGTCCTCGGACCGATGGCTGCGCGAAGCCGCGCTCGTCGGCCTCGGCTCGGTCGCGATCCACAGCGTGCGCCGCATCGGCCTGCAGTTCGGCGAGACGGTCTGGGTCGTCGGGCTCGGGCTGCTGGGCCAGCTGATCGTGCAGTTCTGCAAGCAGGCGAACTACCGCGTGCTGGCGACGGACATGGACCCGGCGCGCGTGGAGATGGCGCGGTCGTTCGGCGTCGAGGCGTACCTCGCGAACGACGAGCGGCTGGACGAGCATATCGGCCGGTTCACGGAGGGCCACGGATTCGACGGCATCGCGCTGGTCGCGCATTCGCACAGCTCGAAGATCATCGAGACGAGCATGGAGAAGCTCGCCTTCCGCGGGAAGTTCGTGCTCGTCGGCAACGTTCCGATCGAATTCCCCCGCGAGCTGTTCTTCCAGAAGGAGGCCGACTTCGTCATCGCGCGGGCCGCGGGGCCGGGCCGTTACGACGAGTTGTACGAGGACGGCAACGTCGACTATCCGAAGGCGTACGTCCGCTGGACGGAGGGTCGCAACATGGCCGAATACGTGCGCCAGATGGAGGAAGGTCTCACGAAGATCGCCCCGCTGTATACGCAGGAGTATTCGATCGCCGACGCTCCCGAAGCGTACGTGGCCATGCACCGGGATATCGGGAAGACGCTCGGCGTGCTGCTTCGCTATGATTGAACCTGGCGGAACGCGGGAAGCGGGAGGAGGATCGCGCATGACGAATCGGTTGAAAATCGGGATCATCGGGACGGACACGTCCCATTCCGTCGCGTTCGCGGAGCTGCTGAACGATCGGAATCATCGCTTCCATGTGGAGGGCGGGGAAGTGGTCGCCGCGTATCCGGGCGGCTCCCCGGACTTCGAGCTCAGCATCTCCCGGGTGGCGGCCTTCGCCGGGCAGCTGAGAGACCGGTACGGCGTCCGCCTCGTCGACAGTCCGGCCGAGGCGGCCGCGAGCTGCGACGCGATCCTGCTGCTGTCCGCCGACGGAAGGGTCCACCGGGAGCTGTTCGAGACGATCGCTCCCTACGGGAAGCCCGTCTTCATCGACAAGCCGCTGGCTCTCGGCCTGGAGGAGGCGTCCGCCATCGCGGAGCTCGCCCGGCGCCTGTCGCTCCCCGTCATGAGCGCGTCTTCGCTGCGCTACGCGGAGGCGCTGACGAAGCAGCTCGCGAGCCATCCGGCGGACGACGCCGTGCTCGGCGCGGACTGCTACGCGCCGATGTTCATGGAGCCGACCCAGACCGGGTACTTCTGGTACGGCATTCACGCCGCCGAGCTGCTGTACGCGATTCTTGGAA
Organism: Cohnella xylanilytica; assembly: GCF_014212175.1. GTDB lineage: Bacteria > Bacillota > Bacilli > Paenibacillales > Paenibacillaceae > Cohnella > Cohnella xylanilytica. The sequence continues at coordinate 12,840 of NZ_JACJVR010000138.1, read as the reverse complement.
GCGGCTGCAAGAGCGTGAAGGCGACGGGCTCCGGGGACGAGGAGACGATCGTCGGCGTCTGGCCGGGCGGCGTCGTCGGCACGATCCGCGGCAGCCGCTCCGGCGGCTATCCGTTCGCGGCGGCGATCCGCCGCGAACGCCAGTCCTCCTTCGTCTACGTGCCGTCGGAGGAGAAGCCGTTCTACGCCAGCCTGCTCGAGCGGGTCATGCGGATGTTCGAGACGGGCGTATCTCCCGTCCCGATGGAGGTTACGCTTGAGATCGTCCGCTTCCTGGAAGCGGCCAACGAGAGCCGGAAAACCGGAGAGACGGTCGAACTCTAGGAACAGGAGGCGGATACCCGGATGAGATACATCCTGATTACCGACCTGGAGGGAGCGGCGGGCGTCGACTCCTTCGCCCAGACGCGGACGACGGACCCCGTCGCGAAGGGGCCGGGCATGAAGCAGCTGACGCTGGAGGTGAACGCCTGCGCCGCCGGAATCCGATCGGCGGATTCCGACGCGGTTATCGACGCGGTCGACGGACACGGCTCGGGAGGGCTGTATCCGGAAGAGCTGGTCGGCTGCCGCTATGTCGGCCTGATCGGCACGACCGTCCATCGTCTCCTCGCGGAAGGGGCGTACGACGCGATGCTCTTCGTCGGCCAGCACGCGATGGCGGGAACGGTGGCGGCGCCTCTTAACCATACCTACTCTTCGCTGGAGGTGATGTACTACAGGCTGAACGACGCGTTCATCGGCGAGTTCGGCGCGCGGGCGCTGCTGGCCGGATCGATGGGGGTGCCCGTCATCTTCCTTTCCGGCGACGACAAGGCGGCGGCCGAAGCGTCGATGTTCGTCCCCGAGATCGAGACGGCGATCACGAAGCGGGGCCGGGGCCTCGAGCTCGCCGACCATCTGTCTTCGGAGGAGGCGTGCCGCGTGATCCGGGAGGGAGCGGCCCGGGCGGTCGCCCGCATGGCCGGGATTCCGCCCTATACGGGAATCGAGGCGCCCTATACGCTGGAGATCCGCTATTATCGCCCGATCGCGGACTCCTACTGGACTTCGAACCCGCACGCCGTCTTCGTCGACGAGCGGACGGTTCGGCTCGCCGTCTCCGACCTGTCGCTTCTGCCGTTCTAACGCGCGGCTTTCGGATTTGCGGAACTACGGATTTGCGGAACTACGGAATTGCGGAACTACGGAATTTCGGAATGACAGTGGAACTTCAATCGTAGGAGGGATTCTTGGATGATGATGAAAAGAACTCTGCTCAGTCTGCTGGCCGTGCTGGCGGCGGGAACGACCTTGACGGCGGCGGCGTCCGCGCAAGCCAGTCCGAAGCCGCCCGAATCCGGGCCCGAGCTGGCGAACCTCGCCTTGGGCCGAAGCTATACGCTGGAGACGCCGTACCCGCTCGACGCGCTGTTCGGCAAGACCGAGTCGGCCCATCCGGACGACACCGGCATGCAATTGACCGACGGAGTCTACGGCGGCACGAAGTTCTCCAACCCGGCGTACGTGGGGCGAATCTGGCAGGGCAGCCGGATCGTGACGATCGACCTGGGCGAGCCGGGCACCGTCCGGAAGATCGGCGTCAATGTGCTGCAGGACAACGCGAACGGCATCTTTTTCCCATCCAAGGTTAGCTTCTCGGTCTCCTTGGACGGCAAGAAGTGGGAGCGCCTCCAAGACGGAGAGAGCCGGCTGCCGACGACGCTCGCCGGGCCCGCCGCCCAGACGATCGGCATCGACGGCATCGACAAGACGGCCCGCTACGTGAAGCTGGAGGTTCCGGTCGAAGCCTCGTGGATGTTCATGGACGAGATCGAGGTGCTCGGCACGCCGGACGAATCGGGCAAGAAGCCGCATCCGACCCCGGAACGCTCGCATCAGGACGACGGCTACCCGAAGGCGGGCTCGAAGCAGGCGGCCGGCATCTCCAACCAGGTGCTGCTCTACACCGGAGAATGGCCGTACGAGCCGGCGGACTGGATCTCCTTCACGAAGGAGGACCTGAAGCCTTACGTGTCTTATCTGGACACGGACCTGAACCGGGTCGACTACATGTTCGACGGCTTCCTGTTCCTGCAGTACGCTCCGCTGCTGAACGGCGCCAACTATGGCGCGTCCGGCAAGCCGACGAACAAGGCGGATTGGGAGAAGTCGCTCGACCGGCTGTTCCGGACGGATTACGACCTCGGAGCGCTCGATCAGGCGGTCGCCGAGGCGAAGGCGGAGCTCGGACAGAAGGGCGGCCAGAAGGGCAAGAAGTACGAGGCGAAGGTCGTCGTCTCGATCCCGTATCCGCGCCCGGATCAAGCCGACTTCGGCGACGTGGACGGGGACGGCGTCAGCGAGAACCTGAAGGTGTCCGAGGTCGGGGAGGAGCAGGCGCTCGCGAACCGGGAGAAGGTCGTGAAGTGGTACGTGGACGAGGTCTACAAGCGGTGGGAGGCCGCCGGCTACGACAACATCGAGCTGTCCGCCTTCTATTGGTTCAACGAATTCCTGAACCGGCAGGCGGCCGAGAAGGAGGACGAGCTGATCCGCCGGACGTCCGATTACGTGCACGGCAAGGGCGCCAAGCTCCAGTGGATTCCGTATTACTTCGCGCGCGGCTGGGCCGACTGGCAGGCGGCCGGGTTCGACACGGCGCTCATGCAGCCCAACTATCTGTTCCATAACACGGCGCCGGACCGCGTGAGCACGATCGCCCAAGCGGCGTACGACCACGGCCTCGGCGTCGAGATCGAGATGGCCGACGGCGTGTTGACCGACGCCGCGCTTCGGCAGAAGTACTATACCTACTTGAACGAAGGCGTCGAGCGCGGCTACATGAACTCGTTCAAGGCGTTCTACCAGCAGGTCAAGACGCTGAAGAAGGCCGCGGAGTCGGCCGATCCGGCGGCTCGGGAAGTGTACGACAAGACGTATCGGTATTTGAAAGGCACGTATCAGCCTTGACGGAAGTGGGCTTAGGCCCTTAGCGAGAAGAGGGAGAGGCTCCGGGGGCGGGGCCCTCCCTTCTTGGCCCCGGGCGGCTAACGGAGCCTGTAAACCGTGACCGCGACCGCGATCCGGATGGAGAGAGCGATATTCTCCAGCTCCCATATTGACTAGCGGATAATTTCATCCTACTATGACGCTAAGTCGCCATCGTTTTGCCAATCGAGATAAATATGGAAAAGCCATCTAAATAATGGTAGATTTATGTTGTTCATACGATCGTCGGCGGCGGGGCGGCTTCTCAAGGCCGCGCGCGGCGAATCGTCCGAGCTTGAACGAGAAGGGAAGACATGCCGTGAGCAATGCCTTAGAGACCGGGAAGACCCTCCTGAACATCCGCAGCCACATGAGCGGCTTGACCAAGACGGAGCAGAAAGTCGCCCAGTACATCCTCGAGAACGCGCAGGATGTCATCTACCAATCCGTCACCGAGCTGGCGGAGAGAGCGGACACCGGGGAGACGACCGTCCTCCGCCTCTGCCGGAAGCTGAAGTTCAGCGGGTTCCAGGACTTCAAGCTGTCGCTGGCGCAGGATCTCGTCAAGCCGGTCGAGCATCTCCCCATGGAGATCGCCGAAGGAGACGATCCCTACACGATCAGCCGCAAGCTGACCACGAGCCATTATCAGATTCTGGAGCAGACGCACGAGCTGATGCAGCCGGAGCAGTTGAACCGCGCGGTGAACGCTCTTCTCGGAGCGGCCAGCATCGAGTTCTTCGGCGTCGGCTCGTCCGGCTTCTCGGCACAGCAGGCGGCGCAGACGTTCCTGCGGATGGGCAAGCCGAGCGGAGCCTTGGCGGATTCGCATTTCCAGGCGATGAAGGCGGCTCTTCTGGGGCCGAACGACGTCGCGGTGGGGCTGTCCATCACGGGCAGCACGAAGGACACGATCGACAACCTGACTCTCGCCAAGAAGGCGGGGGCGACGACGATCGCGATTACGAGCAACGCCCGTTCGCCGATCGTCAAGGTGGCGGACATCGTCCTGCTCACCGTGGCGAGGGAGAACCCGTTCCAAGGGAGCTCGATGAGCTCCAAGCTGTCGCAGATGACCGTGATCGATATTCTGAGCGTCGCGGTGTCGCTGGCCCTGAAGGGCGAAGCGTCCAAGTACCGCGAGATGACGGCCAAGGCGATCATCAACAAGATGTATTGATCGGCCGCAACGGCGCTTCGCGTCGCGACGAAGCCCTCGGAAGGGCGGAAGCGCGGGGCGGGGCGCCGTTTTGATTCGGGTGACGGCTCTAACGAGCTCAGGAGACGCTATTTTGCGCCAGAAGCTCCTGGGGCAGCTCTAACGAACCCACGCGACCTTATGTGGAACGAACGAGGGGAAAATCGGGCTTCCAGCACGAAATAGCGTTTCCTGGATTCGTTAGCGCCTCCCGACTGTCATTAAGCGATACCCCACTTACTTCAAAAAAAGGGAGACTCGACGCCTATGCAGATCCAAGTCGGAATCATCGGAACCTCATCGTTCATAAGCCAGGCGTCGCGCGTCATCCAGTCGTTCCCGACGTTCCTGCCGGTCGCCCGGGAGGCGGCGAGCGAACGCGAGGTCGCGGGCGCGGCGGAAGAGCTGGGGCCGGAGGTCGAGGCGCTCGTGCTGTCGGGAGCGCTGTCCAGCCGAGCCGCCAAGCTGAACGCCGCGCTCAGCGTGCCGACCTTCTATGTCCCCTTGAACGGAGCGGGCTTGTACAAAGCCTTGTTCTCGGCGTTCCGCGCTGGGAAGCTGGAGGGCGGCATCTCCGTCGACTCGCTCACGAAGGCGATGGTGATGCGCACGCTCAAGGACCTCGGGCTCGAAGGCACGCCCTTGTACGTGTACGACGGCCCGGCCTACGCTTCCCCGGAGAAGATGGCGGACTATCATCGACGGCTCTCCGAAGCCGGGTCCTGCTCGATGGCGTTCACGGGCGTCGAGGAGGTGGCGGAGCGGCTTGGCCGGCTGTTCGTCCCCTGCGAGCGGATCGCGCATTCCGACCAGGATATCATCGTCAGCCTGGAGCGGGCGCTGCTGTCGACGGAATCCCGGCGGAGCAAGGAGTCGCAGATCGTCGTCGGGATGATCAACGTGGACGACTTCGGCAAGCTCGCGATGAAGCGGACGAGCGAGCACGAGGTGCAGAAGCTGAAGCTCGACATACACCGCATGGTGCTGAATTACGTGGAACTGCTCGACGGCTACCTGACGGCTCTCGGCGGCGACGAATATTTGTTTCTTACCACCCGGGGCATCTTCGAGAGAGAGACGGGCGGCTACAAAACGATCCCGCTGGCGAAGGACGCCTATCAATCCTACGGTCTCTCGCTCAGCGTCGGGATCGGCTTCGGCGTGTCGGCGAACGACGCCGGGACGAACGCGAGAAGCGCCTTGCGCAAGGCGAAGGAGGCGGGCGGCAACGCGTGCTTCATCATCCGCGAGGACGAGACGCTGATCGGGCCGCTGGAGATGGCGGACCCGGTGCAGGCCATTCTCGCTCCGACCGACGCGGCGCTGATCAAGCGGGCGGAGGAGGCCGGCATGACGAGCGCGTATCTGAGCAAGCTGCTGCACCATATGGCGCGCCTCGGCAAGTACGAATACAAGGTGCACGAGCTCGCCGAGCTGCTGAACATTACCGTCCGGAGCGCGCATCGGCTGCTGCTCCAGTGGGTCGACGGGGGCCTCGTGGACATCGTCGGGTACGAGAAAATGCCGAAGGGCCGTCCGCGGCAAATTTATCGGTTTGCTTTTCTAATGGGCAAGTCGCTGTAGTCTCTTCGCGCTCAAATAAAGACGATTTAACGTCCTGTCTTTATATCCTTCGGAGTCTTATGCTGGAGCTGTAGCATCGAACCGAAGGGAGAGGGACGAATGAGAACGATCGAACAATTGGAAGCGAAGCTGGCGGAGCCGTCCCCGGAGCTCGTGCGGGATCTGGGAAGCGTCCCGGGAGATATCGTCGTATTGGGAGTCGGGGGGAAAATGGGGCCGAGCCTCGCGAAGCTGGCCATGAACGCGATTCGCCAGGGCGGGTGGAACAAGCGGGTGATCGGCGTGTCGCGGTTCTCCGACGCGGAGGCCCGCCGGGAGCTGGAGGACGCGGGAGTCGAGACGATCTCCTGCGAGCTGCTGGACGACGAGGCGCTGCGCGCGCTGCCGGACGCCGGGAACGTCATCTACATGGCGGGCAACAAGTTCGGCACGAAGGGGCGGGAGAACTTCACGTGGGCGATGAACGCGTACCTTCCGGGGCGCGTCGCGGAGAAGTACAAGGAGTCTCGCATCGTCGTGTTCTCGTCGGGCAACATCTACCCGTTCCAGCCGGTCGCGAGCGGCGGAGCTTCCGAGTCGGTCGCTCCGGAGCCGGTCGGCGAATATGCGCAATCGACGCTCGGGCGCGAGAGGATCTTCGAATACCATTCGCACAAGAACGGCACGCCGATGGTCATGTTCCGGCTGAACTACGCGATTGACATGCGCTACGGCGTGTTGCTGGAGCTGGCCAAGGCGGTGAACGAAGGCCGGGAGATCGACCTGACGATGGGCTTCGCCAACGTCATCTGGCAGGGCGATGCCAACGCGATGGCGCTCCGCTGCCTGACGCAGTGCAGCAGCCCGCCGAACGTAATCAACATTACCGGGCCGGAGACGATGTCGATCCGCTGGGCCGCGGGCGAGCTCGCGAAGCGACTCGGCAAGGAAGCGAAGCTCGTCGGCGCGGAATCGGAGACGGCGCTGCTGAACAACGCCTCGAAGTCGCACCAGCTGTTCGGGTATCCGCGCGTTCCCCTGCTTCAGATGATCGACTGGACGGCCGAGTGGGTCCGCCACGGCGGCGCGACCTGGAACAAGCCGACGCACTTCCAGGAGAGAAAGGGGAACTTCTGAGCATGAGCGCGAGCAAGAGCATCGACATGAGCATGAGTACGGATGCGAGTAAGAACATCAACATGAACGCGAACACGAATACGAGCATGAACAGGCAGCATGCGGCGAAGACGTTATCCCCGGAGCTCAGGGCGGCGCTGCACGATGGGCTGGTCATTCCGGCCCACCCTCTCGCGTTGAACGAGAACCGCAAGCTGGACGAGGCCAGCCAGCGGGCGCTGACGAGATATTACATCGCGTCCGGAGCCGGGGGCATCGCGGTCGGCGTTCATTCCACGCAGTTCGAGATTCGAGATCCGAAGCACAACCTGTTCGAGAGGGTGCTGGAGCTGGCGGCGGAGGAAGCGGCCCGGGCGAACGTGGACCGCCCGTTCATCCGGGTAGCCGGCATCTGCGGGCCGACCGAACAAGCGCTGCGAGAGGTCGACGTCGCGCTGCGCCTCGGCTACGACGCGGCGCTGCTCAGCATGGGCGGGCTGAAGGATCGGACCGAGAGCGAGCTGCTCGAGCGGACGCGCCGGGTCGCCGAGCGGATGCCGGTCATCGGCTTCTACCTTCAGCCTTCCGTCGGCGGACGCATCTTCACCTACGACTTCTGGAGGCAATTCGCCGAGATTCCGAACGTCGTCGCGATCAAGATGGCTCCGTTCAACCGATACCAGACGCTGGACGTCGCCCGGGCGGTCGTCTTCTCGTCCCGCCGCGACGAGATCGCGCTCTATACGGGCAACGACGACAACATCGTGGCGGACCTGCTGACGACGTTCCGCTTCGACGTGGACGGCGTGACGGTGGAGAAGCCGATCGTCGGCGGGCTGCTCGGCCATTGGGCCGTATGGACCCGCAAGGCGGTCGAGCTGCTGGACGAGATCAAGCGGGTCCGCGGCGACGACAAGATCGCGAAGGAGTGGCTGACCCGCGCGGCTCAGGTGACGGATTCGAACGCGGCTTTTTTCGATCCCGCGCATCACTTCGAAGGTTGCATCCCGGGCATTCACGAGGTGCTCGTCCGGCAGGGCCTCATGAAGGGGACCTGGTGCCTGAACCCCGAGGAGAAGCTCTCGCCGGGCCAGAGCGAAGAGATTGACCGCGTCTACGCGCAGTACCCGCATCTGAACGACGACGACTTCGTCGCCGCCCACCTCGAGCGCTGGCTCTCCGAGCGCTAAGGGCAAGGGGCCATGCGGTTCAAGGACGTCTTCTCTATTATCGGCCCTAGCATGGTCGGGCCGTCCAGCTCGCATACGGCAGGGGCCGTCCGCATCGGCCTCGCGGCCCGGCAGGCGCTCGGGGAACCGCCGCTCGAAGCGGACATTCTCCTGTACGGCTCGTTCGCACAGACGTACAGGGGGCACGGCACGGACCTGGCGCTGATCGCGGGGCTGCTCGGCTACAGTACGGATGACGAGCGCATCCCCGACGCGTATCGCCAGGCGGAGCTGGCCGGCCTGCAGGTGAGGATCCAGGCCGAGAAGAGGCCCGAAGCCCATCCGAATACGGCCGCTCTGTCGCTTCGCGGACGGACGGAGCGGATTCGGGCGAAGGGGCGCTCGATCGGCGGAGGCAACGTCGAGATCGTCGGCATCGACCGCTTCGACGTGAAGTTCGCGGCGGCGCAGCCGACGCTGCTTGTTTTCCACGCCGATCGTTCGGGGATGGTCGCGGAAGTGTCCGGCGTTCTGACGAGGGCGCAAGTCAACATCAGCCATATGCAGGTCGATCGCGAATCGCGGAACGGCGCGGCGCTTACGGTCGTCGAGTGCGATCAGCTGCCGGGCGGCGAGGCGCTTAGGGAGATCGGCCGGATCGCGGGCGTCGGCAAAGTCCGGCTGATCGATCTCGCGGCGAAGGAAGGGATCGGATGAGATTCTCCAGTTTGTCTGAATTGATACGGCTGTGTGAGGAAGAGGGCTTGTCGATCGCTCAGGTCATGATCGCCGAGCAGGCGCGGGAGAGCGGGCAGAGCGTCGAGGCGATTCGGGAGCAGATGGCGGGCTACTACCGGGTGATGAAGGAGGCCGTGAACCGAGGGCTTCGCGACAACCCGAGATCCCGTAGCGGGCTGACCGGCGGAGACGCGAAGCGGGTTCGCGAGTATGCCGCCGGGCGGGAGCCTTCCGTCGGGGGCGAGGCCGCGACCGCCATGGCCTACGCGCTGGCGGTGTCCGAGGTGAACGCGTCGATGGGACGCATTATCGCCACGCCGACGGCGGGCTCGTGCGGCATCATCCCCGGCGTGTTCGTCAGCTCGCAGGAGCGGTTCGGCTGGGAGGACGAGAGGCTCGTGGACGGCTTGTTCGCAGCCGGGGCGATCGGCTACGTCATCGCCAACAACTCCTTCGTCTCCGGCGCGGAGGGCGGCTGCCAAGCCGAGGTCGGCTCCGCCATCGGCATGGCGGCGGGAGCGCTCGTCGAGCTGCGGGGAGGCACGCCCGAGCAGGCGATCCATGCCGTCGGGCTGGCGCTGAAGAACTCGCTCGGCCTCATCTGCGATCCGGTAGCGGGGCTTGTCGAGATTCCGTGCATCGTGCGCAACGGCTTCGGCGCCGTGACGGCGCTCGCGGCCGCCGACATGGCGCTGGCGGGCGTGCGGAGCGCGATTCCGTCCGACGAGGTGATCGGCGTCATGCTCGAGGTCGGCTCCGCCATGCCCGACAAGCACCGGGAGACGGCGAAGGGCGGCTTGGCCCAGACCCCGACCGGGCGGAAAATCATGAAGGAGCTCTACGGTCAGGGGACGCGGCACGAGGAGAAGGAACCGGATGGACAGGGGGACGAGGCATGAGGAGTTTGCTTGAAGCGGCGCGCGAGGCGGCGGCTGCATGGATTGAATTCAGGAGGGAGCTTCACCGGCGCCCCGAGTTGAGTCTCGCGGAGAGCGAGACGGCGGCCGGGGTGAGGCGGCATCTCGACCGTCTCGGCATCCCGTATCGCTCCGGCGTCGGAGGGCACGGAATCGTCGCGGACATCGCCGGCAGCCGTCCGGGCCCTATCATCGCGCTCCGCGCCGACATGGACGCTCTCCCCATCCAGGAGGAGAGCGGGCTTGAATTCGCCTCCGAGAAGCCGGGCCTTATGCACGCCTGCGGGCACGATGCGCATACGGCCATTCTGCTCGGCGCGGCGGAGCTGCTCGCGCGGGAAGCGCGGGAATCGCCGGAGAAGCTCGCGGGAACGGTGCGGCTGCTGTTCCAGCCGGCGGAGGAGATCAATGCGGGAGCTAGGGCGATGATCGAGGCGGGCGCGTTGGACGGCGTCGCGGAGATTTACGGCCTGCACAACCTGCCGACGCTCGCCGCGGGACGGGTCGCCACGCGAAGCGGGCCGATGATGGGCTCCGTCGACCGGCTCGAGATCGAGCTGGAAGGCAAGGGCGCCCACGGGGCCATCCCCGATCAGGGCATCGACCCGATCGTCTGCGCGGCGGCGCTGATCCAGTCGCTCCAGAGCCTCGTCAGCCGCGAGGTGTCGCCGTTCGCGCCGGTCGTCGTCACGATCGGCTCCATTCACGCGGGCGAAGCGAACAACGTCATTCCGCAGACGTGCCGACTCGCGGGCACGATCCGCACGTTCGACCCGGGCGTACAGAAGGGGTTGCCGGCGGCGCTCGAACGCATCGTGCAAGGCATCGCCGCCGCCCACCGCTGCTCCGCTCGGGTTCGCTGCATCCATCAGGTTCCCGTGCTGACGAACCACGAGGCGAACACGCGGCTGGCGGAAGCGGCGATCGACGAGATTATCGGCCGGGAGAACCGGAGCCTCGCCGAACCGACTCTGGCGGGCGAGGACTTCTCGCTCTATCTGGAGAAGCGGCCGGGCTGCTTCTTCTGGCTCGGCTCGGGTCCGCAGCGGGACGCGGAGCGGGCATACGGCTTGCACCACCCCAAGTATCGGCTTCACGAGGAGTGCATTCCCGTCGGCATGGCGCTGCTCGCCGGCATCGCGCTCAGCCGGCTCGCCAACCGCGAATCGCCGACTCTGTAACCTCCATTTTGGAGGTTACAGAGCGCGAACCGCCCGTTGCCGTCGCTGCAACCTCCATTTTGGAGGTTACAGAGCGCGAACCGCCCGTTGCCGTCGCTGCAACCTCCATTTTAGAGGTTAGAGAGCGCGAACCGCCTGTTGCCGTCGCTGCAACCTCCATTTTGGAGGTTACAGAGCACATATTCCGCATTGCCGAAGGGTCCATCCTAAAATGCATACGATCCCCTATTCTTAACAACTCGTGCATCCGGGTTTACGCTGCTAACTGGCCGGTTAGAAGGATAGCCTTTGAACGGGCGCTTACTCCGGCGACTCCAATTGCCATTTGCAGTTGGCCATGACTGCCCGGCCGGTTTCGCGAAGCTAGCCAACGTCCGGCGAGAGTGATATCGTAAGGGAAACGCGATCGATCGTCGGTCGCAGCAAGGCGAAAGGAAAAGGAAGGACTCATGAGAAAAGTCATCGTCATCGGAGCGGGCATCCTCGGAGCGGCGACCGCGTACGAGCTGACTCGGCAGGGAGCGGAGGTTCTCCTCATCGACCGCCGCGATCCGGGGCAGGCGACGGATGCTGCGGCCGGCATCATCTGCCCTTGGCTGTCGCAGCGCCGCAACCAGGCCTGGTATCGCCTGGCCAAGGCGGGCGCGCGCTTCTACCCGGAGCTGATCGGACAGCTGCAGCGGGAAGGGGAGACCGAGACCGGCTATGCCCGGGTCGGCGCGATCAGCATCCATAGCGACTTGGACAAGATCGAGAAGATGGAGGAGCGGGCGAGACAGCGCAGGGAGGACGCTCCGGAAGTCGGAGAGATCGCCCGTCTGAACGAACGAGAGACCCGGGAGCTGTTCCCGCTGCTGGCGGAAGGCTATTCTTCCGTCCGGATCGGCGGCGCCGCCCGGGTGGACGGCCGCGCGCTGCGCGACGCTCTTATCCGGTCGGCGAGAAGACGCGGCGCGGCCCAGATCGAAGGGGATGCGAAGCTGACGTACGAGGGGAACCGGGTGACGGGGGCGTCCGTCGGGGCAGAGCGTTACTCGGCCGACGTCACGGTCGTCTGCGCGGGCGCCTGGGCGAGGCCGCTGTTGGAGCCGCTGGGCATCCGGTTCAACGTCGGCTACCAGAAGGCGCAGATCGTGCATCTCCAGGTTCAAGGCGAGCGGGATACGGGCGATTGGCCCGTCGTCATGCCGCCGTCCGACCAATACTTGCTGGCGTTCGGGCATGGGAAGATCGTCATCGGGGCGACCCACGAGAACGACGTCGAGGGCTACGATACGCGGATCACCGCGGGGGGCATGCAGGAGGTTCTGAACAAAGGGCTGTCGTTGGCGCCGGATTTGGCGGACAGCGCCTTCGCGGAGGCCCGGACGGGCTTCCGCCCGTTTACGCCCGGCTTCCTGCCGGTCATCGGAGCGGTTCCCGGCTGGGTCGGGCTGCTCGCGGCCAACGGGCTCGGGTCTTCCGGTCTGACGGTCGGGCCTTATCTGGGAACCCAACTGGCGAACCTGGCTCTAGGTCACCCGCTCGAAATAAACTTGACCGATTACGACATCCGCAAGGCCATTGAAGAAGCGTAAGGGCCTATGCGTCCAGCACGATCCGGCGCTATCACGGTATGGAGCGCGTCAGGTGGAACAGTACGAGCATGATTAACATCCTCCAGCCCCGCTAACCGCCGCTCCCGACGGAGCGAAAAGCGAAAAGCCTGCGATTCTACGATCGACGTAGATCCGCAGGCTTTTTGCATTCGCAGGGTCCCCGGTCCCCCCGACTTCTGCTCCGATGGCCAACGGCTAACGAATCCAGGAGACGCTATTTCGTCGAAAATAGGAGATTTTCGAATCTAACGAATCGTAGAAACGCTATTTCGTTCCGGAAGCCCGCTTTTCCCCCGAATAACCCCAAATAAGATCGCGTGGATTCGTTAGCTATTCAAAATGGGCTGCTAAGAGCCAAATAGCGACTCCCGGGTTCGTCCCTCGTATTTAA
>NZ_JACJVR010000137.1 GCF_014212175.1 Cohnella xylanilytica | reverse complement strand
GTGTCGGCCGACATGCCGAGCTGCGCCAGCTTCTCCGGATGGAACTTCAGCTGGACTTCCTTGACGAATTGGCCCGAGACGGAGACGGACGCGACGCCCGATATCCCTTCGAGCTCGGGCTTCACCTCGTTCTCGACGATCTGCGTCAGGCTCTCCAGGCTATCGCCGCCCGAGACGCTGAGCGAGATGACCGGGAACGAGTTGAAGGAGAACTTGGAGATCGACGGCTCCTGGACGCCGTCGGGAAGATCGGCCCCTGCGATCGCCTCCCGCATGCTGTTCATGGCCTGGTCCATGTCTTGGCCGAAGTCGAATTCGACCATGATGGAGGACGCGTTCTCCAGCGAAGTGGACGTCACGTTCTTGACGCCTTCGACGTTCTTCAGCCTCTGCTCGAGCGGCGCCGTCACGTCGTCGACGACCGCTTCGGGAGCGGCCCCCGGATAGACGGTCGTCACGCTTAGATAGGGCAGCGACAGATTCGGCAGGCTCTCCTGCTTCATGTTCATGCCCGAATACAAACCGGCTACGAGGACGATAATCGTAAACATCCACAACGCAAACTTGTTGTTCAGCGAGAAATTGATGATGCTTCGCATGTCTCCGCTCCCTCTTTGTCTCTTCTTCCGACGGGTTGTCCGACCGACCGGCTACGAATACCGATTCTCGGATCTCTACCGAGTCATCGTATCGAACGATCGGTCGATTGTCAAATGGCAACTTTTCGACCGCCGGTACGCCATTCCACCGTTATATACGGGAGAGATGCCTATCCGTTTCAGATCAAAATTCGAACGATCGGTCAAACGTTCGGAAGGCAATCGACGGCAGCTGACCGGAGGCCTATGAACGCGCAGCAATAAGGCGGCCCCCGCAAGGAGCCGCCTCTTCTTCTCGTACTTTTCGATTAGGGGGATGATAAAAAAATATTTCCCGGCCGCCGTCCGCTTCAGAGCGGCATCGGCCGCCCGGCGTAGTCGACGAAGAAGACGTCTTCCGGAACGACCGTCTCTCCCTCGATCAGCCGCATGATTCCCTTCGCGCTGTCCGCCGCCGACAAGGGAGCCGCGTCGCCGCCCATATCCGTCCGGATCCAGCCCGGATGCACGGCCAGCACGCGAATGCCGCGCAGCTTCAGCTCCTCGTTCAACTGCTTGGAGAACATGTTGAGCGCCGTCTTGGACAGGGCGTAGGGGTAGTCGCCGCCGTACGCTCCGGCGAAGCTCCCCGCCTCCGAGGAGATGTTGACGACGATGTCGGCGCCGGACTCGCTCTCGCGCAGGAGCGGCGTCAAGTGCTTCGCCGCGGCCAGCGGCCCGAACAGGTTCACCTCGAACGTGCGGCGGACGTCGTCCATCGACAGGTCGGCGATGCCCCCGTCCCTGCCGAGCAGGACGCCCGCGTTGTTCACGAGCGCGTCCAGGCCGAACGACTCCTCGCGCAGCTTCGCGGCGAGCTTCTCCGCGTCCGCTTCCGAGACGATGTCGAGCGTCTCGATCCGCGCCTGGCCCGGGTACCGCTCGGCCAGCTCCCGCAGCTCCTCCGACGGCCGGCTCCGATCCCTGACGCACGCGACGACCGCGTGCCCTCGCTCCAGGGCGATCCGGGTCAGCTCCAGTCCGAGTCCGCGTCCCGCTCCCGTAATCAGAATGTTCATCGGTCGTTCTCCAGAAGCTCGACGATGACCTTCAGGTCCTTGAACGTATCGAGGTACGCGTATCGGCCGCCCGTGTATTCGCCCTTCTGCAGAAGCGGGAATCCGTTATTGCCGAGAAGCTCGATCTTCTCCTTCATCCCGTCGACGACGAAGGCGATATGATGGAAGCCCTCGCCGTTCTTGTCCAGCGATTCGCGCCAAGTGCTCGGATGCTCGTCGGGCTCGATCAGCTCGAGCTGGAGCGAGCCCATATCGAAGAAGGCCAGCTTCGCCCTCGCTTCGGAGCGTTCGCCGCGGTACTCCGTCCGCGCGACGTCGGCGGCGTCCGTCCAGAACCATTGCGGCTTCTCCACTCCGAAGAACTCGGCGTACGCCTGCGAAGTGCGCTCGATGTCGCGAACGACCAGCCCGATCTGCGTCACGACGCGATTCCCCAAGTAATTCCCGCTCATCCCGTTCTCCCCTTTATGCTTGATTATAGCCTCTTGCAAGAATCCCGGACGATCAGCCTCGAGCTCGACGCCCTCCGCGCCGCTTCCGGCTCGGCCCCTTCGATCCGGGCGATCACCGAACCCGTCAGCTCGCTCATCATCCCGTCGAAGTCGACCTTCACCGTCGTCAGCGCCGGCTGGAACCTCGCGCTCAGCGCGTGGTCGTCGAAGCCGACGACCGAGACGTCGTCCGGCACGGACAAGCCGCGTTCCCGCAGCGCGCGGATAGCTCCGAAGGCGACGCTGTCGTTCGCCATCACGATGGCCGTCGGCAGCCTTCCGCCCCGCTCGAGGAAGGATCGGATCGCCTCGTAGCCGTCTTCCTCGTGGAACCCTCCGGGAAGGATCCATTCCTGCCGGACGGGAATCCCGCGCTCGCTCATGGCCGCCAGGAAGCCTTCGTACTTGGAGGGGCCGGAGTAACGGGCCATGTCGCCGCACACGATGCCGATCTTGCGATGGTTCAGCTCCGCCAAGTAACCGACGGCCAGCGTCATACCGTAGTCGTTGTCGAAGTTGACGACGATGCGGTTCGGTTCGTTCCGCTCCGGGGACGGCTGCTGGTCGACGACCCCCACGATGAAGCCTTCCGCGATCAGCTCCTCGAGCATCGGCTCGTCGTTGGCCGCTCCGATGAAGATGCCGCCGTCGATGCGCCGCTGGTAGAAGATGTCCTTGATGCCGCGGACGCTTGCCTCGTCTCTCGTATTGCGAATAATGTGCGTCAGCACGTAGTACCCGGACGACGACGCGTTCTCGATAATGCTCGCGAGAAGCATGTTGGACAGAATGTCGCTCGAGACGTGGCCGGCTTCGATCATGAACAGCCCGATCGTGCGGGTCTTCTTCCCGGCCAGCACCTGCGCGGACAGGTTCGGCACGTAATGGTACTGCTCGATGACCTTCATGACCTTCTCGCGGGTCTCCGCGGGCACGTTGGAGTAATTGTTGATGACCCGGCTGACCGTGCTTCGCGAGACTCCGGCTAACCGGGCGATCTCCACCGAATTGATCTCCGAATTCCTCATGCCGACCTCCGCTTTGGTGTGAACACGCGTTTACAGTATCATCTTATCAGCCCGCCCCTCCCTCCGTCAACTTCCTGCTGCTAACGCTTCCATTCCGCAGCCTCGGCAGAGAGAGGGGCTCGAGGAATCGGTAGAGCCTTCAAGTCCCGCTCGGGAAAAGGAGAAAAGCACCCGATAACGCCGGAAAACCGCCCCCTCAGGGACGGTCTCCCGCCAAAGCTTCCGTTCCGGCCGAGGCGCGGCTCCGTTCCTGCCGCCAGAGCCAGCCTCCCCTTAATTGGCGAGTTCCTTCGGCTCCATGGGCCTCGAATGACGGCGGTCCCGACGGAACCATCTTCTCGCGAGCCGTCTCAGGAACGGAACCATGAAGTAGTCGGCTCCGAACTTGCCGGCGTTGGCTCCCGCGAACAGGACGATCGTGCCGAACAGAACCAGCCACGGGTTGCTGCTGACGGTGCCCGCCAGCAAGAACATGAAGTTCATCAGCAAGCCGAAGAACGCGGCGGCGGTCGTCAGAGCGCCCAGAAGGAGTCCCAGCCCGACCAGGAATTCGCCCCACGGGATCAGGAAGTTGAACAGCTTGGCGTTGGGCAGCGCGAAGTGCTGCAGGAAGCCGACGAAGTTCGGATACAGCGCGTTCTGGGTTCCCGTCTCCAGCACCGGCTTGCTGACCGCGTTATGGAGGAAGCCCGTCGCGTCGAACGCCTTGTCGGCGGTTAATTTATGCCATCCGGCATCCAGCCATTTCCACCCGAGATACAAGCGGATCAGAACGAGAAGTCCCGCCGCGATCCGATGATTCC
>NZ_JACJVR010000136.1 GCF_014212175.1 Cohnella xylanilytica | reverse complement strand
TGACATAGCACCGCTGCTCTCATAGGACCGATTCCTCGGATTTGTTGAACCGCATGTTGATCATCGAGAAAATCAGGATCGCGATCGCCAGCACGAACGCCTGCGCCGAAGCGTAGCCCATCTGCAGCTGGTTGAAGCCCTGCTGGTAGATGAGGTAGACCGGCGTCTTCGTGACGTTGCCGGGGCCGCCCTGCGTCAGGACGAACGCCTGGTCGAACAGCTGCAGCGCCCCGATGATTGACATCGTGCTGACGAGGAACGTCGTCGGCCTTAGCTGCGGCCAGGTGATGTACCGGAACCGGTCGAAGGCGGTCGCTCCGTCGAGCTTCGCGGATTCGTACAGGTAGTCGGGAACGCCCTGCAGCCCCGCGATGTAGATGATCATGTTGGAGCCGATCGTCTGCCAGAGCGTCACGAGAATGATCGACAGCATTGCCGTCTCCGTCTGGGCGAGCCATGCCGGTCCGGTAATTCCGACGTAGCCGAGCAGCGTGTTGACGAGCCCGTATTCGGGGTGAAGCAGCCATACCCACACCGTCGCCGCGGCGACCGCGGACGTCAGCGTCGGCATGTAGCCCATCGTGCGGAACAGCCGGACGCCGAAGCGCCTGAAGTTGAACAGCATGGCGAGGCCGAGCGAGAACAAGATATTGAGAGGAACGAAGATGACGGTATAGTAGGCGACGTTCCGGAACGTTCTCCAATACAGCGCGTCCCCGTACAGCCTTCCGTAGTTGTCCAGGCCCACCCACTTCATGCGGCTCAGCACGTCGTAATTCGTGAAGCTGAGGTAGAACGCCATCGCGACCGGAACGACCGTGAAGACGAGGAACAGGAGCATCGTCGGCGTGATGAACAGATAGGCGGTGCGGGACTGATGGCGCGTCAGCTTGCCGTAGGAGGCCATCGGCGCTCCTCCTTCCGAATGGGAATTGGCGAAGAAGGGAGGTCGCCCTCCCTTCGCGTCACTTGACTTCCGCGTTGTCCTGCAGCAGCTTGTCGCCTTGCTCCTGCGCTTTCTTCAGGGTATCCTCGGCGCTTTGCTTCTTCTGCTGGAACAGCTCCAGGTTGGGGATGAGCGCGTCCGTCTCCATGACCGAATAGCCCGGGTGCTGCGGACGGATCTTCGCGAATTCGAGCGTGTCGAGGAACGGCTTCCAGAACGGATCGTCTTGGAAAAAGGGATCTTGAATCGCCGGCTTGAAGCCCGGGATGTTCAGGCTCGTTTTGGCCCACAGCAGCGCGTTGTCCTTGTTCGCCGTCCACCACTTGATGAACTCCCAGGCTTCCTTCTGGTGCTTGGAGCCTTCCGGAATGACGAGGCCGAAGCCGCCCATGCCGCTGCCCTTGTCGCCGCTCGGCCCGGCCGGAGGCGGAGCGACGCCGAAGTCGAGGTCCTTGCCGTACTTCTTGTACGTCGTCAGCATCCACGGCCCCGTGTAGGTCATCGCCAGCTTCCCGGTCGCGAACGCGTCCGTCGACTCGCCGAGCCCCTTCTCGAAGCCGATCTTGTACACCTTGTCCTGGTTCATCAGCCGATCCCAGTAATCGAGCACCGCTTTGCCCTGCGCGTTGTTGAAGTTCGTCTTGCCGTCGTCGGTCAGCATCGTGCCTCCCGCCTGCCGCAGGTACATGCTGAACAAGCCGTTGTCGCCCAAGGAGAGGCCGGCGACGAGAAGCTTGCTGCCGTCCCACTTCGTCGTCTTGACGGCCGCGTCCTCGAGCTCCTGCCAGTTCGTCGGCGGGTTGGCGATGCCCGCTTCGCTCAGCAGCTTCTTGTTGTAGAACAGAGCCCGCGCGTCCACCGTCAGGGGCAGGCCGTACAGACGGTCTTGGATGGTAAGCTCCTTCAGCGCTTCGCCGTAGAAGTCGTCCTTGTTCAGCCCGTCCTGGTCGAAGTAGTCGTCGATCGGGTGCAGCACGTTCTTCGGCGCGTACAGCGAAGTGCGCCACCGGTCCCAGAGCAGGACGTCGGGAGCTCCGCCGGACGTGGCGGCCGTGAGGAACTTCGTGATCATGTCCTGCTGCAGCACGTATTTGACGCGAATCTTGTCCTGGGACTTGTTGAAGGCGTCGATCATCGTCGTCAGCTGCTGCTGGCCTTCGCCGCTCCAGTCGCCCCAGAACGTGATCTCGACCGCCTTGCCCGAGGAGCCGCCGCCGGACGGAGCGGCCGATTCGCCGGACGCCGGAGAGGATGCGGACGGCGAACCGCTCGCCTTGCCGCCGGAGTTGCCGGAGTCGCCGGACCCGCCGCAGCCCGCCAGTACGGTCGAAGCGATGCCCGCAAGCGCCATCAGAGATACCCATTTTCTCATTGACATATAGCCTCCCTTTTTGTGTCTTCGCTCTATCTCAACGGGACGATGCCCGATCGAGCCCCGGTTCGGCGCCCGCGCGAATGCCGCAGTAATCCATCAGCAGCTCGCAGTACATCATGTTCGCCCAGGAGAACCATTCCCGCGAGAACCGGGACGGATCGTCCTTGTGGAAGCCCTCGTGCATCATGCCGAGGCCGGCGTCGGTGTCGGCCATGAGCTCCAGCATCCGCCGCTTCTCGCCGGGGTCCGGCGACGTCAGCCCCTGCATGGCCAGCGCGATGTGCCAGACGTAATCCGGCGGCGTATGCGGGCTGCCGATGCCCGAGGCGGAGGCGCCTTCGAAGTAGTACGGGTTGTCGCGGCTGAGTACGAACCGCCGCGTGTTCAGGTAGATTGGGTCGTCGGCGGGCGCGTAGCCGAGATACGGAATGGACAGCAGGCTCGGCACGTTGGCGTCGTCCATCAGGTGATGGCGGCCGAAGCCGTCGGTCTCGTAGGCGTACATCGGGCCATAGTCCGGATGCTCCACGATGCCGTGCGCGCGGATGCCTTCGTCGATCTCTCTCGCCAGGGCGGAAGCGTCTCGCGCGAGTTCGGCGTCGCGGAGAACGTCCTCCGCGATCTCGGCCAGCTCCCTTAGCGCCACGACGGCGAACATGTTGGCCGGAACGAGATAGCCGTACCGGCAGGCGTCGTCGCTCGGGCGGAAGCCGGACCACGTCATGCCCGTGTAGCCGACTTCGGCTCCGCGTCCTTCGCGCTCCAGCGTGTCCGACGGCGGGCAGTTCCGGCGCTCGAAGGAGTAGGGCGACCGCGACTCGTGATGCTGCTCGGTTCGCCAGGTGGCGATGACGGTCCGGGCCGCGGCGGCGAATTCGGCCGTCGAGAGATGGGACGCGCGGCCGGTCCGCTTCCAGAGCAGGTAAGCAAGATGCAGCGGGTAACAGAGCGAGTCGATCTCATATTTGCGCTCCCAGACGTAAGGCTTCATGTCGGTGAGGTCCGCTTGGTGTCCCTGCCCGGTCGGCCCCTCGTTGAAAGCGTTCGCATACGGGTCCGAGAGAATGCAGGCGACCTGCCGGGCGACGAGGCCTTCGATCATGTCCGCGAGCTCGGGCGCTTCCTGGGCGAGCGCGAGGAACGGCCGCACCTGCGCCGCCGAATCCCGGAGCCACATCGCGGGGATGTCTCCCGTGATGACGAACGTCGTTCCGTCGGGCAGCCGCTTGACGGTCGTCTGAAGCGTGTTCAGAAGCGCGTTCTTGAAAATCAGGGCCAGCCTGGGGCGGTCCGCCGTCTTCTCGCGAACCCGGTCGGACAACGCGTCCAATGTCTTTAGCGTTGCGGGGGAGAGTTCCATGCTCGGCCAGCCTCCTTCGAATCGATCTTGTTCATTGTTCTTGTTCTTATTGAATAAGTCGGCACGGGTTTGAGATAGGGGGCGTCGCGCGCTTCGTTCTTCGGTTGCGTGTTGCTTATTTCGTGCGGGGCGCTTAGCCGGGCCGATCAGTTCGCTTCCTCTTCGTCCGCGCAAGGGAGCGCCGCGTCCATCTCCAGCAGCATGAGGCCGCTCAGCTGGGCGCACAGCTGGACCTTCGCCTCGACGGGGCCGGTCCAGGCCCGGGCGATCAGGCCGCGTTCGCTGCGCCCGGTCGTCCAGAGCGCTTCGGCGTTCCGGGAGATGAGCCGGCGGATGCCGGCCAGCTCGGGACGAAGGAGCAGCAGCTCCCGCCAGTAGCGGACGAGGATGCCTTTGAACAGGCCGCAGTCGTCCTTGCCTTCGTCGGGGAGCAGGCCGGTGTCCGGATCGGCGAATCGTTCCGCCGCGGTCTTGGCGGTGCGGATCGCATCCTCTAAGTAGGCGGCGTTGCCCGTGCTCCGGTACAATTCGATGCCCGCCCCGGCGAAAACGCCTTGGCAGTACGTGTACTCCCAGTCGTAGTCGATCTTCCCGTCGCCGAGCCGGTTCATGCCGTCCCAGACGAAGCCGGTCTCCGGGTCGACCAGGTTGGCTTTGTTCCACTCGTAAATCCGCTTCGCCCATTCCAGATCGCCGCGGTCGCCGAAACGCTGGTACAGGCGGGAGGCGAGAATGGAGGCCGGTGCGTTGGCCGGCGTGTTTTTGTAGTCGAGCTGATCCTTCTTCCACGCCATGCCTCCGCCCATACGGCCGTTCCAGGCGGTCTTGATACTCTCCCAGAGAACGGTGGCGTCCTTGCGGTCCTTCTCCCGCTTGGCGGCGTCGTGCACCCTCAGCAAGGCGAGTGCCATCCACTCCATGTCGTCATAGTAATTGTGCAGCAGCGTGCCGCGGTTCAGCCTCCGTACCCCTTCGATAATCCGGTCGATCCTCTCGAGGTAAGCCGCATTCTTCGTCCGCTCGTACCCGTCGGCCAGCGCGTCGATCGCATGGGCGTGCCACCAATAGACGAAGTGGTCGTTGCAGCCCGGCTCGAAGGGAGCGAGCTGGTTCATAATGCCGAGCTCTTCGTTCCAGAAGTTGTAGAGAAGCTCCTCCTGAGCGGTCTCCGCCCTTCCTCTGCGAATGTACGGGGATGTTCGGGCGGGCTCGTCGGTTCGGTTCATCGGGCGCTTCATCCTCTCTCGCGAGCATGATGAGTAAAACGCTTACACCGATAAATATAATGTCATACCAGCATTATGTCAATATATATTTAACTCTAAAATTGCGACATAATTATATATCAATATATTATTTAATCTCCTTAAACAACATGCAGCCCCATTGGAACAGAACAAAGGCTTGCGAGACGATCCCGCAAGCCTTCTCTATTCGCCCCGTCGGGCCGTTTTCAAGGTTCCCGCTCGTCCTCCTAAGGACGCACCTTCCGCGCGGCCTCCGCGGTGGAGCCTCCTAAGACGAGCTTCGCTTCCAGCGAGATTTTGCCGGGCACGGGCTCGCCTTCTCTCAACCGCAGCACGTTCTCGAAAGCCAGCCGCCCGATCTCCTCCTGATTCTGCCTCAGGTGGGTGAACGGGAACGCCCCGCTGTTGTCCGGACAGTCGAAGCAGACGATCGAGAGGTCCCGCGGCACGTCGAGCTCGAGCTGCCGGGCCGCCTCCGCCGCGAGCAGCGCGATGTTGTACTCCATGGCGAAAACAGCCGTGACCGCCGGATGCGCGAGCAGATGCCTTTTGATTTTCTCGACGTCCTTCGCCTTGTTCTCCTCCGTGTAGGCGTTCGGGAGCGTCGACGTGATGTCCTCGAGCCACAAGTCCCGGTCGACGACGACGCCCTTCTCCGCGTGCGCCTGGACGAAGCCCTCGATCCGGTCCTCGACGGCGGTCGTGTCCATCGGAGGCGGCGACAGGAGGGCGACGTGCTTGTGGCCGAGCCCGAACAGGTAGTCCGTTCCGAGCTTGGCCGCGGCCGCGTTGTCCGTGCTGATCGAGCCCGCCGAGATGCCCTTCAGATGCCGGTCGATCAGGACGAAGGGGAACTTGTCGATGACCAGCTTCAGAATCTCGGCGTTGAAGAACTCCCCTTGGGCCGGGAAAATAATAAGCCCGTCCACCCCAAGCTCGCGCAGCCCCCGGATCGCCTCCTCCTCGTTGGAAGGGACGCCGAACGTCCGGCGCAGGACGAGGTAGCTGTCGCTCTGGCGGGACGCTTCCTCCATCCCGTAGATAAGCCCGGTGCCGAAGCTGTCGCTGAAGTCCGTCATGACGAGGCCGATCAGCAGCTTCGCCTTCCCGCTTCCGCTTCGGGAGTCCGACGGCGGCGGCGCCGCCGCCGGCTGCTCCTCGGGGTCCGCCACGAAGGAGCCTTTGCCCGGCTTGCGGACGATGATCCCCGCTTCCGCCAGCATCTCGAGCGCCTTCTTGCTCGTGATCCGGCTTACGTTGTATGCGTCGGCCAGCTCCTTCTCCGAAGGAACCCGCTCTCCTATGCCGTATCTTCCCGTTTGAATCTCTTCTTTGAGAGCTTCGTATATCTTCTCGTACATCGGTCCCGACATTCCGGCCCGCACTCCTTCCGCCTATGGCCGCTAATCACTATATATAACAATATATCATGATATATAACAGATGGGAAGCGAGTATGGGGAGGGAGAGGGAGAGGGAGAGGCAGGGGCTGAGGATGGCGCGGAGATGGGCGTTTTGCTAAGATGTGGATAAGACCTCTCGGAGGAGCGTGGAACGGATGAAACTCGTCAAAAGCTTTTTCCTTGTCGTTCTGAACCTGGTCGCGGAGCTGTGGACCGGCGTTTACCGCCGGAGGCCGGAATTTTACGACAAGCATGCGGTTGGCCGGACGAAGACGGGTTCCGTCGCCTTCGTCGCTCTCGCCGCGATGACTTCGATCGGAATCGTCTCCTGGCTGTGCGTCCGGATATATGCTTAACCGTCGCTCCCTTCCCCGTAGATGGGTATTTGCGCCCTGACCGTCGCTCTAACCCGACTTTATCGGCTTAGACGGGCGACTTCTCGCCGCCAAGCCGCCGCTCTTACGCGGTGGTGCTTCCTCCGGGTACCTTGGCAGGCGGCAGACACGCTATCCTAACTTTATCGACCGCTTATGGAAGGGACCGATTGCCGGTGCAGATTATCGCGATGGCGACGATGCTGATCGACCATATCGGGTTGCTGTTTTTCCCGCACGAGCCGGTCTGGCGGATAATCGGCCGGTTGGCGTTCCCGCTGTACGCCTTCGGCATCGCCCTTGGCTACCGGCACACGCGCAGCCGGCGGAAGTATCTGATTCGGCTTTTCGCCATCGCGCTCCTGTCGCAAGTGCCTTACTCGCTCGGGCTTCACATGCGGGATATCAACGTCGTGGGGACGTTCGCCGTCTGCCTGACCGTTCTCATGCTCTTCGAGCGAATCCGATCCCCTTGGGGACGATGGGGCCTTGCCGCGGCGGCCGGCATTCTGCTTGAAGTTCTTCCCTTCGATTACGGCGCATACGCTCTCGTCCTCATCCTGATTTATCTTCGCGCGAACCGGGACCGCTGGATTGCCGCCCATATGGTGCTAAACGCGCTCTATCTGGCGATTCATCCGGGATGGGTGCTTCAGCTGTTCAGCATCGCGGCGACGATACTGCTCGTTTACGGCCAGCAGCTTGTCGCGGCGAGCGAGCAGATCCGGGTTCCCCGCTGGCTCTGGCGCAGCTTCTATCCGGCCCATCTCGCGGCTCTCGCTCTAGCGATCTGGATGATCAAGGGCAATTGAATCGTCGTTGCCAAAAAACTACGAAGACCCATTCACTAACATAACTTGTACTGGTAAATTGTGAATTCCAACTAGATAATGCCTCGAAAAGTCGCCTCCTTGAAAGGCGGATGAAAAATCATACAAACGCCGCTTCAAGAAGGCGCCTTACTAGAATGGTGGGTGAAAAATCATACAAATTCTGCTCAAGAGGGTGCTTTTGCTTTATTAGTGGATGAAAAATCATACAAAATCCATCTGCCTTGTTTTTTTGCGACGAGGCTATTCGAAAAATCATACAAGTGAACCCGCTTGCCTGCGGTGAAGCCCGCTATGTCGGCGTGAATGAACTCATCGGCCCGGTCATTAAGCATCGAGCTTCTACGCGGCAGGATCCCTTCGAAGACATGGACCCAATCATGGATAAAGGAGCCTATATGTGAAAAATAGAGGGACGCTCCCGCCTTCAAATGACGCGGGAACGCCCCTCTTGCCTTTAGATCCGGCCTAGATTTGCTACAATAACGCCCTCCCGCTCGACAAGAACGTCCTGCTCTCCGATCCGAACCCGATACCCGCTCTCCGGCAGCAGCCGCTCCCCGGAAGGGGCCTCGCCCGGAAGGCCGAAGATCTCGGCCGCGAGCCAGTGAATGCCCGGTTCGAGCCGAGCCTGAAGCGTGGGGATAACGGTACGAGGGTGCAGCACGTTCGTATTCGGCTGGGCGCGGACCAGCTCCGCCCCGTCGTATCCGAACAAGCCGCGGATGCCGCTCGTCCCCAAGCTTCCCGACGCCACCGCATGCGCGGTCGGCGTCCCTGCCCCCATGCCGGCTTCTGCCGGGAACCTCGCTTCCGGTCCAGCGCCCGGTTGCGTCGCCGTCCCCGTACCCGCCTTCGCTCCCGATTCCGCATCGGTTCTCCCGGCCGACTCCGCATCGGCCCCCCTGTCCGGCTCCGCCACGTCCTCCGACTTCTCGGACCGAACGTCCTCCCGCACCCCGAGCGCGAAGCCGCCCTCGGCGGCGTCCAGCCGCCGCGCCGTCTCGATCCGGTGCACCCGCACGTGCCAAGGCAGTCCCGGCACGATCCACGTGCGAACCTCCACGTCCGGCCACGGCTTCCAGCGGGCGTACAGCGTCCCGTCGTCCCCGATCGACGTCTCCTCGTTCCGGCGCCGGACGCGGTACAGATTGTCTCCCGCTTCGCTAAGCGCGAGCATGGAGTCGAAGGCGCCCTGCGCGAGCCCCCATTCCGCCTTCGGCACGCTGAACCCGAACGCGGTCGAGTACGCGAACTTCTCGTACTTGGCCGACGTGTGCGCGTGTTCGTTGGACGACGGATGCCCCGCGTTGAACGCGGCGACATGGTCGCGATCCGCCTGCCGGCACAGGACGAGACGGGGCGGACGCTGCACCGACATCTGCACCGACAGCTGCGCTGCCGACATCGGCTCCGTCTCCGAAGCCGGAAGCGGAAGCTCCTCCGCCGCCCAGAACGGATGGTCCTCCGGAAGCGCCAGCGGCAGCAGCGTCTTCAGCGCCCAATAAGGCGAGCCGGGCGAGTTGTACTGCTCGGCCATGACCAGGTTCGGGTACGCGTACCCGATCGTGAGCACGCCGCTCCGGTCGAAGATCGGCTGGCGGAACCAATAGCGCAGCCCGCGCAGAACGAGCCCCTTCAGCACGCCGGGAGGCCAGACGTCCGCGTCCGCGAACGCGAGCGCGCTCCAGAACGCCGACTGGGAGAACCGATAGGCGAGGCTTCTTCCGTACGGCAGCGAGGATCCGTCCGCCGCGAACCAGCGGATGAAGTCGCCCGCGAACAGCGCCGCCCGCTCCCGGTACGTCCGGGCCCGTTCCGGATCCTCCGCTCCCATCAGCTTGGCGTACAGCAGGCCGTAGTAATGGAGCGCGAACGGAACGTAGTAGTCGGCATGTCCTCCCGCCCCGTCGGAGTACCACCCGCCCCCGAGATAGAAGTCGTCGATCCTCCGCAGGTTCTGCTCCAGCTGCTCGCCGTCGTACGGTAGCCCCCTGCGCTTGAAGCCCATATTGACGAGCACGCCGAAAAACAGCCAGTTGCAATCGTAAACGGGATGCCGGTTGATCTGGTTCAGCCATTCGTACAGATTGCGCCGCTCCCTCTCGCCGAGCGGCTCCCAGATCCGCTCCGGAACGAGGGCGAGGGCGAAGCCGAAGGCGGCCATCTCGACGAGCCGCTGGTCGTAATCCCCGACGTCCCCCCAATATTCCGGGTGGCTCGGGTCGGTCCCGTTCGCGATTCCTTGCAGGCAGTCCTCCCACAGTCCGTCCGCCCTCCCGCCGCCGGCCAGGTAAGGCGCCATCCCCCACAGAACGCGGGAGAAGCCTTCCATGCCCGCGACCTCGGCCGAATAGCTCGTCCCCGTGACGCCAAGCTCCAGACGCGCTTTCCCTTCGCTGTAATACGGCCGAAGCGGATCGCTCAGTTGCTCGAACGCCCGCATCAGGTCGCCGCGGGTGCGCAGCGGATTGTCCGCGATGGGCAGTCTCGTCCCTCTCATGCGCTAGCTCCTCCTCCTCGTCCCTCTGCCGATCGGCTACTGCCAGAAAATCTTATCGTTCCCCCTCAGCCTGGACAGCCCTTCCACGAAGAAGTAGTCTCCGTAGATGAGAGGAACGTCGATATTTTTGCCCTCCGGATAATGGCTCGTGCCGTGCCGAATGAGGCCTTCTTCCTTTTCGTCGTCCCAGGCTCCGTAATGGCGGTACAGAGACTCCAGCATCCGGACAGCCGGTTCCCGGTAGAGGCGCGACTCCGTCCCCCCGACCAGCTCCGAGAGCAGCAGCAGTCCCGAGGCCGCGCACGCGCCCGCCGACGAATCGCGGTACTTCGTGATCTCCGGCGGCAGACGGAAGTCCCAGTGAGGGACGAGGTCGTCCGGCAGATTCGCGAGGAAAAAGTGGGCGACCCGCTTCGCGGCGTCCAAATACGCTTGCTTCCTCGAATGATGATAAGCGAGGGACAAGCCGTAGAGCGCCCACGCCGTCCCTCTCGACCAGGCGGATTCCGGCGCGAAGCCTTGCCCGCCGATCCCTTCGAGGAAGTCGCCCGTCTCGGGATCGAAGCGCACGATATGGTAGACGGACCCGTCCGGGCGGACGAACCGCTCGAGCACTGTGCCCAGATGCGCTTCGGCGATATGCCGGTAGCGCGGATCCCCGCTCTCCGCCGACGCCAGACAAGAGAGGCACGTTCATCGCGCAATCGATGATCGCGATGCCGGCGTTGTCGTCGTTCTCCGACCATGGGTTCCAGGCTCGGATGTACCGGCCCTTCAGGTTGAAGCGCCCGGCCAGGTAGTTCGCCGCCTGCAGCGCCCGGCGCCGCGACTCCGCGTTCCCCGTCAGCTTGTAGGAGGCGAGGCTCGTCAGCGTCCACATGAAGCCGATGTCGTGGTCGAGCTTCGTATAATCGCGCAGCACGTCGTCCAGCTTCTCCTCGCATGCCTCCGCGATTCGCCGGAGCCCCTCCTCCCCGCCGCCTTGAACGAACAGCCATAGCAATCCCGGCCAGAAGCCCGCCGTCCACCAGTGCGGCGGCTCCAGCACGTAGACGCCTCCCTGGCTCGCGTGCGGGAAGTTCGCGCCGATCCGTCCGGCGATTCTCCTCGTCTTGTCCCTTGCGTTCGTCCAGGCCTCTTCCACCCAATCCAATCCGGCAGCGTTCGCCATCCGCAGCTTCTCCCCCAACCTCTTTATTCGAATTCGAACCGCAGTCTGAAAATAGCCTCGTTGTTCGCCCGCGTCGCCGCTAGGCGAATCGCGTACCACTTCGTCTCCCGGGCGGAATGATCCCGGAACGACCGTTCCTCGACCGATGCGGCGAGCGCATCGGCATCGTACCTAATCCGCAGCGTTCTCCCGTTGCGCCCGGGAACGAGAACGCTCCCCTCTTCGCCGAGAACCGGCGGCAGCAGCGAGACGAACCGCTCCTCGACCGAGCCCGGCTGGCCATCGAACCGGAATTCGTCCGTCAGCTCGAGCGCCGGCGCGCCCTGCTCCGGCTTCCGCCAGACGAAGCCGCGGACGAGCGACTTCAAGTTCGGCACCCGATAGGCCGAGCCCATCTCGATCCGCAGCCGGTCTTCTTCTGGGCCCGCGTACGCTTCCAGCACGACGGCCGCGCTCTCGGCTCCCTCGGCCTGCAGCGCGCCGTCCACGATCGGAACGGAATGCCCCTGCGCCCCGTTGCAATCGTAGGCGTACCGGCCGTCCCCGAAGTAATCCTTCGTGTATTCGCCGCTCCCGAGATCGGCCAAGAACGTCTCCCCGTCCGCCGTCACGATGAAGTGGCCGACGTCGTTATGGTTGTGCGGCTCGGCGTTATGGCCGCCCTTCGCGGCGAAGCCGAACCGTCCGGCGCCGGACCGGTGCCGCGAGACGAGCCACTGGGCGTCGGGCAGGTAATCGTCCGCCGCCGCCCATTCGCTCCCTCCCTTCGCGGGATCGAACCAGATCAGGTTGCGGAAGGCGTGCGCCCAACGACTGCAATGGTCTTCCGCGTAGGGAGCCCGAAGCTCCGCCGGCGGCAGCTCGACCTCTTCGTAGACGCTCCCCAGGTAATGGGACAGGCCGAGCTGGACCTTGATGCGGGGCCGGGAGTCCGAGAAGTTCGCGACCAGATCCCCGTCCAGATAACTCTTCTGCTGGAAAGCCGCGATGCGCCGGACCTTGTCCGAAGCGAAGAGGTCGATCGCCCCGTTCGTGCGCTTGCGCAGCAGGTCAGCGAAGTAGACATAGTAGCCGAAGCCGTAATTCCAGTAGCCCAGCCCCTCCAGGCAGCCTCCGTCGTCGCCGTAGCCGTCGAGGAAGCAATCCATGCTTCCGAGCGCCTTCGAGACGATCGCCGCTAGCCGGTCCGGATCGCGGAGGGCGATCAGCGCCGCCGCTCCGATCGAACCCGCGCAGACGGCGGACCAATTGGTCTGGACGGCCTCCCAATGGTGCGGTCCCGCCTCCAGATAAGGACGGAATAGTCTTGCTTCAACCTCTTCGGCGATTCTCTCCCGCAGCAAGGGAGGGAGCCGGTCCCCAAGCAGCAGATCGATCTCGCTCAGCGTGAACCCGGTCTCCGCCGAGAACAGGTCGATCGTCCGTCGGATCTCGAAGCTCGTCCCCCAGGCGTGCGCGGGCAGGCACCAGGTGTATTCGTCGCAGAGAGCCCATATCGTATCGCGCAGCGCCCCGAGCCACTCTTCCCGCTCCGGCTCGAGCAGGGAGAGAATGGCGAACGTGTTCAGCCGCCGGCGCCGCTCGAAGTATACGCTTTCATATTCTCTGCGGGTACCTCGCTCCACGTAGATCACGAAGAGATGATAGGTGAGCTCCGGCGTCGGCGATCCGAGCAGCCGCTCTCCTTCTCCGCGGATCTCGCGCAGCGCCTCCTCGTAATCCGGCGAAGCCTTCGCCCGCTTCCAGAACTCCTCCTGCTTGCCATCCGGGTAATAGAGGCGAAGATCGGCCGGCGCCGCCTTCTCCAGCGCGGACAGAACCGCTTCCTTGCTTGCCATCGCAACCGCTCCTTTAAGCTTCCGGGAACGTCTCTCGCGCTGCCGCTCCCGAATCGAAGTCTCTACCGTTCGTTCTTCTCCCATTATAGGGAAGAACCCGGCTCAGCGGTTAGTCGAATCTTGACCGATCTCTCTTCTATTTTGACTTTTGACATCCTCCTGCAACAGTCTCTCGGAATGTTAAAATTTGTCACGCCGATTCGAATATTATGCTACACTCGAAATGGAGGTGCGTTACCTAATGAAGACAGTAAGACTGGAAGGACTTACGCTGCTAGCTGACGATGTCGCCCGCTTGGCCCGATTTTACCAGGATGTATTGGGATTCGATATCGTCGTAGAAGAGGATCATTACGTAGAATTCCGAAATGAGGGGGTGAGATTGGCCATTTGCTCGAAGTCTCTGATGTCCGAGAATACCAACGGCTATTCTTCTTTTGGGGAAATTCGCAAAGGACAAGCCGTCGAGCTTAATTTCCAATGCGATTCGCCGGATCAAGTATACGCCTTGTACGCCGAATTCGTGTCGAAGGGAGCCATCGACGTCACTGCCCCGCAAATCAAGTCTTGGGGTCATACGACCGGCTTCTTCGGCGATCCCGAGGGAAATGTTCATTCCATATTCGCGGTGAATCCTGCGTAAATGACTGCAGGATAGCCGCCGTGCCCTACGCTTCCCTTCGTCCGCGCGGGACGAACCTTTCGGGTTGTCTTCCACTGCCCCGCAAATTAAGAAAACCGTCAGGGAGAAGTTCGTTCCCTGACGGCCCTTTGTTTTCATGCCCCTGTGTCGCTCCTCAGCTTAAGCACGACTTTGCTTCTGCGTCATCCCTATTTATGCGCAACCAAGCTGTCTTTGTGACGCTTGATAAAATTCTTCATTTCTACATCCGCGGCTTTACGCTTGTCGGCTGAGATGGGCTCGGCCAATATCCCGTTATCGCATTGTCTTGTTCGAATGACCAGGGGGCCTCTCAAACCCAAGCTAGTTCGTCCTACTTTGTTTAACTTTCGCATGAGTATCAACTCCCTTATCGATAGTATAACTCAACCATCTTCTTCGCAACAACCGGAACGATAGCCATGGTACGTTCGCGGGGATTAATGAGTTCCATTTTATATTTTCTTTGATAATGCTGAACGAGGCCCGACTTTGCTTTTAACATGACGTACCCTTCACCATCATTCTCCAAGCTGACTTTGCATGCAAAAGCAAATAACAAATCTCCAGCGTTTGAGAATTGATTCCGCGGCCTGCGATTGTTCGGCGACTTCTCCGCTAGATCGATTTCCACATACCCTTCACGCAATGCAATGGCAACGATCCCTTGAATACCATCATTTCCGGCGATATGTAGTTTATACGCTATATAATCACTATCCCTACGCAGGTAGTGGCCCCAATTGAATCCGACTGTCCAACCTGTTCCTTTTGCGATATTCTTTAAATCGCCGCGTTCAAGACGACTAAAATACGCATCGTATTCTTCGCCGCTCGAACGATGCTTTAACACCCATGTCACATAATTACCCCCCAACACTTCCATAAAGCTAGTATACTTCCAAAATTATTTTCATAGGATATAAAAAAACCATAGCCTAAACACCCTTGCTTAAAAGTGTCCGGTCTACGGTTACTTTCAATCCTTCGCCTAATTATTTTCATTATCGCGACGCTAACTCGGCCGGAAGCGAACCGATCCCGGAGCGTTTCGGTGTTCTCATTATAAAAAAAATACCGTCAGCGCTTTGACGGTATTTTGATCCTATTCACGCTAATATTGACTTCATCCGGCGGCGGCGCCGGCAGCGGTTCAGGCGGAATACTTCCCGAACGATATCGGCTCGCCGCCGACCCTCGCTTCGGGCTTGCCGCCTGGCGCGATCGTCAGCTCCAGCTCCTCCTGATCGAGGGAGCGGTACGCCGCCTTCGAGCCGTCCTCGGCGAAGGAGGGGTCGTTGCCGCGCTGGATCGCGGCGAATTCCTCGAGGCTGCCGATGCACAGCCGCTCGGCTTCCGCCGCCCCGATCGCTTCCACGACGACCCCGTTCGCACCGCCGCGGCTCTCGACGGCGTACCGGTCGGCCAACTCCTGGACCTGATACGGCCGCATGAGATGAACGGCGAGGTAGACGCGGCCGATCCGGCCGTACAGCGCCCTCTCCTCCTGCAGCCACTCGCCCTTCGGCAGAACGCCGACGATCCGGTCGTCCTCCCCTTCCGGGGTCGGATAGAGCGCCACGACGACGTTGCGGTGGAACAGCACCTCGCCGATGTCGCTCTCGTGGCGCGGATCGACTTCGGTGAAGCCTTCTCCCGGGCGGAGGAAGTACGCCTGATTGACGGAGCCGGAATTGGACAGCGGAAGAGACACGTCCCAGCGGTGCTGCTCGTTGTCGAACTCGCGGACCCTCTCCCAGGCGCCGCCGACCGCGTAATTTTCCGTAATGTACGCGTATTTATGGACCTTCTTCGGCCCGCCGTTCTCGGCGTCGCCGCTCAAGACGGAGTACTTGGTCACTTCCATCGGCAGCTTGCGGTCCAGCGCGTTGCGGCGGACGTCTTCGGGCGCCTCGTAGAACAGGAAGCCGGCGAACTCGGTGCGCGGCGTCTCTTCCGGCAGCGGGAAATCGCCGAATTGAACGTAATCGAATAGAGGATTGGCGTCGCGCGGCACGTCGTGCGGCCAGGCCCGGGAATGCGGGCCGACCCAAGCGCCCTTGAGGTAATACAGGGAGCGCTCGTGCCAGAGGAAGTCGAGCATGTCGCCGAGGTCGCGGTTGATGTCCACGTCGTCGACCAGCTCCCAGGCGGCGGTGAACGCTTGAACCCAGTGCCAGAACCAGGGCAGCGCCCCGTATTCGGCCATGCCGTTCTCCCGGACGTGGCGGAGCATGCGGACGAGGCTGCGGTGCCCGTCCTCGACCAGCTCGTAGTCGCGGAACAGGTTGCCGAAGATCAGCTTGGCCGCCGTGTACTTCGCTTCGTGGTGGTTGAAATGGCCGATCTCCTTCGCGAAGAAGCGGCTGCGGTAAATATGCTCGAATGCGGCCTCGAACGCGGCTTGAAGCGGCGGACTCATGTACTCTTGATGATCCCGGTAGAAGTAGACCATCAAGCTTCCCATCAGCTCGACCGGAAGCGGGTCCGGCTTCGCCTCCTTCGGCACCGGATCGAGGCGCAGCGGCCAATGGCCGTACGTCGGGCTGGCCGGGTCCGTATCCTGCAGACGGAGCACCTTCAGCAGCATCTGCGAGGAAGAAGCCAGGGTCATCTCCTTCTCGAAGGGAACCCGCGCGTCC
The DNA here is from genome assembly GCF_014212175.1 of Cohnella xylanilytica. Classification (GTDB taxonomy): domain Bacteria; phylum Bacillota; class Bacilli; order Paenibacillales; family Paenibacillaceae; genus Cohnella; species Cohnella xylanilytica. The sequence continues at coordinate 6,220 of NZ_JACJVR010000136.1, read as the reverse complement.
GGATTGACCGAAGCGGCGAACAAGTACGCCGCATAGTAGAAGTTATCCCTCACGTCGCCGTGGAACCACAACCCGCTTCCAAGGAGTGGCCGCTTTTGCGCCTTCGCGGAGATCCTCTGGATCAGTTCGAGCTGTCTTTTCTCATAGGTTGTCATATGCCATCGCCTTCTCTTTCCGCCTGTTCAGCATTCGGTGGATACCCCCATGCGTTCAGATCGAACGGAACCGTTCCCATCCGGCGGCCAGGTTGTTGGCCGTCCACTCCACGTGGTCCCGGTCCGTATACTGCCGGAACTGACACTCTACCACGAGAATCAAGTCCAAGTAAAGGTCGTACAGGCTTCTGCGGATACGGCGTCCCGGTTCCTCCGCGTGCCATCCGTGGCCTTGCTTGAAGGCCGTCGTATCGTCGAAATGGCTGAAGTAATGCTCGATGAGCGGATCGCCCCACATCGCCCGCTCGAAGTCGATGATGCCCGTGATCCGGTCGCCTTGGACGAACACGTTGCCCGCCCACAGGTCCCAATGGACGAGACGCGGTTCCTTCACCTCGTCCAGAGCGGGGAGCCGGCGTTCGATCTCGCGTTCGAACTCCTCGTAGGGTGCCGGAAGGCCGACTCCCATCTCCCGACCGTCCTCCAGCACGCCGCGGATGAGCCAGCGGAAGGCCTCGCGCCAGGAGTCGTCGTACGGGGTCTCGTAGGCGAACAAGCCGAAGCGGTTGCCCTTGACCTCGTTGATGCGCCGATTGAGAACGCCCAGCTCGCGCTCTACGGTCTCGCGCCGCTCCGGGGTCATCGTCTCCCGCGCCTTATTATAAGGTTCTCCTTCGAGATGCTCCATAATAAAATAGGATGCCGGCAAAATCGTCTCGGATTCGTCAAATAGGTACACTTCGGGGACGGGCACTCCGCCGACTTCGCGCATCAGCCTCATGGCATCGACTTCGGCCCGCATCATGTTGCGCTCGTAACGCATCTGCTTGACGTTCTTCGTCGGCGCGACCTTCAGCACCGCCTTGCGGCCGTCGTCCAGGACAAGCTTGTAGGCGGAGTTCGCCCAGCCGTCCGTCAGCTCAAGGCTCTCCGCCACGCCGCAGTCGAACGCCGCGCGCGCCAATCGGTTCAGCTCCTCGGGACGGACCTTCACCTTGTTGGTCCCTTCCATCAGTGTCTCCTCCTTCGTACGGATAAATCCACATGTTCCCATCATACGTTACCGGAGACGAATTTCAAGGGAAAAATCGACGCCCTTCGCCGCGATTCGCCGTTCCCTCCTATCTGCCCCTTACCCCGCGCACTCGCTCTCGACTCTCTTGCCATTCCCGTACCCGCCCTCGACTCCTCCACGTTCCCTCAGCGCAGGCGGTTCTTCCGCCCCGGCAAGGCTTCTTCGCACGGCAAGGCTTCTTCGCACGGCAAGGCCTCCCGCCCCGGAAAGGCTTCTCGGCACGGAGCGCCAGCCGTTCAATTGCCTGTTGCGTTTTGGCGGGGAATCGGATATGGTTAGGTTGAAGGCGTAAATAATTTTCTTATTATCCTAGTTTACACGTAATTAATTTTCGTTTGATTCGTAAATTTGCCCCAATAGGCGAAATCGTTAAATAAAGGCGTGGATCGGATTATGAGCATTCTGAACGCGATTCGGGACCAATGGAACGACCTGCATCCGAAGGAACGCGAGCTGGCCGGCTTCCTGCTCGAGCAGCCGCAGCAGGCGGTGCAGATGACGATCTCGGAGCTCGCCCAGCGGTCGGGGAGCAGCACCGCGACCGTCTCGCGCTTCTGCCGCTCGTTCCACTTCCAGAACTTCGCCGACTTCAAGATGCGTCTGGCGGCGGAGCTCGCCCAGCAGCCCGCGCAGATGCAATACCAAGACATCGTCGCGGGCAACCCGCTTCAAGAGATCGTGTCGGCCATCACCGCGAACCATCTCCGCTCGCTGACCGACACGACCCGGCTGCTCGACCTGCAGCAGCTGAGAGCCGCGATCTCCGCGCTCCACTCGGCGAACCGGATCGATCTGTACGGCGCCGGGACGTCGGGGATGATCGCCCAGGATTTTTTCCACAAGCTGATCCGGATCGGCAAGGCGGCCAACGTCTACTCCGACCCGCATATGCAGATCACGTCCGCGTCCTCGCTCACCGAGCGGGACGTCGCGGTCGGCATCTCGTATTCCGGAGAGACGCTGGAGACGATCAACGCGCTTCGCTGCGCGACGGAGCAGGGCGCCACGGCGATCTCGATCACGAAGTTCGGCAACACCGCTCTGGCCGGACATGCCTCCATCCGCCTGTTCACCTCCTCGGCCGAGGCCGGCATGCGGCGGGGCGACATGGCTTCGAGAATGGCCCAACTTCACGTGGTCGACATTCTGTTCACGGGGTTGGTCAGCGAGCACTTCGACGAATACGTTCCTCGTCTGGAGAACTCGTTCCATATGGTTAGAAGATATACGGGCAAAGAGGAGAGGGAACCGTCATGAACGTATTGACCTTTGATTCCAACGAGAAGCTGAACGAAGCGGGAGCCAACATCATCACCGGCCTCATTCAGACGAATCCGCGCGCCGTGCTCGGACTGGCCACCGGGGGCACTCCCGTCGGGGTATACGAGCAGGTGGTGAACGACCACAAGAGAGGGCTGGTCAGCTTCCGCGGCGTGACCACGTTCAACCTCGACGAGTACGTCGGTCTGCCGATCGACCACCCGGAGAGCTATCATTCGTACATGAACCATCATCTGTTCCGCCATATCGATCTTCCCGCGGCCCAGGCGCACATCCCGAACGGCAACGCCGAAGACCCGGAAGCGGAGTGCCGCCGCTACGACGAGCTGATCGCGGACGCCGGCCAGATCGACCTTCAACTGCTCGGGCTTGGCCATAACGGACATATCGGCTTCAACGAACCCGCGCACGCGCTCATTCGCGGCACGCACGTCGTGGACCTGGCGGAGGAGACGCTGAAGGCGAATGCCCGCTTCTTCAACAGCATCGACGAAGTGCCGCGCCAGGCTCTGACGATGGGAGTCGGCACGATTCTGAAGGCGAAGACGATCCTGCTCATCGTTCGCGGGGCGGACAAGGCCGAAATCGTACACCGCGCGCTGACCGGACCGATCACGACCGACTGCCCGGCATCGCTGCTTCAGACGCATCCGCATCTGGTCGTGCTGCTCGACCAAGAGGCCGGGAGGCTGATGGCATGAGCGGCAACGAACCGGTTCGCGAGACGCTGATCGCGAACGCCTCCGTCGTCACGCCGGGCGGCGTTCTGGAGAAGGGCTGGATCTGGCTGAAGAACGGGAAGATCGAGGCAATCGGCGGAAAAGAAGACGAGATTCCGTCCGAATCGGCCGGAGCCGAACGGATCGACGCGGCCGGCGGCTGGGCGCTGCCGGGCTTCATCGACGTTCACGTGCACGGCGGCGGCGGGCACGACTTCATGTACGCCGGCAAGGAAGGGCTCGACGCGATCGCCCGCTTCCACGCGAGGAACGGCACGACCGGCCTGCTCGCCACGTCGCTTACCGCTTCGCGGGAGGAGCTGACGGAAGTGCTGGACCGGGTCGCCCGCTACAGGAGCGAGCCGATGCCGTACGCGCAAGTGCTCGGCGTCCATCTGGAAGGACCGTTCATCAACCCGAAGTGGAAAGGCGCGCAGAACCCCGACTACATTCTCGCCCCGCAGCCCGATTGGCTCGAGGAATGGGTAGCCCGCTATCCGGGCCTCATCAAGATCCAGACGCTCGCGCCCGAGACGGACGGCGCGCTCGACTACATCGAGCGGCTCGCCTCGCACGGCATCGTGCCGTCTTGCGGCCATACCGACGCCACGTACGACCAGGTCGTCGCCGCGGCGGACCGCGGTTTGCGCCACGCGGTGCACACCTTCAACGCGATGAAGCCGCTGCACCATCGCGAGCCGGGCACCGTCGGCGCGGTGCTGACCGACGACCGCATCACGGCGGAGGTCATCGCTGACGGCCATCACGTGCACGCGGCGGGCCTCGGCATCGTCGCCCGCATGAAGGGCGCGGACAAGGTCATCCTCGTGACCGACGCCATGGCCGCCGCGGGCATGCCGGACGGCGACGGCTACGAGCTCGGCGGCTTGCCCGTCGTCATGACGTGCGGCGTTGCCCGCCTGAAGGATTCCGGCAGCCTGGCCGGAAGCACGCTGACGATGATCGCCGCGTTCCGGCACATGGTGCGGGAGGTCGGCGTATCCGTCCCGGACGCGAGCCGCATGGGCAGCGCCAATCCGGCGCGCCAGATCGGCATCGACGGCTTCACCGGCTCGCTGCAAGCCGGCAAGCAAGCGGACGTGCTGCTGCTCGGCGAGGATCTGGAGCTGCGGCAGGTGTGGGTCAAAGGTCAAGCGAAGCTCGGCTCCGACGATTAAGTCGGAACCGGGCTTTTCTTTTTTTTCGGCCGCTTTAAATTACAGTTTACAACTCGGATTAATATGATTTATAATCAGGTCACTACATATCGACCATTATTTGTCATTAGGAGGTTCTCGTTATGAAGAAACTCAGAAATTGGGCAGCCCTGACGTTCGCTCTGCTCGCGCTCGCCCTCGTCGTCGGGTCCGTCGGTCCGGCCGGCGTACGGGAAGCCGAGGCGGCCGCCAAGAAGAACAAGAAAGTGACGCTGCTTAACGTGTCCTACGATCCGACCCGCGAGCTGTACGTCGAATTCAACAAGAAATTCGCCGCCTACTGGAAGAAGAAGACGGGACAGACGGTCGAGATCAAGCAGTCGCACGGCGGCTCCGGCAAACAGGCGAGATCCGTCATCGACGGACTCAAGGCTGATGTCGTCACGCTGGCCCTGTCCCTCGACATTACGGAGATCCAGAAGAAAGGGCTGATCGACCCGAAGTGGGAAGAGAAGCTTCCGTATCACAGCTCCCCTTATACCTCTACCATCGTGTTCGTCGTTCGCAAGGGCAACCCGAAGAAGATCAAGGACTGGGACGACATCGTCAAGGACGGAGTCGAAGTCATTACGCCGAACCCGAAAACCGGCGGGGCGCCGCGCTGGACTTATCTGGCGGCATGGGCCTACGCTCTGAAGCATAACAAGGACAGCGAGACGGCCGCCCGCGATTTCGTGACGAAGCTGTACAAGAATGTGCCGGTTCTCGACTCCGGAGCGCGCGGCTCGTCCACCACGTTCGCGGAACGAGGCATCGGCGACGTTCTGCTCACCTGGGAGAACGAAGCCCATCTCATCCTGAACGAGTTCAAAGGCAAGTACGAGATCGTCACTCCATCGCTCAGCATTTTGGCGGAGCCGTCCGTCGCCGTCGTCACCAAGAACGCCAAGGACAAGAAGACGACCGAAGTGGCCACCGAGTACCTGAAGTACTTGTACACGAAGGAAGGCCAGCGGCTCGTCGCCAAGTATTATTACCGTCCGAACGATCCCCAGGTGAAGAAGGAATTCGAGAAGCAGTTCCCGAAGCTGGAGCTGGTCACGATCCGAGACTTCGGAGGCTGGGAGGCCGCCCAGAAGAAGCACTTCGCCGACGGCGGCATTTTCGACCAGATCTATCTCAAGTAATTCCTCCCGAAGCAACGACAAGTGACCGCTGACAAGTGACCGCTATTGAGGCGAGGTCCGCGCTTGGAGATGCGTCACAGGCAGCAATACTAAGCGTTCGCCGCCATCGAGCTGTTTCGCCGAAGTAGTCGCGGATTCGCGGTTCATGCGAAGCTCCAGGAACAGGCGCTCCGTTCAATAGTCTGAGACAGCCCGCAGCTTGCGGCTGTCTCTTTTTTTTGTACGGATTTGGACATGTCTGCTTCGAGAAGGCGCTTGGCTTGAAGGTGTACGAAAAAACGTACAAATCCTTCTCGAAAAAGGCACCTTACTTGAATGGTGTACGAAAAATCATACAAATTCTGCCTCCAGATGGCGCCTCGCTCGAAGGGTGTATGAAAAATCATACAAATCCTCCCTCGAGATGGCGCCTTGCTCGAAGGTTGTATGAAAAATCATACAAATCCTCCCTCCAGATGGCGCCTTGCTCGAAGGTTGTATGAAAAATCATACAAATTCTGCCTCCAGATGGCACCTCGCTCGAAGGTTGTACGAAAAATCATACAAAAAATCATCCCTTTCGCTACGCTCCAGGTACAAATAGTTATGAAAACGAGGCGGGTTCCCTCTCCTTCGTGGTGATATTATTAGTTTGAAGGGAAGGCAA
>NZ_JACJVR010000135.1 GCF_014212175.1 Cohnella xylanilytica | reverse complement strand
ATTACGCACCGCAAGAGGCCGTGTTCGAGCGCCTCAAGACGGTGATAAGCGATCGGGAGTTTTGGGTCAAGCAGACCACCGCCCTGGGGAATCGGATCGTCCGCTGGATCGATCGAAACTTTCCCGAATTCAGCAGCGTCTTCCCCGATTGGACGGTTCCACGTTCGCTAGCCTCGCTTCGGGCGTTCCCGATGCCGTCCGACTTGCGGAACTTGAGTGCAGATGACGTCATCGAGGGCTGGAGCAAGCAAGGCATGAAGCGTGCCGGCGGCGTTCGCGGGAGAGGGATGGCGGCTGAGCTTCTCCGGGCAGCCGCCCGCAGCATCGGCGGTTCGCAAGCGCCGATTGAAGAGAAAAGGGATCTCCAATGGCTCCTTGAGGCTTACGAACAGAACGTGCAACGGCTTCAGCAGATGGAACAGGAAATCCAAGAGTTGCTTGACGGCCTTCCGATGGCGGAACAACTGCGGAGCATAAAAGGGCTGGGTACCATCACCATTGCGGTCATCCTGGGCTGCGCGGGGGATTTGCACAGGTATGACCATGGACGGCAGTTGCTGCGACGAGCGGGGCTCAATCTGGCCGAGTGTACCTCCGGCAAATTCAAGGGGCAGATTAAGCTCTCCAAACGCGGCGACAGCACCTTGCGGAAGTATCTCTATCTAGGCATGCTCTCTCTTGTCAGGCATCATCCGGATTTTAAACGCTGGCATCAGCAGAACCAGAAGAAGGGAATGACCAAGCAGGCTTCGGTCTTTAAGTTAATCGGCAAGCTCGCTCGCATCCTCATTGGAATGATTCAGCGCGGGGAGTCGTATCGCTCGGAGGTACATGTGGCCGCTTAAGACAAGTCGCTATTCATTAGCAATCGCGAGACCGCCTTACGAATGTTGACTCGTTCGCAGGATTTCACAAAGAAAGCATAGAGAACCGAATGCTGGGTTCGTAAGGGCATAGACCCGTTAACTAAACGCAATCGGTCTCCACGCCTTGGACAGGTGTAACGAAGGAATGTAAGGGCATAGACCCGTTGAGACATGGGAGGGTGAACCTCCAAGGGCCAAGTGGAGTATGCAGCAGAAGCCAAGCGAAGTCCCTCTATACGCGACTTCTGTTCCTGCATGCCCGATAAGCACAACGACGG
>NZ_JACJVR010000134.1 GCF_014212175.1 Cohnella xylanilytica | reverse complement strand
GCCGCTCTCGTCGCCCTCGGCGCCGTCGGGCCGCGCGAATGGCGCGCGCTGCCGGGCCTGAGCGGCCCCGGAGCGGACAAGTGGCTCTCCCGGCTGCAGCCGAAGTCGCTTCGCCAGAATCGGAATCCCGCGCCGTCCGAAGGGGCCGCGCTCAAGAACACTCCGGAAGGATGAATCGCATATGCCCAGCTCTATCACGATCGTCGGACTCGGGTCCGGCGGGGAAGACCAATTGACGCTCGGCATTCTGAAGAAGCTCGAGGCGGCGGAGCTCCGCTTCGTCCGGACGGCGGACCACCCCGCCGTCGCCGACCTGGCGCGCAGAGGCATCGTCTTCGAATCGTTCGACTCCCTCTACGAGAGCCTGGACGGCTTCGAGGAGGTGTACGAAGCGATCGCCGCGAAGCTGCTGGACGCCGCAAGCGGCTCGGGCGGCCAAGCGATCGTCTACGCCGTTCCCGGCCACCCGATGGTCGCCGAGCGGACCGTTCAGCTGCTGCGGAAGCAAGCTCCCGGGCGCGGCATCGCCCTCGACATGCTCGGCGGGGAGAGCTTCCTCGACCAGGCGTTCCTGCGGCTCGGCTTCGACCCGATCGAGGGGTTCCAGCTCCTCGACGCGTCCGAGCTGACCCGCGAGACGCTCCGCCCGCGCCTGCACACCGTCATCGGGCAGGTGTACGACGCCTTCACCGCTTCCGACGTGAAGCTCGCGCTCATGAACGTCTACCCGGACGACCATCCGGTCGTCGTCGGCCAAGCGCTCGGCGTGCCCGGCGAGGAGCGGATCGAGACCGTTCCGCTGCACGAGCTGGATCGCTTGGGCTCGTACGGCAACCTGACGCTCGTCTACGTGCCCGCGAGCGACGACGACCGGCTGCGCCGCCGCTCCTTCGAGCGGCTGCACGAGATCGTCGGCATCCTCCGCAGCCCGGAGGGCTGTCCGTGGGATCGCGCCCAGACGCACGCCTCGATCCGCAAGAACTTCATCGAGGAGACGTACGAAGCGATCGAAGCGCTCGACAACGACGATCCGGACGGCATGAAGGAGGAATTCGGCGACGTCCTGCTGCAGGTGCTCCTTCACAGCCAGATGGAAGAGGAGGAAGGAACGTTCGACGTGTTCGACGTTCTCGCCGAGTTGAACGACAAGCTTATTTTCCGCCATCCCCACGTGTTCGGAGGAGCGAACGCGCAGGACGCCGAGGAGGCGCTGCGCAACTGGGAAGCGATGAAGGCCGAGGAGAAGCGGCGCAAGGGCGTCGCCGAGCGCAAGTCGCTGCTGGACGGCATCCCGAAGGACTTGCCCGCCCTGCCCCGGGCCTACAAGGTGCAGAGGAAGGCTTCGTCGGTCGGCTTCGACTGGCCGGATCTGAACGGCGTATTCGACAAGATCGAGGAGGAGCTCGCCGAGCTGAAGGAAGCGGTCCGGAGCGAATCTCTCGAACGGCAGAAGGAAGAGCTGGGAGACTTGCTGTTCGCCGTCGTGAACGCCGCGAGATTCGTCAAGGCCGATCCGGAAGAGGCTCTGGCGGGCACGAACCGCAAATTCGTCTCTCGTTTTCAATATATCGAAGAGCAATTACGTATAAACGGGCGCACGTTTGACGAGACTGATTTAACAGAGATGGAAGATTGGTGGAAGGAGGCGAAGGCTCCCAAGTGACGTTCGGGGGGGCGAAAAACCCCAGGAACCCTACTTTTTCATCATTTTTCGAGAAATTTTTTGCGAACGAGGCAGGATTTTTTTAGCAGGGAACAGAATAGTATTCTTCGTGCAGTAACCAAACCCGATTTCCATGCGTCATAAGGCGTTGGAAGACCACAATGTAAATCAAAAATCTAGGAGGAATTTTTAATTATGAACAAGACGGACCTGATCAACAACATCGCCGAGAAGAGCGGCCTGACGAAGAAGGACGTGGAATCCGTACTGAACGGCTTCCTGGGCGAAGTATCCGACGCTCTCGCCAAGGGCGACAAAGTCCAACTGATCGGCTTCGGCACGTTCGAGACCCGCGCTCGTTCCGGCCGCGTGGGCCGCAACCCGCAAACGGGCAAGACGATCGAGATCGCCGCTTCCAAGGTTCCGGCGTTCAAGGCCGGCAACAAGCTGAAGGAAGCCGTTAAGTAATTCATGCGCCTTGACAAATACCTGAAGGTGTCGCGCCTTATCAAGCGCCGCACCGTGGCGAAGGACGTGTCCGATCAAGGGCGCGTCCTTCTGAACGGTAGGGAAGCGAAGCCGGGCAGCGTCGTCGCCGTCGGCGACGTTCTCGAGATCCAATTCGGGCAGCGCATCCTGACCGTGAAGATCGAGAAGACGGCCGAGTCCGCCCGGAAGGAAGACGCGGAAGGCATGTACACCGTCCTGAAGGAAGAGACTCGCAAGAGCGAAGATACGCCTTTCCTGTAGAACCCGCCATCGTGGCGGGTTTTCGTCGTTCTCGCGGGTTCGGGCGGTCGGCGCGGTCGAATTCTGTCGAACGTATGAGAAAGGGGAGGAAGACAGGATGAGCGGCGCGACGAACGCCGGCGAGTACGTCGCCAAGCTGGAAGCATGGCTCCGCGCGCAGGCGAACCCGGAGGCGGCGGGCCCGATGGCCGCCTACATGAAGGGGAAGTTCCCGTTCCTCGGACTCCGGTCGCCGGAGCGGGTGGAGCTCACCCGGCGATTCCTCGCCGGGAACGGCTTCCCGGCCGACGCGGAGGACGCGGCGGCCCGGCTGTGGGAACTCCCCGAACGGGAGTTCCAGTATACCGCGCTTTTCCTATTGGACAAGGATAGGAAGAGAGCCCCGCGAACGAGGATCGCGCTCTACGAACGGCTGATCCTGGAGAAGTCCTGGTGGGACACGGCGGACCTGCTGGCCGCCAAGCTGGCCGGCTCGCTGCTCGCGCGCTTCCCGGACCTGATCCCGGAACGGGCGGAGGCGTGGATCGCGTCGGACAACCTCTGGCTGAGGCGCACGGCGATTCTGTTCCAGCTCGGCTACAAGGGCAAGACCGATACGGAGCTGTTGTTCGAGGCGATCCGCAGGAACGCGGACGATCCCGACTTCTTCATCCGCAAGGCGATCGGCTGGGCGCTTCGCGAGTACGCCAAGACCGATCCCCGGGCCGTGGCCGCCTTCGCGGAATCGAACCGGCTGTCTCCTCTCAGCGCGCGGGAAGCGCTGAAGCGTATCGGCAAGCCCGGGTAGACCGCATCCCCGTCAGGCTGCTTGTTCTAATTCGCCGCTCCCTCCCATAAGCTAGTCTCAAAAGAGGGAGGGACGCGCCATGGACCAGGGGAAGAGCGCCAAGCGGCAGGAGATCCGCATGCTCAACCGCAGGGTGATGGATATCTCCGGCGTCAGCAACGTGGAGAGCTTCGACAACGAAGAATTCCTGCTGGAGACCGAATTCGGATTCCTCACCGTGCGCGGGCAGAATCTGCATATGAAAAATCTGAGCTTGGAGCAAGGGATGGTCACCATCGAAGGCCTGATCCATTCCCTTGCGTACTTGGACGGGAACGCCGCCCCCAAGTCGAAAGGCTTGTTCGGGAAGCTGTTCAAGTGAACGCGAGCGTTCATTTCGCCACCATCGGGGCCATGATTCTGTGCGGACTGGGCATGGGGACGGCGTTCGACGTCTACCGGGTCGCCTGCAGCCGATTCTCCGTCCGCCGCTGGATGCTTCCGGGATTCGACGTCGTCTATTGGGCGGCCGCGACGCTCGTCGTCTTCCGGGTGCTGCTGGCCCGCAACGAAGGGGAAGTCCGGCTCTACGTCTTCCTCGGGATCGCGATCGGGATCACGGGCTACTTCGGCCTGCTCAGCCCGACGGTCATTAAGCTTGTGGGCGCGCTGTTCCGGGCGGTCCGGAGCGTGCTGCTCTTCGTCTGGCGGGCGATTCGCGTCGTCCTGATCGTCCCGGTTCTATGGATCGTCCGGACGCTGGCGCGGCTGATCGACATCGTCTTCGTCGTGACGGCCGCCTTGCTCCTGTGGATCGGGCGTCCCCTGTTTAAACCGGTGGCCAAGCTGGGTAAATGGATATGGCGGCTTCTGCTCCCGGTGAGGGAGAGAGCGAGGCCGATCGCCGAATTCTTCCGTTCCGCGAGGGCCAAGTGGCGCGCGATTCTGGAATTGCTGAAGCGCAAGGACTAGAATCGACACGATTCTCCCGCATTATGCGACGGAAGAAGGATATTGCGAGGTGTCCATGATATGCTATAATTATCGCGTTTAGCCCTATCAATTTTTTGGCAAATGGGCGGTTTCGCGTTGGGCGCGGACAAGGGAGGGGGAGCTTCGGACGTGGCATCGGGATCTTCTACGGCATCGACGCCGGCATCCGTCGGCATGCGCAGGCGGCTGAAGCTGCTTCTGATCGTGGTCATTCTCTTCATGAGCTGGGCCGCGTACACCTTGCTCTCGCAATTCAACCAATCGTCCCATCGCTCCGAGCAGCTTCGCGAGGTGAAGGCCAAGCTCACCGACATCCAGATGAAGAACTCGGCGCTGAAGCAGGAGATCGAGAGATTGAACGACGACGAATACATTGGCCAGATCGCCCGCAAGGAACAAGGCATGGGCCTTCCCGGGGAGAAGCCGATCGAGGTGGATAAATAAGGCTGAGGAGCCTGCAACTCGCGAGGCGACAGGGATGAACGTCTGTTGACCTTGCTTTTTAGTATCGGTTATAATCGGCATAGCCGGAATTATACACTGCTCGGCACACTTATGTTCAGGGAGGAACATCGCTTTTTATGGCCATTGAAGTGGGCACCAAATTGGAGGGCAAAGTCACTGGCATCACGCATTTCGGGGCATTCGTGGACTTGTCCGGGGGCGTAACGGGCCTCGTGCACATCTCCGAGATCGCGGACAGCTATGTCAAGGACGTTCATGAGCATCTCAAGATCAATGACGTCGTTACCGTCAAAGTAATCAACGTAGACAAGGACGGTAAGATCGGGCTGTCGATTCGGCAAGCGGTGGACAAACCTCCGGAACAGCAGCAGCAATACCCGCCCCGTGGGCCTCGCGGAGACCGCGGCGGACGTCCCTTCAAGCCGGGTGGCCCGAACCGAGCTACGTTCGAGGACAAGGTATCGCGATTCCTCAGAGACAGCGAAGAACGCATGTCCAACCTGAAGAAGAACACCGAATCCAAGCGCGGAGGCCGCGGCGGACGCCGTTCGTAAGCCTGGCTCGCGACATCTAATCACAACCGATCCGGACCCCTCTTGGGTCCGGTTTTTTGCGTTCTCCGGAAGGCGTCCGCTCTTCAGCCGGTCCCCCCCCCAAGCTAATCTAACGACAACCTTTCCACCGCCGCCGCCGCTGCATCTCAATCTCCTATCCGCCCGCGAAGTTCCTGCCCTATCTCGAATACCGCGCAAAAGCGACTCAACCGCTAAGGTAGAATAGCGGGAATCCGGCGCATAGCGTAAAAGCGACTCAGCCATTCAGGTAGATTAGCGGAAATGTGGCACCGGGCAAAGAAGCGTTCCAGCGATTGAGATCCATTGGCGGGAATGCAGCGCCAAGGGGAGAAATATTTTTTTCGCAAGCGCGGCGGGGATTACCGGATAATTCGCGTTCATCCGGCACAGGCGCTCGCGAAGCCCTTCGCCTCCGCACGGGATATGCCGTCGGATGAGGGCGTTTTCCGCACGGGATCGGTCTCCCGGGAGGCGGTCCGGACACCCGGGAACGGCCGTCTTCCCCTTGCGGGGCGCGGGCTCGAGCCGAATCCCGAATAGCGTCGGCGGCCGGCCGCGTCCCCTGTCGGAAAAAACTTCGGACCCGCCAACGCCTTCTGACAAACTTTATGAAACCCCGCTCCTATAATAAGAGGCACGACTTTAAGGAAAATGAGGTGCGAGTAAAATGGTCAAGCCGTCCGTCGTTCCGTTCGTGCCGCGGCCGCAGCGGGAGCCGCAATCCGAGGAGAGAAAGAGAAGGCGCTGGTTCCGGCCCCGGGATCGGGAAGGTTCCCGGTCGGGAGGAAGCGCCAGGGCCGCATCCGGTTGGAGAGACAAGTGGACGGCGTGGAGCGAGATGGCGCGCCAGAGGCAATGGCTTATCGGCATCCTCCTCGTCGGCTTCCTCCTCGGACGAGCCGTCATGCTGGAAGGACTGACGCCGTTCGCGGCCGCCTTCTACGCGGTCGTTCTCTATCTGAGGCGGGAGCACGCGTTCGGAGCGGCTCTGGCGCTTATCGCGGGCAGCTTCTGGTCGGTCGACCCGGTTCCCGCGGTTATCGCCGCCGAGATCGGAATTATCTATCTGCTCGTCCGAGGGTTGGAGACGTACGAGAGAGCGGACTTGTCCCAGGCTCCGGTCGTCGTATTCGCTTCGACGTTGCTTGTCCGCTTGTTCGATACCGTCATGACGGAACGCTCGGAGTGGCTGCCTTACGCCCTTACGCTGATCGAAGCGGGCTTGTCCGCCGTGCTGACTTTATTGTTCCTGCATGCGCTTCCGCTGCTGTCGCGGACCGCGAAGAAGGCGAAGCTTCGGCACGAGGAATGGATCGGCGCGATGATTCTGCTCGCCTCGGTCATGACCGGCGTCGTCGGGTGGGCCGTGCAGGGGGTCGAGGCCGAGCACGTCGTCTCCCGGTATATCGTCCTGATCTTCGCGCTCGCCGCGGGCCCGCTCATGGGGACGGCCGCGGGAGTGGTAGCGGGTATCGTCTTGAGCTTGTCGGACCTCGGCGCCGTGACGCAGATCGGACTGCTCGCCTTCGGAGGGCTCATGGGGGGGCTCATCCGGCAGGGCGGCAAGGCCGCGGCGGTGTTCGGCATGCTGCTCGGAACGTCCGTGCTGTCGCTCTACTCGGGCACCGCGGACGAGACGCTGGCCTCGGCGTGGGCATCGGTGGCCGCGTCCGTCCTGCTGTTCCTGACGCCGGGCTCGATCGTCCGGCATATTGCAAGATATGTTCCGGGGACGCCGGATTATGCCCACAACCAGCAAGATTACGCGAAGAAAGTTCGGGATCTGACGGCGGAGAGGGTGGAGAGGTTCTCCGAGGTGTTCCGCCAGCTGTCGCGCAGCTTCCGGCAGATCACGTACGAAGGGGAGACGGCGCGGCAGACGCAGGACTTCGATCATTTCGTCAACGCGGTCCACGACAACAACTGCGCGAATTGCCACCGGTACGCGCAGTGCTGGGACGGACAGTTCTTCCAGACGTACAAGCTGCTCACCGACATGATGAGCGCGGTGGAGGCCGAGCCGGACATGACTCCTTCGAAAATCCCCAAAGCCTGGAACCGGCACTGCGTGAAGACGCCGCAGGTGCTCGACGTGCTCAAGCGGCAGTACGACCTGTATCGCCACGACCTTCACTGGCGCCGCCAGCTGCAGGACAGCCGCCTGCTGGTCGCCGACCAGCTGAACGGAGTCTCGCAGGTGATGGACGATCTGGTGAAGGAGATCCGAAGGGAGGCCAAGGAGCTTCACCACCACGAGGAGCAGATTCGGCACGAGCTGGACCGCCTCGGGTTGGCCATTCAGAGCATCGATATTATCAGCCTGGAGGAGGGGCATATCGAGATCGAGATCGTGCACGCGTTCCGGCCGGGATTCGACGAATGCCGGAAGATCATCGCTCCGCTGCTGAGCGATATTCTAAGCGAGAGCGTCACGGTGACGGGGGAGAAGCCGGTCGCGCCGGGCAGCCCGTGGACGACGGCGACGTTCGCGTCCGCGAAGGCGTTCGAGGTGGAGACCGGCGTCGCGGGAGCCGCGAAGGGCGGCGATTGGCTGTCGGGAGACAGCTTCAGCATGGTGGAGCTCGGCAGCGGCAAGTTCGCCGTCTCGCTCAGCGACGGCATGGGCAACGGGGCGAGAGCGCGCATGGAGAGCAGCGCCGCCTTGTCGATGCTCGAGCAGCTGCTGCAGTCGGGCATTAACGAGAAGCTGGCGGTGAAGTCGGTCAATTCGGTGCTGCTGCTCCGGTCGCCGGAGGAGATGTTCGCCACCGTCGATCTCGCGCTCGTCGACCTGCATACCGGGCAGGCGACGATGCTGAAGATCGGATCGACGCCGAGCTTCATCAAGAGAGGGAGGGACGTCATTCCGGTATCCGCGGGCAACCTGCCGATCGGCATCGTGCAGGACATCGAGATCGACGTGCTGCAGGTCGACCTGCAGCCCGGCGACACGCTCGTCATGATGACCGACGGCATTCTGGACGCGCCGGACCATGCCGTGAACAAGGAGCTCTGGGTCCGACGGGTGCTCCAGGAGATTACGAGCGACGATCCGCAGGAGATCGCCGACAGCCTGCTCGACATGGCGCTTCGCCAATACCCGGGAGGCGGCATCCGCGACGACATGACGGTCATCGCCACCCGCATCACGCGCCACCAGCCGGAATGGTCTTCCTTCCGGTGGCCCGGCATCCATCGCTACGAGCGCCCGAGGACGGTGAGCTGAAGGGGGCGTCGAAGACGAGGCGAGGGCAGGCGAGGGAGCGTCGGCGGTTCGGGCGCCAGAAGGCGCGGCGAGAGAAGGTTGACTCCGCCGGGGGGGGGAAGAATGGACAAGGTTGAAAATTCCCGCGGGCGGTTAATGGAATAGAAAGATGGTCATAGGGAGGGATTCTCATGAACGTTAGGGAGGTTCAATTGATGATGTTCCGGGAAGACGAAGCGGTTCCGAACAATCCGGTGCTGCCGGCCATCTTGTACATGGGCGCGTTCAAGGACGGCCCCGAGAGGATCGAGGCGGCGTTCAACCGCCACAATTGGCGCAACAGCTGGACGGGAGGCGTGTACGACTTCCACCACTTCCACTCCAACGCCCACGAGGCGCTCGGCGTCGTCCGGGGGTCGGCCACGCTGCAGCTCGGAGGCGAGAGCGGGCAGGAGCTGGAGCTTCGCGCGGGAGACGTGCTGGTGCTGCCCGCCGGGACCGGGCACAAGCGAATCGCCTCGAGCGCCGACTTCGCGGTCGTCGGGGCGTACCCGGACGGCATGTCATGGAACCTGTGGACCGTCGAGATGGGAGAGAGGAACCGGGCGCTGTCCGAGATCCGCCGCGTTCCGCTTCCGGACACCGATCCCGTTCACGGGGACGACGGACCTCTCCTCGACCATTGGCGCACCGCCCACTCGAGCCGCGACGGACCGGAGGAGGGTGAACGGCTCAACCCCGCGGGCCTAAGAGCCCAAGAACATTTTATATAGATGATAAAAAAACGTGATGGAGACACGGAAGTCTCGTTCATGGTAGCAACCGGAATCGCGGGGCTTCCGGAACGAATAGCGTCTTCTCGATTCGTTAGCCGCCCCCTAAAAACAGGTCGGGACCGCCCATTCGCGGTCCCGATCTCGCGTTCTCCGTCGCCCTATTCCTCGCGGCTCTCTCCGGTCGCAGGGCCGCCGCCGTACGCGGCCAGAACGTCCTCGGCCGCCCGGCGCACGGCCTGGCGCAGCTCCTCCGGCGAGAGCGCCGCGGCCGAAGCTCCGAGGACGAGCAGCAGGTCGCGGGCGGTCTCGAGAGTCTGGAAGTCGACCTCCGCCTCGATCCAACCGTCCTCCCGGCGGACCGTGGCGCCTACCGATGCGAATCGCTCCCTCTCGAGCCGCTCGAGCGCCTCCTCCCTCAGCCGCACCTTCGCGGGATACTTCGGCAGCCCCTCCTTGAAGCGGCGCGTCGACTGCTCCCACCATGCCGCCAGGTCGAAGTCCGGCGGCACCTCGAACCGCTCCTCCGTCAACTTCGCTTCGAGCACCCGGGACACCCGGTACGTGCGAAGCTCCCCGCCGCCTTCGCCGTTCTCCTCTCCCGCGAGGGCGACGAAATACCAGGTCTGCCGCTTCGCGACGAGCCCCCAAGGGGAGACGGTCTTCTCCGTCTCCCGGCCTTCGGCGTAGGCCGAAGCGTAGCGGAAGCGAAGCCGCCGCCCTTCCCAGACCGCCTGCTGAACGGTCTGGAGCCACGGCGCGGGCTCGCCCGTCCCGTGCCAGCCCGCGCCGTCAATGTGCAGGTGGCGCCGCACGAATTCGGCTTCGCCTCGCTTGTCCGACGGCAGCGCGGACAGCAGCTTCGCCATCGCGCTGCCCGTCTCGCCGTCCAGCGTCAGGTCCCGGACGACGCTGGACTCCTGCAGCAGCACCAGCGCCCGGATCTCGCCGGACGTCAGGCCGGTCAGCTTCGAGCGGTAGCCTTCCGGCAGCACCCAGCCGCCCTGGACGCCGCGCAGCGCATAGAGCGGGATGCCGCTCGCGCACAGGGCGTCCATGTCCCGGCGGATCGTCCGCTCGGACACCTCCAGCCGCTCGGCCAGTTCCCGCACCGTCGTTCTCCCCTGCGCTTGCAGGTGCAGCAAAATGGCCATCAACCGGTCCGCCCTCATCCGTAGCGCCCCTCCTTGATCCCGCGGTTCTTATCCGCCTATCCATAACCGCATTTTAGCATACAAATAGGACAGAAGATGACCAGATTGGTACGGTAACATAAAGATCGTTCGAGAATTCGATAATCGATTGGAGGAGACGGAGAGATGAAGGTATTGCAGGGACAAGTGGCCGTCGTGGCCGGAGCGACGAGAGGATTGGGACGGGCGATCGCGGTCGCGCTCGGGGAAGCGGGAGCGACGGTATACTGCACGGGCCGAAGCGTGAGAGGGGAACCGTCCGACATCGGACGACGGGAGACGATCGAAGAGACGGCCGAGCTCGCGACGGCCAAGGGAGGCCGCGGCATCGCGGTTCGCGTCGACCATACGGAGGAGGAGCAGGTGCAGGGCCTGTTCCGGCGAGTGTCGGAGGAGCAGGACGGACGCCTCGACATTCTCGTCAACGACGTCTGGGGAGGGGAGAGCCTGACCGAGTGGGGCAAGCCCTTCTGGGAGCTGGATATCGCCAAAGGGCTGCTCATGCAGAAGCGGGCCGTTCATACGCATCTGATCACGAGCCGTTACGCCGCGCCGCTGATGGTCGCGCGCAAGCAAGGGCTGATCGTGGAGGTCACCGACGGGTGGGATTACCGGTACCGCGGCAACCTCCCCTACAGCCTGGCCAAGACGTCGGTCATCCATCTGGCCCAAGGGATGGCCGCCGACCTGAAGCCGCTTGGAATCGAGGCGGTGGCCGTGTCCCCGGGCTTCCTGCGGTCGGAGGAGATGCTCGACCACTTCGGCGTGACCGAGGACAACTGGCGGGACGGCGCGAAGAAGGACCCGCACTTCCTTCAGTCGGAGACGCCGTACTTCCTCGCGCGGGGGCTCGTCGCCCTGACGGCCGATCCGGACCGGGCCGCCAAGACGGGCGGCGTCTTCACGTCCTGGGGCTTGTCGGACTTGTACGGCATCCGCGACGTGGACGGCTCGAGACCCCATTGGGGCAACTACGCGAAGGAGCAGGGCTTCTACGATTAAGTCCGATCCTTCACGACCTCCTCGCCGGCCAGACGAGGGCGAATCCGCGCGAGCTTATCCGGGTTGAAAATCGTAAACAGGTTCCGCAGCGGCTCGTCTTCGCCGCTCCAGTCGAAGGAGATGACCGCGTGCAGGCGGTCGCCCTGCCAGGCGGCGAGCCCGATTCCGCCGCCGAAGGCGACCTCCTCGAAGCGGGCTCCCTTCATCGAGCCCTTCGCCATGGCGGCGAGCAGGGCCAGACCCCGGTCGCGGCCGTAGATCGGGTTGATGGCCGCGCGAACCTTCCCTCCGCCGTCCGTCATCAGGACGGCGTCCGACGCGAGCAGGCGGACGAGCTCCTGCGTCCGCCCCTCGCGGAACGACTCCGCGAAGCGGCGCGCGAGGCTCCGCTGCTTCTCCAGACCCAGCGGCTCCCGGACGGGCGCGCCGTCTCCGAGCTTGCGCTTCGCCCGGCTGTAGATCTGGCGGCAGTTCGCCTCGCTCTTCCCGACGAGGCCGGCGATGGCCTCGTAGTCGTAGCCGAGCGTCTCCCGGAGCACGAACACCGCCCTCTCCAGCGGGCCCAGCTTCTCGAGCATGACCATGAACGCGTAAGAGACCGCTTCGCCGCGCTCGGCGGCCTCCTCGGGCAGATCGTCTTCGCTCCGGACGAGCGGCTCCGGAAGCCAGGGACCGACATACGTCTCTCGCTTCCGGGCCGAAGAATTCAGCAGGTTGAGGCAGCGGTTGACGGCCATCCGGGAGAGATAAGCCTTCTCGTGCCGGATCGGATCGTCCGCGCCTTCGGGTCTGGCGTCCGGAACGGACAGGAAGACGTCTTGAACGACGTCTTCCGCGTCCGCGGCCGATCCCAGCATCCGATAAGCGATCGCGAACACGGCGGAGCGGTACTTCCGGTACCGCTCTTCCCATTGTCCCGCCTTCTTCGTCTCTTCCTGTCCGCCCCCGTTGCCCATTCGATCTCTCCCCTTTATCCTCGCGTACCGCTATTCCGATTATTGCTGCAGGGCCGGCATCAGGCCCGTCGACACGCTGAGCCGGTTCCAGCTGTTGATCGCGTTGATGGCCATGATCAGATCCACGTATTCTCTCTCCCCGTAGTGGGCGCGGACCCGTTCGTACACGTCCTCCGGCACGCCGGCCTCCGGAAGCCGGGTGACGTATTCGGTCAGCTCCAGAGCGGCCTTCTCGGCTTCGCTGTAGCACGGCGACTCGCGCCAGACCGAGACGAGGGCGATCCTCTGGAAGGATTCCCCTTCCTTCAGCATATCCTTCGAGTGCATATCGACGCAATAGGCGCAGCCGTTGATGAGGGACGCCCGAAGCTTGATCAGATGATACAGCTTCGGGTCGATGCCCCGCGAGCGGGCGAATTCCTCGAACGCGAGCATGGCCTGGAACGCCTCGGGATTGACCGCGGCGTGATTCAATCTTCTTTTCATGACAGATCCCTCCGATAGGATGATTCAGATTCCGGCAACAGGTTACCGATATATAGACAAAGAAGTCCTCCCGTCTGTGACAAATCCGCGGGAGTCGCGCGCCACGGTTAATTCTTCCTTCTATTGGCGACAATGCTGATAGAGTCGAGAGAAGAAGGAGCGTGGAAGGAATGAACCAAATTCTGCTCATCACCGACGGCGGATCCAACGTGGGCGACAGCCCGGTCATCGCCGCCGCTCAGGCCTACGCCGACGGCATCGTCGTCAACGTGGCCGGGGTCGTCGACGAAGGCAGCATCGGCGAATACGGCGCGACGGAGATCGCGGAGATCGCCCGGGCGGGCGGCGGCATGAGCCGCATCGTCTCGTCTCGGCAGCTGTCGCAGACGGTGCAGATGATGACCCGGCAGACGGTCGTCGGCACGATCCAGCAGGCCGTCAACCAGGAGCTGCGCCACCTGCTGGGCGTCGATTCGGTCGCGGCGCTGCCGCCGTCCAAGCGGGCCGAAGTCGTGCAAGTGATGGAGGACCTCGGGGAGACCGCGACGCTTCGCGTGGCCCTGCTGATCGACGCCAGCGCGAGCATGAAGCCGAAGCTGTCCGCCGTCTCCGAGGCGATCCGCGACCTGGCGCTCAGCCTGCAGTCGAGGGCGGGAGACAGCGCCGTGGCGGTGTTCCACTTCCCGGGGGACTCCGACCGCGAGCCGTGCGTGATGGACGCTTCGTGGATGGATTCGACCGCGAGGATCGAGGCGCTGTTCGGGCGAATCCGCATGCGGGGCACGACACCGACGGGGCCGGCTCTCCTGAGGGTCGTCGAGTTTTTCCGGGAGACTTGTGGTAAGATCATGTCAGAACCTGTACAACCGTCTTCGCCGAACAGGCGGGACGATACCGACGGGGTGCGGAGTGATTACGTCGTCTGAGAAGCAGCAGCTGCCGCCGGGAACGATATTAAGCGGCAAGTGGAACGGAAGAAGCTACCGGGTGGAGAAGCTGCTCGGCATCGGCTCCAACGGGCAAGTGTATCTGGTCGGCAGCGGGCGCTCGACCTACGCGCTCAAGATCGGCAACGAGACGGCGGAACTGCAGGCGGAAGCCAACGTGCTCGCTTCGCTGGACCGGCGGGAGCGCGGGCGCCCGCCTTTTCTGCTGGACGTGGACGATGCCGCTGTCGGCGGCCGGGAAGCTTCCTTTTATGTGATGCAGTACGTGCCGGGCGTCCCGGTTCGCTCTTACTTGCGGCAGCACGGGGAGCAGTGGTTCGGGGTCATCGGCTACCGGCTGCTCAAGCGGCTCGCCGAGCTGCACGCGGCCGGTTGGGCGTTCGGCGACCTGAAGAACGACAACATCCTCGTCGGCAGCTACGGGCGCGTCGCCCTCGTCGACTTCGGGGGCATGACGGCGATGGGCCGGGGCGTGAGGCAGTTCACCGAGATTTACGACAGGGGTTATTGGGCGGCGGGAACCCGGACGGCCGACCCAGGCTATGACTGGTTCGCCTTCGCCGTCTTGTGGATTCACGTGCTGGACGGGAAGCGGCTCATGAACCTGACCCGGACGCTGCTGCCCCAGAACCGGCACCCGAGGGAGCTGCTCGCGCTCGTTCGGACGAACGCGGCGCTGAAGCCGATGGAGCCCTGGATCGAGAGAGCGCTCGAGGGCCGGTTCCGCGACACGGACGAAGCCCGCGAGCTGTGGCGCGCCCAGCTGCAAGCCGCCCAAGGCGTCAAGGGAGGCGAAGCGGCGAGGGTCCCCGGATGGATGAAGGGGCTGTTCGCCTTGTCCGCGCTTCTGTGCGCTTCGGCCGCGGCCTTCTGGCTGCTGAAGTAGCGTCGAAGCGGGCGGGGCCATAGATATAAGGGTAGAAAAGAAGGGGAGAGAGCATGGACGAGCTTCTGCTTCGGGTGAGGGAGGCGACCTCGGGAGAGAGCTGGCGCGCTCCGGGCCGGACCGTCGTGGCCGGCGTGTCCGGGGGACCCGACTCCATGGTCCTCCTTCATCTCCTTCGCGAGATGGCGAGGGAGGACGGCTTCCGCGTCGTCGCCGCCCACGTCAACCACCGGTTCCGCGGGGCCGAGGCCGACGCGGAAGAGGAGCTGGTGAAGCGGACGGCGGCGGAGTGGGGCGTTCCCTGCGAGACGATCGCCATCGACGTGCCCGCGTACATCGCGTCCTCCGGCCTGAATCCGCAGGAAGCAGCCCGCGAGAAGCGCTACGCCTATCTGCTGGACGTCGCTCGCGGCGCGGGAGCGCGGACGATCGCGCTCGCCCACCACGCCGACGATCAGGCGGAGACGGTGCTCATGCGAATTCTGCGCGGGACGGGCATCGCGGGACTGGCGGGAATTCCGGCCAGGCGGGAGGAAAAGGAATTGGAACTGATCCGGCCCCTGCTGCGTATAACCAAATGTGAGCTTCTTGAATATGGAGAGCGCAACTCGGTTCCTTACGCGTTCGACAGCAGCAACGCCGACCGCCATTACACGCGCAACGCGATTCGGCTTGACCTGCTGCCGATGCTGGAGACCTATAATCCGCGAGTGCGGGCCTCCCTCATCCGGTTGTCCGAGATGGCGGCGATCGAGAACGATTATATGGAAGCGGAAGCCGAGAAGGCGCTCGCCTCGGCGGCGGTCCGCGCGGGGGAGGGCTGGATGCTGGACCGGAGGCGGTTCCGCGGCCTCCACGTCGCTTTACAACGCAGGGTGATTAAACTAATATTGAACTATGTTGAGCCGTCTTCGTTCTCCTTCGATTATGAACGGGTCGAGGAGACGGCGTCGGCGATCGCCGCGGAGGAGCCGTCCGTCATCCGGATCGACATCGGGAACGGCTGGATCTTGAGCCGCGAATACGAAGAAGCGTACGTCGGGCCGGTTCGTCCGGCGCGCGGACCGTTCTCGTACGAGGTCCCGGGGCCCGAAGCCCGCGTGGACGTGCCCGAGGCCCGAGCCTCGTTCCTGCTGAGCCGAACGGATGCGCCCAGCCCCTCTCCGCCGGATTCGCGCTGGGAGGCTTTTTTTGACGAATCGTCTCTCGAATTCCCGCTTGCCATAAGGAACCGCCGTCCCGGAGACCGGATCGAGCCGATGGGATTAAACGGGTCCAAAAAAGTGCAAGATATGTTCGTTGACGCCAAAGTGCCGAAGTCTCTTCGGGACGGGCTGCCGCTGCTGGTCGACGCTTCGGGACGCGTCCTGTGGATCCCCGGGATGCGCCGGTCCCGCCACGCGCCGCCGACGGAAGGCAAGGCGACGGTTCGGGTTCGGGTGGAAGGGGAGCTGCGGACGAGCGGCATCGAAACGGCGGCATGTTCGAAGTAACGCCATCATACCGTTTATTAATTCGGACTGGGAGGTCCTCTCTTGCTGAACGACATTCAAGAAACACTCTACACGGAAGAACAGATCCAGGCGAAAGTCCGCGAATTGGGTGCAGCCATCAGCCGCGATTACGAAGGGCGCAACCCGCTCGTCATCTGCGTGCTGAAGGGCGCCTTTATTTTTATGGCGGACCTCGCGAAGAACATCACGGTTCCGATCGCGCTCGACTTCATGGCCGTCTCCAGCTACGGCAACTCGACCCGGTCCTCCGGGGAAGTCAGAATCGTCAAAGACCTGGACACCTCGGTCGAAGGCCGGGACGTCATCATCGTCGAAGACATCATCGACAGCGGCTTGACGCTGAGCTATATCATCGACGTGCTGGAGCGCCGCAACGCGTTGTCGGTGCACGTGGTGGCCCTGTTCGACAAGCCGGGCCGCAGAACCGTCGATCTGAACGCGGACTACACCGGGTTCGTCATCCCGGACGCGTTCGTCGTCGGCTACGGCCTCGATTACGCCGAGAAGTACCGCAATCTGCCGTTCGTGGGAGTGCTGAAGCCCGAGATTTATTCGAGCTGAAGCGAGCCTAATTCCGCGTCCGTCCGATCGTCGGCCCGTACTGCCCGTTCTATTGTGATGCCAAGACAGGCTATGGTAAAATGATGTAAGCGTGTCGGGAGGAGGTCAGGGATGAATCGGATCATCCGCAACACAGGCTTTTATCTGCTTATATTTTTGGTGACCGTCGGAATCGTGCAATTCTTCATCAGCAAGAGCGAGACGACGGAAGAACTGAATTACAACCAGCTTATCGCGATCGTGCAGCAGGACAAAGTCAAGGACCTCAGGCTGCAGATCGACAGCGGTTCCTATCTGGTCACCGGTCATTATAAAGAAAATGACAAACCAGCGAATCAGAAGAGCGATGCGTTCGGCGGACGGTTCCCCCTCGCCGATTACGCGGTCAAGGACCTGACGGACACGGCCATCAACAACGGCGCGCAGGTTACTTGGCAGAAGATGAAGGGCGAGAGCTTCTGGCTGACTTTCCTGACATCGATAATCCCGTTCGTGATTATGTTCATCCTGTTCTTCTTCCTGATCAATCAGGCGCAGGGCGGCGGCGGCAAGGTCATGAACTTCGGCAAGAGCCGCGCGCGTCTTTATAATGAAGAGAAAAAGCGAGTTACCTTCGAGGACGTGGCCGGAGCGGACGAAGAGAAGCAGGAGCTCGTCGAAGTCGTCGAGTTCCTCAAGGATCCGCGCAAGTTCGCGGCCCTCGGCGCCCGCATTCCGAAGGGCGTCCTGCTCGTGGGCCCTCCGGGTACCGGTAAGACGCTGCTCGCCCGCGCCGTAGCGGGCGAAGCCGGCGTTCCGTTCTTCAGCATCTCCGGTTCGGACTTCGTCGAGATGTTCGTCGGCGTCGGCGCGTCCCGCGTTCGCGACCTGTTCGAGAACGCGAAGAAGAACGCTCCGTGTATCATCTTCATCGACGAGATCGACGCCGTCGGCCGTCAGCGGGGCGCGGGCCTCGGCGGCGGACACGACGAGCGCGAGCAGACGCTGAACCAATTGCTCGTCGAGATGGACGGCTTCGGCGCGAACGAAGGCATCATCATCGTCGCGGCGACGAACCGTCCCGACATCCTCGACCCGGCGCTGCTGCGCCCGGGCCGCTTCGACCGCCAGATCACGGTCGACCGTCCGGACGTCAAGGGCCGCGAAGCGGTGCTCAAGGTTCACGCCCGCAACAAGCCTCTGTCCAAGGACGTCAAGCTGGACACGATCGCCAAGCGGACGACCGGCTTCACCGGCGCCGATCTGGAGAACCTGCTGAACGAAGCGGCGCTTCTGGCGGCGCGCAAGAACAAGAAGGATATCGCGATGGTCGAAGTCGACGAAGCGATCGACCGCGTCATCGTCGGCACGGAGAAGAAGAGCCGCGTCATCAGCGATCGCGAGAAGCGGATCGTGGCGTACCACGAATCCGGCCACACGATCGCGGGCTACTTCCTCGAGCACGCCGACATGGTGCACAAGGTGACGATCATTCCGCGCGGACGCGCGGGCGGCTACGTCATCATGCTTCCGAAGGAAGACCGCATGCTCGTGACGAAGCAGGAGCTGCTGGATAAGGTCACCGGGCTGCTCGCGGGCCGCGTCGCCGAGGAATTGTACATCGGCGAGATCGGCACCGGCGCCTACAGCGACTTCAAGCAAGCGACGAGCATCGTCCGCAGCATGATCATGGAATACGGCATGAGCGACAAGCTCGGGCCGATGCAGTTCGGCAGCTCGCAGGGGCAAGTGTTCCTCGGACGCGACCTCGGGCACGAGCAGAACTACTCCGACAAGATCGCCTACGAGATCGACCTCGAGATGCAGACGATCATCCAATCGTGCTACGATCGGGCGAAGAAGCTGCTGACCGAGAAGAGCGAGGAGATGCATCTCCTGGCGAAGACCCTTCTCGAGGAAGAGACCCTCGAGCTCGAGCAGATCAAGCGTCTGCTGGAGAAGGGCTCGATCGAAGGCGCGGGCGAGACGGGCGGTTCCTCTTCTTCGTCCGAGTCGGAGCCGACCTCCCTCGAGCCGACGGTCGACACGCTCGGCAACGTCAAGGTCCGCATCCAGACCCGCGACGACGAGCCGGTTCCGCCGGTGCCGGACCAACGTCCGGACGACGGATCGGAAGAGTCCAAGTAACGCGGCCAGACCGCATTCGCAACCCCCGAATCCCGCTTGGGATCGGGGGTTGTTCGCTTCAGGGAGTTCCGCCCGGATTTCCCTGACATTTGGTCGCCTGTTTTTGCGCAACATCAATTGACAGGGTTCCGTAGCGAGTGTAAATTAGTTGTTAAACGATCCCCGTATCAAACAGAGGCAGGGCTTCGTCGTCTTCGTCTTTGTGCTTATATTCACAAACTTGGCAAGCTTGGCGCGCCCCGCGGCGCGGCTTCTCAATCATCAGACCCGGGCGACTAGGCCTCAGGGAGGAGAATTCATCATGGAAGCATTGGCTTTGGAACGCAAGGCCGAACAGAACCGCGAGCTGCGGGAGAGGCTTCTGCAGCTGAAGAAGGAACGCAACGCCATCATTCTCGCCCACTACTATCAGCGCGACGAGATCCAGGAAGTAGCCGACTTCCGCGGCGATTCGTTCCTGCTCGCCCAGAAGGCGGCGGCGACGGACGCGGACGTCATCGTGTTCTGCGGCGTCCACTTCATGGGAGAGAGCGCGAAGATTCTCGCTCCGAACAAGACGGTTCTCGTCCCCGACGAGCGCGCCGGCTGCCCGATGGCCGACATGGTCAACCCGATCGGCCTGCGGGAGCTGAAGGCCAAGCACCCGAACGCCAAAGTCGTCACCTACATCAACTCGTCGGCCGACGTGAAGGCGGAGACGGACATCTGCTGCACCTCGTCGAACGCGATCAAGGTCGTCAACTCGGTCGACGCGGACGAGATCATTTGGTGCCCGGACAAGAACCTCGGCCACTACGTCTCCCAGTACACCGACAAGAAGATGATCATCTGGGAAGGCTACTGCAACACGCACGACATGCTGACGGTCAAGGACGTCCACGAGATGCGGGCGAAGCACCCGAACGCTCAGTTCGTCGTCCACCCCGAATGCCGTCCGGAAGTCGTCGCGCTGGCGGACTACGTCGGCAGCACGACCGGCATTCTGAAGTATTGCAAGGAGTCGGACTGCAAGGAATTCATCGTCGGCACGGAGGACGGAACCGGCTATCAGCTCCGTCTCGACAGTCCCGACAAGACGTTCCACTTCGCTTCGAAGTTCCTGGTGTGCCCAAACATGAAGGTCAACAACCTGAAGAAGGTCGTTCGCGCCCTGGAGACGATGCAACCGCAAATCCATGTTCCGGAAGACGTCGCCGATAAAGCCCGTTTGTCGCTGGAGCGCATGCTGCAAGTCAAGTAGCATGCGCTACTCTCTTCGTTAGGAGTCCTCTAACATGATTCCACGTTACTTGGTCGATTTCGATCCGGACGGGCTGCCCGTCCACGAGACCGACGTCATCGTCATCGGGGCCGGCATCGCCGGGCTGTTCGCGGCGATCAAGGCGAGCAAGAACAACCGCGTTCTCATGATCACGAAGAAATCCCTGTTCGACAGCAACACCCGCTACGCGCAAGGCGGCATCGCGGCGGTCATCTCCGAGGAGGATTCCCCGGAGTTCCACCGCCAGGATACGCTGATCGCCGGGGCGGGGCTGTGCGATCCCGAAGCGGTCGACGTTCTCGTGCACGAAGGGCCCGAGGGCGTGCAGGCGCTGATCCGGTACGGAACGATCTTCGACGAAGAGGACGGACACTTCGCGCTGACTAAGGAAGGAGCCCATAGTCAGCGCCGAATTTTGCACGCCAACGGGGATGCGACCGGATTCGAGATCGTCCGGGCCCTCGCGAAGAAGGTGCAGGACAATCCGGGCATCGAGCTGTGGGACGACCACTTCGCGATCGACCTGCTGACCGAGGACGGCGTCTGCCTCGGCGCGCTCGTCCAGAAGCCGGACGGCTCTCGCGTCGTCGTCCGCGGCAAGGCCACGATTCTGTGCACCGGCGGAACGGGGCAGCTGTATCGCTACACGACGAACCCGGAGGTCGCCACGGGCGACGGGATTGCCATGGCTTACCGGGCCGGAGCGGTTATCCGGGACATGGAGTTCAACCAATTCCACCCGACCTCGCTCTGCTATCCGGGCGCCCCGCGCTTCCTGATCTCGGAGGCGGTGCGCGGCGAAGGCGCCGTTCTTCGCAATATCAACGGGGAGCGGTTCATGGACCGTTACCACCCGCAGCTGGAGCTGGCTCCGCGCGACGTCGTCGCCCGGGCTATCCTTAGCGAGATGGAAGCGACGAAGTCCACGTACGTCTACATCGACATCACGCACGAGAGCCCCGAGCTGATCAAGCACCGTTTTCCGACCATCTACGAATTCTGCTTGAATTACGGGCTCGATCTGACGACGGACTGGATTCCGGTCGCGCCCGCTGCCCATTATATGATGGGCGGGGTCCGCACCGACCTGCACGGGGAGACGAACATCCAGCGGCTGTTCGCCTGCGGCGAAGCGTCTTCGACCGGCGTGCACGGGGCCAACCGCCTCGCCAGCAACTCGTTGTCGGAAGCGATCGTGTTCGGCCGCCGCATCGTGGAACGGATCGACCGGCTGCCGCCGGCGGAAGGAAGGATGCGGACCGGCTGCGCGGAAGGCCGGCACGGATCCCTGATGGGAACGGTCGTCGAGCGCCGGCTGAAGCTGCAGAAGACGATGGTCCGTTACGTCGGGCTGCGGCGGAACGCGGCGGGGTTGAGCAAGGGCTTGGACGAATTGAAGCGGCAGCTGCCGCTGTTCCAGTCGTGCCTGACGAAGCGCGAGGAGCTGGAGTTCGCGAATCTGCTGACGTGCGCGCTGCTGATGACGGAGGCGGCCCTGTCCCGCGAGGAGAGCCGGGGAGCGCATTACCGCGAGGACTTCCCCGAGCGGGACGACGCGAACTGGCGGAAGCATACGATTCTGCAACGGGAAAAAGCGATAGGCGAGGAGGTCGTCGGCCATGTTTGAACGCGAGAGCGACTGGAGAATCGGCGGACCGGCGGTGGAAGCGGTGCGCGGCCAGATCCGGGCCTGGCTGGCCGAAGATATCGGAAGCGGCGACGTGACGACGATGGCGACGGTGCCGGAGGGGCACCAGTCGCGGGCGATTATCCACGCGAAGGCTTCCGGCATTCTGGCCGGCATTCCGCTGGCGCGGCTCGTCTTCGACGTCGTCGATCCGACGTTGAACTTCGAGGCGTTGGCCGCGGACGGCGACCGGGTCGAGCGGGGAACCGTTCTCGCCGTCGTGGAAGGCTCGACGCACAGCCTTCTGACCGGAGAGCGGCTGGCGCTGAACCTGCTGCAGCGGCTGTCCGGCATCGCGACCGTGACGCGCGCCTACGTCGAGGCGGCCGAAGGGTACCCGGCCCGCATCGCGGATACGCGCAAGACGACGCCGGGGCACCGGACGCTGGAGAAGTACGCGGTGAGAGTCGGCGGCGCGTCGAATCACCGCTTCGGCTTGTACGACGCCGTCATGATCAAGGACAATCACATCAAGGCGGCGGGAGGCGTCCGCGCCGCCGTGCTGGCGGCGAAGAGCCGGGTGCCGCACACGATGAAGGTCGAAGTCGAGGCGGAATCTCTCGAGCAGGCGGAGGAAGGCGCGCGGGCGGGCGCGGACATCGTGATGCTCGATAACATGTCGACGGAAGCGATGCGCGAAGCGGTCGTCCGCCTGCGCGAGATCGCGCCGCACGTGCTCGTGGAAGCGTCCGGCGGCATGCGCGCGGAGCGAGTGCGCGAGGTGGCGCAGACCGGCGTCGACATCATCTCCGTCGGCAGCCTGACCCACTCGTTCCAGGCGCTGGACATCAGCCTCGATCTGAACGAGAAGAAGAAGGGGGAACCGTCGTGATTCTAGTCGTCGATGTCGGGAATACCAACATCGTGCTCGGTCTGTACGACGGCCCCGCGCTTAAGCAGCATTGGAGACTCAGCACGAACCGCTCTTCGACCGTGGACGAATACGGCATTCTGCTGACGAACCTGTTCCAGATCGCCGGCGTGAAGGCGGAGGAGATCAAGGGCGTCATTCTGTCCAGCGTCGTACCTCCGCTCATGCCCACGCTCGAGCAGCTGTTCCGCAAGTACGCGGGACATGAGCCGCTGATCGTCGGTCCCGGGATCAAGACGGGGCTGAACATCCGGTACGAGAACCCGAAGGAGATCGGGGCCGACCGGATCGTCAACGCGGTAGCCGGGCTGGAGCGCTACGGGGCGCCGCTCGTCGTCGTCGACTTCGGCACGGCGACGACGTTCGACTACATCGACCCGTCCGGCACGTATCTCGGAGGGGTCATCATGCCGGGAGTCGGGATCTCGGCGGAGGCGCTGTACCAGCGCGCCTCGAAGCTTCCCCGCATCGAGCTGAGCAAGCCCCGCCACGTCATCGGGCGCAATACGGTGGCCGCGATGCAGTCGGGCATTATCTACGGCTACGCGGGACAGGTGGACGGCATCGTGAACCGGATCCGCAGGGAGCATAAGGTGGAGCCGAAGGTCGTCGCCACGGGAGGCTTGGCCCGGCTGATCGCGGAAGAGACGGAGACGATCGATACCGTCGACGAGATGCTGACGCTGGAAGGTCTTCGCATTATTTACGAGCGCAACGTCTAATTAGAGGAGAGGGCGCTCTGCCTTCTCCGGGAACAAAGGAGCGCAATCGCATGAAAGATCAACTGGTGCGGGGAACGGCCTGGAACGGCGCCATTCGCGTGTTCGCCGCCCGAACGACCGAGCTCGCCCGCGAGCTGCAGCGCCGCCACGACACCTATCCGACCGCGACGGCCGCTCTCGGGCGCACGGCGACGGCCGCCGCCATGATGGGCTTCATGCTCAAGGGCGACGAGAAGCTGACGATACAGGTCAAAGGCGACGGCCCGATCGGCCAGATCGTCGTCGACGCGAACGCGAAGGCGGAAGTGCGAGGGTACGTCGACCATCCGCACGTCCATCTGCCGAGCAACGAGCACGGCAAGCTCGACGTCGCCGGAGCGGTCGGCACGACCGGGTTCCTGAACGTGACGAAGGACCTCGGGCTGAAGGAGCCGTACCGCGGAAGCGTGCCGCTGATCTCGGGCGAGCTGGCGGAAGACTTCACCTATTACTTCGCTTCGTCGGAGCAGACTCCGTCCGCCGTCGGGCTCGGCGTGCTCGTCGACACGGACAACTCGGTCATCCATGCGGGCGGCTTCGTCGTTCAGGTCATGCCGGGACTCACGGAAGAGCAGCTCGTCCGGCTGGAGAACGCGGTCGGAGCGATGCCCCACGTGACGTCGCTGCTCGATCAAGGGGAGACTCCGGAAGGCATTCTGAAGTTCCTCGTCGGCGACGACTTCGTCATCCACGAAGAGATCGAGCCCCGATTCGTCTGCCAATGCACGATGGAGCGCGTCGAACGGACGCTCATCAGCCTCGGAGCGGAAGAGCTGCGCCAACTGATCGACGAAGACGGCCACGCGGAGGTCCATTGCCACTTCTGCAACGAGACCTACCGCTTCGAGGAAGAGCAATTGAAGGAGCTCCTTGAGCGGGCGACTTCGAACTGATTAGGGGATGATGTGATGAAGCGGACGAAGCGGCGATACGGGCCGATCGTTCTGCTCGCCCTCTCGTGCGTATTGATCGGCGAGACGGGTTGTATGTCCCGGCAATCGACGGATGCCAGCCCGCCTCCGGCCGTTCCGAAGGGGGGGCTGCCTCCGGGCGCCTCCTCCGAAGCTCCGTCCGACAGCCCGTCCGCCCCAGCGGACGAGACGGTCGCGGTCGTCGGAGGGAAGCCGATCACGAGGCAGCAGCTCGTTCAGCAGCTGCTGGCGAGCTACGGCTCGCAGACGCTGCGCACGCTGATGCTGCGAATTGCCGTTGAACAGGAAGCGGAAGCAAAGGGGATCGCGATAACGGACGAAGAAGTGGATCAGG
The DNA here is from genome assembly GCF_014212175.1 of Cohnella xylanilytica. Taxonomy (GTDB): domain Bacteria; phylum Bacillota; class Bacilli; order Paenibacillales; family Paenibacillaceae; genus Cohnella; species Cohnella xylanilytica. The sequence continues at coordinate 12,823 of NZ_JACJVR010000134.1, read as the reverse complement.
AGCTGCGAAGAATGAGCGAGGGGTACGACAGCGAAGAGGAATTCTACGCGTCGATCCGGGAGCAGCTCGGCATGGATCCGGAAGAAGTGAGAAGGGACGCCAAGTATCGGCTCCAGCTGGAGCAGCTGGCGATTCTGCCCGTCGAGGTGCCGGACTCGAAGATCGAGAGCTACATCCGGGAGCATCCGGAGGAGTTCGGCCCGCGAACGGAGCTTCGGCTCTCCCATATCGTCCTGGCTACTCCGGAGGAGGCCGGCGACGTGCTGAAGGAGCTGGAGAAGGGCGAAGAGTTCGAGAAGCTGGCCGGCGAGAGATCGATCGATTCGTTCACGGCCGACTCGGGCGGGGACATGGGATGGATCGACGCGGAGGACCCGCTCACCGACTCCGCTCTGCTCGAAGCCGCCGCGGAGCTCGACGTCGGGCAGACGGCGGGACCCGTGGAGACGGCAAGCGGCTACGAGCTCGTGAAGCTGACGGGGCGCGAGGTCACGAACGGCATGAGCCCGGAGGCGGCGAGAAGGGAAGCGCGCAAGCAGCTGGCTCTGGAGCAGGCCGCTCCGATGGCCGAACTGGAAGAGGCCTTGCTGGCGAAGTACGAAGCGGAGGTACTGGACTCATCCTTGAAGTTGAAGCCGTGAAGCGGGGATGCGGGAACGCATTCCCGCTTTTGCGTGACTTGCGCTTTGCATGCTTTTTGCGTATTGCATGCTTTTTGCGTTTTGCATCTTTTTGCGCATTGCACGCTATCTGCGCTAAATGTGCTTTTATGCAACTTGCGTTCATTGTGCTCTTGCGCCCTTTGCGCGGGTTGCGCTTTTTGCGCTCGTCATGCTTTCATCCTGTCGATGTTTTTCGGATATTTTGCTTTTCCGCATCTCTCGAGCCTTTGTTGATGAATGCGCTTACGTGATCCAGGAGCTTCGGCTGCTTTTCTCGGTTATTTCGGCGATTTTTCCCGCCGGATGGGCGCGCAGCCGGGGCGCCAGCTATTGACAATCCCGCCTATCGTTGATAAGATGGGAGAAGATGAATACCGACTGATTTAGTCGGATTAACGCAGCCGGGCGGCAACGTGCCGCTCCATATTTTGGGAGGGAATTCTGTCATGCCAAGAATCGTACAGAACGTCACCGATCTGATCGGGGATACGCCGCTCGTCCGCTTGAACCGCATCGTACCGGAAGGCAGCGCGGAGATCTACGTGAAGCTGGAATACCAGAACCCGGGCTCCAGCGTCAAGGATCGTATCGCGATCAGCATGATCGAAGTGGCCGAACAAGAAGGCAAGCTGAAGCCGGGCGACACGATCGTCGAACCGACCAGCGGCAACACCGGGATCGGCCTGGCGCTCGTCGCGGCGGCCAAGGGCTATCGCGCGATTCTCGTCATGCCGGAGACGATGAGCTTGGAGCGCCGCAACCTGCTTCGCGCGTACGGCGCCGAACTCGTTCTGACTCCGGGATCCGAAGGCATGAACGGAGCCGTCAAGAAGGCGGAAGAACTCGCGGCCGAGAACCCGAGCTATTTCCTCCCGCAGCAATTCAAGAACCCGGCTAACCTGAAGATTCACCGCGAGACGACCGGTCCGGAGATCGTGGAAGCGATCAACTCCTACGACGGCAAGCTGGACGCCTTCGTAGCCGGCATCGGCACCGGCGGCACGATCTCGGGGGCCGGCGAAGTGCTGAAGAAGAACTTCCCGAACATCAAGATCGTCGCGGTCGAACCGGCCGCATCCCCGATCCTGTCCGGCGGCAAGCCGGGCCCGCACAAGATCCAAGGGATCGGCGCGAACTTCGTGCCGGAGATCCTGAACCGCGAGATCTACGACCAAGTCGTTACGGTCGAGAACGAAGAAGCGTTCGAGACGGCCCGCACGGTCGCCAAGAAGGAAGGCCTGCTCGTCGGCATCTCCTCCGGCGCGGCTATCTTCGCGGCTCTGAAGGTCGCCAAGGAGCTGGGCGCAGGCAAGCGCGTCGTCGCGGTCGTGCCTTCGAACGGCGAACGCTACCTGTCCACGCCGCTGTTCAACTTTGAGAACTAATCTATCGGTAAGTCGAAAAAAAGAAACCCCGATTCGCTCCGCGCGGATCGGGTTTTTTTGCGTGTTAGGCGCAGGGAGGGCAGGTACAGACGAGAATGCGGCGGGCTAACGGATCCAATCGATGCTATTTGGCCGAAAATGCGCGATTCTCAATGCTAACGGATCCCAGAGACCTTATTGCGGCCCGGAAGCCCTCTTTAACCCCGAAATCCGTCAAATAGCGTCGCTACGATCCGTTAGCTTTCAAATAACGGCTTCCCGCAGCCAAATAGCGTCTCCTCGATCCGTTAGAGCTTCCCGGCGTTCGGGAGAGCTCGCCTTCGCGGGATGGCTCCTCGCCGAGTCGGATTCCCCTGCCCGGCAACTCGAGATCCTCTCGCTCTGCCACTCGCGATCCCGCCACCCGGTCCGCGTCGGCCCTAGCTCAGCCGCTCGAGGTCCTTCTTCGCGGGACCTTCGATCACTTCGCCGCGGAACGTGTACCTCGAGCCGTGGCACGGGCAATCCCAAGTCCGGTCCCCGTCGTTCCACGCCACCTCGCAGCCCATGTGCCGGCACGTCGTGTCCACGACGAACAGCTCGCCCTCGGGGCTCCGGTACGCGCCGGCCTTGCGGCCGTTCACCCGCACGTGCCCGCCTTCGTCCGGGCCGAGATCCTCCGGCTTGCGCCGCACCCACTCCAGCTTGCCGGAGATGAGCTGCCCCGCGACGTTGAGGTTCTCCTTCGCGAGCGTGCCCACGTCCGGATCGGCGTGGAAGCGCGAGGGGCTGTACAGCTCCGCGTACCGGTTGTCCCGCCCCAGGATCAGGTCGGTCAGCAGCCGGGCGGCGACGACCGACGTCGTCATGCCCCACTTGCGGAAGCCGGTCGCGACATAGATATGCTTCTTGCCCTCCGAGACATGCCCGATGTACGGCAGCTTGTCCGTCGCCTCGAAGTCCTGGGCCGACCAGCGGTACACGATGTCCGTCGCCCCGAACTCCTTCTTCGCGAAGTCCTCGAGAGCCTCGTAATGCACGAAGCCGGGCTCCTTCTGGCCCACCTTGTGCGACTCGCCGCCGAGCAGCAGCAGCTTCTCCCCGCCGTACGTGATCGTCCGCACGGAGCGGTTCGGCTTCTCCGCGCTGATGTACATGCCGCGGGGCAGCTCGCCCGGAGCGCGGACGGCGATCGCGTACGAGCTCTCGCAGTGAAGCCGGGCGAAGTAGAAGCCGCTGTCCGGAATCGGAAAATGCGAGCAAGACACGGCGTCGCCGCATGTAATCGTCCGGCCGTCCGCGCTCGTTACGGTAACGGTATCCCCGTTTTCCTCCACCTTGTCGATCGTCGTGTCCTCGAAGATCCGCCCTCCGAGCCGAACGAATTCCTCCGTCAGATGCCGCAAGTACGGCACCGGATGGAAGCGGGCCTGTCCGCGCATAACGACGGCGAGCCGCGCCGGAACGGTCAGCGGGATGCTCTTCTCGAGCGAGCCGGGGATGCCGAGCCGCTTGTAGGCCTCGTACTCCTTCTCGACGGCTTCGAGCTTGGAGCCCGAATTCGTGTAGATCCACGCGTCTTCTTCGGCGAAGTCGCAATCGATGCCGGCCTCGGAGACGAGCCGCCGGACGAACTCCAGCCCTTCCATGTTCGCTTCGTAGTAGAGCCGGGCCTTCTCCTCGCCGAAGTGGCCGATGTATTCGTCGTAGATCAGGTCGTGCTGCGCGGTGAGCTTGGCGGTCGTGTAGCCGGTCGTCCCGTTCAGCAGCTTGTCGGCCGTCGCCAGAACGACCCTCTTGCCTTCCCGGGCGAGCAGACACGCGGTCGTGATGCCGGCGATCCCCCCGCCGATGACGGCGACTTCCGTCGACAGATCCTCTTCGAGCTTCCCGTAGGAAGGCATGCTCGCGGTGGCGAGCCAATAAGATTCGGGGTAAGTGGGCAGGCCCATGTCGATCCTCCTCGATCGTTCGCTGATTCCTCGCATGGTTATATTAAGCAGAGGAGGAGATTATTAATCAGAACCGGACGAACTCGTTCGTCCGATTGGTACGAAGGCCGTAATTCGCTATAATAAGGAAAATGCGCGGACGGAAACGCACGGGAGGAACGGCGTGGAGAAGACAGGAACGACGTTGGAACAGTGGGTACGGTGGACGAGGGAGGAGATGGCGTATACGAAGCTCCCCTACGTCGCGGAGTATGACCTTCGGCCCGGGGAGGACCGGATGCCGCTCTGGAAGCGGGCCTGGGAGAAGGCGGGGGGCCACGCCTTCGTGCTGGAGAGCGGCAAGGAGGGACGATACACGTACCTCGGGCTTCGGCCGAACGCCCTCATTCGCGGCAAAGGCCGTCGAGCCGAGGCGATCGAATGGGGGCCGGAAGAGCCGGAGTCGGGCCCCGACGGCGAGGCTTCGCCGGCGGAGCCCGCCGCGACCCGCCGCCTGGAGGGCGCTCCGCTCGCGCTCGTGCGAGAGTGGCTCCTCCGCCACCGCGCTCCACTGGCCGAGGGGGCCCCGCGGTTCGCGGGCGGCGCCGTCGGCTTCTGGAGCTACGACGTCGCCCGGTCGCTCGAGCGGCTGCCGGAGCTCGCCGCCGACGATCTCGGCCTGCCGGATTACGCGTTCCTGCAGGCGGACGAGCTGTGGGTCGTCGATCACCGGCGGCTCGCTCTCTACTGCTGCCTCCACGTTCCGACCCCGGAGACGGGGGACATAGAGGCCGCCTACGAGCGAACGGCTTCCCGCGCCGAAGCGATGAAGCGGCTGTGGGACGAGATCGCCGCGTCCGCCGCCGAAGAAGCCGGGCAGGCCTTCCTTCGGGCGATGGAAGAAGCGATCGAGGAAGGCCGTTCCGACGGCCCGCTTAACGTGGAGGCCTACGAAGGCATCCGCACCGCGACGTCGAAGGAAGACTTCATGAAGGCGGTCCGGCGCATTCAGGAATATATCGGCCAAGGCGACGTATTCCAGGTCAACCTGTCGCTGCGCCAGAGCCGGCCGATCCGCACCGCGCCCGAAGACCTGTACGAGTGGCTGCGGCGGATCAACCCTTCCCCTTACATGAGCTTCGTCCGCTTCCCGGACTTCCAGCTCGTCTCCGCTTCGCCCGAGCTGCTCGTGAAGCTGGACGGCGACCGGATGAGCGCCCGCCCGATCGCCGGGACTCGCAGGCGCGGCCGCTCCCCGGAAGAGGACGCGGCGATGGAGGCCGAGCTGCTCGCCAGCGAGAAGGAGCGGGCCGAGCATATCATGCTCGTCGACCTGGAGCGCAACGATCTCGGCCGGGTCGCCGCCTACGGAACGGTGAAGGTGCCGGAGCTGCTGACGGTCGAACGCTATTCCCACGTCATGCACCTCGTCTCGCAGGTGGAAGGGAAGCTCGCTCCCGGCAAGGACGCGTTCGACCTGCTGGCGGCCGCCTTCCCCGGGGGCACGATCACCGGCGCGCCGAAGATCCGCACGATGGAGATCATCGAAGAGCTGGAGCCGGTCCGGCGCGGCACGTATACCGGATCGCTCGGGTGGATTGACTACGCCGGGAATATGGAATTTAATATACTTATCCGTACGATGGCGGTCCAGGACGGCGTGTGTCACATTCAGGCGGGAGCGGGAATCGTCATCGATTCCGATCCGGAACGCGAGTTCTACGAATGCATGAACAAGGCCAAGGCGCTCTGGACGGCGGTACGCCACGGAGAACGATACGAAGCACGGCACGCAGAACGGCACGCAGAATGGCGCGACGAACCGCGCGCGGAACGATAAGCGGAACGGCACGCCGAACGATACGCAGAACGGCACGGAGCCGGCCGCGAACAGTACGTCATCGGATCCGCGCGGCCAAGGCCGGCCGGACCTTAAGGAGGAACCGTCATGATTCTGGTGATCGACAACTACGATTCGTTTACCTATAATTTGGTCCAATACTTGGGAGAGCTCGGCGAAGACATTCAAGTGTACCGCAACGACGAGATCGATCTGGACGGCATCGCGGCTCTGAAGCCGGACCACATCCTCATCTCGCCCGGACCGTGCACGCCGAACGAGGCGGGCGTCAGCCTCGGCCTGATCGAGCGCTTCAAGGGAGAGATCCCGATTTTCGGCGTCTGCCTCGGCCACCAGTCGATCGGGCAGGCGTTCGGCGGCGACGTCGTGCGCGCGGACGAGCTCATGCACGGGAAGACGTCCGAGATCTCGCACGACGGCAAGACGATTTTCGAAGGAATCCCGTCTCCGTTCACGGCGACGCGCTACCACTCCCTGGTGGTCAAGAGAGACACGCTCCCCGACTGCCTCGAGATCAGCGCCGAGACGCCGGACGGCCAGATCATGGGGCTGCGTCACAAGGAATACGTCGTCGAAGGGGTGCAGTTCCACCCCGAGTCGATCATGACCGAGAGCGGTCTGACGATGCTTCGCAACTTCCTGGCGAACAAGTCGGGGATCCGTTCATGAAGCTTCTGGTCGACGGACAATTGAGGAACAGCGAAGAAGCCGTGATCTCCGTCTACGATCACGGCTTTCTGTATGGGATGGGCTTGTTCGAGACGTTCCGCACGTACGGCGGGAAGCCGTGGCTGCTCGAACGGCACGCGCGCCGGCTCGAGGAGGGCTGCCGCCTGCTCGGCATCGGCTACGTCCCCGATCCGCGGCGCATGGCCGATTCGGTCGCGAGCCTGCTCGCCGCCAACGGCTGGGAAGACGCCTATATCCGCTGGTCGGTGTCGGCCGGGGACGGCGCGGTCGGTCTGCCGGCGGGCGATTACGACCGGCCACGCGAGATCGTCTACGCGAAGCCGCTGCCGCCGGACGAGCCGGACACCCGCCCGGGCAAGCCGCTGCGGCTGCTGAAGCTGCGCCGGAGCGGGCCCGAAGGCGACGTTCGATTAAAATCTTTCCATTATATGAACAATATCCTTGCCAAAAGAGAGCTTGCCGCCGCAGGGGCCGCCCCCGGCACCGAAGGATTGTTCCTCAATGCGGAAGGACGCGTGGTGGAGGGACTCGTGAGCAACGTCTTCTGGGCGAAGGACGGCAGGCTGTATACTCCTTCGCTCCGGACAGGGCCGCTTCCCGGAATCACCGCCCGGTACGTGCTGGAGCTGGCGGCCGCCTCCGGCATTCCGGCCGAAGAAGGGGAATACGGACCGGAGCGGCTGTGGGAAGCCGACGAGATCTTCGTCACGAACTCGATCCAGGAGATCGTTCCGGCGGCCGTTCTGGAGAGCGAAGACGGCAGCCGGCGGAGAAGCTGGGAGGCGCCCGGAACGATCGCCCGCCGCCTCATGCGCGAATATCGGAAGGCAGCGGAGAGAGGAGACGCGGAATGAAGCCGATTTTCTACCAACGAACCTACGAGTGGGACGACGGGCTGAGGCTCGAGCTGGGCCGGCGGACGCTCGTCATGGGCATTCTGAACGTCACGCCCGATTCCTTCTCGGACGGAGGTCGTTACTTCGACCCGGAAGCCGCCGTCGAGAGGGCGAGGCGCATGGCCGAAGAGGGGGCCGACCTGATCGACATCGGAGGCGAATCGACGCGGCCGGGGCACGAGCCGGTCTCGGCGGAGGAGGAGATCCGGCGCATCGTGCCGGTCATCCGGGCCGTCCGCGAAGCGGTGAAGCTGCCGATCAGCGTCGATACGTACAAGGCGGAGACGGCCAGACATGCGTTGGAAGCGGGCGCCCACATCCTGAACGACATCTGGGGCTTCCGGAACGATTCGGCGATGGCGTCGGTGGCCGCCGACTACGGCTGCCCGGTCATCCTGATGCACAACCGCCGCGACCGCGACTATTCGGACTTCGTGCCGGACGTGCTCGCCGATCTGCGTCAGAGCGTGGACCGCGCCCATGCGGCGGGCGTCCAGGACGAGAACATCTGGCTCGATCCCGGCTTCGGCTTCGCCAAGGATTACGGCCAGCATCTGGAGCTGATGGGCCGGCTGGGCGAACTGAACCGTCTCGGGTACCCGGTGCTGCTCGCGACTTCGCGCAAGTCGTTCATCCAGAAGACGCTGGGTCTTCCGGCGGACGACGTGCTCGAGGGGACGGGGGCGACGACGGCGCTCGGCATCATGCAGGGCTGCCAGATCGTGCGGGTGCACGACGTGCGGCAGATGAGGCGGGTCGCGGACATGACGGACGCGATCGCCTATTACGGAACCGGCGAAGGAGGAAGCTGACGGATGGATCGTATGGTTTTGAAAAGAATGGTATTCTACGGCTACCACGGAGTGTTCCCGGAAGAGAACAAGCTCGGGCAGCAGTTCATCGTCGATCTGGACCTGCGTCTCGACCTGGCCAAGGCGGCCGCGAGCGACGACGTGAACGACACGGTCAACTACGCCGAGATTCACGCGCTGGTGAAGGAGATCGTCCAGGGACCGCCCGTGAAGCTGATCGAGGCGCTCGCCGGAAACATTGCAACCGCGGTGCTCGGTGCTTATACTAGTATCATCGAAGCGACCGTATCGGTCACGAAGCCGCATCCTCCGTTCGACATTACATTCGACGGGGTGACGGTGGAGCTTCGGAGAACCCGGGACCAAGGCGGCAACGTCGTTCCCGCAGAGGATTGAAGCCATCGTGTGGGAAGCATACGCGGCGCTCGGCGCCAATCTGGGCGACCGGGAAGCGTCGCTTCGCGAAGCGATCCGCCGCCTAAGCGATGCCCAAGGCATCGAAGTGAGGCGGATTTCGCGGATATACGAGACCGACCCCGTCGGGTATACGGAGCAGCCTGCTTTTCTGAATATGGCCGTCGCTCTCGGCACCTCTCTCTCCCCTCTCGAGCTGCTTCGGGCCATGCTCGGCATCGAGAAGGAGATGGGGCGCGTCCGGGATCTTCGCTGGGGGCCTCGCGTCATCGACCTGGACCTGCTCCTGTACGAAGACGTCGGCATGGAGACCGACGAGCTGACGCTGCCGCATCCCCGAATGGGAGAGCGGTCGTTCGTGCTGGTGCCGCTTAAGGACGTCTGGGCGGGCGAAGAGGCGGGCTATCCGTGGAAGGAATGGACGACGGAAGACGCCATGAAGCGGGAAGGAATCCGAATCTGGTCCCCTGAAGGGACCGCGGGAGAAAGGAGCTAAGCGCAATGCTTAAAATAGGCGATATCGAGATGAGCAACAACGTCGTGCTCGCCCCCATGGCGGGGGTGTGCAACCCGGCGTTCCGGCTCATCGCCAAGGAATTCGGCTGCGGCCTCGTCTGCGCGGAGATGGTCAGCGACAAGGCGATTCTGCACGGCAACACGCGCACGCTGGAGATGCTGTTCGTCGACGAGCGCGAGAAGCCGCTCAGCCTGCAGATCTTCGGCGGGGACAAGGAGTCGCTCGTCGAGGCGGTCAAGTTCGTCGACAAGAACACGAACGCCGACATTATCGACATCAACATGGGCTGCCCCGTGCCGAAGGTGACGAAGTGCGACGCGGGAGCCCGCTGGCTGCTCGATCCGAACAAGATCTACGAGATGGTGTCCTACGCGGTCGACGCGGCGAAGAAGCCGGTCACCGTCAAGATGCGCATCGGCTGGGACGACGAGCATATCTACGCGATCGAGAACGCGCAGGCCGTCGAACGCGCGGGCGGCGCCGCCGTCAGCGTGCACGGCCGCACCCGGGAACAATTGTATACGGGCAAAGCGAACTGGGATATTATAAGGGACGTTAAACAAGCCGTCTCCATTCCGGTTATCGGCAACGGCGACGTCTTCTCCCCGGAGGACGCCGAGCGGATGCTGAGCCATACGGGCGTCGACGGCGTCATGATCGGGCGAGGGGCGCTGGGCAACCCGTGGATGCTGTACCGGACCGTCCACTACCTGACGCGCGGCGAGATTCTTCCGGAGCCGGAACCGGCCGAGAAGATCCGCATCGCGATGCTGCACCTCGACCGGCTCATCAACCTGAAGGGCGAGGGGCAAGCGGTCCGCGAGATGCGCAAGCACCTGGCCTGGTATCTGAAGGGGCTTCCGGAGGCGGCGCGCGTCAAGAACGAGATCATGGAGATGACGACCCGTGCCGCGGTGGAGAAGCGGCTTCGGGAGTACGTCGATTCGCTCGCCGAAGAAGCGGCGGCGGGCGTCTCCGCGACGGGGGAACGGCTGGTCCACTGACCGCTCCGAGCGAGCGAATGGCGGCTTTTCCGCTAATTGACATTTCCATGGGGTTGAAATATAATCGTTAACAATATTCGCGACCGGGTAAGCGTTATCGGTCGTTCGAACATCCAAGTGTCATGTCAGCGGTGAACCGCCATATATTGAGTAGCAACGGCCATGCCGCCGAAGGGCGGCCCGGCCGGCGACGAGATCGACGCAGCCCATTCATGCCTCGGATGCATGAAATCATACCCTCGACAGGAGATCGGTGAGATGAGCGACAAGGAAGTCCTTCTAACCCCGGACGGGTTGAAGAAGCTCGAAGAAGAGCTGGAGAACCTCAAATCGGTCAAGCGCCGGGAAGTGGCCGAACGGATCAAGATCGCCATCGGATATGGCGACATCAGCGAGAACTCGGAGTACGAAGACGCGAAGAACGAGCAGGCCTTCATCGAAGGGCGCATCATTACCCTCGAGAAGATGCTGCGCAACGCCCGGATCATCAATAACGACGAGATTGATCTCGATACGGTGAGCATCGGTTCCACGGTCGTCGTCGAAGACCTGGAGTTCGGGGACATCGTCGAATACACGATCGTCGGCACGGCGGAATCCGACCCGCTGCAGAACAAGATTTCCAACGAGAGCCCGGTAGGCCGAACGATTATTGGCAAGAAGAAGGGAACGACGGTCGAAGTCAACGTTCCAGCGGGCATCATTCAATACAAAATCGTCGATATCAAGAAGTAAGCGCGAGAACGACAACGGATGGCGGTCAGCGGGGCGTCATGTACGGCCGGGCTGATCGCCTTTTTCCATGAAGCTTCCTCCGGAAGCTTCTTTGAACGTGTAGCGGTATCGTCGGTGTAAGGCGACATAGACAAGCATGAAGGCATTATAAGCTGGAGGGATAGCGGATCATGGAACAAGTGAATCAGAACGAGACGGCGGAGCTCAGCGAGCTTCTGACGATTCGGCGCAACAAGCTGGACGAGCTTCGGGCCTTGGGCATCGACCCGTTCGGCGTGAAGTTCGAGCGGACGCACCAGGCGGGCCCGATTCTGGAGCAGTACGACGCCAAGACGACCGAGGAGCTGGACGAGCTGAACGTGCCCGTCACGGTGGCCGGCCGCATCATGCAGAAGCGGGTGATGGGCAAGGCTTCGTTCGCGCATATTCAGGATTTGACGGGGAAAATCCAAATCTACGTCCGGGCCGATTCGGTCCCGGAGACGAAGTACAAGGCGTTCAACCTGCTCGACATCGGCGACGTGATCGGGGTACAAGGCACCGTCTTCAAGACGAAGACCGGCGAGACCTCCATCAAGGTCAGCGATCTCGAAGTGCTCACGAAGTCGCTGCTCCCGCTGCCGGACAAGTTCCACGGGCTGAAGGACGTGGAGACGCGCTACCGTCAGCGCTACGTCGACCTGATCGTCAACCCGGACGTTCAGAAAACGTTCGTCACGCGCTCGCGCATCATCCAATCGATGCGCCGGTATCTGGACGGTCGCGGCTATCTGGAAGTAGAGACGCCGACGCTGCACGCGATCGCGGGAGGCGCCGCCGCCCGTCCGTTCATCACGCATCATAACGCGCTGGACATGCAGCTCTATATGCGGATCGCGATCGAGCTTCATCTGAAGCGGCTTATCGTCGGCGGCCTCGAGAAGGTGTACGAGATCGGCCGGGTCTACCGCAACGAGGGCATCTCGACCCGCCACAATCCGGAGTTCACGCTGCTCGAGCTGTACGAGGCGTATGCCGACTACAAGGACATCATGCAGCTGACCGAGGATCTGATCGTGCATCTGGCGAAGGAAGTGCTCGGCACGACGAAGATCACTTACCAGGGGCAGGAGGTCGACCTGTCGACGCCTTGGCGCCGCGAGTCGATGACTTCGCTGATCCAGAAGGCGGTCGGCATCGACTTCACCGCGGAGATGACCGACGAAGAAGCGCACCGTCTGGCGAAGGAGCATAAGGTGCCGGTCGAGCCGCATATGACGTTCGGCCACATCGTCAACGCGTTCTTCGAGACGTTCGTCGAGCATACGCTCATTCAGCCTACGTTCGTCACGGGGCACCCGGTGGCCATCTCGCCGCTGGCGAAGAAGAACGACAAGGATCCGCGGTTCACGGACCGCTTCGAGCTGTTCATCGTCGCCCGCGAGCATGCCAACGCGTTCTCCGAGCTGAACGACCCGATCGACCAGCGCGAGCGCTTCGCCGCGCAGATGGTAGAGAAGGCCGCGGGCAACGATGAGGCGCAGGATCTGGACGAAGACTTCATCCGCGCGCTGGAATACGGCCTGCCGCCGACGGGCGGCCTGGGCATCGGCATCGATCGTCTGATCATGCTGCTGACCGATCAGCCGTCCATCCGCGACGTTCTGCTGTTCCCGCACATGCGCGACCAAGACTAATCGGATTATCGGATAATACGCGTTATCGGATAGATACGCGTTATCAGGTAAGCGGATAGATCGGCGTTATCGGATAGATACGCGATAAGCGGCCGCTCGTCTCCGGCTCGTTCCGGAAGCGGGCGGCCGTTTCCTTAATGGCTGATTTTGGTTCGAAAAAAATTCGGAGAAAAGGTTGCATCCTGCACGTAGGCTGTGATATATTATTCAAGTCGCCGCTGACGGCAGCGACAACGAAGCAAGACGAACGAACTTGTTCCT
>NZ_JACJVR010000133.1 GCF_014212175.1 Cohnella xylanilytica | reverse complement strand
GGAATTAGGGGGCCGAACCGATTGGGACGACTCGCGGCACGTCTTGGGGCTCTGAATACCGAATTTTTCGGTATTGCGGTATTGAGACCGCCGGAGACTGCTTTGGAGAGGAGGATGGATTGTGCTGCAACGGATGAATCTTCAGTTCGTGGAAGGCTTGTCCAAGGTTCAGGTGCTGTAACGGATGAAACTCCAGTTAACGGGAGGCTTGTACGAGGTTCGGGTGCTGTAACGGATGAATCTTGAATTAGTTAGTTTGAATCATGCGGATAGAATGGGTAGCGCGTCGGATGAGTCATTGGTTAGCGGGCATCATGCGAGAGGCTCGGCTGCGTATCGAACAACTGGCCAAGTAGGAGGCCTAACAGAATAAAGAGGGGGCTGCGGCCCCCTCTCGTCCGATATCGAATACCCAAGCTAAGCCAAACCAAGCCGCGCCCGGCTTCGACAAGGCCGCGCTCGCCCTCAGCAGCCGGGCAGCTCCACGATCACCGCGGACTTGTCGTCCGACTTCTTGTGCCGCGGATGCTTCACGCACGACGCGTCGAGCTCCTCCTGCCGCTCCAGCTCGTCCATATACGGCTCGAGGCCTTGCTCGTCCAGCGCGTCCGCGAGCTTCTCCCACTTGCGCGGATCTTCGTCGTTCTCGATGAAGTGGAACATGCCGTCCGTCACCGCGTACAGCCGTACGACGTTGGCCCGGGACAGCCGCCCGTATTCCATCGTGTAGGCCAGCGCCGGATCGCCGTTCATGACGGAGTAGCCGTCCGGCGCGTTCGCCTTGTCGCGGTTGCACTTGAAAATCGGCTTCAGCCTAGCGGAGAGCTCTTCGCCCGTCAGCCCGCCGGATTCGAGCAGCCGCCGCTTCGCGTTCAGCGCCTGCAGATCGAACTCGGCGACCTGGTTGCGCGTCAGCACTCGCACGCTTCCGTCCCGGTAACGGGCCAGCAGCATGCAGTCGCCGCTCTGGACGTATTCAATGTGGGTGCCGCACCATTTCGCGACCGCGAACACCGCGCCCCACCGCTTCCACTTGCCGGCGACGTCGACGCCCGCTTCCTCCATGCGCCGCATCAGCTCCGCGTTGGCCCGAAGCACCGCTTCGCGCAGATCAAGTCCCGGATCGGGAGCCACCAGCTCCTCCGCCAGCAGGCGAGCGGCGATAGCCCCGCCGGAGAGCCCCGCCGGGCTCCGGTACGGGAGCATGGCGGATACCCCGTCCACGACGCCGTAGACGTGAGCTTCCGCGTTGACGACCACCGCGTCCTCGTTCATGGCCGCGGCGCTGCCCGGGCGCGTGGCGGACGACACCTTCACGCCGTAAGGCAAGTTCAGCTTCCGGAACACCTCCCGCCACCGAGCCTGAAGCTCTTCTGTCGGCGCGTCGGGGCGGAAGCCCAGCTTCACGTACGTCTTGACGGCCGGCAACCGGAAGTCGTCCGTCTCCAGAACGACCCGATCCTTGCCGTCGAGCCTCATCCGATGCAGGGCGGCCAGGCTGACCGCATAGCCCAGGCCTTGCCCCGCGTAGGCCGGGTCCACGCCTACCATGTGCAAGTACCCGCAGTCTTCGCCCCACTCCGTCTCTTGCCAGGCGCACGCGGTCGCTACGGGCACCCCGTCATGGCAGACGAAGAGCACGCGGTCCGGCCGAAAATAATAATGAGACGCGATCCGCTCCCGGAATCCGCGCCGCCAGCCGAACGCCTTCTCGACAAGCCGCTCCCAATGCTCCTCGTCCCCCGGCTGGAAGCTTCTCAGCTCGTACCCGGGCTCCGGCAGCCGGATGGGAGGCAGCTCGGCCAAACCCTCTCTCCGCATGACCAACTGCGGCAACAGCCTCTCTTCCCGCACCTCCCCCTGCCTCATATCCAGCAGCCCCTCATCATGCCTGGCATCCTGCGCCTCACCCCGCCTCACATCCAGCCTCTCATCGCGCCTGACTTCCCGCACCTCATCCTGTTCACCCTGCTTCTCTCTCCGTCCCTCAACCCGCCTCCCGCTCTGTCTCTCTTCCCGCCCATCACTCTGCCTCACATCCAGCCCCTCATCAAACCTAACTTCCCGAACCTTGCTCTGCCCCTCTTCCAGCCTCTTACCCCTTCTCTCTTCCCGCACTTCCCCCTGCCTCTCTCCCAGCTTCACTTCTTGCTGCTCGTCCTGCCTATCTTCCGCCATCTTCAACGTCTCCTCTCTCTCCCGCGAAAATCGGGGAACGACACCGGAGCCCCGCCCCGTGCGCGCGACTCCACGGACAACGGGAATATCGCGCTCCATTCGGCCGCGTCGTATACGTCGATCGCCGGCCTCCGGCCCTCCCGGACGGCCAAAGCGAACTCCTCGAGCACCAGCCGGTTGGAGCCGCCGCGGCTATCGCCATCGCCGCCGGACTCCCGATCCAACCGGGCCCAAGCCGGAGGATCGAACTCGGCCCGATAGCGGCCGAGCGGCTCCCAGACGCCTTCCGGCTCTCCTCCCCACGGAGGCCTCCGCTTGGGCGAACGCCCTTCGATCCAGACGAGATCCTCCTCGTCTTCGTGGCGGCGAGACAGGTAAGCGCCCTCCGTCCCCTGCAGCGCGTATTGATGCATATGGTGCGGACGGGTCGACGTCCAGTCGACCCGAAGCGCGATCAGCACGCCGCTCTCCGTCGTCAGGTGCGCGACGGCCGAGTCTCCCTGCTTCCAGAAGCCTTCCTGAGCGGCCGGATGGCCGGAGCCGAACCGATCCTGGAAATAACGCCGCAACGCGCGCGAATTCGAAGTCATGGCGGACAACCCCGCCAGCCGGTCCCCGCCTTCGAGGCCGAGCCCGAGCCACTTCGCCAGCGGGCCGATCGAATGCGTCGGGTAATTGATCCCGTCGTAGTCGCGGTGCAGCTCGCCCCGCCATGTCAGCGTGCCGTCCCCGGCGTGAACGGCGTGGCGCAAGTCGTGAATGTAACCGCCTTCCAGATAGGTGATCTCGCCGAAAACGCCGCTCTCCGCCATCCGCTGAACCGTCATGGCGGTTCGTTCGAAAACATAATTTTCCGCGAGCATGTAAGTCAGTCCGGTTCTCTCTACCGTCTCGACCAGCTCCCACGTCTCCTCGAGCGTATGCGCGGCGACGACCTCGCTCAGCACGTGCTTGCCGGCGTTCAGCGCCTGAATCGCCTGGCGGGCGTGCAGCAGCATCGGGCTGGCGAGCAGGACGGCGTCGATTCCCGGGTCCTCCAGCATGCGGTTATACTCCGTATAGCCGGCGAGTCCGGGATATTCGGCCTGCCATTCTCGGACGACGTCCTCCCGAACGTCGCAGATCGCGGCCAGCCGCACGAGCGATGCGAGCGACGAGAGGGTCCGCTTGAACCGGCCGCCCCGGTTGCCCCCGACGATGCCAAGACGCAGAGGCTTCGACTCCGTCGTATGCATCGTCCCCATTATCCCCGTAGCTCCCCTAGCTCCCGCAGCTCCCACGGCTTCCCCGGCCTCCCCGGCTTCGACCGCGTCCCTCGCTTCCCTTTCCATAGCTGCCATCGTCATTCAACCTCCATTCCTTATTTGACGGACCCGATCACAAGTCCTCTCTTGATGTACTTCTGCAGCGCGACGTAGATCAGCATCGGCGGAACCGAGGTCATGAACAGCCCGGCCAGCAGCAGCGGGTAATCGGTGTCGAACCGCTTCAGAATCGTCGCCACCGCGACGGTCATCGTTTTCCATTCATCGGATTGCAGGAAAATGAGCGGCGTAAACAGGTCGTTCCACCAACCGGTCGTATTGAAGATCGCCAGCGTCACGATGCCGGGTACCGACAGCGGAAGGACGATGCGCGCGACCGTCTGCACATAGGAGATGCCGTCCACCTTCGCCGCCTCCAGAATCTCGTCGGGAATTCCCCGCATGAGCGCGACGAGCAAGAAGATGTTGGAGGGCACGCTCGTGACCGCCCACATGATGACGACCGAAGCCGGATGATCGACGAGCCCGAGCCGGGACATCAGCAGGAAGTTCGGAACGACGAATGTGATGCCGGGAATCGTCATCGTCGCGATGACGGTCATGTAGAGGCCGGAACGGTACCGGAACCGGATCTTGGCGAAGGCGAACGACGCGGGAATCGACAGCGCCATCGCCAGCGCGAACGCGGCGGCCGTATCGCCCAGCGTGTTGCCGAACAGGCGCAGGACGTCGAACCGATAGTACAGCGCCTTGAAATTGTCGAAGTACCAAGGGGCGGGCAAGCCCCCGGGATCGCGGAAAAAGTCGACCGCCGTCCGCGAGCTGTTCACGGCCATGTAGACGACCGGGTAGAAGTCGACGACGGCGATCGCGACGAGCACGAGATAAACGACGAGACGAACGGGCAATGATTTGCGTTTGGCCATAGCAAAGAACTCCCTATCCCAGCAATCTATCCGAGCAATCTAATCTAGCACTCTAACCTATCACTCTAACCTATCACTCTAACCTAGCAATCTAACCTCGCGAATCCGGCTACTCTTGATACCGGCGCGACCACCGGATCTGCGCCCACGACGCCAGCAGCACGATGACGAACAGCACGATCGAGAGCGCGCTGGCGTAGCCAAGCTGATCGGGCGATTGGAACGCCTTGATATAGATCATGTAATCGATCGGCGTCGTCTCCCGCCCCGGCCCGCCTTGGGTGACGGCGTAGACGAGCGAGAACAGGCCGATGAAGCAATAGATGGCGTTGGTCACGGTAAAATAAACGATCGTCGGCACGAGGGAAGGCATCGTGATGCGGAACAGCCGCTGCCACCAGCCGGCCCCGTCGAGGCTCGCCGATTCGTAGATTTCGGGCGATATGGAAGACAGGCCGGACAGGAAGATGAGCGCCCCCTGGCCGAGCGTCTGCCAGTAGAAGCAGAAGATAAGCACGAGGAACGCGGTCGGCGCGCGGGACAGCCATTCCGTCGTCCCGTCGGTCAGCCCGAGCGCGCGCAGCATTTCGTTGACGACGCCGGACGGGGCGAACATCATTTTCATCAGCATGCCGACGACGACCGACGACAGAATCGTCGGGATGTAATAGAGCGACCGGAAGAAGCGCCAGCCGCGAACCTCCTCGAACAGCAGCACCGAGACGACGAGCGACAGCAGGAGAATGCCGGGAATGGACAGCAGGAACACGGCGTTGTTGCGAAGCAGCGTCCACAGCTCTCCGTTGGAGAAGATAAACCGGTAATTGCGCAAGCCGATCCAGTGCGAGTCGGCTCCGTTCCACTTCGTGAAGCTGTGATAGAAGGTGTTGACCATCGGGTAGAACACGATCGCGCCCAGCGCCAGGAACGCCGGAAGCAGCGACAGATAGCCGGAGAGCGATTCTCTCGTGCGATAGTGCATGGCGGCGAAGCCTCTCTTATTGGAAAAAATGAGGCCTTCACGGCAAGCGATGAAGGCCTGGAAGGAGAATCGGCAAGCCTATTTCTGCGCGTTGATCTCGTCCCGCTTCTGGTCGAGCTTGGCCAGGAAGTCGCCGGGATCGAGCTGTTGCTTGATGACGAGCGCGTTCAGCGAGCTGATGTAGTCCGACAGCTCCGACGGGTAGATGTTGTCCGGCCAGAAGATGGTCGACGGTTCGCTGGCCCATTCCTGCTGCTTGATGACGAACGGATCGTCCGCGAACTCTCTCGCGTCGGCGTTCTTGATATTCAGCAGCTTGCCGTAGCCGTCCTTGAACCGGGCGATCTGCTCATCCTTGCTTACGAGGAAAAGGATGAACTTGACCGCTTCCTCCGGGTGGCGCGACGATTTCGAGACGACGAAGTCGGCTCCGGTGCCGCCGATCCCGCCGTTTTTGACAACGACATCATCGCTGAAGTTCGGAATCTTCATCATGCCCAGGTCGTCGCCGAGCGCGGCGCGGGCGTCGTTCAGGTAGCCATAGCCGCCGAAGATGAGCGCCACCTTGCCGTTGTAAAACTGCGTCTGCGGCTGGTCGTTCGTGACGAAGCCGTCCTTGTAGAGCTGGAGATAGCCCTGCATCACCTTAAGCAGCTTCGGATTGTTGAAGTTCAGCTTCCCGTTGACGATGTCGTTGATGCCGGACGTGCCGACCGTCTGGGCGAACCAGTAGTCGAGGAAGTAGACGAAGTCTCCGTCCGATTCGGACCCGATCGGCGTGACGCCGCTGTCCTTCAGCTTCTTCAGCATGGCGACGAACTCGTCGTAGCTCGTCGGCGGGCTCTTCTCCGGATCGAGGCCGGCCGCCGCGAACAGCTTCTTGTTGTACAGAATGCCGATCGTGCCGTCGCTTCCGTCCGGAACGCCGTAGATTGTGCCCGAATCGGCGAAGTTCTCGGTGACCGCGTTCCAGCCCGTCATCGAGTCGATGTCCGTCTGCTGCAGGTAGGAGTTCAGCGGCTGAATGAACGCCTTCAGGTCCATCGTGTAGTTGCCGGACCACAGGTTGGTGACGTCGGGGCCGTTGTTCGCGATGCCCGCCGTCTGGAACTTCGTCATCGCGTTCGTCCCGTCGGGAATGTCCTGGATGTCGATCTCGACGTTGGGGTGGGCGGCCTCGTAGCGGGCGATCGCCTTGTAGATATAGAAGTCTTCCTTCTTCTTCGTCTTGTCGTTCTCGTCGATCGTCGGGTAGGACGTGTTCCAGAAAACGAGCTTGATCTTCTTCCCGCTATCGCCCCCGGAAGAGGAAGCCGATGCGGATGCCGAAGCCCCGGACGCGGCCGGACTGCCGTCATTCCCGCTCCCGCCGTTCTCGCTGTTGCCGTTCGCTCCGTTCCCGCAGGCCGACAGCAGCATCAGGCTGCCGGCCAGCAGGAGAGCGGTTCCCTTGCGCTTCCCGTTCATCTCTCGTCTCTCTCCTCGAAATCCTTTATTGTTGTTCCTTCAACATGCCGTAATAACGGCCCATCCAATACGGGAGCAGGAACCACGTTCCGCTCTCCATCGAACCCGAAGCGTAGCTGACGTTGTTGTATTGGACCTTCGTGTAATCGACGTAATCGTTGTTGAGAACCGTGGCGTTCGTATAACCCGAGAACGCCGTGAACGGGCTCGAATTGAACTTGTGCGTGTCCGTCTCGTCCAGAGGCAGCGGGCGGCTCGTCGAGACGACGCCCTTGCGGTCTCCGTTGATCTTCGTGTAGTCCCGGTAGTTGAAGTACTTCACGAGGAGCGCGTCCTTCCGCATGCTGTTGTTGACCGGGAAGTTGACCCGGTATTGCGGCATGCGGCTGAGCGCCCACGCGGCCGTTCCCAGGTCGGCGTCCGTCCGTTCCGGATACGTCTTCTGGTACAGATAGATGTAGAACGGATTGTTCTCGTCCTTCATGTTCGCCCACCATTGATCGAACACTTCGCGGAGCTGCGCGACCCGGTCGGAATTCGGATCCTCGTTCATCTCGATGTCGATGAGCGGCAGGAACGCCACCGCGAACAGGTTCTCGTCGGAGAAGTTGACGGCCAGCCGCCAGTTCCCGCTGGCGTGAATCGCGCTGTTGATGCCCGGATAATCGTCGAAGTCGCTGGACAGGACGTTGCGCTTCCGCTCGATGTACTGCTTCATAATGTCGATATAGCCGATGCCGCTCGTCTCGTCGGTGTAGCTGGCGTCGTTGTTGTCGTAGCTGCCGCCGTCCGAGCGGGGCGTCCACAGCTTGTCGTAGACGTCGCGGAACAACGCGTTGTCTTCGCCGTACTTGTCCATGTCGAGCGAAGTCAGGTAGATCGCCGTCTTGACGAAGCTTACGATCTCGTCCGCGTTGACGTCGCTCTCGTAGCCGCCCTCGTATTCGCCGGGAGGAACGCCTTCCGTATTGAGCGTGTAGTCGATCTGCGGCGCGAAGTAGGTCGCGTTCCAGCGGGCCCAGGTCGTCGGGTTGCCGGTGGCGTCGATCATCGCGAAGCCGTTCGTCACGATGCCCTTCACGATCCGGTCGGCGAACTCGATCGCCAGCTCCTTCAGATGCGCGTCTTCCTCGCCCGTCCCGTCGAACAGATACTTGGCCGCGAAGTAGAGCAGCGCCATCTGGCCGTTCACTTCGTCGGAGGACGTGTCCGCCTTGTAGATGACCTTATAATCGTTCTCGCTGCCGCCGTACAGCTCGGCGAGCATCGGGTCGACTTCTTCGACGATCGGCGACTTCAACTGCCAGACGACGCTGCCGTCGCTCTTGCTCTTGATGACCGGGAAAATGTCTTTGCCCGGGTAGTCGGCTTCGTAATCATTGCCCGTCGCGGCCTTGTACGCCGCCTTCGCTTCGGCGACGAGGTCCGGATCGGCGATCGCCAGCGTATCCTTCTTCCCGGCGTCCGACGTGTCCACGGCGACGCCGTACGCGGAGCCGTCCTCCGCCTTCACCTTCTTGAACCAGAAGCCGTTCGGCTGCGCGTCGCCCTCCATGATGTAGGAGCGGGCCACGAAGCCGTTCCCGCGGCCGGAGACTTGCGCGAGCAGCATGACGGCTTTGGCCGCCCGCGTCGCGTCCGCCTTGGCGGCGGCCGCTTCGGCGGCGTCGCCCTCCTGCTTGGCGGTCAAATACCGGTAGATCTCGCCGATGGCGTATTCGCTCGTCCACAAGCCGTCGTTGTCGTTCGTCGTCGGACGGCCCGCGTACTCGTCGCCGCTGCGGGAATACGCGACGTCCTCGCCGATCATTCCGAAGCGGTCGTTGACCGCCTTGGTCAGCTGCTCGTAGGTATCCGCCTTGTCCTTAAGCGAGCGCTTCGTCATCTGGATATGGACGATCCCTCGGGAGTTCCGCACCCAGACGCCGTTGTCTCCGTCCGGATAGAGGCCGGTGACTTGGTCGTCGCCGTTGTACAAATAGCGGGGACCGGCGAAGTATTGCGTATAATCGCGCTTGTCGCCTTCCTTGACGTTGATCCGTTGAAGCCCCTTCGTCGTGCCGATCCACAGCGTGTCGCCCGCTTGCGCGAAGGCCGTCACCTGGTCCGCTCCGACCGTCTTGACGATCTCCCGGTCGGCCGGAACCGCCTGGGAGGCGTCCAGCCCTTGAAGCACGGCCTTCCGCGCTTCGTCGGTCAAGTCGGCGGACGCGTTGAATTCGTCCAGGCTGTAGTAGTCCATCGCCTTCTGGTACGTGTCGCCGATAACGGCGGCCTTATAAGAGGTGTCCAGCGGCAGGTTGTTGTCCGCGAACGCCTGCAGCGGAACGGCCAGGGCGAAGATCGCCGCGAGCGGAAGCGCGGTCAGGCTTTTGGCGTACTTGTGTACGTTCAATGGGTTCACCCTCCTGTCGGTTAGGAATAACGAATGCGCGAGACGCCTTGGTCGGTCAGCACCCATACCGCCCGGTCGTCGGCCAGCAAGGCCCGAATCGTTCCCTTGAAGTAGTCGCCTTCCGGGAACGTCTCCGCCGAGCTCGCATCGGAGGCGTACGGGTCGAAGCGCTTCAGCGTCGTCCCCGAACCGGTCCATAGACGGCCCTCGTCGTCGAAGACGTTGACCGCGCCGTCCTGCCCGAGAACGGCAAGCGCGGAAGGCTGGAAGGGGAACGTGTAATCGATCGTCTTCGTTCCGGCGAGCGCTTGGGCGTAATCCCGAAGCTGCTGCGGCACCGCAGCGTCGTCCGTCTCGTAGAAGTCGACGTTGCCCGCATGCGGCAGCCCGCTCTTGAACGCGTCGTAATGGGCGGCGATCTCCTCTTGGGCGAGCGCCCTGGAGTACATTTTCACCTGTCCGATCGCGCCCTCGAAGGCATGGATGACGTCGCCGTACGCTTCCACGTCTCCGCCGATGATCAGGTCGTTGCTCTCGTTGATCGGAAGCGCTCCGGAGGTCGTGTTGCCGCCGGCCGGCGCCCCGTTGACGTACAGCTTGATGGAGCCGTTCTTGTACCCGTTCGCGGCATCGCCTTCGTAGACGGCGGTCAGGTAGAACACCTTGCCTTTGACGTTGTCGATGACGGCCGATTCCGCCGGATCCTTCGAGTTCTGCGTGTCGAAAACAAACTTCTTGTCTTCGGCGGAGTAGTACAGGTAATAGCCTCCGTTCTCGTAGGTGCCCAGGATGTGATACTCGTCCTTGGACAAGTCGCTGTCCGGGGAGACGTAGACGGCCGTCTCGATCGTCAAGGCGTCTTGGGTGAACAGGCTGCTGTTGTACGGCACGCGGGCGACCGAGGTCGGCTTGCCTCTCGCCCCGGCGCCGTCGAGGACAAGCGCCTTCTTGCCGAACAAGGAATCGTCCGCGACGCGGGCGTTATTCTCGAGAACGGCGTCGTTCTTGTTTATGGCGGCATCCTTCACGGTCTTGCCGGAGACGTTCGCGAAGTCGATATCGAGGACGTCCGGAGCCTGCGCGTCGTAGCCCGTGCCGGCGCTCAAGGTTTTGAAGGTCGCCGAGATCGGCGTCGATTCCTTCCCGTAAGCGTCGAGAGCCTTGACGGACACGGTGTAGGAGGCGTTCGGCTTCAAGCCCTTCGCGACGAACGTATGGGTCGCGGCTTCGGCGTAAGGCGAGACGACCGAAGGCGCGCCGATCAGCTTGCCGTTGACGGCGACGATATAGGAGTCGACCTTGGTGTCGTCGGTCGCCTTGGGCCACGCGAGCGTGGCGGACGACGCGGAGACGCCGGACACGTCCAGCTTCGTCCCCTTCTTGAAGGAAGGGTTCTCGGCGTCCGTCGAATACTTTTTGGCGGATTGGACCGGATCCTTCAGATCGATTACGTAAGGGGTTCCGATGAGCGCGCCCTTCTGATCCAGCTCCCGCCGCTCGATGACGACCTTGCCGGAATAGACCTTCACCAGCAAGCCTTGCGAGACGTTCTTGTCCAGGTAGATGTCGTCGTCGTTGGCATAGCCGTGCGCCTGAACGAACGCGGTGGACCCGTCGTTGATCCGGACGAATCCGTCGCTGGCGTCGATCGTCTTCGGGTGCTCCAGCGTGTAATGCGTATGCCCGGTCAGAAGGATGGCGTTCGGATGGCTCGCCATGACGGCTTTGAACTTCGCGTATTCCGCCGGGTTGTTCCAGCCGGCGCCCTCGCTGCCGTACGTGGTGTTCTTGTAAGGATAGTGGATCAGGACGAACACCGGCTTCTTCGGATCGGCCGGCTTGCCCTTCTCGTCCGTGGCGATCTCGTTCTTGAGCCATTCGTACTTGGCGTCGGACATGGCGCTGCGATCGTGGTCGACGACGATGAAGTGGTAGCCCTTGACCCAGGTGTCGTAGAACACGCCCGCGTTCTCGGTCTTCGGATCGACGGGCTCGACTTGATTGCCGTTCCCGTCCATGCCGGTCTCCTTGTAGAAGCGCTCGGCCGCCGCATATTTGTCGCCGCCGAGCTCGTCTCCCGCGGCGTAATATTCGTGGTTGCCCGGGGAGATGATCGCCTTGGCGCCTGCCGGCTTGTTCGCGTTCAGAATGCTCATCGCGCTCTTGTACTGGGCGACGGTGCCGGCATCCGTCATGTCGCCGTCGACGACGATGGCGTTGTAGCTGCCGAGCGTCTTGAATACCTTGAGCGCTTGCTCGAACTTGGCCGCGGCGTCGACGGAGACGTCCTCGATCCCGACGTGCGTGTCGCTCACGACGGGGAACGTCAGAATAGGCGCGGCGCTCGATCCGCCGCCTCCTCCGCTTCCGCCGTTGCCTCCGTTGCCGCTACTGCCGCCGTTGCCATCGTTGCCGCCGTTCCCGCCCGAAGTCGAGCCTCCTTCGCCTCCGCCTGCACTCGGCGTGCCGCCGCCCGGATTCGCGCTGCCGCCCCCGGAGGACTCCCCGCCATTGCCGGCGTTGCCGTTATTGCCGTTCTCTCCTCCCGTCGCGGGAGGCTGCCCGTTCCCGGAGCCCGAACCGTTGCCTGGCGAGGAATGGCTCTGCCTGGCTTTATCCAGCAGCACGACCGCTTCGGCGCGCGTGAGAACCGCGAGCGGCCGGAAGGAGCCGTCGGAGAAGCCGGAGAGGAGACCGCGAGCGGCCAGAGCGGCGACGGCCCCCCGGCTCCAGCTCCCGATGGAAGCCTTGTCCGTGAACGCGAGGGATGACGCATCCGCCGATCCGGCTTCCAGCCCCAGCATGCGGGCGAGCATAACCGCCGCCTCCTGCCGGGTGACGGGGCTGCCGCCGCGGATCGTGCCGTCGGCGAAGCCCGAGATGTAGCCCGCCTTGACCGCCTTCCGGACGTCTTCGTATTCCCAGCCGGACGCGGACAAGTCCTTGAAGCTTACGTCCCCCGCCTCGGTATAGCCGAGCGCCCGGTTCGCCAACGCCATCCATTCGGCCCGCGTAAGCGGACGGTTCGGTTCGATGCGTCCGTTCGAATCGCCGTGCAGCAGACCGGCTTGAACCCAGCTCTTCAGCGTGCTCTCCGCCCAGTTGCCCCGGATGTCCGACGCCGTCTGCGCCGGAGCCGCCAACGCGGAACCGACCGGTCCCGCGATCATGGCCGTCGCGAGCGCCGCCGCCGCGAAGCCTCTGAACGGCCGGGCGGCGATGTTGCCGACTTTCATGTTCCATTCCTCCCGCTTGGTTGATAGGCTGTCTATCTTCATGATAGGAGGTTGTCCGGCCCGGGGGGACTACAGCGTATGACCGATCGTTTATCTTCTTCGAGGGGGAGGGCGCTTGCGTCAAAACGACGTATCGCCCTTGTTAACGGGGGGTAAAAAGGAGGCCTGTCTTTATCCGGATATGACTTTTCGTTTATCTCTCCGAATATTTGGAAGGGGAGACGCCGCGCACCTTTTTGAACATTCGGGTGAACGAGCTGAGGTTCAGGTAGCCGAGCCTCTCGGAGATCTCGGTGAGGCTCTTGCCATTCTTCATCATGACGATGGCCAGCTCCGTCTTCTCGTACAGGACGAATTCGGTGAAGCTTACGCGGCTTACTTCCTTGAAGAGCCGGCTCAGGTAGCTGCTGTTAATATAGAAGGCGCCGGCGATCTCCTGCAGCGTCACCTCGCGGTCGAGGTGCGTCTTGATATATTGCTTGATGAGCGCGACGACCTTCTCCTTGTCCTCCGCGGAATTCGTCAGCGCGAGCGAGCCCTCCAGCCTCTCGAGCTCCCGCGCGAGCAAGTCCGCGGCTTCCTCCAGCCGCGCGGCCGCGTAAATCCGGTCGACGAGCCGGTGATCGGCCGCCTGCCGGCCGGCGAGCAGCTCCTCGCACGCGGACCAGGAGCGGAACAGGAACTCCGTCATCATGTTCTTGACGACGTGCGGATGCGCCCGCGGCTGCCTGCGCAGCTCCGCGGTCAGTTCGCCGAGCTGCTGCCGGGCGGCGGCGAAGCGCAGCGACTCGAGGCTCTCCGACAGCCGCTTCCGCAGCTTGTGCGCCTCCTCCGGCAGCGCTTCGAGGAACGCTTCGCCCGTCGGATTCGGCGTACCCGGCTCGCCGTAGAACGCCCGTTCCGCCGAATCCGACGAATTCGACGCGGCCGCCGACGCAAGCTCCGCCTGCCCCGTCGCGACCGCTTGGCCCGCGAGCCCGGCCTTCTCGGCCGCCTCCCGATCCCGCGCCACGTCGAGGGACAGGCTTCGCAGAATCGCGCACAGCTCGTCCATATCGAGCGTCGACTTCAGAATGAAATCGTTCACCTGCAGCTGAATCGCTTCCCGCATATACTTCATGTCCTGATGGCACGTCAGCACGACGAAGCGGGAATCGGCCCTCCGGCCTTTGGCGAAGCGGATAAACTGAAGCCCGTCCATCTTCGGAAGCTCGATGTCGACCAGCACGATATCGGGCAGGTGCCGCTTGAACAGCTCGTACGCCTCGTCCCCGTCCTGCGCCTCGCAGACGAGCTCCATGCCGAGCGAGGACCAGGGAATCGCCTTGCGCAGGCCGAGGCGGACGAGAATCTCGTCTTCCACGATCATGACCTTCATGAGGACCTTCCTTCCTTCTCCGGTTCCAGAGTACCGCCGGTTCGATAGGGCAGCGTAATCGTCACCTTCGTAGATTCGTTCGGGCGGCTGTCGAGAACGATCCCGTACGGATCGCCGTACTCGAGCCGAAGCCGCTGCCGCAGATTGATCAGACTGAGCCCTCCCGCCCGGGGCCGGCCGCTTCGGCGCTCCAGGCCGAGCGGCTCCGAAGCGTCGGCGGGCTCGATGCCCTTGCCGTTGTCCGCGATGACAAGCTCGAGATCGCTCCCCCGCAGCCGGCCTTCGATGCGCAGCCGGGGCTCGCGGTCGAACGGGGGCGAGAAGCCGTGCACGATCGCGTTCTCGACCAGCGGCTGAATCGTAAACTTCGGGATGGCGGCCCGCAGGACGGCTTCGTCGACATCCAGCTCGACGCGGACGGACCGCATCGCGCGGATCTCCTGAAACTTGACGAAGCTCATCGCGTAGCCGATCTCCTCCTCTACCGCGCTGTACAGAACGTCGGTATTCCTCAGCGTGTAATCGAGCATCCTCGTCAGGGAGAGAAGAGCTTCGGCCATCGTCGAATCGCCGCGAAGCACCGCCAGGAAGCGCAGCGCGTTCAGCGAATTGTGCCAGAAGTGCGGCCTCATCTGCTCCTGCAGCCTCTGCAGCTCCAGCCGTCGCTTCTCGCTCTCTCCGCGCCGGATCGTCTCCACCTGTTCCCGGATTTTATCGAGGAACCGGTTGATGCCCCCGTTCAGCGTCTCGATCTCCTTGAACCCGCGATAGCTGTAGCTCTCGGGAGGAGCCCGGCCGGCAGCCGAATCCTCCACGATCCGGGACATCCGCCGGACCGGCATCGTCACCTTCGTATGCAGGATGGCGAAGAAGACGACGATGAACAGGATCGAGATTCCCGTCATGATGGCCGTTATGCGCCAGATGCTCACGCTGTCTGCATGCAGCGAATCCGGCGGAAGGAGCGACACCATCGTCCAGGGAGTCGACGCGACGGGCTTGTACAACGCCCGGTACGGCCGGCCCGACAGCCGGACGTCCGCTATTCCCTCGCCGGCGTCGAGGCTCCTGACCTGCCGGTAGACGTCGCGAAGCGAAGCCGAACTCCCGTCGACGCCTTCGGGCAGCCGCTCGTTGCGAAACAGCGTCCGCATGTCGCCGGAGAAGATGAAGATCGGGTTCGCTTCGTTGATCTGCGCCCGGTCCAGCATCCGTTCGATCAACGCGCCGTTGAGCTCGATGACGAGCAGCCCGAAGGAGCGGTTGTTCCGGATGATGTTTTTGCTGACGTACAAGGCTTCGGAGGAGGGGGCGTCGTGGAAATCGGAAGCGACGTTCCAATGAAGGAAATCATTGTCGAGGGCGACGCGGTTGGCGAACCAGGGGAAGTCCGACACGGTGTCGAGCAGCCGCTTCTCCTCCCAGGCGTTAATGGAGGGGTAGGCGTAGACGTTCCGCCGGTTGTCGTACACCTGAATGTTGACGGGAAGCCGCAAGTGATAATAGTCGGAGAAGGCGCCGAGCTGCCGCTCCGTCTTCGTCTTGGCCGCCGCGCCGCCCGACTGCAGCGCGTCGATCAGCTCCGGGTGGTTCGACAGCGAGCGGGCGAAGTCGTCGATGTAGTTGAGGTAGTTGGACAGATTGACCGACACCGAGTCCAGATTTTCCGCGATGATCCGCGAATATTGCTCTTCGATCGTGCGCGTCGATTGCGAGCTGACGATATACCCTTGCAGCGACGTCAGGAACAGCATGAGCAGCGAGATCAGAATAAACAGCAGCAGCTTCCAGCTGGAAAATAACGAGCGGATTCCGCGTCTTACGTCCATGGCGAGTTCTCCCCGTGTTGTAGTGGATGACGTCGGCTTGGTTTGGCTTGGCCGGGGCCACTCTCATTATAGGAACGGATTATCATCGCAGTGTTTTCGCGTCGGCTGCCTTCCGCCTCCCTCCTCCGCAAGAAGACCCTCTCGAATGCGCTCGAGAGGGCCTTGTCGGATCGATTATTCGGTTAGCGGCAGAACCAGGTCCAGCCCCGGAATCGGAGACCGGTTAGGCGCGGAGCGGAGGATCCGCAGGTTCAACTTCGACGGATCCGGCAACGCCGGCAGCTCCATCCGGAACGAATAGCCGTCGCTGCCGAGCCGCACCGCATTGTCGGAGTCGAAGGGGTACTTCAGCGATTGGTCCGCGTTCTCCACCCACCAGTTTATTCCTTCGTAAGGGTAATCCCCTCTCACTTCGTAGTCGACGATCGTTCGGTCTGCCCTGAAGTCGATCTTCCGGAAGGTTACGGTCGCTTCTCCCAGCTCTACGGTCAAAGGCAGCGGCGACGTTAGGGGGAGCGTTCGGGATTGGACGGGAGTGGAGTAGGCAGCCCCTCCCTTGCCGTCGCTCGTCAACAGCTCGCTCCGTTCGTCGACGGACAGCCGCAGCTTGCCGGAGTCTTCGCGAAGATTCGCATAGACGGCGGAGTACTTCGCCGGCCCGCCGCTTGCTCTCATGCCGCTGGCCGACAGCGGTTCCAGCTCGGCTCCCCGGTCGTCGAAGAGCCGGAAGACCAAATCCTTCCGAAGCGTCTTCTCGCCTGCCGGCGGATCATTCCTATCCTTCGGCGCGGCAGCCTCTTCCGCGTCTCTCTCCGGCCAGACGAGCTCGTACGATACCTTCGTCGTAAGCGGGCTGAAGAGAACCCCCGTCACCGACACCTCGATTCCGTCGGCGCTGGCCTTCAGAGGGGGCGAATAGGTCACTTCGCGTACGTTGCGTCTCCATTCCGTAATTTTCGCTTGGAATGCCCAGTTCCCCAAGATTTTCTTCCTCTCGCCGCCGCGGTCGTCGACGACGTCGTTCACATAGACCTTCAGATCGAAGGAATCCGGAAGGGAAACCCTCGATTTAAAAGTGAAGACCGTCGCCTCCGAGCTCTCGCCGATGCTCTCGGACCTGTCGCCCATGCCCGTATCCCAAGGCTTGCCGTCGATGGCGATCATCTCCGGCCTCGGCTCGATCCGGATTCCCGGCTCGTGCACGAAGCGTACGGTCAACAGAGCCCCGTCGTAGACGACCCGATCGAGCGTCAGGGCGATGCCCTGGTCGACGACCGTCTGCCTGTCGAAGCCGGACGGAGCGGGCTCCTTATGTGCAGGATCTCCGGCCGAGCTGAAGGAGGAGCCGATAACCGGGAGCCGCTGCAGCCACTCGGAAGCGGACGGAGAAGCGAAGCCGGCCGCGACGATCAGCGCCGCGAGCAGGCCGATTCCCGCCACCCGCAGGCTCCGCTGCCGACGAATATGCCTTCTGCGTTCGCGGTCGTATTCGGGCAGCGAGCCGTACAGCCGCTCCATCCTCTCCCGGACGACCGCGGGGACCGTCGACGTCTCTCTCGCCATCGCCTGCTTCAGGCGCGCGTCTTCATCGCCGAACTCTCTCATGAGCAACCGACTCCCTTCTCTCGTCCTTCCCCGCTTAGCGAAGCCAGGATTCCTCTCGCCCGATGAAGTCTCGACTTCACCGTTCCTTCCGGCAGGCGGAGCTGCTCCGCGATCTCCTTGACCGACAGATCCCCGTAGTAATACAGCCGGGCGATCGTCCGAAGCGGAGCCTCGAGCCGGTCGACGAGCTCCTGCAGCTCCATAACGACGAACCCGGCCTCGTTGATCCGGGGATCCGTCTCTTCCGTGAGCGGAACGTAGCTCTTGCGGGATTGCAGCATTCTTTTGCATTCGTTGATATGAATCCGAACGAGCCAAGTCTTGAAGTAAGCCGGCTCCTTCAGCCCCTTGATCGAACGGTAAGCGCGAAGAACCGTCTCCTGCATCGCGTCCGCGCAGTCCTCGTCCGAATGAAGGAACGCGCGGGCCGTCTGATACAAAACGGCTTCGAACGCTCGCATCAAGCGAACGAACGCGTCCGGGTCCCCGCTTCTCGCTCTCATGACGTCGTCTATCCACTCCAATGCCTTCTCTTCCCCTTCCGGACGCCGCCGCTTTCGTTCGTCAGCCGCCGCCACTCTCTATCGATTAGACCCGGGGAAGACGGAATCGGTTCGCGCGGTCGGCAAAAAAAACGATGAGAGGCGTTGCCCATGGGAAAAAGCGGCTAACGAATCGAGGAGACGCTATTTGGCTGAAAATCAGAGATTTTCGTTTCTAACGAATCGTACAGACGCTATTTCGTGCCGCAAGCCCGTTTTTACCCCGATTGGTCCTAAATAAGATCGCTGGAGTTCGTTAGAGTTTCGAAAATGGGCTTTTGAACCTAAATAGCGGTCTCCTGGGTTCGTTAGACAGCGGTGCCCATGAATCGGAGCCCTGTGATCGGATTGTAACCATGGCGCACCAGCGGCGAATGGACCGCATGTACGTAGGAAAATTCGCACGAACACGAATCCGCCGGTCCCGTTCGTTATCTTTTAAGCTGGATTCTCCTCCAGGTAACGCCACACCTCCAGCACCGCGAGCAGCAGCAGAACGTTGTCCATGTAATGGTCTGAGACGACCGCCTCGCAGCAGTCGAACGAGCCGGTGCGGACCCGGCGTCATGGCAGATTAAATGCAGATGAACGCCATGCTCGTCCTCCCTCGCCAACCGTTCGACGATGCCCTCGTATCCTTGGAGCATGGAGAAACGGAAGACGGGCTGAGGTAGCGATACGCGATATCTCGTTTATTAAATGGACTCCATTTTTCTATAATGTTAATGTTACCAGGCTCGATTTCGCTTTTATCACAGATCCCCAAACTCAAAAAAAAGAATTCAATCCTCTGTCAAAGGAGCGTTTGGACTATGAATAAGTTGCTTCGAAAGGCGGGCAGGATCGGAGGAAAAGGGCTACTGTTTGGTACTTTAGCGGCATTTGCGATTATTTGTATCTTTGGAATCGCCTTTTTTATCGGATTGTGGTTTGGTCCAGGCAAAGATGATGATATAGCCTTATTTCATGGCAATAAGTATGCTATCTCCAAGTCGCCGGCCAGCTATGATTTGTACGAAAAGGATAAAAGATTGATCCTGCCCAACGTTACCGCCTATTATGTCGGCAAGGAAAAAAGCTACATTGCGAATAATTCCGAAATGATCATCATTGACGAGAGGCAAGGAAGTTATGAAGTAAAAGCTCTTCATGAAGCTACTTCGGAAGAACGGGCATTCATAATAACTCAACTTTCGCAGAGAG
>NZ_JACJVR010000132.1 GCF_014212175.1 Cohnella xylanilytica | reverse complement strand
TCATGCTGCGAAAGTTGAGTTCCAAAGTCAACCCCAGCCGTTTCAAACATTTTAGTCCGAACAACAATCGAAGATCGTCCTCGCTAAACACCCGCGCGCCGCCCGACCGTTTGCGCTGCGGCTTTAGCAGGCCGAATTTCTCGTAATACCTGAGCGTATCGTGTCCGAACCCCGTCATCTCTACAACTTGACCGATCGTGTACAACTATCGCGCCTCCTTCATTGTGCATTCTACAGGCTGGAGACGACTCCAGGTCAACTCCCTCTCGTTAGGTTACATCGAATTACGCTCTCGCTCCAAGCTTCGTTAATCTTTCGTTCATCTTATGTTTAATAAACTATGGCGCTGGTATGGAGGTCAAGTCGATTTTGCCGTTGCGGAAAAATGGAATGGAGAAAGGCTACGGGACGCCTTCTGCGGTTCAAGGGACAAAAGAACCGCGGGGCTCGCCCCGCGGTCGGATATCGTTCTATGGCGGTCGAAGCCGCTCTTACATCGCCGCCAGCTCCTCCAGCAGCTCCGCGACGATCCCTTCGTAATCCTCGTCGCTCAGGGAGAACAGCTCTTGCGGCAGCCTGCGGGCGTCGCGGTGCAGCTCCTTCGGATCTTGCCAGAGGAACACCCGCCGCAGCAGGGCATCCACCTTCTCCCGGCTGCCGCCTTCGCGGACGTACCGGGCGAAGATCTCGTAATCGCGGATCCCCTTCTGCAGCAGCTTGTACCGCAAACTCAGCATCGGCCTGCCGTCGCGGCCGGGATAGACAAAGTTGGTATCTCCAGCCGGGAAGAACGGATAGTGATAGACGATTTTCGCCAGCGGGTCGTTCGGCCACGCCGTATAGTTCCACCTCAGGAAGCCGTCCAGCTTCAGATGCCAGGCAAGCCAGGGAATCGCCCGGGCCTCCAGCAGGTGCGAGCCGATGAACGTATTCGGCGTCTTGACGTCGCACGCCACATAGAAGAGCGTACGGCCCGTCTTGCCCGCCTTCAGCTCCCGAATGCGATCCCATTCCGACGCCGCGCAGTCCAGGATGGGCACGTGGTCCTCGAGCCCTTCCTCCGCCATGAATTCCGCGTGGTTGATCGCCACCTTGTAGCGGAAGGAAGGAGCCATCTCCCGCAGCGCCGCCAGCCGCTTCCGGAACGCCGGCAGATCCGCCGGCTCGTCGGCCAGGATGCGAACCTTGTCGATCCAGCCCTGCTCGATAAAGTTGCGCTCCAGTGCCGCGACATACGCTTCAAGATGCCGCTTCTCCCTCACGTATCGGTACGTCCGGCTGCCTTCGTCATAATAGCGGATGCGGACCGCATCCTCGTAATCGCCGATCACGCCGCCGTAGCCCGCGTCCTCCAGCACCCAGATGTTGAGCAGGCCGAAGACTTCGATCTCCTGCCGAATGCCGTGCCTCATGCACAGCTCCACGTACCGGTTCAGCGCCCCCATGTCGTACGTCCATTCTCCGTCCTCCCACCGGGTTGCCTGGACGATGCTGTATTCGAACAGGTTCGCAGGATCGATGCGGTCGTAGCAGGAAGCCTGCCCGGACCACGGAATCTCGGAGACGACGACCGTGATCGCCTTCTGCCCCAGCGCCGCCAACGAGGTGACGTAGGATTCGAGAATCTCGAAGTGGGCGTCGCTCCAGAGCGGAACGTCGTACTTGCGCGCGATGTTCGAATTGTGCTGCCATAGATCGAGGTAGAAGGAATAGTCCGAAGGCGGTCTAAGCGTCACGTCCGCTACCTTCACCTCGAAGCTCAGCTTGCGCACGATCGCCTCGTCTTCGAACATTCGGTGGCGGTACACCGTGATCTGAGGACGGTAGACGCCGGGAGCCGCATCCGGGCCGATCTCGAC
Organism: Cohnella xylanilytica; assembly: GCF_014212175.1. Classification (GTDB taxonomy): domain Bacteria; phylum Bacillota; class Bacilli; order Paenibacillales; family Paenibacillaceae; genus Cohnella; species Cohnella xylanilytica. The sequence continues at coordinate 31,479 of NZ_JACJVR010000132.1, read as the reverse complement.
TTCGATCCAGACCGGCTGCACCCGTCTTCGCTCGACCCGGATCGAGGGCTGCCGCAGCAGCATATCCGACTTGAGCTGCCGGTCGTCGTCCTCCACGAGCCCGACCAGGCTCGCCGTGACGCTGCCCGGCGGCAGCTCCGGAAGCTCCGCGCACACGCGCAGGACATCGATCGGCCCGCGTTCGTCGAACGCGGCCTCGCCGCCGACGCAGACGAGCAGCTCCTCCTCGGCGTATATCAGCAGTTGGGCGGCGGCCCTGTCGCCTCGCGCGCAGACGAGCGAGACCGCGCGGTCCTCCTCGAACGGCACCGCGAATGGATGATAAGAGCCGAATACGTATTTGAAGCTCTCCGGGGCGAGCCCGAGCGCGATCGTCATGCCAGGTCCTCCTCGTTGTCCCCCAACGCTCCCTTTAGGCGCCGGTTGTTCCATCTGCATCGGTCGTCCCGTCCGCTTGCGATTCCTTCCCGGATTGGTCATGGGGAACGGCAACCGCAGCGGTGCCGGTCGTCCGGTTGCCGGCACGGTCGGCGGCCGTATACTCGACCGTGTACGTCCGGCCTTTCGCGGCCCTCAGAGAGAAGGATCTCGCCTCGGTGCCGATCCGAGCCTCGATGTCGCCTTCCGTCCCCGGCTCGCTGCTTGCGATCGAGGTCAGGATCACGGAAGCGAGCCCCGAGCCCCCTGCGTCGTTCGCCTCTACGGTTGCGTTCACCTTCGCCATCTTATGATTGGGCGGCCAGATCTCGGACGGATCGAGCTCGAGACTCAGCGAAGGTGGAGTCTTGTCGATCGAGATCGCAAGGGACTGGATCGGCTCCTCGTTGCCCGCTTGGTCGACGGAGCGATACTCCAGCAGGTTGCTTCCTTCCTGGCTGAGCAGAATCGGGCCGGCATAGGGCAGCCATTCCTCGCCGCCGTTCAGCCGGTATTCCGTGCGCTTCACGCCGGAATCCGCGTCCGACGCGACCAGGCTCACTTCCGCGTCCGACGCGAACCAGCCGTCCGAATTCGGCTGCTGCGCCGTCCGAGCGATCGTGACCGGCGGGGTGGCGTCGGTCGTCTCGCCTTCGATCTGCACGTCCAGGCTGGAGATGACGGCCTGGACCGGCAGTTTGCCCGAGCCGGAGAACAGGCCGATGCCCGCGAGGAAGCCGCCGCCGCCGAATTCGACGGTCGTCGATCCGATCGCCGTCCACTGCCCGTCCTTGTCGTAATAGCCGGTGACGGTATCGCCTTCCTTGATCAGCTTCATCCGGAACGGAGCGGCGATGCTCTTCCCGGCGTAATCGAGAGCGAGTCCCGTCGCCGAACCCCAGTATTTCTGCTGGGCCGGCGGCTTCTGAGCGTCGAGGATGCTCTCTTCGTTGCGGAACACGAAGCGCAGCACCTTGCCGGTGCCGTCGGTGCGGAAGTGTACGTGCTTCGAATCGGAGCTGTCCTGGGCCCGGATCATCAGGCCGACGGAAGCGGGATCGCCCGAGCTCAGCGAGTCGATCGTCGCGGTCAGCGTCACCTTCGCGCCCGGGTTGTTCAGCGAATAGCTCCGGCTCAGATAGACGAAGTCGTCGGACGTATTCCATACGTTGTCTCCCTTGCCTACGAGGGAGATCGCGCCGCTCGGTTCTGCGGTCGCGAAGCCGCGTCCGTTCGCGCCGTACGTGCGAACGGACCAGCCGTTCACGTCCTGCGGCGCCCCCTGCGGGAACACGGTCACGACCTTCGTTGCCGCCTTGCTGACGCCGCCGAGCGTCGCCAAGGCCGTAACCGTCACCTGGCCCGGCGCTAGGGCCGTGAACGAGGCGGCGGCATTCGCGATGCCGTCGATGCGCAGCACGCTGTCGTCGCTCGACGTATATTGAACGTCGGCGGCGGACAGATCGGCCGCTTGGTCGTTCTGAAGCGTGCCGGACAAAGGAAGCGTGCCCTGGTCGCCTTCCGTGTAGACCGGATTCGGCGCCTCGATCCTAACTTCCTTCAGCGCGGACAGGTCGACGCCGGGATCGAACGCCGTCGTCTCGATCACGCCGGTATCGTCCGCGTACGAGATGCCCTGGGCATTGCCCGGCTTGTAGAGGCGGACGCGCGCGTCCGTATTCGTCGCTCCCGTGCGGAACGGGATTTCAAGCCTCGTATAGGTCGTGCTGGACGTCGAGACGTCGATCGCGGATCCGCCGTAATTCAGGACGCCGCCGATGATTCTCTCGTTCGTCGAATTCGGAGCGTTCATGACCCACGCTACGAATACATAGTCCGTATTCGGTTTAAGCCCCGTCACCTTCTGCTCGATGCCGCCGCCGGGTCCAAGCACCAGGCGCTTGTTCTTCCCCCTGAACTGGTCGGCGGGCGAATTCGGAACGTCGCCGAACCCGTTGGCGGAGGCGCTGGTCGACCACAGCAGCCAGCCGGCGCTTCCGCTCTCGAACCCGTTGTTCTTGACCAGGTTCATGTAAGGCGTGCTGACGGCCGTGTACGGCGGATTCGGGGGATTGTTCAGGTCCGCGCCCGCGGTCCAGTCCGCGCCTCCGAATTCGTACGCGCCGGCGTCCGGGGCGGAGCCGGCATAGTTGTCGGTGATTCCGGGTATGACGGCTCCCGCGTTGATGGCCGTCGATCCGGCCGTGAGCCGGTAGTTGCCGCCCGCCGCGTTCGCGAAGCCCGCCCCGGTGCCCGACAGGATGTTGAAGCCGCTCGACGCGTCGCTCGTGAGCGAGACGCTGCCCGTGAAGATGTTGTTGTAGACCCGCGTCCCGTACAGCTCCTGGCTGTAGGGCGCGTTCCCCCAATACCCGACGCTGGTCAGATCGTTGTTCGCGACCGTGTTGTTGTAGATCAGCCGGTAGTTGCCCGGCGTGTTCAATTGAATGCCTACGTCGTTGTTGTAGATGACGTTATGGTGCACCACGGCGTTGTTGGCGAAGTTGTCGAAGTACAGGCCGGCGCTCATGTCCGTGCCCCTGCTGTCGTGGATCAGGTTATAGGCGATCTCGCTGTTGCCCATATCCGTGCCCCAGCTGTAGATCAAGGCGCCGTCCCGCGACAGCCACATGCCGTCGTAGATGTCGTTGTACTGGATCTTGGCGCTGCCGGTTCTCCAATACAGGTTATACCGTCCGGAATTGTAAATGTCGTTATGGCTGATCAGGTTCTCCGAGCCGGTCGACAGCTTGACCAGCGGATCGTAGGAAGCCATATAGCTGCCGTCGTGGACGATATTGTTCACGACCCGGTTGTTCGAACCGTCGATATTGATCAACGTGCCGGAGGAATAGGCGACCTCGCTGTTCTTGATCTCGTTATGGCTGCCGGAGATGTTGATGCCGTTCGTCAATTGGTGTTGAACGGAGGTGCCGTGCGACTCGGTGGACGTGTACAAATACAGCGCCTGCATCCGGTCGAGGACGTTATAGCTGGCGCCGCCGTCGATACGGATGCTTCCGCCGACGGTTCGAAGCCCGGAGAGATGAATATACGACAAGCCGCTCAGGTCGAAGACGGTCAGGCGCTTCTTCGCCTCGACGCCGCTCGGCGCGCCGCCGCCCGGAGCCCACAGATACACCTTCCCGGCCGCTCCGTCGACGTACCATTCATTCGGCGCGTCCAGCTCCCCGAAGATGCCGCTTAAGTAGAAGGTCGTGCCTGCCTCGGGGTCCATGTAATCGTAGCTGTTCGGAATCGGGTTAAACGTCAGCGTATGCGTCGCCTGGTCGTAGCCGGTCACCTTGGCCGACTGCGCGACATAGGCGTCCCCTCCCCGCTCCCAGAGCGTGGCGCTCGTCCAATACCCGCTCGGCTCCGTCAGGGCGGTGCTGACGAGCGTCGTCGCCGAGCCGCCGGTCGCGGTCGCCACGCCTTGTTGAAGCGCTTGCAAATTGTAGGACCCTACGTTGGGCCAACGCGCTTCCCAGAGGGGCGCGATGCCGTCTGCGCCGTTGATCAGCAGCTGGTTCTGCTCCTTCAGGTCCCAATTCAAGTCGGCGACGTAGATGGACCCGGAATACGGCGTCCAGCCGCCGATCGGCTCCATGCCGCTGACCGTGACGTCCGCGCCCGGCGCGGCTTCGAACGTAATCGGCTGGGCGGCCGTTCCGCTGCGGGCCGGCTTGACCGTCTCCCGGTACGTGCCCGACTCGATGAGGCAGGTGTCTCCCGGCTGCGCGATCTGCGCGCAACGGTTGATCGTTAGAAAAGGGGCGCCTGCGGATCCGTTCGCGGCGTCGCTGCCCGTCTTCGCGACATGGTAGGTGACGCCCGCCGCGTAAGCGGCCGGCGCCGGCGGCAGGCCGGCCAGCAGCAATGCCGCGACGACGATAAGACGGAGCATTCCTCTCGGCTTCTTGTACAAGCTAAAACCTCCTTTAAGGAATAGTGGGCTTAGCCACATCACTATCAACCTTAGCAGGAAGGCGCGAAACCGGAAGTGCAAAATCCATACTTTCCGCCATTATGGCGCTCAACAATGCGGACATTACTGAATGATCGCGCTCAAATGCCGTTCAAGCGCAGCTTAAGAGCCCACCGACTTCTTGATTCGGTAATCCTTGGGAGTCGTGCCGAAGCGTTTCTTGAACAGTTTGAAAAAATAGCTTTGCGAAGTGAAGCCTACTTGCTCCGAGACCTCGTACACTTGCAGCTTGTCGTTCTCCAGCAGCACGACCGCGTTCAGCATCCGAACCTCGTTGATGTAGTCGGCCACGGAGATGGTCTCGTACTTCTTGAAGATCCTCCCCACGTAGACCGGAGACATCTTCAGCAGATCGGCGATCTCCTGCAGGCTCAGGTTCGGGTTCGAGTAATTGGCCTGGACGACTTCCTTGATCGTCTCTATGATGACCTGGAACTTATTCTCCGAGAGCTGCTTCGGATCGACGAACAGCGAGCCGAGCATCGTCTCGTAGGCTTCGAAGATCTCGTCCAGCGTCTCGTTCTCGAACACCAGCCGGTCGACCTGCCGCAGATCGATCAGAAGCGGCGACAGCTTGTTCTGATTGATCTCGCGGACCGTCTCCTTGATCAGGATGCCCAGGCGAACGACGGCCTGGACGACCGCGTCGTAGCTCATCCCCGCGATCGCCCCGCGAATGCGGTCCAGCTCCTGCAGCGCCTGCTCCCGCTTGTTCGCGCGAACGGCCTCGACGAATCTCTTCTCGAGCGCGGGCGGGATCTGGGATTCGCCGTTGTTCAGAATCCGCTTCACCATCTCCGGGGCGATGACCGACTCGCGGCCGAAGTTCATCTTGTACAGCAAGTAATCGAGCGCTTGCTCGTAATGGAGCGTCAGCTCGCCGTACCGGGGAACCCGTTCGCCCAGGGACGCCGTGAACGTGATCCCGTAATACCCGCGGAAGGACTTCTGGGCTCTGTTCAGCAGCGACGTCAGAAGCGGGTAAATGTCGTCTCCGCGCTCGCCCGTCTCGGCCAGGAGGATAAGGTGCTCGCCGCGCAGATCGACGATGTCCGCGCGAAGCTCCTCCGACAGGATCTCGAGCGCGATATTGGCTACCGCGAATTGCAGCAGCTGCAGTTCGGAGAAGCTCAGTCTCGCTTTGAGCTTGTCGTACTGATCGATTTTCAACACTCCGATCACGCACTCCCGGGACAGATCCGTCTTCACGTACGAATGGCGGACGCACTCCTGCCAATCCTGGGGCGTGAACGACGAGCTGGCCGTGATAAGCTTGCGGAGATAATAGGATTGAAGGATGTTCTCGTTGTCCTTCTGCCGGGATCGATCCCCGATGATCCGTTCGATCATCTGGTTGTAAATGCGCGAGATATAGCCAAGCTCGTCCTTCTCTTCCGGCAGCGGCCCCTCGGCATCTCCTTCGCGCGGCAGCCGCTGCGTCTGCTTGAGCAGGACGTTGATCGGCGAATACAGCCGCTTCGTGATGAAGTGGGAGGCGAGGGCGGCCAGGACGAAGCAGATGATCGCCACCGTGAAGAAGACGGCCTTCAATTGCTCGACGGCCCTCATGACGTGATCGTAAGGCTCGACGTCGACGATCACCCAATCGACGGGAAGGATTGACCATGTAGTTGACGATCTGCTTGTCGCCCCGGTAGGCATGGGTGAACTGCGCCACCTCGCGTTGCGACGAGTCCAACTGCCGATAGACCTCGCTCCGGATCGCGGCGAGCTCCGCGGTCTCCTCGCCTGACGGGCTGTACATCTCCCGGTTCTGGTCGAGGATGAAGATTCGGTTGGACGAACGGCCCGCGGCGGACCGGCTGCTCAGGAGGTCCAGCTTCTCGAACAGCCACTCCGGCTGGATATTGACGATGAGCACGCTCTCCGACTTCGAGTAGGAGTCCAAGGAATCGTACAGGAACAAGGAGAATACCTCCTCCTTCCGTTCCGGGTGCTTCGAATCCGGAGTGAATTCGACGGGCATCAGCTGCATTTTGTAGAGTGGTCGCTTCCCTTCCAGGTAGTCCTCCATAATCGGCATCAGGTTGCTGCGTTCGTTCGCGATGTCGGAGTCCCCGCCCGTGAAGTAACGCTGCCTCTTGCTGTTGTAGAAGACGATCGAATGGATATACGAATTGTAGGCGATCGTCTTGTTCAACTTGTTGATGCGCGTCGTGTCCTCGAAGCGGTCCTCTTCCCTGCTGAACAGGAGATGGGCCATGTCGTTGTCGTAGAACAGGGAGATCGCGAAGTTCTTGACCGTCTCGTTCATGTAGCTGATGTTGTAGTTGATCTGGGAGAGCACCTTCTCGTTCGCTTCCCGCTGGGAGGACAAGCTGATCTTCTTCGAATACCAATAAGCCGACACCAGCGAAGCCAGCATGACGGCCACGATCAACAGGTTGATCGAGAGCATGATGCGGAAGAGGTACTTGCGTTCCCTGTACTTGCGAAGGTATTTATTCATAACACCCTCACTTTCCGATACGTTAGACCGGATTGGATTCGGATCGTATCCTTGAAGCTAACATAGCAAGATTATAAAGCAAAAAAAAGTGCAAGAAATGCACTTTTCTCCATTCCGGCGATTCGGTTAGGACCGGCCCGCCCGCGGGAAGGCCGGCTTGCGTTGTCTATTTTTCCGCTTCGACCTCTATCATCCTCGAATTCCTTGTTCTGTCAAAATAGTCGTCGATCCGCTCCAACCCGAATTCGGCGACGATCTCCTCCGCTCTGAAGCGGTCCGACTCGCTCGCGAGCAGCACGGAGCCCAGGTAGCCCGGCTCCCGGATCGTCACCTCGCGGCCGTACTTCCGCTTGATCGCCGGGAAGAGATCGTCGTTCCCGTCGATGTGCAGAACGGCGCAGTCCAGGTTGACGGTCGCCGTGACGAAGGGGTAATAGTTCGTGCTGCTGGCGGCCGTCGTGCCGAGCGGCGTCACGATCGTGCAAGGTCCCCCGGCCACCGCTCCGGCGAAGTGGGCCCGGCAGGAATACGCCCAATAGCCCTGCATCAGCCCCCCGTGGTACATCGAGGGAAAGACGATCAGGTCCGGCTTCAAGGCCGCATAATGCAGGCGCAGCTCGTCGAAGTTCAGGTCGAAGCAGATCGCCGCCGCCACGCGGCCGAAGTCGCACTCGAATAAGGGAGCGTCCTTGCCGCTGCGAACGCTTCGCCGGCCGGACTCATCCGGCGTCGGGTAGTTCTTGCGATACGTTCCCACGACCCGTCCCTCGCGGTCGATCAGCTGCATCTCGTTGAGCCAGCCGCCGTCCGCCGCCTCCGTAAGAGCCGGATAGGCGATATAGCAGCGGTGCCGCTTGGCGACGTCCGCGAGGGAATCGCGCACCTGATTGCCTCGCGCCCGGAAATACGGCAGCTGCTCCTCCAGAGGGAACCTTAGCGGGTCCGGCCGGTCGCACGCCTCCGGCAGAACGATCAGATCCGGCCGATCCGGCAGAACCTTCTCCAGTTGGTCTCTCCAATGCCGGATCATGAGGTCCGTCGCCTCCTGCGCGGGCGTTCCGGCCTCGATCGCCAGCGGGCGCGGCCCCAGGCAGCTGATCGTGACGCGATTGGCCATCTAAGCTCCCCCTCTCCCTTCCGTAATCACGCTAGCAAATGCGCGTTCGCCGCCGTCACTTCGCCTTCCAGCGGCCTTCCTTCCGAATAGGAGCGGAGCTCCTCCAGGGCGAACCGCCCTACGCGATGAAGCCCGTTGCTGACGGCGCCCGCGATATGCGGCAGCAGGATGACGTTCGGCAGAGTGCGGAACGGATGATCCGGCGCGGGCGGCTCGGGGTCGGTCACGTCCAGGCAAGCGAACAGCCTGCCCCGGCGGAGCTCCGCGGCCAGCGCTTCCTCGTCGATCACCGCGCCGCGAGCCGTATTGATCAGCACGCAGGAATCCTTCAGCAGGGCCAGCCGGTCGCGATTCAGCAGCCGGTACGTCTCCGGGAGCGACGGGAGATGGACCGAGACGACGTCGCTCTCGCGAAGCGTCTCTTCGAGCCCGGCCTTGCGCGCGCCTATCGCCGCGGCCGCCGCTTCGTCGACGTACGGATCGTAGACGAGAATCTCGACATCGAACGCGCGCAGCAGCCGGATGTACTGCGAGCCCGCGCGGCCGGCTCCGAGGACGCCGATGCGGACGCCGTACATCTCGCGAACCGAGTCCGTCGGCCCCCAGGCTCCCTCCCTCGTCGCCCGCGAGAGCCGCCACATATCCTTAAGCGAGGCGATCGTGAGCGCCAGCGCGGTCTCCGCCACGCCGCGGCTCAGCGCCGCTGCCGCCTGCGAGACCCGGATTCCGCGCGCCCACAGCTCCGGCGACAGAATCGGCTTGACCGACCCCGCCGCGTGCAGCACGAGCCGAAGCCGCGGCGCGCGGTCCAGAACGCGGCGGGTCAGCGGTCCGCAGCCCCAGGAGGTGACGGCGATGTCCGCGTCCCGAGCGAGCTCCGCCATCCGGTCCTCCGACGGGTCTCCGGCTTCTTCGTTCAGGACGACCTCCCCGACTTGGCGGAACTGCTCGATCAGCTCCGGGAGAAATACCCGCTCCCTCTGACGCTTGCCTTGCAAGAAGGCGATTCTCATGGCGTTCATTACCCCCTTGCCCGCCTTCAAGCCGGGAACGGCCGGGAGAGGGCTCCCTCCATTCCCGGCCGATGCGGCCGATTCGGTTGTTCATCTTTGTTGCTCTTCCTTGTTGCTCTTGCTTGTTGTTCGGCTTGCTTCTCTTCCTTGCTGCTCTTCCTTGCTGCTCTTCCTTGCTGCTCTTCCTTGCTGCTCTTACTTGATGCCCTTCTCTTGCAGCCAAGCGTTCAATTGCTTCTGCATCTCGGCGACGACGACATCGCTGCCGGCCTTCTTCAGCTTCTCTTCGTAGATCGGCAGGTACTTCTCGGGATCGAGCGTTCCCGTGCCGAGCGAGGCTTGATATTCGTCGCGGACCGCCTGCATGTTGGCGATCTCCGTCTTGACCGGCTCCGAGTTGAACGTGAAGCCGCTGAACGGAGAGACGAACGCTTCGTCGTTGACCTTGATCGTCTGCTCGAACTTGTCGGCGGGCGCGCCCTCCGGCAAATATCCGTTCGTCACGTTGCCGAATACCCAGTCGGTGTTCGTGAAGTAGCCCGCGTCTTGGTCGATCTTGATGAACTTGTCGTCGATCTTCGTGTAGTGCTTGCCTTCGATGCCGTAGACGAGCAGGTTGTACAGCTCCTTGTCGGTATTGACGAGCTGCAGGAACATCATCGCCCGCTCGGGGTTCTTCGAGGTGCGGCTGATCGCGTTCATCGTGCTCGCCGCTCCGGTGAAGATCGGCTTGGCGAGCGGCACCAGCACGACGTCGTAGCCGCCGTCCGCCGCTTTGAACTCGACCTCGGAGCCCGGCTTGCCGGTCACGTCGAACCAGGCCGCCGTCGTTCCCTTCTTGTAGGCGTCCGCGGCGCTCTTCAGCGTGGCCGCGTCCTCGTTGATGTAGCCCTTGGTGTACCAGGAACGCGCGAGCTTGTAATACTCTCTCAGCTCGTCCGTGATGTCGGGCAGAACGGTGTGGGTCGGGTCGTCGTAGTAGACCGGCACCCTCGTGTCGATGCCGTAGAGCAGGCCGCTGTAGAAGCCGCGCGTCGTGCCGAACGGCGTGATTCCCGGCTCGTTCTCCTTGATCGTCTTCAGGAACGGCTCGAGGTCCGCGAGCGTCTTGATCGCGCCGGTATCGAGGTTGTACTTATCCGCGAACCGCTTCTGGATGACGAAGCTCGGCCGGCTGGCGGCGATCTGGAAGTTCGGAACGGCGTAGATATGACCGTCCAGCTTGGCGTCGTTCCAGAACTTCTCCTGCATCGTTGCGTACAGGTCCTTGCCGACCGTGCTCAGGAGATCGTCGAGCGGAGCGAAGACGCCCTTCTTCTGGTTGGCGTCGAACTTGAACAGCCAGTTCGACGTCCAGATGAGGTCGAACGCCTCCCCGGAGGCGACGATCGTGTTCATCTTCTGCTCGTAGTTGCCGAAGTCGATCGGCTTCAGCTTGATCGTCGCGTTGATTTTGGCTTGCGCGATTTTGTTGACCTCGTCGTTGACGAGCTTCAAGTCGGGATTCTCGGCATTCTGCGGGTAATACCAGGTCAACTCGACCGGCTTCAGCCCGGTCTCGGACGGCGAGGCGGAAGCCGATCCGCCGGCGGAGTCCGAAGCGCCGGCCTGGGAGCCGGACGGGCTCGGGGAAGCGTTCGAGCTCGAATTCGAGTCGTTGCCGCAAGCGGAGGTCAGGGCCAGCGCGGAGCATAAGGCCAGAGCCATCGTGAAGCGAATGCCGGTTCTCTTGTTCTGCGTTATCGCCATCGGAAAACCCCTCTCTGATAATGGTTGGAACCGCGACTTTCTATTTGGACAAGCGCTCGGATCGTTCTGCCCGTCACCTCCTCTCCTCTTCGCGCCAGCAGCTCTTCGATCCGGATCAGCCCTTGATGGCCCCTACCGTCAGCCCCTTAACGAAGAACCGCTGGAAGAACGGGAACACGAGCAACATCGGTCCCGCCGACAGAATCGCGATCGCGAACTTGGCGGAGGTGCTCGGGAACTTCGACATGTCGAAGCTGACCATCGCCGCCGAGAATTCGGGCCGCGACGTAATGAAATCGAGCGAGTTCATGGTCCGCACCAGCAGAAGCTGCAGCGGAACCAGCTTCTGGTTGTCGATGAACAGCAGCGCGTTGAACCATTCGTTCCAGAAGTTGAACATAATGAACAGCCCCAGCGTCGCCAGCGCCGGCTTCGACAGCGGGAGAATGAGCTGGGCGTAGATCCGCCATTCGCGCGCTCCCTCCGCCTTGGCCGATTCGATGATCTCGTACGGGATTTTGGACATGAAGCCCTTCATAATGAGCACGTAGAACGGACTGAGCAGGCCGGGGATGATCATCGCCCACAGGGTGTCCTTCACCTGCAACCCCCGGGTCATCAGGATGTAGAAGGGAACCAGGCCGCCGTTGAACAGCATGGTGAAAAACACGTAGAACGAAGTCGCCCGGTTCAGGCCGTAATCCCGTCTCGACAGCGTGTAGCCCATCGTGGAGGTGAGGATCAGGCTCAGAATCGTGCCGATGACGCTGACCAGAATCGTCACGCCGTAGGCGCGGAGAAGAGTATCCGGCGTCTTGAGAAAATAATGATAGGCGGTGGTCGAGAACTTGTCCGGGATGACCCGGAAGCCATGGTGCAGGATCGACTGCTCATCCGTCAGCGACACGACAATGATCAGAGCCAGCGGGACCAGCATCGACAGCGTCAGGCACGCGAAGAACAGATGAATGAACAGCGTCGACCAACGGAACCCTTTGCGCGCGGGCATGGAGACTTCTCCTTTCTAGAAGAGCGAATTCTCTTCGTTGATTCTGCGAACCGTGAAGTTGGCCGCGACGACGAGGACGAAGCCGACGAAGGACTGGTACAGGCCGACGGCCGAAGCCATGCTGACGTCGCCGATCGTGCTCAGCGCCCGGTAAATGTACGTGTCGATGATGTCGGTCGTGGAGTACGTCATGCCGTTGTTGTTCGGGATGAAGTAGTGAAGCCCGAAGTCGCCGCGGAACATATTCCCTACGCTGAGGATGAGCAGGATGACGATCAAGGGCGTCAACTGGGGGATCGTGACATTCCGGATCATCTGCCACCTGCGGGCTCCGTCGATCCGGGCCGCCTCGTACAGCTCGGCATCGATCCCGAGAATGCCCGCGAAGTAGACGAGCGCCGAGAAGCCGATGCTCTTCCAGAGGTGGACGACGTTCAGGATGTAAGGCCAGACGTGCGCGTCGAAGTACCACTGCACCTTCTCGAAGCCGAGCGCGGTCAGCCAGCCGTTCAGGAAGCCGTTCTGGTGGTCCAGGAACGCCATCGTGATGTAGCTCACGACGACCCAGGACAGGAAGAACGGCAGAATCATCGCGGTCTGGTACAGCTTCAGCCATTTCTTCGAGATCTCGTGCAGCAGGATGGCGACCAAGAGCGCGAAGAGGGTGGTCATCAGCATGTAGCTGATGTTGTACAGGATCGTGTTGCGGGTGATGCGGAAGGCGTTTTCGCTTTCGAACAGAAATTCGAAGTTTTTGAACCCGACCCAGTCGCTTCCCAGAATGCCCTTGTCGTACTCGTAATTTTTGAAGGCGATGACCGCCCCGAACATGGGGACGTACGCCATGACAAAAATGTAGATGACAGCGGGAAGCGAAAAGGTGAACAGTTCGATGTTTTTGCCGATGAAGCGCGCGACTTTGTTTCGCCTCACGTTGCTCCATTCCTCCTTGCCGGTAGATTGAATTGGGTTGCGGTGTCTTGCCATCCACGATAACGGCCCATGCGGGGACGAATAAAGTGCAAAAAGCGTACTTTTCTCTACTCGTGCGGTGTTCGATGCGAATTAAAGTGCCGGATTCGGATTCGATTCGTCCAGACGCGAAAAAGGCCGGGAAGATCGGGGGATTCCCCTCTCTTCCCGGCCGTTCGATGCCGAGCGTTATGGCGCGTTCGGATGCCGCTTCAGCCCTTTGGAGGCCAGCCATTCGTTCAATTGGCGCTGCTTCTCGGCGGCGATCGTATCGCTCCCGGCCTTCTTCAGCTGTTCCTCGTAGATCGGAAGGTATTCCTCCGGATCGACCGATCCGGTCGCCAGCGAGCCGTAATATTCCTCGTTCACGGCCCGGACGTTGGCCAGCTCCGCCTTGACGGAATCTCCGTCGAAGACGAAGCCGTTATAGAAGGACAGCCTCGCTTCTTCATTGATCCGCACGGTCTGCTCGAGCTTGTCGGCCGGCGAGCCCTCCGGCAGGTACTCGTTCCGGATATCGCCGAACACCCAATCGGTATTCGTGTAATAGCCGGCCTCCGGATCGATCCGGATGAAGCTGCCGGTCGTTCGGACGTAATGCTTGCCTTCGATGCCGTACACGAGCAGGTTGTACAGCTCCTTGTCGGTATGGACGAGCTCCAGGAACATGAGCGCCCGCTCCGGGTTCTTCGACGTTCGGGAGATGGCGTTCATCGAGCTGGCCGCGCCCGTATAATACGGGGATGTCAGCGGCGCCAGCAGCACGTCGTAGCCGCCGTCCATCGCCTTGAACTCCGCCTCCGAGCCCGGCTTGCCCGTCGGATCGAACCAAGCCGCCGCATTCCCCTTGGAGTAGGCGTCCGACGCTTCGCGAAGGGTGGCGGAGTCCTCGTTGACGTATCCCTTGACGTACCAGGATCGGACAAGCTCGAAGTTGCGCTTCATCTCCGGGGTCACGTCCGGCAGCACCGTATGGGAAGGGTCGTCCAGGTAGACCGGCACGCGCCAATCGATGCCGTACAGCATGTTCATGTAGAAGCCGCGCGTCGTTCCGAAGGGAACGATGCCGCTCTCGCCTTCCTTGACGCGCTTCAGGAACGGCTCGATATCCTCGATCCTGCGAATCGAGCCGGCGTCGAGCCCGTACTTGTCGGCGAACCGCTTCTGGACGACGAGGCTTGGCCGCATGGCGGCGATCTGGTAGTTCGGGATGCCGTACTGGTCGCCGCCGAGCCTGCCGTCGTCCCAGAACCGTTCGGGCAGCGAAGCGAGCAGCCGCGGGGCGAATTCGGGAAGCAGGTCCTGTACCGGCCGGAAGACGCCCCGCTTGGCGTTGTCGGTCCAAGAGAACAGCCAATTGGAGGTCCAGATGACGTCGGCCGGCGCGTTCGAAGCGGCCAGCGTGTTCATCTTCTGCTCGTAGCTGCCGAAGTCGATCGGCTTGAGCCGGACCGTCGCGTTGATCTTCGCCTTGACGATCCGGTTGACTTCCTCGTTCACGAGCCCGAGGTCGGCGTTGGCTTCATATTCGGGATAGTACCAGATCAGCTCGACCGGGTTGTCCGTGCCGGGCTGCGCCGCCTCCTCCAGGTCCGAGCCGAACAGCGCCGAAGAACATCCGCCGATGACGGCCGCCGCCGCGAGTCCGAGAACCGCCAGCAGAACCCGCCCGAGCTTCGCGGCGCCTGCCGCGATAAGCGGATGGACCCCCGCTCCCCGCTTCCTAGCTTGTGCCGATGAGCCGTCTTGTCCTGCCGCCAACCGAATCGCCCCCCGTCGATGACTTCTCTATCGTTGCCGCAATAAATAAGAAGACCCTCGACTCCCGAAGGAAGCCGAGGGCGTATGGGCCGCGGGGCGTCTTAAGCCTGCTCCCCGCCGGGCCCGACGTCGATCCGGAACGTCCGCTGGCCGCGCTCCGTCCGGATCGTCAGCCGGCCGTCCGATTGCGTCCAGTGGACTCCGCGCCGGCTCATGTTCTCCTCGGCCTCTCCGCCAGGCCGAATCGCCTTGCCGCTGTCCGCGTCGAACAGAAGAACCGGTCCCGGCTCCTTAAGATCAACGATCGCGTCGTCCTGGGCGGATATGGATAGCATACCATCTCCCCGGACAATCGTCGACGGGACATCGCAGCGCGCGAGAACGACTCCGTCCTTCTCCAGCCAGGTTCCGCCGACGAGCAGGAACGTATCCCCCTTCGCGGCGGCTGCCGCGCCGGCGAACCGGATGCCGTCGGGGCCGACCGTACAGGCTGGACCGGGACCGTCCTCGCACGCCGGACCGGCCGCCGTTGCCGCGAAGCCCTCCGAACCGCAGACCGCCGTTCGAATATACAGCGCTGCTCCCCCGTCGAACGTCAGCTTGAGGACGCCGCCGAGCTCCTCCTCCGCGATCCGCGGGACATCGCCGCCGAGTCGGTATGGCGCTAGCGTCGCCGCGAGGACGGCGGATTCCGTCCTCGGCGTGACGAATGCGCCGTGAACCTGCCGCTTGCCGGCGAAGCCCGCGACCGGCGGCGCTTCCCGGCCGTCCGGGTCCCGGTAGGCCGTCTCGAGAACCGTGCGGCAGCCATGCGCCCGTCCTCCGTGCAGCCGCACCCGAAGGCCCGCCCCGCCCTTCTCGATCGTCGCGCCGAGACCGTCGGAATCGAACGCGAGCTTCTCGTCGGCATGCAGGTTCCACTCGAATTCGGAGCCGCCCGGGCGGTCCGTCGCCAGCTCGTCGATCACGACGAACGCCGTCGGCCGCACGTACACGATGTGCCGGACCGCCCGGGTCAATTCCCCTCTGTAGGCGGCCGTCGCGTCGCCGCTGACCGCGTCGAAGTCGGGGTGATGGACGAAGCCGAGCACCCGTCCCTTGGCGTCGAAGTCGTCGATCGGCTGCCCCTTCCTTCCGTCGCAAGTGATCGCGTTCGCCGAATACGTCCGCTTCGTGAAGCCGCGATGATGGGCGCTGTTGTAGTAATCGTATACTCCGCTCTTGATCGCGAGCGGCTCCCCGAAGGCATGCACGATGAAGCCGTTCTGGTCGGCCTGGCTGTGGCTGTAGCTGCCGTACGGGCTCGACTTGAAGTACAGGGAGATCCGTTCCCGGTCGAGAAGCTCCGAGTGCATCGCGACCAATCCCGTCACGGGGAACCAACGGCTCGGCGGCAAATCCGCCGGCGGAACCGAAGGCAGGTCGTCGTCTCTATAGAAGTAGTCCTGCAGCTCGCTAGCGGGCATGTCGCCGATCGCTTCGGCCGCCCACTTCAGCCGGGGATCGCGATAGATCTGAGCCATCCGGTTCAACAGGCGGACGCTCGGAGCGTCCGGCTTGTAATGGCTGTCGTTGCCGAAGACCCCGGTCGGGCTTCCGTGCGGGAACATGTAGATCGGATACAAGCCTTCGTGGCGCGAGAAAGCCTTATCGTACAAATTAATAGCCCCCGCGCTGAACAGAATGTCCATCAGCTCCTTGTTGGAGCCGGAGGACCACTGCCAGTACCCGGTCCCTTGCGACCAGGAGCCGTCCTCCCCTCCCCAAGGCGGAAGCAGGTTGACGAAGGCGGGAACGGACCGGCGCATCCATTCCTCCGCTTCGGGAATGTCGTGCAGCAGCACCGCGCCCATAAGGCCGATATAGCCGATAATGGTCCACCCGTGGGAATCGAACAGGTATTGGTAGATCGGCTGGCTGACCAGATACTTGTCGATCAGATCGGCGACTCGCGTCTTGATCATCTCTTGGACGGCCTGACGCTCCCCGGGCGACAGCAGGTCGTGCAGCCAGTCGTACGCGATCGCGGAACGGTAGGCGACGGCGCGGTGCACCTGGTCGTTGATATCGAACCGGGTCGAGCCGGAAGGATCCCAAGCCGTAACGTTCAACAGATGGGATTTGGCATGCGCGCCGACGTTCTCCTCCCCGGTCAGCAGATAGACGAACGCCGCGTTCAGCATCCGCTCGAGCGTCGTATCGGCGTATGCACGAAGCTCCTGCAGCGCCTTCACGAACTCGGGAGAGACCGACGAGATCTCCGCGTTCAGGTAAGGAAAGGGCGGATCGGGAGGAAACGGCTTGCCGAGATCCGCCTGGACCGAAGCGTAGACCCGGTCGAACGCCGCCTTGCCGCTGCCGAAAAATCTCCGACGACGAAATTCCTCGAGTTCGCCGGGGTTCGTCCATACCCGCGGATGGCTCCTCTCCATCCGCGCCATCATCTCGTCGATCGGCGGCACGGGGAACGGCACGTTCTCCTCCGCGATCCGGAAGCGGCGGACCGAGCTCCAGGGCGACCAGCCGCCGTCCGCGAAGCGGAAGCGAACCCGCCAGTACCAGGCGCCTTCGGTCAGCGTTCGGGAGAAGCTGCAATAGTTCGTCTTCAGCCCTTCTAGCTCCGCTCGTTCGCCGTCCATGGAAGCGGTCCGGGCGATCTGGAGATGATAATCCGACGCTTCCGGAACGTACGGCCAGCTGAAATCCGGCGGATTCTGCGTCGTCACGAGCCCGTCCGTCGGGCGAAAAGGCATGTTGGCGTTCCGCAGCACCTCTCCCGGCCATCCTTCGTCCCATGCTGGAGCCGCCGAATATCCGGGCTCTTGTTTGTTAACGCGCATCTTCGTTCGTTGCCTCCCTTATCGGGTTAATTCCGTTCTCTGCTTCCTATCGTAGTCGCAGGCGGAGGCTTCCGTATATTCGCCGATGTGCAGAAAACTGCACGATCCGCACGGGACGGATCGAAGAATCGGGTCTACGCCGCAAAAAGAAAAACCCGCGCGCTGCGCGGGTCCGGCATTTATTTATGCTTTAAATGTTGCAGCGTTACTTGAAAGATCTCCTCGATATGGGAATCGTCCAGGGAATAATAGACGGTTTTACCGACCTTTCGTCTTTTGACCATTCGCATGTTCCTCAGATACCGCAGCTGATGAGAGACCGCGGATTGGCCCATATCGAGCAAGTCCGATAGGTCATGAACGCACAGCTCGCGTTTAATCAAGGCGCTTATGATTTTGACTCGGGTGGGATCGCTTAGAGCTTTGAACCATTCGGCCATATCCTGAATGAGCGGTTCTTCCGTCATCTCGGATTTGATTTGAACCAGGTCCGCATCCGAACCGCCGCAAGTATCTTCGCATACGTCCGTTGCCCGCTGACTCATCCTTGGACACCTCTTGTCTTCAAATCGATGATTCATTATAACAGACATCCCGTTAATTAGAAAAGTTTACGGTTAAGCTAAAAAGGATTATCGGATAATATACGAATATCTTCTCATACGTTCACTAAAATGAATTGACTTTCGGAACCAACGAAGATTAATATATGAGCAAGTATTCATTTGTTATAGAGGAGAGGCGACTGCTCATGAAGGAATATCGGGTGCGAGGACTGTCATGCGCGAATTGTACGTTGGCTCTCGAGAGCGAGATTCGCAAGCTGGAGCATGGCGAGACGGCCACCCTTCATTACAATTCCGGACGGCTGAAGCTGGATGAGAAGGTGTCCTTGGAAGAAGTGATCCGAATCTTGAAAACCGACGGTGCCTCTATTCAGACCGATTCAACGCCGTCGCACAAGGGCCGCATACACGGGCATCAGGGACACGACCACGGACACGACCACGAACAGGATCACGGTCGCGAACGCGATCATGACCAAGATCGCGCCCTCAGCCACGACCACGACCACGATCATAGTCACGGTCAATCCCGATGGATCATCCGGACGCTGGTTATCTCCACCGTCCTATATTTGGTCGCTCTGTTGGGCGGCGAACGATTCCCGGAGTGGATCCCAATCGTCCTGTACGTGATCGCTGCCCTGCTCAGCGGCTATTCCACGTTCCTGAAGGGTCTAAAGAATCTCTTCAAATTCAAGTTCAATATCGATACGCTTATGACCATCGCGCTAATCGGCGCCGCCTCGATCGGCGACTGGAAAGAAGCGACGCTCGTGGCCATCTTATTCGGCTTGAACGAGCTGCTTGAAGGCCTTGGGATGGAGAAGGCGCGCAGATCGATGGAGACGCTCCTGCAGGTCGCCCCAAGAGTCGCCAACAAGCTGGAAGACGGCAGCGAAGCGATCGTTCCGATCGAACGGCTCCAGCTCGGGGATATCGTCGTGGTCAAACCCGGCGAGAAAATCCCCTCGGACGGCGCGGTCGTCGGCGGCCGCAGCTCCGTGAACGAAGCCGCCATCACCGGCGAATCGCTCCCCGTCGAGAAAACGGTCGGAGAGCCGGTGTTCGGCGGAAGCATCAACAACGATGGCATACTCCATGTCAGAATCGAAAAAGCATATGAAGATTCTTCCTTAGCCAAAATTCTTCATTTGGTCCAGGAAGCGCAGGATACCAAAACGCCGACCGAATTGTTCATTAATAAATTCGCCAAGTACTATACTCCCTTAATCATTCTTATTGCGGCCTTGGTTATTCTGCTCCCTCCCCTGCTCCTCGGCGGAGATTGGCGGACCTGGCTCTATCAAGGGCTGGCCGTGCTGATCGTCGGCTGCCCCTGCGCCTTGATCCTGTCGTCGCCGATCGCCATCGTATCGGGCATTACGCGGAACGCGCGCAACGGTATTCTCGTGAAAGGCGGCGTCTTCCTGGAGCAGCTCGGGAAGCTCGATACGATCGCCTTCGACAAGACCGGAACGTTAACCAGAGGCGAGCCGCACGTCGAGAAGTCGATCGCGTATGACGAGAATTTCTATTCGATCGCGGGCGCGATCGAGAAGGCGTCCATCCATCCGCTTGCCAAGGCGGTCATGCGAGAAGTTCATCGGCAAGGCGTCGAAGCGCCCGAGGCGGACGATATTCGAACGGTAACGGGTCAGGGCATTAAGGCCATGGTGAACGGGACGACGTACTGGCTTGGCAACGAGAAGAGCATGGCTCATCTTGCGGTCCCCGAGCAAGTACAAGCCGAGATTCAGGCTCTGAAGGAGCAAGGGCTCTCACTGGTGCTCCTAGCGGACGCTAATCGTATTCTCGGCATGTTCGGTATCGCCGACCGAATTCGCGAGGAGAGCAAGGACGTAATTCGGGAGCTCCATCGCCGCGGAATCCGGCGGACCGTCATGTTGACGGGCGATCATACGATCACCGCGGATAAGGTGGCTAAACAGGTCGGCGTGACGGAGTATCACGCCAACCTGCTCCCGGAAGACAAAGTGACCCGAGTCAAGGAATTGGCCGCCAGCGGCACGGTCGGCATGATCGGCGACGGAATCAACGACGCTCCCGCGCTTGCCTCCGCCCAGATCGGAATCGCGATGGGCAAAGGGACGGACAGCGCGATCGAGACCGCCGACGTCGTTCTGATGCAGGACCATCTTGGCAAGCTGCCCGAAGCGATCCGAATCGCGCGCAAGGTGAATCGAATCATCCGATTCAACATCGTCATTGCGCTGGGACTTAAAATCATCGCCCTGCTGCTTACGATCCCCGGCTGGTTAACCCTATGGATTGCAATCTTGTCCGATATGGGGGCCACGGTATTCGTGACGCTAGTGAGCTTGACCGTATTGGTTCAACGCAGAGTCGAATAGCGCCAAACAAGCCCGAAGCCTTCGCTCCGGGCTTTGTTCATCCTTGTTAACCGTTGCTATTCGAATAACGTTCTCAGCCGGTGACGATACCGGCGTCATGTCAAGTCTCATCAGTAAGTTCTTAAAGCGGATAAAGTTAACATAACTATAGTTATGTTCATGAGCTTAGGGGATAGGCGTTTGGAGAGACACGCATCCGATTCTTTCTATTTTCCGGTCGCCTATTCCAAGATTTCGATATACCCTTCCGTTCCATTCACGCGAATTCGTTGCCCGTCCATAATCCGCTTGGCGGCCTTCTCCACTCCGACGACGGCCGGCAATCCATACTCTCGAGCGATAACGGCTCCATGGGTCATCCTTCCGCCAACCTCGGTGACCAAGCCTTTGACGGATACGAACAACGGCGTCCAGCTGGGATCGGTAAAGGAGGTAACCAGTATATCTCCTTCTTCCAGATCCGCCTGATCCAAGTTTAAAACGACGCGAGCCCTTCCTTCTACCACTCCGGAAGACACGGCCAGCCCGACAATCGCTTCGGCGGGGAGATGATCCCGGTTGTACGCGCCCGATAGAATTTCGCCCTCGGACGTGATCACGCGCGGCGGGGTCAGCTTTTCAAATAGCTTATACTCCTCTTTGCGTTGGCGAATGATCCGGTCATCCAGCTTATGGGTGCGTACGACTTCTTGAAGTTCTTCGAAGGAGAGATAGTAGATATCTTCTCTGTTCCGAATCACGCCTGCATGCACGAGCCGATCGGCTTCTCGGAGCAGAGCTTGCTTGTAAACGAAGTAGCGATTCACCATGCCGTACTTGGGATATTCCCGGTACCCGCTGAGATTCCGAAGCAGATCGATCTTTCGTTTCGTCTCTTCGGCCTTTTGTTCGCCATCCGGCAAGGCCTTCAATCGAGCCAGCAGCTCCTGTTCTTTGGCCGCAGCCTCTTGTCGTCCTTGCTCGAACTTCCGTTTGCTCTCGTTCGGCTCGAAGTTCTTGATATTGCTCATAATCATAGGGATAATCGTTGTCGGTTTTTCGCTCCAACGCGTTCTCGTCAGATCGATCTCGCCGGCGCATCTCATGCCGTATTTGCCGAGAAACCCGAAGATCGCGTCGTAGGCTTCCCTTCCCCCCTCTAACCGAACCAGATCGTTCAATAAGCTATCCTGGTCAACCCGTTGCAAGTAATCAACGACTTCCGGATACGGACGAATGACGTCGGCGACATCCATCAGCTCAAGGCCCATTTCCGAAGTGATATTGTTCGGTACCGATTGAGACAGCGTATCGGCCGCGTTTTTTTCGCCTAACCACTCGTTCATTTTCTCATGGATCCAATTATAAGCGTTCATAGCCGCCATGATGACGCCCGAGCTTCGCGGGTTGAACAACATCCTCCTTAACTCCTGGATATCTTCGAGAATAAACTCGAATAAATCCGGTCCCGATATCGATTCGATGCTCTGTTTTAACTCCTCTATCGACGTCTGGCTCGCCCGAATCAACTCGGCAACGTCGGCGGGATCGGGTTCGACGGATTGTTGAAAATGTAGAATGGGACTCCGCGCTTGTTCCTCGTCCGGCAGCAATTTTATGAAATTCCGCTCTACGATGGTCGTAAGCGCGTCTTTCATAAGCGGATCGGATGGCCCCAGCGTATTCAATAACATTTCTCGTCCGGCAGACGAAGCCAATCGAGGCGTGGCGTCGACGAACAGCCTTCCGCCGGCTGTACGCATGGGCGCGGAAGTCGTTAACAGATAGAAGGACAATCCCAGAGGCTTCATGGCATCGGTCATCATTTGTTGATGACCGACCGAGATGTATACGCGATTTTCTTGATCATTCGCCTCCGGGATCGGGTATAAGGTCGTAATGGGCCGGCTCTGGACCATATAGAAGGTATCGTCGGCCAAACACCATTCGATGTCCTGGGGACTGCCGAAATGGGCCTCGATCCGTCTTCCGAGGCTGGCCAGCCGCAATATCTGTTCATCGGTAAGGGCTTGGGTCATCTGCCGATCGGGATCGATCTGCCGCGTCTCCGTTCCGCCTTCTTGGCGTCCGTAGATCGCCAACTTCTTCGCCGCGATCCTCTTCTCGACGATTCGCCCTTCCCGCACTTGGTAACAATCGGCCGATACCAAGCCGGAGACCAGTGCTTCTCCGAGTCCGAAGCCGGCATCGATGGATAGGATCTTACGGTTGGAGGTCACGGGATCGGCGGTGAATAAGATCCCCGAAGCCTCCGGGAATACCATCCTTTGAACGATTACGGATAAATAAACCTGACGGTGGCCGAATCCGTTCTGAATGCGGTAGACGACCGCGCGCTCGGTGAACAGGGATGCCCAGCATTTCCGGATATGCGACAGGATCTCCTGCAGGCCGACGATATTCAAGTAAGTATCTTGTTGGCCGGCGAAGGAGGCGTGCGGCAAGTCTTCGGCGGTCGCGCTGGAACGCACCGCATAGGCGTGTTCTTCCCCATGCCGGGAGAGATAGCGGGCAACGGCACGAACGACCTCGGAGGGAATTTCCGCTTCCATAAGAACTTGCCGAATCTTCGCGCTGATATCGCCGATTGGACCTCGATCCTCTGCTTTTAAAGCGTCGAGTTGATCCGTCAAAGATTCAAAGGTTGCGTTTCGTTCAATGGCTTGTCGATAACTCTCTGTCGTAACGCAAAATCCTTCCGGTACTTGTATTCCTTGAATTTTCGATAATTCTGCCACATTGAACCCTTTTCCGCCCGCGAGCGAAAGCTGCGTTTTTCCCATTTCCTGAAAATCGAGAACCAAAGCGCTCATTTTTCGCATCTCTCCTTCGGTTTAAAATGAGAAAAGCATTTGACAAGAGCTCGCCAGCGTGCTACAATAAAATTGTAAGATGCGCTAATTGTGACTTTTAAATAAAAAAAATGAGTCGCGACATTGAGTATAACATTCTCTTTGCTGATATGCAATTTCAAGAACCCGATCGACAGCTCGGGTTCTTTTTTATTTTTCGCTTTCGTCATTCTCGCGGCGATCGTCCGAGCAGAGCTTTTAATTTGAGGATATGTTTTAACCGGACAAGTTGCTTCTGAATATCCTTTCCATAACTACGATAGGCAGGTGATCATCGTTCATGGATATCCCCGTTACGGGCTTCGTGCTTCATTCCGACGATTCGGACGGTCAGCATTCCCATAAACTTTACATTACTACTTCCTGGGACGGCAGACCGGTTCATGTCCATGCCTTTGGAGGCGTTACCTCGTTCGATGTCGGTCATTCGCACCAATATTCCGGACTAACGGCGCCGGCTCCTTCCGGCGTTCCCCATGTTCATGAGTATCAAGCCGAGACGACTTTTAACGACGGACACACCCACCTTATCCGCGGAACGACGGGTGGGGCCGTTCCGATCCCGGGCGGCGGACATATCCACTATTTTGAAGGACACACCACCGTGAACGGAAGAACGCCGCATTCGCACCGATACCAAGGTCAAACGGGCAACGAGATGTCATAATGAGGCGGAAAAACGAGGCTGCCCTTCCCTTCCGTAACGGAAGTCGGAAGGGCATTTTTTTATTTTCCCGACAAGCGTCATGGGCTGCCAATTCCCTCCTAGGTGAAAATGCTCTACCAGTGAAATCTCTCATTTTCGGATCTAATAGGGACTTAACCAAGCCGTAACGATTCGTCGGTCATAGCTTATACCATCAACGACAACAGGAGGCGATTCAGAATGGCCATGACCACGCCGAGCGCGTTGTGCGAGCAATTCGCTCGGATCCTAGGCGGATCAGCGGAAGTCGTGAACGGAGTTTGTACGGTAACACGGATTCGGAACAACCTGCGTCCGCTTATTCAGAATAGACGAACCCAATCGATTCTGGCCATAGCCGCATTCTTCTCGTTCGAGGATTTGGACAGTCGCGGCAATGCCTTGAACTTAGGCGAGACCGTTATTCTTCAGGAGGAGATCAACCCCTTCATCTCCGCGCTGCGCGCGCAAGGAATCGAAGTAACGGCCCTTCATAACCACTGGCTGTTCGATAGTCCCAGACTTATGTTCATTCACTTTAAATCCGTGGAGCCCCCGCTTCGGTTCGCGGTGAAAGCGGCGGCGGCATTCCGGGTATTGACGAACAAGACGGTGACCGGCAATCAATCCGTCGGAAGCGGCACCTGGTCGAAATCGTCGAAGTCGTGGGGGAAATGCGGCTGCTCCAAGTCTCGTTCGAAGGGAAGATCCGGCGGGACAAGCCGTTCCTGGGGCGCCATGACCATGAGCGTTAAAGGTAAAGCCGTCCGGCGGACGGTGAAGATCAGCAGAACCGCCAAGCCCGTGAGGCGTAAGTAAATATCGAACCCGCTAGTCGAGCTAGCGGGTCTTCTCTTCTCGTCGCGTATTAATCGTCCATCCCTTTGCCGTTGAGAATATGCGGGATGTATTTCTCAACCCTCGCTTCTCTTGTCTTGGACTGTTTGGCCCCGCCGAAATAAAGCAGGTACGCTCGTTGCCGTCCCGGCGTCAAGGCCTCGAAGGCCGTTTTCAAGTCGGGAAGCTCGACGAATTTATGATGCAATTCCTCTGGAACGGCATATTCCGAGTTCTTTTTATATTCGACTTGCAGACCGGCTTTCTCGATCTCGATGGCTTCATCGATATAGGATTTCAGAATCAACTGCATCTCGTCGATCTCGCGTACGCCGGCGAACCGAATCTGGCGCGCCGCTTGAACGTTCTCCGTCTGTCGGACGAGAATTCCGTGGGGATCCTTCAACAGCGCGCCCTTGTGGAACAGAAGCGCGCAGTAATCCTTAAATCCGTGGATCAATACGATGTTTTTATCGTCGAACGTGTAGCAAGGGTGCATCCACTTGAAGTCTTCCGTCAAGTCGCAATCCAGAACGATCTCCCGGAGCAGCTCGAATTCTTCCTTCCACTGCTTGAGCTTGTTAAAATAAGGATCGATCTTCGGGTTCCTTTTGCCTTTTGCCATGTAGGCACACCCCTTAGCGATTTGGTGACGAGCTGATTATAGGACGCCTATTGGCGTCCAGTCAACGAAAAATAGCTTTCCGGCAGCCGTCGGTTCGGACGGTTACGGAAAGCTACTCGTTTTGCGGATTTTTACGCTTCGTTCAAAATTTTCCGGGGAACTGTTTGACGATGCCTTCCGTCAGAATATCCGCGAACCGGATCATGTGGACCTCGTTTTTGTCGGTTGCCTCTATATCTGCTTTCCAATCTCCTTTGAGACAATCCAGGACGATCTCCGTAATCAGCTGCAGGTGCGTGTAGAGCATATCCTGGAGCCTTTTAAACGGCCAGTTCGGATTCGCCGCACTTAGGAATTTGGCGATGTCGTCGGCGTTGCGATGCCAATCCCCTTCCAGCTTTTTCACGTCCGCCTGCTTGCCCGCCTTGGCGGCTTCCACGATTTTCCCCGCGATGAGAATATGCTCTCTCAGAAGATCGGCCAGCTTATTGCCGGCGGCTTCCCCGTAATAAGGCTTGATTACGTTGCCGATATCCTGCTGGTTCCGCAGAAGCCGGTCCAGTACGTCCTTCTGATCCGGACGGTTAGACATCGCGCTGACGATATAGCTTCTCGTCCAGATCGTATGGTCGATCCATACCTTCTGCATATCGACTCTCAGCTGCACCATTTGGGGACTTAGACAGGCCGCGTCCTTCTTCTCGGCTGCGTTCGCCTGCACGAATCCTGCCGGCGCCACGCTCATTACGAGCGCCAAGGCTATCGATAACGCCAGCAACGTTTTGAATTTCACGCTCATCTGCTCCTCTGTCCATTTGGGAATGAATCGGGCTGTCTTATTATGGATGCCGCAACCGATTCTATACAGAAGATGGGAAGAACGATCTCGCTAATGTCCGACCGCGGCGCCGTCGGGGAGCTTCAGAATCATTCGGGAAGCTGCGGGCACCATCGATAATCGCATAATCGCTCGATCCTTGCCCGGTCCGTAATATTCCGTCTCCGTTCGGGCCCATTCGAATCCGGCCGCCTGCAAGGCGCGAATGGATGCCGTATTCGTCGCGTTCACCGTGACAAGAACCTGCTGAATGGCGCGGAACTGGCGAAGGGCTTGCAGCCGGACTTGAATCAGGCTCTTCCCGATTCCCCGGCCGCGATATTCGTCGACCACATTGCTGAACAGCAGCCACCCCGTCGTCTGATACATGTCGATCCCCGCGCAGCAGAAGCCGATTAACCGGTCGTTATGCACGGCTTTGAAGAGGAGGTCGGGAAATAGCTCGAAGTACTTCTTCAATTCGTGCAAATTCATGCGGTCAGGCATGGAGAGGTCTGCCAGCTTGATCATCTCGATAAAATCTTCCCGTTGGGCCGCTTCAATTCGAATGTCCATTGATCTCTCCCCTTGCCGCCTAAGTCTATGATTAAATCTAGCATAGAATGATCAATGGAGCGTGGAGAGAGTTTCGTTCTTTTGTAAAATGAATCGAAGCGGATCGGAGATTGCCCGGAATCCGGCCGGCGAGCGGAGCGTTTAATCTTTATCTTCGACGACGGCGATTCCGTCGATTTCGAGCAGGCAGGACGGACGCGCGAATTCCGATACGAACAGAACGGTGACCAGAGGCGGCTTCTCTAATTCGCCGGCCGTTTCCAGAAAGGCTTTGTAGCCGACCCGAGGGTCGCTTCCGCTAACCAGGTAGATGTTGAGCTTGACCAGATCGGCGAACGTCGCGTTCTCGGACGCCAGAATCGTCGCGACATTTTGAAGCGCCTGCTTGGTTTGCAATTCCAGATCGCCGGCTCCGACCAGTTCTCCAGCCGAGTTCACCGCATTTTGTCCGCCGATATAGATCGTTTTGGCCTTACCGCTTACGGTAATCGCTTGGCTGAACGCTTTGGACTTGAATAACCCCTCCGGGTTTACGTGCTCCACTTTGAATGCTGACATTGGTTTTATTCCTCCTTGTAGGTTGCGAGTTCTCAAATTCTATTATAAGCCTCTTCCCTGTCAGATCCCGTCAGCGAAGTTCAACGATCTTCCTCTTCGTATTGCCGGGCGATTCGAGCGGCCAATTCCTGGATTCGATCCCTCAGCTCCGCCGGCTCGAGAACTTTGATTCCGTTGCCGAACATGAGCAGGAAGGTCGGAAGACGTTTGTTCATGGTAGGGACATCGATGAGGAACCGCGCTTCGGAATCGGTGCGCTCCGTCAAATAGTGATGCATGTGCCAGTGATCGCATAACGCGTTTAAGCTCATCGGATCGCCTTCAATGCGTATGAGCGCCATCGGGCCGTCCGCTTCCCGTTCCCGATACGACCGCTCGCGGAAGTAATCTTCCGCGGAGAATGGATCCGGCTTGGCGAAGAAGGCTTCGGTAGGCTGCGCATCCTCGATGCGGTCGACGCGAAAGGTCCGTAACTCAGAGGATCGATGACAATACGCGATGACGTACCATTCGCTCAGCCGATAAGCCAATCCGTAAGGGTCGATCCTCCGCTCTTCGGCGGTTGCCGAATTCTCTTTGCGGTAAGCGATTTGAAGCGTCCGTCCTTCCACGATGGCTTGCTCCAATTGACGAAGCAGCGACCCGACCGCAGGCCGGAACGCGGATTGGATGACGTCGACTCCGCTCGTATGGCGATGCAGGTCCTGCCGTTGTTCATCGTTAAGACTTTGCTCGATTTTACCCAGCGCTTCCGCAAGTTCGTCCGTATAAGGGTACCCGGCCCCCTTCGCGAACTTGGAGGCGTCGACGATGGCTTTGAGTTCTACGGTTCGAAAAAACAAGGGCGTCTCCTTGAAGTTCTCCAGGATCCGAAACCCGCCTTCATGGCCCGAATCCGCGACGATCGGAACTCCGCTTGCGCCGAGAGCGTCGATGTAGCGGTATACCGTCCGAACGCTGATCTCCAACGCTTCCGCTATTTGCGCGGCCGTAAACTTTTTCCCCGATCGAAGCATCCAGAGAATCGACAGCATGTTATCCCATTTCGCCAAGATGAGAAGCCCCTTTCCCCACAGCCGTTCTCTATCAAGTATATCGTCGGGGCGAAAAGAAAAACAGGACAGCCTTGGAAACGGGCTGCCCTGTCTTCGTATCGTCGTCCAGCTTACTCAGCCTTTCGTGCGAATCGCCGCGAGCAGAAGGCTGACGACTTCCGCCCGCGTCGCCTCCTTGCCCGCTTCGAACGCGTTGCTGCCCGTCCCGCCGACGATTCCGGCCGCATAGGCCGCGGCGATGGCCGGACGCGCCCAAGCGGGAATCCGATCGCCATCGGAGAAGGATACGGCGGCCGTCGAATCCGTCTTCAGCCCGAGGGCGCGCACGACCATGACGGTCATCTCCGCTCTCGTGAGCTTGCCCGAAGGCCGGAACGTGCGGTCGCTATAGCCCGACGCGATGCCCTGGCTTACGGCGCTGGCAATGTAAGGTCTGGCCCACGCGGGAATCTCGTCGGCGAACGGAAGATCGGCGGAGTTGCCCGCCAGACCGAACGCCCTGCTAAGCATCGCGATAAATTCCGCCCGGGTCGCCGCCTCGTTCGGACGGAACGTGCCGTCCGCGTATCCGTTCGCGATGCCGGAAGAGACCGCCTGGGCGATGGCTGCGGATGCCCAGTGGTTGACCGTATCCGGGAATTGCACGGAAGGGGCCGCGCCTCCGCCCGTGTTGCCGTTGCTGCCGTTGTTGCCGTCGGCTGGCGTTCCCGGGGTCGAAGAGCCCCCGTCGTTCGTCGTTCCCCCGTTCGCGTTGCCGCTTCCCGGAGGAGTCTCGCCCGTGGGAGTCTGCCCCGAGGAATCGCCGCCCGAAGAGGAACCGCCCGAACCGCCGCTCGGCAGCGGTTTGCCCAGCAGGTTCGTGCTTCGGCCCTGCGTCTCGATGTTCACCGTTCCGACTTGTTGAAGATGCTCGCGGAACACTTCGTAATCGACGAGATTCAGCTCGTAGAATCGTCCGTCCGCCTTGGCCGCCGCCATCGACCGGTAGAAGTCCCCGCCGCCGGCCATGAACGAGTTCGTCGCCACGATGTAGTAGGCCTTTTTGTCAATATTCGAGTACGTTCCGTTCGCGTTCTTGATCTGCACCTTGACGATCCGTTGCCCTGCCTGCTTGACTTCCCCGATCACCGAATCGACGATCTCCGGCTGCTTCATCGAGTCGTAGTAGAATCGCAGGCCCGACACTTGCGGGAAGCGCCCTTCTCCGGTGTCCACCCCGCTGACCCCGTTCTCCAGCGCGTCGATGATCTCCTGCCCCGTCATCTTCAGCGCCGTCAGGTTGTTGCCGAACGGCATCACCGTCAGCAGCCCGCCGAGCGTAATGTCGCCTTTGTCGAGTGACGCCCGGATTCCGCCTGCGTTCTGAATCGCGACGTACGCCTTGGCGTCTTCTGCTTTGACGAGGCTCTTCACTTTGGCGAGCATCCCGTCGGCGACCAGGTCGCCGAGGTTCGTCTCCTGCTTCCGGATAACGGCCCGATTCCCTTCCAGCGCGACGTCCGTCTTCCCGATGACGGTCTTCTTCAATTCTTCCAGCGGCACGGCGAATTCCGCCAGCTTCGCCGCCGCCTCGGCGTCGTCCTGATACTTCGACACGGACAGCAGCTTGCCGTCCCAAGCTGTCGCGACGCCGACGTCGTTAAAGGTAACGTCGAGCTGCCCCAGGTTGTTGCCGTATTCGCCCGTCTGAACGATAATCGTCGGCTCCCCGTTGCCGCGATCGACGACGACCGGAGCGTCGAGCTGCGTATGGGAATGTCCGCCCACGATAACGTCGATGCCCGCGACGGCCTTCGCCAGCTTCTGATCTTCGCTGTAGCCGAGGTGGGACAGCACGACGATTTTGTTAATGCCTTCACCTTGAAGCTTCGCCACGGTCGCTTGAGCGCTCGCTGCGTAATCTTTAAAGGCGATATCCTTGCCCGGCGACGACAGCGCCACCGTATCGGTCGTGGTCAGTCCGAAGATTCCCACCGGCTGACCGTTCACGTCCTTGACGATAGCCGGATAGATCGCGGCAGCGCTGGCGGGCTTGCCGACCTCGTCCTTGTACAAGGGGCCCAGCTCCGCGTCCTTGGCGAAGTCGATGTTGGAGCTGACGATCGGGAAATGGGCGTCCTTCATGAATTTGGCCAGCGCCCCCGGTCCTTTGTCGAATTCGTGGTTGCCCAGCGTCATCGCGTCGTAACCGGCGAGGTTCATGAACCACAGGTCGGCCAGACCCTCGTACTGGTTGAAGTAGAGCGTGCCGGAGAACACGTCGCCCGCATCGAGCAGAAGCGTGCTCTCGTTCTTGGATTGCTTGATGGCCGCAATCCGCTTCGCCACCGTATCCAGATGGGCGTGCGTGTCGTTCGTGTGCAGGATACGCAGGTCGAACGCTCCCGTTCCGGCTGCGGCCGCCAGCTTGTCCGGCGACGGTTCCTCGGCGGCCGTAGGCTCGTCCGGCGCCGATTCGGCAGCCGCGGATGAACCGGTTCCTAGCGCGGAAAAAAGCGAGAATAATAGAATTAGAGCCAATACTCCGTTAAACGCTCTTCGCTTCCAAGACAGATGCAATCTTATCGCCCTCCCATGAAATAAATACGTTTATAACCCGTACTTTATCATGGCTTTGTGCGGCGAATGTTAGCTCAACGTCAAGAATAGATCAGGATAATGAAATCAGAGAATGGCAAGGAAATGAGACCTTACAAATCGTTTTTGCGAGGCTAACACTCTATCGCTGGCGCGGTTGCTCTGAATGGCGAATTTGTCGCTATTGAAAACCTATTTGCAAATAGGTCTCGCAAAGAAATCGGAAGCGGATTCGGAGTTTACCCTTATCGCTACCTATAAAAGCAGAGCCTCCCTGCCGTTCTGACCCAAGATCTCCGTGCACGGCAAGGCGGCGCATGCAAAATACTCGAAGCCTAGGCCGCGCTCGATCCCCGCCGATAAATTCTATCGCTCGGGCACTACTCGATACTCTTTTTTTCTACCTATATTTTGCAAGATTCGGGTAGGCACTTTTGAGATCTTCGACACGTCCGTTACCCCATTGGCCTTTTTCGTTACGGTTAACCTTAAAAGGGTCCCTCTCAGCCTGGCGGTATGCCGTGGGTTCTCGGTGGATACGAAATTTCCCAGCGAAGACGCCGCAACCCGGTTTCTAACGCGTCCGTCGACATCCTTCGCTTTAAACCTGAATTTCGAAAGCG
>NZ_JACJVR010000131.1 GCF_014212175.1 Cohnella xylanilytica | reverse complement strand
CTCAACTTTCGCAGCATGAAATAGGCAGATAAGCCTTGATGTAATTGGGCAGAGCAGCAATCCACTCCTTGAGTTGACGCTGAATAAACGCCGAAAGCTTTTTGCCTGCTTTTGCAGCGACTTCACGGATCAAATCGACCAATTGCTGTAACGCTACGACCCAGTCCACCGCGCCGACTTCGTCACAAAGCAAATAAAACAGGCCGCCGAGCGAACGCACGTCCGTGCTTTGCCGATGCTGCCAGGCCAGCAGGATATAGCGCGAAAACACAATGGTCGTATGGCTTACGAGCATATCATACGAACGGCCCTGAAACTCGTTTTGCAGGCGCAGCAGCGACTTGGCGCACTTGAAGAAAACCTCGATGTCCCATCGCATCCGATAGATCCGGATGATGTCCTGGGCCGTCAGACCAAGGTCAGTCGAAAGCAGGGCAAGCCATTCGTTTTTCCTGGAACGATGGCGGACAAACACGACCACCACCGGGATTCCCGGGGCGAGCGAGGTTCGGATGAGACGAAGGATGTTGCGGTTCTTCCCTTCGACACGCGGGGAAGCGGCATACAGTTCCTTCAGGCTGAGCCGCTTCCCGTTCACGAGATAGCGCTTGTTATCGTTCTTGACCATGCCGATCACGTGCAGTCCGCGACGGATGATTGCCTGAATGAGCGGCGCATGTGTAAACCAACTGTCCATCAGGGCGTACGATGCCGAAACGCCGGCCTCAAGCGCACGATCCAGCATGGCCGCGATGACCTGCGGAGCCGTACAAAACGCTTCTTGCCGCCGCTTGTAGCCATGGCTTCGCTTGTCGATCCCGTCCGCCATGCCGTTGATGCCGGACTTCGCCGAACTCAGCAGCGCAAAGTCCATCGGGACAAACGAATGGCCGTCCGACCAGCCCATGGTCAGCATGCGGAAGCCTCTGTAGAAAGCGCCGGTCGCATGATCTTTGAAGCGCGCCAGCATCTCGACGGCCTTGCTCCGGTTGCGAGAGTACATGGAATCGTCGAAAATCAAGGCGGTCTCCCGGTTTGACGAGGTCAGCGGTTCGATTCTTGCGATCGTTTCGCCGCTGAGCGACAGCAAAAACCGCCGCCATGCGTAGCCGCCGTGATTCAAGAAACGATACACCGCATCTTTGCCGGGGAACGTCTCGCCTTTGTTGCTTTCCAGCAGACGAAACCAGTTCTTCTGATGGAACATCAGGACAAAGACAAGGCGAAACAACCAGGCGCAGGTAAATCCGAATTTCTTCCTGAACCCCGCGGCATTCAAGTGTTTGAGGACTTTCAATTCTTGGAAAGCAGGGTTAATCTCTTTTGGCAGTTGATCGAATGGCGCATTTTGTTTTATCATGTAGGAAACACCGTCTCTGCGTGGTTTTGGGATTTGGACAATTCCAATTATACCAAACAGAACGGTGTTTTTCATTTCGTCAAGCCTGGAACCAAACGCGAAAAAAACCAATCATACCAAGGAATTAGCGTCATTTTCTCTCTGCGAAAGTTGAG
>NZ_JACJVR010000130.1 GCF_014212175.1 Cohnella xylanilytica | reverse complement strand
CCCTTTACTCTAGACTGCCCCCTTTCCATACAAGCTCCGTTATCCCTGATAGGGGACATATTTACGAATAGATCCTTTCGCCAAGAAGCGAAGTGCGTATTAACCAGGCCGGCGAGTTCAATCTCGCCGACATGGCGGGCTTCACCGCAGGCAGGCGGATTCACTTATGCGATTTTTGGAATAGCGCACCATCGTAAAAACAAGGCAGATGATTGTTGTATGATTTTTCATCCAACTTCTAAGAAAGGCGCATCTTGAAACGAAATTTGTATGATTTTTCATCCTCCATTCAAGTAGGCGCCTTATCAAGGCAGAATCTGGTCCAAATTCAAATATTCCAGCACAATGTGGGGCGGCGGAATTGTTGAATAAAAGGCAATAGCACCAAAAGGATAAGTTGCCAGGAGCCTTTTAACGGCATCGACAGGTCTTCGGGACGCTTTTCCCTGACGGTTTTTCCTCATTCTTAGGCTCCCTCCAAAGAGCTAACATGCCAAGCCCCCTCGCCTCATAGGATATAGGGATTCGCGATCCGATGCGGGGGAGTGAAGCATGATCGAGACGATTCAGCTGCAAATAACCGGGATGACCTGCGCGGCGTGCTCGGCCCGGATCGAGAAGGTCGTCGGCCGCATGCCGGGCGTTCAAGCGGTCTCCGTGAGCCTGCCGCTCGGACAAGCGTCCGTCCGGCTGGACGGCAAGGTCGTGCGTCCGGAACAGATCAAGGGCAAAATCGAAGAGATCGGGTACGGCGCGAAGGAAGAGCTTGAGGACGCGCGTACGGCGAACCGCTCCGAGATTCGTTCGTACCGCAACCGCTTCGTTCTCTCCGCGATGCTGTCGCTTCCGCTGCTGTGGGCGATGCTGGCCCATTTTCCGCCGACCTCCGTGCTTCCCGTGCCGCCGCTGTTCGTCTCCCCTTGGTTCCAGCTCGCCTTGGCGACGCTTCTTCAATTGTACGTCGCTTATCCGTTCTATCAGGGAGCCTACCGCGCGATCCGCGCGAGAACGGCCAATATGGACGTGCTGGTCGCCCTTGGCACGAGCATCTCTTACTTGTACAGCCACCGGCTTCTGTTCGTTCCGGCGGACGGGGGAGAGACGGCCCATGGCCACTTGTACTTCGATACGGCCGCGATGATCCTGACGTCCGTCCTGCTCGGCAAGCTGCTGGAGTCGATCGCCAAGGGGCGGGCGCTGAAGGAGATGGGCGCGCTTCAGAGTCTGCAGGCGAGAATGATTCGGACCGAGGGCCCAAGCGGCGAGGAATGGATTCCGGCGGAGAGCGCGGCCGCCGGCATGATCGCCGTCGTCATGCCGGGGGAGCTCATGCCGGCCGACGGTAGGGTGGTCTCCGGCCGCACGGAGATCGACGAGTCGTTCTTGACCGGGGAGAGCCGGCTCGTCGCCAAAGCCGCGGGCGACGCGGTGTTCGCGGGGGCGCGCAACCTGAGCGGCGCCGTCCGGGTCCGGATGTCGGCGGCGGGCGGGAATACGCGGCTGGCCGGCATGATTCGGCTCGTGGAAGAAGCCCAGCATTCGAAGCCGGTCATCCAGCGCAAGGTCGACCGGATCGCGGCCGTCGCCATCCCCGTCATGATCCTGTGCGCCGTCGCGGCTTATATCTATTGGGCGCTGCGCCCGGATGCGGGGGAAGGGGAGGCGCTGCGCAGCGCGATGGCCGTGCTGCTCGTCTCTTGCCCTTGCGCGCTCGGGCTGGCGGCGCCGATCTCGATTCTGATCGCGTCGGGTCTTAGCGCGAAGAGAGGAATCCTGTTCAAGGAAGGGCGGTCGATCGAGAGGCTCCATCAAGTCGACCGGATCGTGCTGGACAAGACCGGCACGCTGACCGAAGGGAAGCCGAGCATCCGCGCGATCGAATCCCCCGGGCATCCGGAGACGTACGTTCTTCGGCTCGCCGCCGCGCTGGAGAAGAAGTCGGGCCACCCGATCGCCCTCGCCATCGCGGCCGAGGCGGCCAAGCGCCGGCTGCTCGTGCCGGATGCCGACGAGACGAAGGAATCGCCGGGACACGGAGTGACCGGAATCGTCGAAGGGAGATGGGCGGCGGTCGGAAGCTCCGGCTGGCTGCGGAAGCTGGGGATCGCCGTTCCCGAGCGGGCCGATCGCGGGAAGGAAGAGGAGGGCTCGGTCCTTCACGTCGCGCTGGACGGGCGGTGGATCGCGTCAATCGCCTGGACGGACCGGCTGCGAAGCGAATCGGAGAAGGCGGTGCGGGAGCTGTCGGCTTACGGGGAGCTGTGGATGCTGACCGGGGACGAAGAGGAAGCCGCGAAGCGGATCGCGGCCGAAGCCGGGATCTCGCGGTACCGCGCCCGCATGCTGCCGGAGAACAAGCTGGAGGTCGTCCGGAACCTGCAAGCGGAGGGGCGCACGGTGGCGATGATCGGGGACGGCGCGAACGACGCCGCCGCGCTGGCCGCGGCCGACGTCGGGATGGTGATGGATTCCGGGACGGCGGCCGCGATCGAGGCGGGCGACGTCGTCCTGCTGAAGGGGGAGCTGACGAAGGCGGCGCAGGCGATCACCATCAGCCGGCTGACGATGCGCAACATCCGGCAGAACCTCGGCTTCTCGTTGGCGTACAACGGCGTTATGATCCCGTTCGCCGCGTCGGGCTGGCTCGATCCGAGAGTCGCCTGCCTGTCGATGGCGCTCAGCTCCGTTATCGTCGTCTGCAACTCCCTGCGCCTGACTCGGCAGCTTGGCGGGACGAGGAGGGCCGATGAGCGGCTTGCTTGATTCCCTCCTGCTGGCCGTCCTGGCGGCGCTGGCGGGGGCGCCGCATTGCATCGTCATGTGCGGAGGAATCGCTTCCTCCTTCGCGCTGCGGGAGAACGGGGCGTCTTACCGCCCCGTTCTCGTCTATGCCGCCGGCAAGACGGTAACCTACGCCTGCGCGGGAGCGGTCATGGGCGCCGCGGGTTCCTTCGTGAACGTCGCCGGCGGCTGGGTCGGCGTTCAAGGCGCGGCGAGCGTGCTCGGCGGCGTCGTCATCCTGCTCTGGGCCTGGAAGAAGGCGATGCCTCCGGTGCACCGCTTGAGCCCGCTGCGGCTCCCGTTCGTCGACCGGGCCCTGTCGCGCTTGCGGCGAAGAAGCGAAGGGATCTCGATCTTCGCGACGGGGCTTCTGCTCGGCTTCCTGCCGTGCGGCTTGACGTATTCGATGCAGATTCAGGCGGCGGCGACGGGCTCCTGGGCCGAAGGCTTCCTCCTTCTCTTCGTCTTCGGCGCGTTCACGATCCCCGCCTTGCTGCTGGTCGGGGCGTTCGCGGGACGCATCGGGAAGAAGGGCCGCCGCGGCCTGCGCCGGGCGGGAACCGTCATCGCGACCGTAATGGGCATCCTCTCGATCCTGAAGGGATTAAGCGCGAACGGACTCGTTCCGCCGGTCCATCCCTGGCTGTGGTGAGTCTTAACGCGCGGCCGGCGCTAGACGACCCGGAACGGATGGACGAAGACGCTCTCTCCGTCTCCGGAGTCCAGCGTCAGCTTCGCCTGCCACTTGCCCTTCATGAAGGGGACGGCCGACGCCCGGTACACTCCGGGTTCGACTTCGGAGACGTCGGCTTCGAACCTCCCGCAGAACATGTTCGGCATCGACAGCGCGACGCGCGGGGCAGCGCCCGCGACAGGCCGTCCTTCTTCGTCCTGGACCGAGAAAATGAATTCCGCCGGCTTCATGACCCGGGACGCCGCCGATTCCCGGAACGCCACGCGATAGCCGTCCGCCTCGAGTACGCCCGCGCCTCCGTCGGCCTTGGTGGCCTGGCCGGTCATAGACAAGACGCCCGCCGTCAAGGCGAGCGTCAGGGCGAGCATGAGGGCGGCTCCTGCTCCGATCCGCCAGCTCCATTGTCGCAACATTTGCGCAGCACCCCCGGATATCGCCAACTCGGGCCTTCCCTATCCATGGGTATGCTTCACGCTTTGTCTAACATTCTCGGAATGGGGGAGGCGCGAGTCCCCCGTTATTTCTTGGCCGCGAGCCAGCCGGCCAGCGTCTTGATCTCTTCGTCGCTCAGCGTTCCGGCGAACCCCGGCATGCCGCCGCCGCCCTTCGCGATCTGGTTGTAAATCTGATCGGACGTCATGGCCTCTCCGACCTTGGTCAGCTCCGGACCCATCCCGCCTTGCAGCTGATCCCCGTGGCAGGCGAGGCAATTGCTCTTGTAGAGAGCGGTGGCGGCTTCGGCGTTAACCGGAGCGGCGGGCTCCGCGGAAGGCGGCGCGGACGGAGCACCGCCCGGGGAAGCGGCGGGAGGGGCGGGGGCCGGGGCTTCCCGTTCGTGAAGCGAGTACATCATCAAGCCGGCGGCGTAGACGCAGATGACGACGAGAATGACGGACAGAATTCCTTTTCCTCTGTTCAAGTCGGATAGCCTCCTTCGGTTGTTCAGGCGGTCTCTGGGGCGCGAGCCGGTTCCCTTTATTATTACCCAATCGTATGCCATTCTTGATCGCGGAAGTCGCCGATTTGCGCGCAACA
This sequence comes from Cohnella xylanilytica, assembly GCF_014212175.1. Classification (GTDB taxonomy): domain Bacteria; phylum Bacillota; class Bacilli; order Paenibacillales; family Paenibacillaceae; genus Cohnella; species Cohnella xylanilytica. The sequence goes on along the minus strand of NZ_JACJVR010000130.1, from coordinate 88,868 downwards.
CGCGATCCTCCGGCGTCCGATAGCGGCATTCGCGGGCAATCGCTTGGCGCGAGGGCTCGTTTTGCTTGCTTGACCGCCTTTTGCTAGGTTATAATTTTATCGCCAAATGATAAATAAGGAGTATGAACATGGGAAAAGTTCTGATTTTCGGGCATAAGAACCCGGACACCGACACGATCTGTTCCGCCATCGCTTACGCCGACCTGAAGACGAAGCTCGGCCAAGAAGTCGAAGCCGTTCGCCTCGGCAACGTGGGCGCCGAGACGCAATTCGCTCTCGATACGTTCAAGACGGCCGCTCCGCGCCTCGTCGAGACGGTTGCGAACGAAGCGAAGGAAGTCATTCTCGTCGACCATAACGAGCGCCAGCAGAGCGCCAGCGATATCGACCAGGTGCGCGTCGTCGAAGTCATCGACCATCACCGCATCGCCAACTTCGAGACGAGCGGCCCGCTGTACTATCGCGCCGAGCCGGTCGGCTGCACCGCGACGATTCTGAAGAAGCTGTACAAGGAGAACGGAGTCGAGATCTCCAAGGATATCGCCGGCCTCATGCTGTCCGCCATCATCTCCGACTCGCTGCTGTTCAAGTCGCCGACGTGCACCCCGGAAGACGTGGCCGCCGCTCGCGAGCTGGCCGCCATCGCCGGCGTCGACGCCGAGCAATACGGCCTGGAGATGCTCAAGGCCGGCGCGAACCTGAGCGACAAGTCGATCGACCAGCTCATCTCCCTGGACTCCAAGGAGTTCTCGATGGGCAGCGCCAAGGTCGAGATCGCGCAAGTGAATGCGGTCGACGTGAACGACGTCCTCTCCCGCCAAGCGGAGCTCGAAGAGAAGCTTAGCGGCATTATCGCCGCCAAGGGCCTCGATCTGTTCCTGTTCGTCGTGACGGACATTCTGAACAACGACTCGATCGGCATCGCTCTCGGCAAGGAAGCCGGCGCGGTCGAGGAAGCCTACAACGTCAAGCTCGACGCGAACCGGGCGGTGCTCAAGGGAGTCGTCTCGCGCAAGTCGCAGATCGTTCCGGTGCTCACCGACATCTTCAACAAGCGTTAATTCGGTCCGGCAGACCGAATCCAGCCATAAGGAAGACCCGTTCCGGCCCCGGAACGGGTCTTTGCTATGCGCGGCGAGCCGGAAGGGCCGATCAGCGAATGACCCCGCAAGCGATCCGGTCGCCGGAATTGCCGGCCGGATCCGTGACGTAATCGTCCGCCTTCTCGTGAATGACGAGCGCGGTGCCGCCCGGCTTGAGCAGCGAATTGGGCGCGCCCTTCTCGAGGGTGACCTGGTTGCTGACGATATCCGCCACGACGGTGCCGTCTTCCTTCACCTGGATGTTCGGCAGATCGCCGGCGTGGAAGCCCTTCGGATTGTTGAATCCGTGCTGCTTGTGACCCGGATTCAGATGGGCTCCCGCGCTTTTGAAGTCGGGCTTCTCGCACTTGCCGGTCTCGTGGAAGTGAATGCCGTGAACGCCGGGCGGGAGTCCCTTGGCTTCCAAGTGCACTTCGACGGCGCCCGCCTTGGGGGTCAGCGTCGCGGCGCCGACTTCTTCTCCCTTGGAATTGATGATCTTCACCTTGACCGGCGAAGGGGACGTCTCCTTGTGAGCGGCAGCCGGAGATGTTCCCAGCAGCAGCAATCCAATCGAGCTTGCGCATAACGTCAGGGCGATTTTGTTCATGGTCGGGTACGCTTGCCTCCTGATGGCTAATATGGGATTCGTGTATAGCATCGCCTAATTGGGCAAGGAGAAAACGTCATATTCCGCAAACGATGGGGAAAAGTATGGAAGTCATTCGCACGCCAGGAAGGAGTTGTCGCCATGCTCGGGATCTCGATGGCCGGATTGCTGCTGATGCTGCTGCAGGAGCCGGCTCCCGATCGCTTGTCCGTCCAGCATCAGGGCCGGACGGCCATCACCGCCAAGCGGGAGGATTATCGGCTTCCCGTCATTCCTCTATACGATCCGTATCGGTTCGACCGGTTGGCGGATGAGCTCGAACGCCGAATTTACCTGGCCCCGAGCGACGCCAGGATCGGGCCTGCGGGAGAGATCGTGAAGGAGAAGCCGGGCAGCAGGCTGAACCGGCCGGCGTTCGCGGACTTGTTCAGCGCGTACTACTACGGAAGCGGACCGGGAGCGTTCGAAGCGCCGACGCTTCCCGTCTACGCGAAGGTCGACAGCGAGCTTCTGGCGGCGATCCGGGAGAAGCCGATCGGGTATTACGTGACGTATTACAATACCGGGAACCGGAACCGATCGCATAACATCGCGCTGGCCGCCAAGGCGATCGACGGCACGGTCGTGTTCCCCGGCGAATCGTTCTCGTTCAACCGGACGGTCGGCATGAGAACCCCGCAGAGAGGGTACCTGCAGGCGCCGGTCATCGTCCGGGGCGAGCTGTCGGAAGACATCGGCGGAGGCATCTGCCAAGTGTCGTCGACGCTGTTCAACGCGATCGACCGGGCAGGAATGAAGATCAAGGAGCGGTATTCTCACAGCCGCCATGTGCCCTACGTTCTGCCCGGCCGCGACGCGACCGTCAGCTGGGGCGGACCGGACTTCGTCTTCGAGAATCCGTACAACCAGCCCGCCTTGATCCGGGCCTCCGCGTCCGACGGGAGAATGGTCGTCATGATCTATTCTTCCGAGCTGATCGAATACAAGCCGAGGAACGTGCCGGGCATGTCGAGCCGGCTGCCTCAAGAGATATCGCTCAAGACCGGCGCGAGGAGCGGCTTCGGACGGGGATGAATTCGCAATCGTCCAGCCGCCAAGGAGACAGGGGGGACAGCCTCGCGCAGGTTAGCCGGACCGTCTCCCGGCGAGACGGCTTCCCCCGGCTCTGGAAGACCGCGTCCAGTTCGACGACGGCGGTCAACTCCGTAACCGGGTCCCGCTTCGATTCCGCGATTTTGCCCGCCCGGAAGGACGCGAACTTCGCGGTCGCGGCGACGAGACCGGCCGACTCGGGGAGCGTCATGCCTTCGGTCATGAGCCGAACGATCTCGGTCTCGTTCTGGTCCATCGCGGCAGCCAGGTACCGCGCCTGCGCGAGAGGGGGCGAGCCGTTCAGCATCTCGCGCAGGCGACCGGCGGCCTTGTAGACCATCAGCTGATGTTCGGGATCGGGGTTCTCGGACCGGTGCGTCGAGCTGTTCAGAAAATGAACGCAGAAATGGCCGGAGAAGCCGTTGCCCGGAATGCCGTCTCCGCCGTGCGGCATTCCGTTCATGGACGCGGCCAGTCTTCGGCCTTCCGAGCCGACCACGATCGCCTTGCGTCTCCAGCTCCACCCGTCCTTGTAAATCCGCCTCATAATCCGGGTATCTTCCTTCGACAGAGGCTGAACGTCCGCGTGATCGCTGCCGGCCCTGCGCTGAACCCGGAACGTAAGGCCGGATTCGATGTCCGTGATCGAGAAGACGCTGCGGCGCGGCAGCAGGCGCTTCGCCTCGTTCCAATCGGTGAGCTGCCCGTAATGCTCCTTCCTGAGGCGTTCGGCCTCCGATCGCATGCGGGCCGCATGCTTCCCGGACAGTACGATCCGGTTCGACGCTCGCTCGTCCCACAAGTGGCCCGTCGACTCCACGCGCAGCCGCCGTTCTCCCCCTTCCGCAGAAGGGATCGTCACATACAGGTCCGTCAGAGAAGGGGCGACGGACGGCGATTCCCCGCGCGCGGCCTCCGAGGGCTCCGGAACCGATAATCGAATCCCGTCGTGCCGGGTCGCATAAGCCGCGTTCGGACCGGCCTTCATCTCCAGACCGACGGAGCGGGGGAGAGGGGCGGCGGCCGTCGTGGCTGCGAGAAGGAAGGCCGCTGCGACGGCGGCATGGATAACGTGATTGGTGCGCATAGGGAACCTCCCGCGTTAATAAACCTTCGCCTTATTATTTTCAAAGGCCATCCGGTTATGAATGCGAAGAGGCAGGAGGTTAGGCTATGCGTCGACGGCGGGAAGGGTCGTTAGGGCGACGGCCGGATCAGGCTTCGCCCGCGTCCTCCGGGCCGGGAGCGGCACGGCCGTCCAGAAGTCTTCTCAGCTTGAGCTCGGTGGACGTATCCGGGGCCGGCGTGTAGATGCTGCAGCGCAGGTCGGCTTCGCCCTGAACTTGCAGGGAGGTGAGGTGATACAGCATCTTGCCCGCTCTGGCGTGGCGGAATTCGATCAGCACCTCCGGCGCCGTGCTGACCCGGCTCTGCTCCCATAGCCGCTCGAACTCGGGATACGATCGCTTCATCTCCTCGAGGAATTCCCCGTACCATTCGTCTTCCACGTATTGTCCGTAATAGGCCCGGAAGATCGCCAGGAAGCCGCCGACGAAGTGCTCCCAGTTGCCGGCCAGCGTCCGGAACTCCTTCCGCGCGAACAAGAGGCGGATCATGTTCCGCTCGTCCGGAGGAACCCGGTCGAAGTCGGCGAAGACGTGGGAGGCCGCTTCGTTCCAGCCGACGATCCGGCATCTTCGGTCGGAGATGATCGTCGGGCAATATGTCAACTCCTGCAGGATTCGCCGCAGGGAAGGGCTGACGTTCGGAGGCTCATCCGGTATGGGAGCCGGGCTCGTTCCCGTCTCCAAGGCGAGGGAGAACAAATATTTGCGTTCGTCCACCGACAAACGCAAGGCGGACGCGACGCAGTCGAGCACGGAAGCGGACACCTGGATGTCTCTTCCTTGCTCGAGCCACGTGTACCACGTCGTGCTGACGCCGGCGAGCTGCGCGACTTCTTCTCGGCGAAGCCCCGGCGTTCTGCGGCGAATGCCCGAAGGCAATCCGACGTCTTGCGGGAGCAGCTTGGCTCTCTGTTTTTTGAGGAATTCGGATAACGCTTGCAGGCGGGCTTGTCGATGGATGGGGATCGCCTTCTCTCCGCTAGGATTAAACTGGTGTCTATTATACTAGGATAAACACAAACTTGTAATAGGATAAAAAATCGTTCAGGATGGCTTGTAGAAGGCGGTTCGAATGAAGCCGCAGCAAGAGGAGGAATCCGCATGGAACGAGTCGTCATTACGGGAATGGGCATCGTGTCGCCGCTGGGCAACGATGTCGAGACGTTCTGGAATCGCATGAAGCGGGGGGAATCCGGCATCTCCCGGATCGAAGCTTTCGATACGTCCCGGCACAAAAGCCGGATTGCCGGCATTGTTCGCGACTTCGATGCCGAAGCGAGATTCGGGAAGAAGGACGCGAGACGGATGGACCGCTTCGTCCAGTTCGCCCTTGCGGCCACGGAAGAGGCGCTTGGGGATTCGGGCTTGGACCTCGAACGCATCGACCGCGAGCGCTTCGGCGTGTACGTCGGTTCGGGAATCGGCGGCATCCAGACGCTTCTCGAGCAGGACGCTGTATTGACCGGAAGGGGGCCGGACCGGGTCAGCCCGACGCTCGTGCCGATGCTGATCTCGAACATGGCCGCCGCCATGATCAGCATCCGGTACGGGGCGCAAGGGCCGACGATGTCGCCGGTCACCGCCTGCTCGATCGGCAACACGGCGATCGGAGAGGCGTTCCGGCTCCTTCGGGCAGACGGAGCCGACGTCGTGATCGCGGGCGGAGCGGAGGCGGCCATCACCGAGATCTCGCTCGCCAGCTTCGCTAACGCGACGTCGCTGTCGACCCGCAACGACGAGCCCGAGAAGGCGAGCCGCCCGTTCGACGGCACGAGGGACGGGTTCGTCATGGCGGAGGGGGCCGGCATCGTCGTGCTCGAATCCCTCTCGCACGCTCTTAAGAGGGGAGCGCCGATCTACGCGGAAGTGATCGGCTACGGGGCGAGCTCCGACGCCTATCATATGGTCGCCACCCACCCGGAGGGGACGGGCGCTTATCTGGCGATGAAGGCGGCGCTGCGGGAAGCGAAGCTCGAGCCGCGCGACGTCGACGTCATCAGCGCCCACGCGACGTCGACCGAGGTCGGCGACCGGTCCGAGACGGTCGCGATCAAGCGGCTGTTCGGCGAGGACGCCTACCGCATTCCCGTGACGGCCAACAAGTCGATGACGGGCCACATGTTCGGCGCCGCCGGAGGGGCGGAGGCGATCGCGCTCGCGAAGAGCTTGATCGAAGGCATCGTGCCGCCGACCGTCAATCAGGAGGAGAAGGACGAGTACTGCGACCTGGACTTCGTGCCGAACGAAGCCCGCCGCGCCGACTTGAACGTCGGCATCTCGAATTCGTTCGGCTTCGGAGGCCATAACGCGGTCATTGTCCTTCGCCGCTACGATCCTGAATCGTAACGGGGTGAGGACCGATTAGGCGGTCCGCGTCTGGGGAAGTTCGCTTGAAGAGTCGGATGCTCCCGGAGATTTGGTTGCTCAAGGCATGTGCTTGAGCGCGTGGTAAATCAATGAGGTCTGCCGAGAACTCGGCAGGCCTCATTCGGTTGAACCAAACAATTTGATCGGTATTAATGTCTGGTAAGGGTAAGAAGGAGGAGTGGGAACGGATTCGCTCAGCGGCAGAGGCAAATTAGCCGGAAGGCGGGGCAACGTGGAAAAGCAGCTCAGCGGCTGAGTCAAATCGACGGGGAAGTGCGGGAACGAGCAAAAGCAGCTCAATGGCTGAGGCAAATCAACGGGGAAGTGCGGGAACGAGCAAAAGTAGCTCAGTGGCTGAGTCAAATTAGTTGGAAGGCGGGGCAACGTGGAGAAGTAGCTCAATGGCTGAGGCAAATTAAGTTACTCCGTAGCTGAAAAGACGATTCGTCGCAGCGGGCGGAATATAGGAGTCGCGAGGGAACTACATGGGAATGCGTCGCTAGAAGGCGGAGGAGGAGTCAGGCGGAATAGCGTTATAACGGGCTTATAGAGGAGAAAAGTACGCCACCATGAAGAGGCCTGCCAACGGTCGGCAGGCCTTTTCGAATTGCTTTATTTTCCCCGCCACTTCAGTACCCACTTGTCGATCTCCTCGAGCACGTTCCGGAAGTCGTGTCCCTTGTCCGTCAACGAATATTCGACCGTAACCGGAACGGTCGGGAACACTTCCCGCCGGACGAGGCCGTTCTTCTCCAGGTGCCGCAGCGCGTCGGTCAGCGACTGGGTCTTGACGACCTTCACTTCCCTCAGCAGCTGCTTGAACCGAAGGGGACCGTTCGACAAGCCCGCCAACACGAGAATCGACCACTTCGCGCCAAGAATGTCGAGCGCTTCGCAGATAGGCGGCTGATCTTCGTTGTTTGTCTCGAGAAGATCCTTCTCCAGAGCCGAATCCATGTGCAACCCCTCCTACTTACATAAAGTTAGTAGATCCAAATAACCGGATAATGTCCAAATGCTTTGCCTTCTTACATAACGATAGTGCCTTTATTATAATGGCAATCAAACGAAATTGACAATGAAAGGGATGGAAATCGATGAAATCAAACATGGCTCTTTTTCTCATCGTGCTGGGAGCTTTCGTAACCGGAACCGCCGAGCTAGTCGTAGGGGGGATCCTGAAGATGATCTCGGACGATCTGAACGTCTCGATCGGGGCCGCCGGCCAGCTCATCACCGCCTATTCGCTCGCCTTCGCGATCGGCACTCCGATCGTCGTCTCGTTCACCTCGCGCGTCCCTCGCAAAACGCTGACGATCGCCTCGCTCGCCGTCTTCATCGCCGGAAGCCTGGTCGCCGCGGTCAGCACCGGCTACGCCGTTCTGCTGCTGTCCCGGGCCATTCTCGGCGTCAGCTCGGGCGTGTTCGCCGTCGTCGCCTTCAGCGCGGCGGCCAAGCTCGTTCCGCCCGAACAGACCGGCCGGGCGGTCGGCATGGTCTCGTTCGGCGTCAGCTTCTCGACGGTCGTCGGCGTTCCGCTCGGCGTGCTCGTCGCCGGTTGGTGGAGCTGGCAGGCGATCTTCCTCCTTCTCGCCGCGCTAAGTCTGGTCGTTCTGGCCGCGATGATTCGGCTGCTGCCGGCCATCGAAGGTGACGCGAACGTTCCGTTCAAGAAGCAGTTCGCCGTTCTGCGCAATCCCGTCATCCTGAGCGGCTTGTTCCTCTCCTTCGGCTTCAGCACGAGCTCTTCGCTTATGAATACGTATATGGTTCCGTTCGTGCAGAACGTACTCGGATTGAAGCCCGCTTATCTCAGCGCGCTTCTTCTGGTCATCGGCGCGTTCGGCTTGGCGGGCTCGAGAGCGGGAGGCGTCGGGGTTGACCGCTGGGGCTCGCGGCGCGCCGTCTCGTTCGGCATGCTCGCCTCGGCGGCCTCGCTCCTCTTGCTGCCGGCGCTGGCGAACGCGCTGCTGCCGGGCGTCGGGCTGATCGCGGTCTGGACCTTCGCGATGTCGCTCGCGATCCCGGCGATCTTGACCTACTTCATCCAGCAAGCGCCCCAATCGTCCAATCTGGTGCTCGGCTTGAACACTTCCGTTCTTCATCTCGGCGTGGCGGTCGGAGCGGCGGGCGGAGGAGCGATCGCGGACGCGGCGGACACGGTGCTGTACCATCCGCTCGCCGCCGGCTTGATCGCGCTGGCCGGCTTCGCGGCCGGGCTTGTCTCCTTCTCGCTCGGGAGACGGAAGGGCCGTCATGGGCTTACGGCGAACCAAGAGGGGGCCGTTTGACAATGCCAATTAAATTGTATACAATTTAATTGGCATACGGAACGATTCGAACCAATTTAAGGAGGCTGCAAACATGTCGGTATACGATTTCAAGGTGAAGACGATTCGCGGACAGGAGACGACGCTGGAGGACTATCGCGGCAAGGTGCTGCTGATCGTGAACACGGCCAGCAAGTGCGGGCTGACGCCGCAATACGAAGGGCTGCAGAAGCTGTACGAGCGCCACAAGGACCAAGGCCTCGTCATTCTCGGATTCCCGAGCAACCAATTCAAGGAGCAGGAGCCCGAGAACGAAGCCGCGATCGAGGAGTTCTGCAAGATCAACTACGGCGTCACATTCCCGCTCTTCGAGAAGACCGAGGTCATCGGGGACAACGCGCATCCGCTGTTCGCTTATTTGACGAGCCGCGGGCCGGCCGACCAATACGACATCAAGTGGAATTTCGCCAAGTTCCTGATCGACCGCGAAGGCAACGTCGTGAAGCGGATCGATCCGCAGGTGACGCCGGAAGAGCTGGAGAACGATCTGGTATCGCTTCTGTAACCAAGCAAGCTTAACGAAGAATAAGCCCAACTCCCTCGCAAGATGGGAAGTTGGGCTTTTGCTTTTTTTTGGCGTCTTCATCAAAAATCATTGACATATACCCTACGGGGGTATACTATATGATCGAAATATAACCTTATTTTAGGAGGAATACGATGCCGGATTTACGTCAAGCCGCCTTCGCCGCCGATTCGAAACGGTGGAGGGCTCTGTTTTTGCTCTGTCTGGCCCAGTTCATGGTCATCATGGATACGTCGATTATCGGGGTCGCTCTTCCCGCGATTCAGCAAGCTCTAGGCTATTCGCAAGACGGCTTGCAATGGGTGTTCAACGCGTACGTTATTTTCTTCGGCGGTTTAATGCTGCTCGGCGGAAGAATGTCCGACCTGTTCGGGCAGAGAAAAGTGTTCATGATCGGCTTCGTCATCCTGTCCGCCGCTTCGTTGCTGGCCGGCTTCGCATGGTCGGAGGAATCGATGAACGTCGGCCGTGCCGTTCAAGGCCTGGGCTCGGCATTTATCCTTCCATCCGCGTTAACGATCGTCATGCTGCTATTCGGACACGACTCCAAGGAGCTGCGCAGAGCGCTCGGATTCTGGGGGGCTTCGGCGGCGGCGGGCGGAACCGCAGGCGTCTTCCTCGGAGGGGTCATCACGGAGTGGCTGAGTTGGAGCTGGACGTTCTGGATCAACGTGCCGGTCGGATTGTTCGCGTTGCTGTACGGCAGAAGCGTGCTGCCGGAAGGAGTTCGGCGTAGAGGCCGCATCGACGTGGCCGGCGCGGTTCTGGTCACCGGTTCGCTCGTGATCGCCGTCTATGCGATCGTAACCGCCGGGCAGACGGGATGGTCGTCGCCCCGAACGATCGTTCTGCTCTTGGCGGCGGCGGTTCTGCTCGGCTTGTTCCTCCTGGTGCAGCGCAAGCGGAAGGAGCCTCTCGTTCCCTTGCGAATCTTCTCGGCGCCGAATCTGTTGGCCGGCAACGCCGTGTTCGGTTTGCTGGCCGGAGCGTGGATCCCGCTGTGGTTCTATTTGAACTTGTATTTGCAGCAAATTCTCGACTTTTCCGCATTCGCGGGAGGCGTCGCTCTCGTTCCGATGACCGCCTTGATTATGATCGTCATGGTCGGCGTCACGGGGAGACTCGTCGGCCGGTTCGGCTTCAGAGGAGTGCTCGTCGCCGGATTGCTTCTTCTCGCCGCTTCTCTTGTTATCCTGGCCGGGTTCACTCCTACGAACGGCACGTACGCGGCGAACGTGCTGCCCGCATCCCTCATCGGAGCGCTAGGCATGTCGCTTGCGTTCATTCCGGGAACGATGGCCGCCATGTCCGGCGCCAAGCCGGAGGATACGGGGCTTGCGTCGGGGCTGTCCAACTCGAGCTACCAGATCGGCTCCGCGATCGGTCTCGCGTTGATGTCCGCGGCAGCCGCCGCTTGGACAAGAGACGGGGCCGCGGAATCGGAGGGTGCCCGATTGGCGTCTCTGAACGACGGCTTCCATGCGGCGTTCTACGGCGCGGCTATCATCGCGACGGTCGGCGTCGCGGCGACCTTGCTGTTCATTCGGACGAGAAAATAAAAAAAGGAGAGAGCGAGTCATGAATAGGCAAAAATGGGCCGTGTCGTCGGAGATTGGGCTCGGAGGCTCCATGTGGACGCCGGAGCAATTGGCGGCCATCGGCTCGATCGCGGGTGCCGAAGCTTCGATCGAACTGACCTCTTTCAAGCAGCTGTACCTGAGCGTTCCGGAAGAGAGAGGAGAGGCCGTCCGGCAAGAGCTGCTGGAGCACGGCTTGCGAGTATCGCCGGTCGGCTCGTATGTCAAACGCTTGATCGCCTGCCCATTCTGCCGAGGCGCGGAAGAAGCCGGATTGGAGCTGGCCAAGGAGCTGGACGAGGCGATCGCGGACCTGCCCGCGCCAAGCCCGCTGAAGATCGGATATGCGGGCTGCGCGCTCGGAACGAGCGAACCTCTGCTCAAGGATATCGGGGTGGTGAAGATGCGGGACGTCTACGACGTGTACGTCGGAGGAGAGCCGAAGGGGCTGAAGGCGGCGACCGCGAAGCTGCTCGTCTCCGGTCTTCCGAGGGAGAAGGTCGTTCCCTCCGTGACCCGGCTGATCGCCGTCTATCAAGAGCTCGGCAAGAAGAAGGAGAAGTTCGCTTCGTTCGTTGGCCGAATGACGGTCGATGGACTTCGGGAGCGAGCCGGACTTTAGCCTGACTTGAGAAGGCCCGATTGCGGGCCTTTTTTTGTTGTACATTTTCTTCTTAAGTACCTTGCATTGTTGAGTACAATCCCTTATGATGACTATGTACTCAAGATTCATGAGTACTTGACGGGAGGGACGGCATTGAACGCGGAAATGCTGAAAGGAACGATCGACCTGCTCATCTTGTCCGTGCTGTCCGAGCAAGACAACTACGGGTACGAGATCTCCAAGGCGATCAAAGAGAGAACGGAAGGGACGTTCGAGATTCAGGAAGCGACCCTGTACTTGTCCCTGAAGCGGCTGGAGAAGCAAGGCGCGATCTCCGCGTACTGGGGGGACCAGAGCCACGGCGGACGCAGGAAATATTACACGGTTACGGAAGAAGGCAAGACGACGCTGGAGAGGTCTATCGCGGATTGGAAGAAGACGGTCGATATCGTCAATCGCTTTATTTGAGCCGGGAGGTCAAGGGATGAGAAGCACACTACTGCGGAAAATATTCAGCTTAGGCGAACTGAGATACGGATGGCTGCTCGCCATCTCCGTCGCCGTCTGCGTCGTCGCGTTCTACGTCGACGAACAATGGAATCCGCGCGAGCAGCTATGGCTGTCGCTCTTCTACTTCGCTTCCTTTCTGCTGGCGGTTCTATGGGGAGGAGCCAATTACGTCGGCCATATCCGGGTGAACGCCATGTACCGGAAGCAGCACGACATCGCGGCTTACGTCAACCAGCTTGCGATAAGCGCGGAGGACAAGACGGAGCTTCGCAACTATCTGGAGGATTACGCGGCCGATCTCGAGCGGCAGGGAAGGACGAAGGAGGAGGCGAAGCGGGAAGCCGTCAGCCAATTCAAGGTGAAGGAGTTCCTCTCGATGTCGAAGCATACCCGCCCCTTCGAATCGCACGGCCATCACTATTTGATCGGCTATGCCGCGATCGCTCTTGCCGCCGCCGCCGCCGCGGCTCTGATCGAAGTTCTGACGGATTCGTTCTCGCTTCCCGGGCTTATCGCGACGACTCTGCTGACCGTCTACGGAATCTGCTTCATCGGGCTGTTCGCGCTCTATAAACTCGTCGACAAGTTCCTCTACAAGAAGCTTCAAGATTATTTCTCATAGATAAAAGAAGGAGAGTGGAGAGAGATGGAAAACTGGATTACGGAAATTATGGACGGGTACGGGTATGCGGGCATCTTCTTGTTGATCGCGTTGGAAAATTTGTTCCCGCCGATTCCATCGGAGGTCATCCTCACCTTCGGCGGGTTTATGACGACGGCTTCGGAGATGACCGTCCTCGGGGTGATCGCGGTGTCTACCGCAGGTTCCGTGGCGGGGGCCATCTGCCTCTACGGGATCGGGAGATTGCTGTCGGCCAGCCGGCTGGAAGCGATCGTTACGCGGTATGGCAAAATTCTGCGGCTTAAGCCTGAAGATATTCGCAAGGCGGAGCGTTGGTTCGAGAAGCACGGGTATTGGGCGGTGTTCTTCGGCCGTCTCGTACCCCTGATCCGCAGCCTCATCTCTATCCCGGCCGGCAGCACGTCCATGCGTTTTCTCCCGTTCCTGCTCCTGACGACTCTCGGATCTCTTATCTGGAACAGCGTTCTCGTCTATATCGGGGCCGCCGTCGGAGCGTCTTGGGAGACGATCGTCGGGTATATGGACATATATTCGAACGTGGTGTACGTCCTGCTGGCGCTCGCGATCGCCGCCTTCGGATACTGGTTCGTCCGCAACCGGATGTTGAAGAAGAAGGGCAACAACAGTCTTGGATCGTAAGCCGCGACATGAACCGGAGATGAATAGCATCGGGGATTTGCCTAGAATATTCCAGGAGCATACGGACGCGTATGTTCCTTTTTTGCTTTTTTATTGGCGCTTAGAAGAGAAAGTCAACCACATGCCATCAGAATGTCGAGATTGGATTAGTCGCCCCCGAAGAAAGGAGGTTATAATAGTTCATTACCTACATTCGAGAAGGATGGATCGACATCATGAGTGGGAAGCCCTTCAACCTTTCCTGGAATTCCGTCAGGCTTAAGCTTACCGTAGGATTGCTTTTGATTACGCTTCCAACATTTGCCTTCCTTATTTATAACAATTCCTATGCCATCCGCGTCGTCCATAACCAAGTCGCGGAATCCAACCGCAGCTTGGTATCCATGTACATGGCCCAAATCGACAACAGTCTCAACGACGTCGACGTGTACTTGACGAATATGATCGTGAACGACAAAGACCTTCAGGAACTGGAATTCCGGACATCCGAGAAGGAGAGGGTTCTCGCGAAGGTCAGGCTGGACAATAAACTGAGGGTCGACATGGCGACGTTTCCCGCCGTAGATTCCATCTTCGTCTATTCCGTGCCCGGAGACGATTACTTCGACTCATTCAGGGATACGGGCGAGGTGATGGAGAGAGAAGAGGTTCGAAGTTATATCAAGCGGATGATCGCCGATATGGAGAGAACGGGCCAGATCAAGAGCGCCAAATGGAATATCGTTCGCATAGGCGAGCGCCATTATTTGTTCCGGGTGCTCCAGACGAGCGACGCTTATGCGGGGGCGTGGGTGAATATCGAGAATTTGTCCCTTCCGCTAAATTTAATGAAGCTAGGGGATAAAGGCTTTTCATTGTTCGCCGACGATCAAGGAATGCCGCTGACGCAAGCGCAGGCCGTCCGAGAGAAGGCCATCGACCTCTCCAAGGATTTGGGGGATTATTACTTGTCCGGAGTCGACGATGAATATTTGGTGGTCGGAGAGCCGTCCACGAAAGGCAATTTTAGTCTGATCGCTCTGATGCCCGACGAACAGATTCTGGAGAACTTGCCGTATTTGCAGCGAATCGCTTCTTTCACGCCGATTGCGGCGGTTATTTTGGTTCCGGCTTGCTTGCTGTTGTTAAGGAACTTGCTGCTCAGGCCGCTTAACCGGATATCGACGGCTATGAAACGAATCGGGGAAGGCCATTGGAACCACCGGATCGAACCTTACCCGACGTCCGACGAATTTCAGCTGGTCAACGAGACCTTCAACCGGATGATCAAACAAGTCCAGGACTTGAGAATAAGCGTCTACGAAGAGCAGCTCAACAAACAGAAGGCCGAGCTTCAGCACTTGCAGCTGCAGATCAACCCGCACTTCTTCATGAACTCGTTGAACATCATCTACAACCTGGCGCTGGTCAAAAACTTCGATTTGATTCAAGAGATGGCGCTCAGCCTGGTTCAGTATTTTCGTTACATGTTCCGAAGCAATTTGACGTTCGTCCCGTTGAAGGACGAGCTCCAGCACGTTCGCAACTATATCCGGATCCAGCAGCTTCGCTTCCCCGGCAAGCTCGATTTCGATCTGTCGGCGCCGGATTACGTTGCGAATGTTCGAATCCCTCCGTTGGTCATCCAGTCGTTCATCGAAAACTCGGTTAAACACGGCGTATCCGTTCCTTCCAGCATCCATGTCTCCGTCAAGATCGATCTGGTCGAATCCGATTCGGAACCTAAGCTCTCCGTAGAGATCAAGGATACGGGGAAGGGCTTCCCTTCGCCGATCCTGGACGATATCCGCTCGGGGAAGCGGATCGAGGACGAGCAAGGCGAACATATCGGGATCTGGAACGTAAGGCAGCGACTTCGGCTGCTATATGGAGAGAACGCCGGCTTAACCGTAGACAACGCCATTCCCTCAGGGGCTATTGTCAAGCTGCTTCTGCCCCTTCAACCGCCATCATGAGAGGAGTTAACGAGAGATGACCAAATTGCTGCTTGTGGACGATGAGGCTTATGCCGTGGAAGGGATTAAAGCGGCCGTCGATTGGGACCGGCTCGGCATCGCCGAGGTGCTGACGGCTTACGACATCCATCAGGCGAAAGAGATCTTCGATAACGAGGCTCCCGTCGACATGATGCTATGCGATATCGAGATGCCCCACGGAAGCGGATTGGAGCTTCTGGCTTGGGTTCGGCAGCATCATCCCGCGACGGAGTCGATCTTCCTCACTTGCCATGCGGATTTCCAATACGCCAAGCAAGCGATCCAATTGGGAAGCTTCGATTACCTGTTGAAGCCCGTTCCGATCCCCGAACTGGAGAACGTCATCGCCAAAGCGATCGATAAAAGGAAGCAGGAGAGCCAGAAGACGGAATACAGCCAATACGGCCAATACTGGGTTCAACACCAGCCGCTGCTGATCGAACGGTTCTGGCTGGACATTCTGAACCGCTCGATTCCGCCTCGGCCCGAAGCGATTCGCAGAGCCGCGGAGGAACGGAACATCCCCTATGCGGATGATATGACGTTCAAGCCGATCCTGATCGCGGTGAAGAGATGGCATAAGAGCCTCAGCGTGCGGGACGAAAAAATATTGGAATACGCGCTTCGCAATTCCGCGGAAGAACAGCTGTTGAAGCAGGGCCGATACGGACAGCTTATTCCCTTGAACAACGGCATGCAAATCGCGATCCTGTCGGTCGATCAAGGGGAGGACGAAAAACTGCAGGAACTCAAGCAATACGGGGATTCGTTCATTCGCGTCTGCCGTCAATATTTCTATTGCGACCTGAACGTATACGTCGGCGAACCCGTCCGAACTCATGAGCTTCCGGCCATGGTCGACCGTCTGCAGGAGCTAAACCGCAACAATGTCGCGCGGGACAATAAGGTTCTGCAGCTCTGCGGGGAGGAGGAACCGAGCCAGGCCCTGCCGCTGGAGCCCGAGATGCAAGACTGGGCGGTGCTGATTCGGGAAGGAGACGGGGACAAGCTGACCTCGGAGATCGTTCGTTACCTGGAGAACGCGTCGCACGGCCCGGGGATGGACGCGAAGCGGCTCTATCGGTTCCACCAGAATTTCCTCCAGATGGCGTATTCCTACTTGCAGTCGAAGGGCATTCAAGCCCAACAACTGTTCGAGGACGACGAGTCGCTGGACATGTCGTTGAAGGCCTTCCATTCCGTGAAAGACATGATCGTGTGGGGGAGCCACGTCATCGCCAAATCCATCGATTGCGTCCGGTCGGTCGAGAGATCGGAATCGGTCGTCGACCGCGTGGCGCATTTCGTGGCGGCGAACTTGGATAAGACGTTGTCGAGAGAAGATATCGCCAAGTATGTCTATTTGAACCCGGACTATTTGGATCGAATGTTTAAGAAGAAGGCGGGATGTTCCGTAACGGAGTTTATTTTCCGAGAGAAGATGGCCGTTGCCCAGAGACTGCTGAGCAACACCCGACTGCCGGTGCACGAGATCGCCTTGCAGGTCGGCTTTACGAATTTCTCCCATTTCTCCCGAATGTTCAAGAAGCATACGAACCTAAATCCGCTCGAATTCCGGAACGTCATGCAAGCGAGATGAACGGGTCGATCACGTGACAATGGGAAGTCGACATCTTAGTAGTTGGCGATCTCTTCGGGCGATTATGATTAGAACAGATTCGATTCGGAACGCCGGATTCCAGGCCGAACCGATTCGACCAATCCAACCAAACGGGGGAGAACAGGTGCGAAGAAAATTAAGTTGGAGCGGTGCATTGCTGGCTTGCGCGTTGAGCTTGTCCGCCTGCGGCTCGAATTCCGGTACGAACGGCGATACGAGCTCTGCCGGCGCGTCGGGCGAGGCGGGGGCGCCATACGAGTTGACGGTCGCTTACTTCACCTTCGGCAGCGTGCCGAAAGACCAGCAGCTTGTCGAAGCAGAGTTAAGCAAATTGACGAAGGCCAAAATCAACGCGACGGTCAAGCTGCTGCCGATCAGCCTCAGCACTTGGCAAAATCAGATCAACCTGATGCTGACCAGCAACGAGAAACTGGATCTGATGGTGTTAATGGGCAATTCTTACGCCAACCAAGCGGCGAAGGGGCAGTTGGTCGAGCTGGACGAATTGCTTGCGCAGCATGGCCAAGGGATCGTCGAAGCGCTTGGTCCGGATTACTCGAATGCGGCGAAAATCAGCGGCAAGACGTACGGGGTTCCTACCGTCCGCGACCTGGCCGCAAGCTACGGGTACATGATTCGCAAGGATCTCGCGGATAAATTCAAGCTGGATTTGACGAACGCGAAGACGCTGGACGACTTGGAGCCGGTTCTGAAGACGATTAAAGACAACGAACCGAACTTGATTCCGATGGTCAACGGCACCGGCTCTTCCCCGCTAACCTACTTCAGCACGCGGGATTCGCTCGGCGACGATATGGGCGTTCTGCTCGACAACGGCAAAGACTTGAAGGTCGTGAACTGGTTCGAGACGGAAGAGTACGCGGCTGAGCTGAAGAAGATGCGGGAATGGTACAAGGCCGGCTATATCTCGAAGGATGCGGTCACCGTTAAGGAATCTACTTCCGACATTATTAAGGCCGGGAAGGGCGCCGGAAACTTGGCGACGCTGAAGCCGGGATTCGATACGCAGGAAAGCCGGTTGTCCGGCATGCCGATCGTATCGTACCAGATGCTGCCGCCGGTCGCCAAGACGAGCACGGTCACGAGCATCATGTGGGGAATCGCGAAGAACTCGGAAAATCCCGAGAAAGCGATGCAATTCCTGAATTTGATGTACTCCGACAAGGATATCGTCAATCTGCTGGATTGGGGAATCGAGGGCAAGCATTACGTGAAGGTGAAGGACAACGTCATCGATTACCCGGAAGGCATCAATGCCGGCAACGTAGGATATTCGGGCATGGGCTGGCTGTTCGGCAATCAGTTCCTCTCGTATATCTTCAACGGGGATGACGAGCAGCTATGGGAGAAGATGAAACAATTCAATGACGGCGCGATCAAGTCCAAGGCATTAGGCTTTACGTTCGACTCCTCTCCGGTCAAAACGGAATTCGCCGCCGTCTCCAACGTGCTTGACCAGTACCAGGCGGCTCTGGAGAACGGAGCCTTGGATCCGGACAAGACGCTCCCGGAATTCATCGGCAAGCTGAAGGACGCCGGAATCGACAAAATCATCGCCGAGAAGCAAAAGCAGCTTGACGCTTGGGCAGCCGCCAACGGCAAATAAACTTCAAACCGCCTTTAGAGAAACGTATGCAATCCAATCAGCTGCATAGTTGGTTGGATTGCGCTCTTTAAAGCCCTGACAATTCGTCCAGGAAGGTAGTGAACATCATGAGCTCCGCAACCAAGCGCTGGAAGCGATTCGTTCCCTTGTTCTGCCTCATGCTTCCGGGTCTCGCTTACTTGATCGTCAACAATTATTTGCCCATGTTCGGGATTATTATCGCCTTCAAGGATTTCAATTTTTCGAGCGGAATTCTGGGCAGCGACTGGGTCGGGTTCAAGAACTTCGAATATTTGTTCAAGACATCAGACGCCTACGTGATTACTCGAAATACTCTTCTCTACAACGGCTTCTTTATTATCGTCAATACGATCGGCGCGATCGGGCTGGCCGTTCTGCTGAACGAGATCCGGAAGAAGTTCTTCCAACGATTCTATCAGAGCGTCATCGTTCTCCCTCATCTCATCTCGATGGTTATCGTCAGTTATCTGGTGTTCGCCCTGCTGAGCAGCGATACGGGGCTGTTGAACAAATCGATATTGCCCCTGTTCGGCATCGAGGAGATCTCTTGGTACTCCAGCAAGGAATATTGGCCGTATATTTTGACCGTCGTCAACATCTGGAAGGGCATCGGCTTCCTCAGCGTCGTGTACTTGGCTTCCATTATCAGCATCGATACGGAATATTACGAAGCGGCCACATTGGACGGAGCCTCGAAATGGCAGCAAATCCGCTCCATCACGATTCCGATAATTATGCCGGTCATCACGATGATGACGCTTCTGTCGATCGGCCGGATCTTCTATTCCGACTTCGGCCTGTTCTACCAAGTGCCGATGGACTCGGGCGTGCTGTCGGATACGACGAACGTCATCGATACGTACGTGTACCGCGCCCTGATGAATCTAGGCGATATCGGGATGTCCTCCGCGGCGGGCGTCTACCAATCCGTCGTCGGCTTCGCGCTCGTCATTCTATCCAACTACGCGGTTCGCAAATTCAGCAAAGACAACGCGCTATTCTAACGGAGGTGATATGAATTGGCGAACGATAGCAAAGGAATGCAATGGATCTCCCATATCTTCTTGGCGGGATTCTCTCTCGCGTGCTTGATTCCGTTCGTCCTGCTGCTCGTCTCCTCGGTGTCCAGCGAGAGCAGCATCATCCAGAACGGATACTCCTTCTTCCCGGAGCAATTCAGCTTCAAGGCCTACGAATATTTGGGCAGCCATTGGGGGGAGCTGGGCCGGGCATACGGCATTACGGTATTCATTACGGTCGTCGGAACCGCGGCCAGCTTGGCGATGACTTCCATGCTTGCTTATCCGATGTCGCGGAACGATATCCCGCTGAAGCATTTCTGGGCGTTTCTCGTCTTCTTCACGCTCCTGTTCAATGGAGGACTCGTCCCGTCCTATTTGATCTATACGCAAATTTTCGAGATCAAAAATACGATCTGGGCGCTGATCATTCCGGGCTTGCTGATGAACGGGTTCAACGTGCTCCTCATGCGAACGTACTTCATGACGTCCGTGCCGCCCGCGCTTATCGAAGCGGCGCAAATCGACGGCGCGGGGGAGATCAAAGCGTTCTATCGAATCGTTCTTCCTCTGTCGGCGCCGATTCTGGCGACGATCGGCCTGTTCGAAGCTATCTTGTACTGGAACGATTGGTTTAACGGAATGACGTACGTCACCGATCCCGAGCTGTTCAGTATTCAGAACATTCTGAATCGGATCATCTCGGATATCCAATTCCTGTCCAACAACAGCAATTTGTCTTCCTCGGCGGCCAGTTCCGCGGCCGAACTGCCGAGCACGTCCGTACGGATGGCGATTGCCGTCATCGGAGTTCTCCCGATTTTGATCGCGTACCCGTTCTTCCAGAAGTACTTCATCAAAGGAATCGCAATCGGCGCAGTGAAATAACGAGAGATCAAGAGGAGTGTTGAAGGATGATCGGAATATGGAACGCCGTGGTCCATCGAGACGATTCCAAGCAAAAATTCATTTTTTCGGTGGAAAAGGACGATGGTTACACTTTGTCGGTTCAAACCGAACCGACCCCTGCTTTCATCCTGCCGATGGAGGCATCCTTGGAAGGGAACCGTCTGGAAGCCGTCGGGAGGTCCTTTTACTCGAGCGATCCGGTAGTCGTTAAACTAACGTTCGAGAACGATCGCTTTGCCGGCACGATCATGATGCCTTTCGCGGGAGAGCTTCAGCTAGAAGGCGAGCGGGGGCGGGGTCCTTCGTTGGCGAAAGACCTGATCCCGCTTGTCGAGCCGTATCGGAGATCGAACGTTCAAGAACGTTCGGAGGAAGAGATCCGACAGGAGGTGGAGAAGCTCATCGGGCGGATGTCCGTGGCGGATAAAATCGGCCAAATGAGCCAGATCGGAGCTTCCGACTTCTCGTTCGGGGCGGACGTCGATTCCGAACCGCCCGAGAGCATGGTCGCCTCGGGCAAAGCGGGCTCGATCCTGGGCGCCTTCGACAGCAAGCGGGTGTTCGAGCTGCAGAAGATCGCGGTCGAGCAGTCTCCCCACAGAATCCCGCTTCTGTTCAACGCGGACGTGATCCACGGGTTTCAGACGATCTTCCCGGTGCCGCTCGCTTGGTCCTGCAGCTGGGACCTGGAAGGTATCAAGCAGGCGTGCGCCATCGCGGCGAAGGAAGCGTCGGCATCGGGCACGACTTACAACCACGGCCCGATGGTCGATATATCGCGCGACCCGAGATGGGGCCGGGTGGTGGAAGGAGCGGGGGAGGATCCTTACTTGGGCGCCTTGATCGCCAAGGCGCAGGTCGAAGGATTCCAAGGCGACAGCCTGTTCGACCGGGAGACGATCATCGCTTGCTTGAAGCACTTCATCGCTTACGGCGCGGCGGAAGGAGGGCGGGATTACAACACGGTCGACATCTCCGAGGGAACGCTGCGGAACGTCTTCTTGCCGCCGTTTAAAGCGGGAATCGAAGCGGGAGCCGGCTCGGTCATGAACGCCTTCAACATCTACCAGGGAGTTCCGGTGGCGGGGAACTCTTATCTGCTCAAGGACCTCCTAAGGGACGAGCTCGGATTCGACGGCATCGTGATCTCCGACTACGGCGCGATCGAGGAGATCTTCATCCACGGAGCGGCGAAGGACGGGGAAGATGCGTCCAAGCTGGCCTTATACGCGACGATGGACATCGAGATGGTGACCCGGTTGTTCGCCACGCATCTGCCGGCGTTGATCGAGAAAGGTCTGGTGAAGGAAGAGCAGCTTGACGAAGCGGTCAGGCGCATCCTGACGTACAAATTCAAAATCGGAATTATGGACGATCCATTCCGGTACGTTCGGCCCGAGAAGGAGATGGAATATCACTTCCATCCGGAGCATCTGGAGGCAAGCCGCGAGCTGGCCCGCAAGTCGGTCGTGCTTCTGAAGAACGACGGAATTCTCCCTCTTCGCAAAGAAGGGAACACGTTGGCTTTAATCGGTCCTTTCGCGGCAAGCAAGGATCTTCTGGGGCCGTGGCAGTTTTCCCGTTACGGGTTGGAGACGGCGACCTTGAAGCAGGGAGTCGCGGACAAAGTGTCCGATGCCGACCGGCTGCTCGTCGCGGCGGGCTGCGGAGTCGACAGCGAGATCGACGGCGGGTTCGAACGCGCGGTCGCCTGCGCGAAGCAAGCGGATGTCGTGGTTTTGGCCCTGGGCGAAGACAGCAATATGTCCGGCGAAGCCGCATCCCGTACGAATATCGAGCTCCCGTCCGTTCAGCTTCGTCTGGCGGAGGAGATCGTCAAGCTCGGCAAGCCGACCGTGCTCGTTCTCACGAATGGCCGCCCTCTCGTGCTCGACTGGTTCGAGCAGAACGTCGGAGCCATCGTCGAGACCTGGTTCCTGGGCTCGGAAGCTGGACGGGCGATCGCGGACGTGCTGTTCGGGGACTACAATCCGTCCGGAAGATTAACGATGAGCTTCCCGAGGCATGCGGGCCAGGTGCCGATTTACTACAACCACTTCAATACCGGCCGCCCGGTTACGCCGGAGAACCGGCACATGAAGTTCATCTCCAAATATTTGGATTGTCCGAACGAACCGCTGTATCCGTTCGGGTACGGACTTAGCTACACGAAGTTCGATTATTCGGACTTTCGGCTGGATAAGACGGTCCTCGCGCGCGGCGATTCGCTGATCGCGAGCGTCACCGTAACCAATGCCGGCGACGCCGCGGGCGAGGAGACCGTCCAGATGTATATTCGCGATCTGCACGGAAGCGTGGTCCGGCCGGTCAAGGAGCTGAAGGGATTCCGGAAGATCGTTCTGCAGCCGGGAGAGAGCCGGACGGTGTCGTTCGCCGTCTCCGAAGAGGATTTGAAGTTTTACGGTCCGGACGGAAGCTTCCAGGCGGAGGCCGGCTCGTTCCGGCTGTTCGCGGGCCCGAACTCGAGGGATACGCTCGAGGCGGAATTTGAACTCGTCTAATGAAAATCGAGGATTAATTGGATTGAGATGAACCGGGAGGAGTAAAATCCATGGAACGCGATTTGAAAAAGTTGATCTCGCAAATGACGTTGGAGGAGAAGGCAGGCATGTGCTCCGGTCTCGACTTCTGGCGGCTCAAGGGAGTCGAACGGCTCGGTATTCCATCCATCATGGTGACGGATGGGCCTCACGGCCTTCGCAAGCAGAAGGAAGGGGCCGACCACATAGGCATCTTCGACAGCGTGCCGGCGACGTGCTTCCCGTCCGCGGCCGGCGTCGCCAGCTCTTGGGATCGGGAATTGATCGAGAAGATGGGGCAGGCGCTCGGAGAGGAGTGCCAGGCGGAGGACGTGGCGGTGCTGCTCGGCCCCGGCGCGAATATCAAACGGTCTCCGCTGTGCGGCCGGAACTTCGAATATTTCTCGGAGGATCCTTACTTGTCCTCCGAGATGGCCGCCCATCACATTCGCGGCGTCCAAAGCCAAGGCGTCGGAACGTCGCTGAAGCATTTCGCCGCCAACAACCAGGAGCATCGCCGGATGACGTCCGACTCCGTCGCCGACGAACGGACGCTGCGGGAGATTTATCTGGCGAGCTTCGAAGGCGCCGTCAAGAAGTCGCAGCCGTGGACCGTTATGTGTTCGTACAACAAGGTCAACGGAACCTTCGCTTCCGAGAACGAATACTTGCTAACGGATATCCTGAAGGACGAATGGGGCCATGAAGGCTTCGTCGTGTCCGATTGGGGCGCCGTCAACGAGAGAGCGGACGCTCTGGCCGCCGGCTTGGAGCTCGAGATGCCTGCCAGCGGAGGCGCGGGCGAGCGGAAGATCGTTGAGGCCGTTCGCGCCGGCAAGCTGCCCGAAGAGAAGCTCGATCGGGCGGTCGAGCGTTTGCTGCGCATTATTTTCAAAGCGGTCGATAACAAAAAGCAGGGAGCAGGCTACAACGCCGATGCTCATCACCGGTTGGCCCGCGTCGTCGCCCGCGAGAGCATGGTGCTGCTGAAGAACGAGGACGGCATTCTTCCGTTAGCCCGGGAAGGCAACATCGCCGTTATCGGGGCGCTTGCGGCCTCCCCGAGATATCAGGGCGGCGGAAGCTCCCATGTCAAACCGACCAGGCTGGAGGACATCCGGGAAGAGATCAAGAGAGTCGCCGGAGACGGCGCGAACGTCGCGTACGCTCAAGGCTACAACCTGGACAGCGATGACGCGGATGCCAAGTTGGCGGAGGAAGCCGTTCGCGCGGCGGCGGAAGCGAACGTGGCCGTGTTGTTCGCCGGCTTGCCCGAAAGGTACGAGTCGGAAGGATATGACCGCACGCATCTGCGAATCCCGGCCAATCAGGCGGCGCTGATCGAAGCGGTGGCGAAGGCGCAGCCGAACTTGGTCGTGGTGCTAAGCAACGGTTCGCCGGTGGAGATGCCTTGGATCGGAAGCGCGAAGGCGGTGCTGGAGGCGTACCTGGGCGGCCAGGCTCTGGGCGGCGCGATCGCCGACTTGCTGTTCGGGGACGCGAATCCTTGCGGCAAGCTGGCCGAGACGTTCCCTCAGCGGCTGGAGGATAACCCTTCTTACCTCTTCTACTTCGGGGAAGGGGATCGGACGGAGTACCGGGAAGGCGTGTTCGTCGGATACCGGTATTACGACAAGAAGAGAATCGAACCGCTGTTCCCGTTCGGCCACGGCCTGAGCTATACGAGCTTCGCCTACTCCGAACTCGTGATCGGAAAGAACGAGATCCGCGACGACGAGACGGTCGACGTGCAGGTCGTCGTAGAGAATACGGGAGACCGGACCGGCAAGGAGATCGTTCAGTTATACGTGCGCGAAGTCGACAGCAAGGTCATCCGTCCGGAGAAGGAATTGAAGGGATTCGCCAAGGTAGAGCTGCGTCCGGGCGAACGGAAGACGGTGACGTTCACGCTCGACAAGCGATCGTTCGCTTATTACGACGCCGAACGGAAGGATTGGCGGGTCGATACCGGCGTCTTCGAGATTCTGATCGGCAAGTCGTCCCGAGACATCGCGCTCACCGGTACGATCGCGGTCGAATCGACGACGGTCATCCGAGCCAGGGCGACCCGCAATACGATCCTCGGCGATCTTCTGGCCGATCCGGCAAGGCGTCCGATCGTCGAGGAGATCATGAAGCGGCAGAACCCGATGGGTGATCTGGGGGAACATGGGGACGCTTCGGGCATGATGGAGGCAATCATGAAATATATGCCTCTTCGCGCGTTGATCTCCTTCAGCGGCGGGGCGATGTCCGAAGAGCATCTCGATCGCATCTTGGAGCAGTTGAATCAAGTCGGTTAATCGCGAAAAGGCCCTGTTTAGGGCCTTTTCTTGATATTTAACGACATGAATTCATGTCGTTAAATATTGCTTTTCGCCGGAATCGGTCAGCTTCCGTCGAGCGACAGCAGTTCCCGGACGTCCTGCTCCGACAGGGCGGACAACGATTCGCTTCCGGCTTGGACGACTTCGTCCAGCAAGTTCGATTTTCTCCGCTGCAGCTCGTACATCTTGTCTTCGACCGTGCCCTGGGCGACGAGCCGAATGACCTGCACGACCTTCTTCTGGCCGATCCGGTGGGCGCGGTCCGCCGCCTGCTGCTCGACGGCCGGGTTCCACCACAGGTCGTACAGGATGACGGTGTCGGCCCCGGTCAGGTTCAGGCCGGTGCCGCCGGCCTTCAGCGAGACGAGGAACGCTTCCCGCTCGCCTTCGTTGAACCGGGCGCTAAGCTCGATCCGTTCGGAGGCGGAGGTCTGTCCGTCCAGGTAGAAGAAGGAGACGCCCCGGTATCCGAGCTCCCGGCGAATCAGGCCGAGCATCTCGGTGAACTGCGAGAAGACGAGCATCCGCTTGCCCGCGCTGCGGCATTCCTCTACAAGTTCGAGCAGCTGCTCGAACTTGCCCGAGCTTCCATCATACCCTTCGACGAAGAGGGCGGGGTGGCAGCAGAGCTGGCGCAGACGGGTGAGGCCAGCGATGATCCGCATCTTGTGCCTCTTCCAGCCGTCCACGCTCAGATGCTTCAGCGTCTCCTGCTGGAGCTTGGCCAGATGGGCGACGTACAGCTTCTTCTGCTCCGGCAGCAGCTCGGACGCTTGCAGCGTCTCGATCTTCTCCGGAAGCTCCCGCAGGACGTCGGCCTTCAGCCTCCGCAGGACGAACGGCCGGATCCGCTTCGCCACCGCCTCGCGCGGAAGCTCGGCGAACTCCTTCCGGCCGGGGAGCAGGCCCGGGAATACCGCCTCGAAGATCGACCGCAGATCGTCGAGGGAGTTCTCCACGGGCGTCCCCGTCAGCGCGAACCGATAGGATGATCGTATCGCCTTCGCCGCTCTGGCCGTCTGGGTCGCGTGGTTCTTGATCGTCTGGGCTTCATCCAACAGAATCGTATGGAACTCGGTCTTCCCGTACAAGTCGAGATCCCGCCTCAGCAGCGGGTACGAGGTGATAATGACGTCCGCATCGAGGCGAGTCAGCAGGGAAACGCGGCGTTCGCGCTCGCCGTCCGCGACGATCGCCCGGATGTCGGGAGCGAACCGGCCCAGCTCGTTGCGCCAATTGTATAGCAGGGAAGCCGGGCAGACGACGAGCGCCGGACGGCCCTCGGCGCGGATATCGGGCAGCGCCGAGAGCAAGTAGGCGATGCTCTGCACCGTCTTGCCGAGCCCCATGTCGTCCGCGAGTATGCCGCCGAAGCCGTAGCGGGCCAGCGTCTTCATCCACTGGAAGCCGTACTTCTGGTAATCCCTCAGCTCGGCGTGGAGCCGCTCCGGAACCGGGAATTCCGAATGGTCCGGGTTCCGCAGGCTCTCGATCAGCTTCCGCAGCGACTTGCCCAGCACGACGGCGGAACCGCGATCCCCCGTATCCGTCAGCAGCAGCCCGCGGACGGCCGGAAGGCGCAGGGAGGAGCCGGTCAATTCCTTGCCGCGGATGCCGAATTCGTTCAGAAGGCGCACGATCTCGCGGAAGCGCTCGTTCTCGAGCGGCAGCAGCGCCCCGTTCGGAAGCCGGTAATACTTGCGCTTGTCCGCCAAGGAGCGCAGGACGTTCCGGACGGCCGAATCGGGAATGCCGTCGATATCGAAGCTTAGCTCCAGCCAGTCCGTTCGCTCGTCAACCTCGACGGTTACCCGCGGATGAACGGGCCCAGGGTGCAACCTCTCTTTGACGGCGGAAGTGGCGTAGATTCGCAGCAGCTTCTCCAGCCGGGGCACGACCTGCGTGAGGAATTCGTACTCGTTGTCCTCTCCGTCGATCAAGTACCCGCCTTCGGTCTTGGCGACGAAGCTCTGGTCCATAAGCGCCAGAATCGCTCTCTCCTTCTCGCCGTCCCGCACGAGTATCCGGCTCTCGGCCCGGCGGCGGCCGGACGCTTCCGATGGATCGATAACGATGTCCCCGTACCGGAATTCCAGCCCGGCGAGCAGGCGGTCCTTGACCCGGTCCAAATACAGCTTGGCCTGAAGGGGCGTCCGGACCATCTTGTCGGCGACCGAAGGAGAGACGTTCACGCTTCCCAGCTCCATCAAGCCAGGCAGGACGCGTTCCACGTAAGCCTCCGCCTCATCGGCCCGGATCGGGATCCGGCGAACGCCGGCGTCCGCGACCCATCGCTTCAGCTCCGCGACGCGGCGGCAAACTTCGGGCGACGCCGCGCGCAGCTTCCCGCCTTGCAGAATGCAGCCGTATGCTTCCATCGCGGTCACCCGCTCGAGGCCTTCGATCTGGAGCCCGAAGCCGCCGCCCGTCGCTTGATCGAATTCGAAGCGGACCGGCAGCGGCTCGTCCGAGCGTTCGAGCCGATCGTACGCCTCGCCGTCATGCTCCGTCCGGACCGAAGGGGAGCGGAGAAGCAGCGTCCTCTCGGCGGCCTGGCCGCGGGCGGCCGGCCCGAACAGGCCGGACGCTTCCCGGTACAGCCATTCGTTCTCGCGGATGCGGATCAGCTCGCGGAGGACGGCCTCGTCCTCCGGAGCGAAGACGTGTATCCCGGGATCGTAGACGAAGTGCCGATTCAGCTCGACCGCTTCGCCTCGGCCCGCGAGGTCGAGGAACTCCCTGATTTTCGACACCGGATACAGGCGATTCCGCCCCAGCTTCATCGCGATGCCGAACAAGTATCCTCGGTTGCCGGACGGGACGGGAGACAACGTCCATTCCAGGCCGAGAACCTCCCGCTCGTCGAACAGCCTAAGCACCGGCTCCTTGAGGCCGCCTCCCGGTCCGAACAGGCGAAGAACGCGCTCGGACAACTCGGACTCCAAGCGTTCCGGCTCGCAGCTGAGCCTCTCTTCAGGTTCGGGTTGCGATGCGGGCGTCTTCTCCGCCTTCCGGACGTCGAGAGCGGAGAGCAGGACGGCCGCGGCATGGGAGCAGAACAGATCGTAGGAGCCGAGCGACGGGCAGGTGCATTCGGCTGCCCAGCGGCCGTTCGGTCCGATTCGGACGGAGGCGCGGTATTCGGTTTTGCCCCCGAGAACCGTTCCTTCGTACAAGGGAGTCTCGGGATCGTAGACGGTCAGCACGGTTTTGCCGGAACGGAAGTAGGCGGTCCCCCGTTCGTACGACAGCCTCCCGCACAGCTGTTTGACGAGATCGTTGGTCAAATTCATCTTCATGAGGTCGTTCGGTTCCTTCCTTATCCCGTTCGCGCGGAAATCTAGGTACCTATCATCATATCAGAAAATAGCCCCTCGGGCAGGAGCGGCCGTTCCGGAATTGGGTTATAATGGGAGAATCCAACGAACCCGACAACCGGAGGTATCTCATGTACAGACGTATCGCCGCCCCGATCCTCGCAGCCGCTATCTTAGTAAGTCTAACCGCATGCGGAGAGAAGACTCCCGCTTCTTCGGCCGGCGAGCCTAGCGGGACTGCATCCGTATCCGCATCCGTATCTGCACCAGCATCCGCTTCGGCATCCGATCCCGCATCTCCGACTTCGTCCGCATCTTTACCAGCAGCCCCATCTCCAACCGCATCCGCATCCGTAAGCGCGACCCCGGCGCCGTCCGCTTCGGCTTCGCAGACCTCCAGCGACGAGCCTCCGCTTCCGGAGCCGAGCCTGGACGCGAACGGCGATCCGCTGCCGCGCCTGATCGAGAGCGGAACCGTCGGCTTCCAGGCCGGGAAGGGCGATCCGATCGTCAAGTTGCCGCTTTACGGCGCGGAAGCTGCGTTCGGAGTCGACAACGGATCGCCGCCGTCCATCGTGCCCGAGGCTCCGCTGGCGACGGTCGCGTTCCGGATCCCGGAGGATCAAGCCGACTCGCTCGCCGCTTATTGGATGAACCTCGGCTTCGACGGCCAAGGCTACCTCGTCGTCGCCCCGAGAGGATGGATCGTCAAGGAGGCGACGGTGGGAGCGAACGGTTCCTACCGGTTCGAGCTTATGAACCCCGACGACGACAAGGAGTCTCTGGTCGCGTACGATACGGGCGGGGGCTGCCAAGGCTGCGCGATCTCTTCGATCGGCAGCTACTTCCCGAAGCTGCGGGATTGGGCGGAGGAGCAGTCGTTCCCGGGAGATCCGATGCCCTATACCGATTCGAAGACGATCGGGGACAGCGTGATCGAGTTCTCTCTGGCGAGCGAGCAGAAGGGCTATGCGACGAGAGGGGCCGCGTACGAGCAGCACGGAGGAGAGGAGGGAGCCCGGTTCGGCAGCATGACCCTGTCGGCCAAGGAAGAGCTTAAGGATCTGAACGACTCGATTCTGTCGTTCTTCGAGACAGTCTACGGCGAAGCGATATCCGGCTGAGCATGGAAGGCAGGAAGAGGGAGAGAGAGGGAGGGAGGGTCGACATGGAGCCACGACGCGCTAAACCGATAACGAGCATCGTCATCGCGGTCTTGCTCACGGCCATCGCTGCCGCCGTCTGGTTCTGGCGGGAGCCGACGGAGACGGGGGCTCGAGGCATCGTGAAGGCAGACAAATGGGAGCAGGTCAAAGCCTATCAATACGAGAAAACGCCTGGGCTCGAACGCGCGGAGAAGCTGGGGCTGACCCGCGACTTCGACAAGGAAATACCGGTGCCGGACTCGTCGGACAGCGTCATGATTCACGAGGTTTGGGCGAATCGCGCGAATATCTTTTTTTTCTACAGCGTTAGCTTAAAGTCGCTGCCGGCGGATGGAGAAGCGCCCGTCGTAAGCTTCCGGGTCAAGAACGGGCAGGCAGATCCGTCCGAACATTCCTTGTTTACATTGAATTGGTCTCCGAACGAAGGGGTTTACTATCAAGGCCGATTGTACGGCCGCGCCGTAACCAACCCATTCTGGTTAGACGGCAAAGCGCTGGATGAATGGAGCGGTCTCGAATTGATCGACCTCTCCGTCCGCCAGGGAGACTTGTTCGCGACCGCGCTGCCCTCCGTGTCGTTGCCGGTGGACTATCGCGCATCCAACGAGATCGTTGAGACCTATCCCATCGGGCAATCGTACGGCGATGCGGACCGGAAGCTGGAGCTGGACCGGTTGGAGTTGGGGACAACGGAGAACCGTCTCTTCTTCCGGTTCTCGGCTCCGAACGGAGATCGAAGCAAGCCGATGCAGGTATCGGTCCGGTTGAGGACGGACCAAGGAGAGACGCGGGAGGCTCGCATCGTGGAGAACTTCTCCGCGGTCGGATTCGAGCCGTTCAATAAGCGTCCCGGTCGCATCGCGATCGAGTGGGAATCGGTCCGCTACATGGACCGGGATCTCGGCTTCGAATTCACGCTGGACGGAGCGAAGATTAAAGAGGGCATCGGCAAGCGGCAAGGCACGGTGCGAATAGATTCGAACGAGCGGATCGACCGGCTGCTCCATACGGACATCCTGCTGAACGAATTGATTTACGATGAACGCGGGCTCGACTTCTCGATCCTATACGAGTCCGATAAAGGATTGAAGAAGCCTTATGTGCGGCTAGCATCGGAGACTCCGAATTCAATACCCGTAGAGATGAGCGAAGAAGACCGGGAACGGAACAGCGTCAACCTGCCGTTGATCGTCCGCGTCTTTAACGCCGACGGGGAAGAGAAGAATATAGGCCAGAGCGGGTCCGGAAGCGGCGAGCGATACGACGCGTTCATCGAGAACCCGTTCGGGGAGGAAGCCGAGGAGCTTCGGGTGTCCGTAACCAACCTGCTCGTCGAGTGGGGCATCGACTGGAAGACGGAGGTTACGATTCCCGCGGGACATTGAACAGGGAGTAGTTG
The DNA here is from genome assembly GCF_014212175.1 of Cohnella xylanilytica. Classification (GTDB taxonomy): domain Bacteria; phylum Bacillota; class Bacilli; order Paenibacillales; family Paenibacillaceae; genus Cohnella; species Cohnella xylanilytica. The sequence continues at coordinate 57,839 of NZ_JACJVR010000130.1, read as the reverse complement.
CGGAATTTTGACCTTCAGGCCGTCTTCGCAACCGGTTTAGCGCAGGAAAAAACAATAGGGCCATCCCCAAGTCATTCTGGATGACGGTCGGGATGGCCCTGATCGTCCGCGCGGTCAGGAGCCGGCTCTGATCTCGAGCAGCTCGTACTCGATGACGCCCATCGGGGCGTTGACGCTGATCTTGTCCCCGACGCTCTTGCCCATCAAGGCGGCGCCCATCGGGCTCTCGTACGAGATCTTGTTCTGCAGCACGTCCGCTTCCGCGGTGCCGACGATCTGGTATTCGACCTTCTCGGCCATCTCGACGTCGTTGAGGACGACGACCGAGCCGACCTGGACCGTCGATCCGTCGGTGCCCTCGACGACGCGCGCCTTCTTGAGCATCTTCTCGATCGTCTGGATCCGCGTCTCCATGAACGCTTGGTCGTTCTTGGCGGAGTGGTACTCGAAGTTCTCCTTCAGATCTCCGTAGCTCAGCGCGATCTTGATTCTCTCGGCCATCTCCTTGCGGCCGACCGTCTTGAGTTGTTCGAGCTCTTGCTCGAGCTTCCGCTTGCCTTCGGCGGTCAAGATGACTTCTTCGTTGGACATCCCTGACATCTCCTCGATCGATCGGGTATAGTGTAGCTTATATGGCAACGGTTGCGGCGGGCGGTGACGGGTCGTTCAAATTTACATATTAGAATTCGTTGGGGTCATTTGTCAATAAACGAAAAATGTCGGAAGCCGCGCAAAAATGAGGGTTGACTTTGACGCTGCGTAAAGGTGTACCGTTTATGTCGACGGGAGGCGATCGGAAGTGGAATACACGGTTCAGAAGCTGGGAAGGCTCGCGGGCATCAGTACCCGGACGCTCCGCTATTACGACGAGATCGGCATCCTGAAGCCGGCCAGAGCGAGCTCGTCGGGATACCGGATTTACGGCCCCGCGGAGGTGGACCGGCTCCAGCAGATTCTGTTCTACCGGGAGCTCGGCGTCGGGCTGGAGAAGATCAAGGAGATCGTCTCCTCGAAGGACTTCGACGGCGTCCAGGCGCTGAGGGAACATCGCCGCCAGCTTCTGGAGCGAAGAGAGCAGCTCGACAGACTGATCGCCAACGTCGACCAATCGATCGCGCAAGCGGAAGGGAGAACGGTCATGAGCGACCAAGATAAATTCGAAGGCTTCAAGCGGAAGATGATCGAAGAGAACGAGAACAAGTACGGCAAGGAGGTGCGCGAGAAATACGGCGACGACGTCGTGAACCGCTCGAACGAGAAGCTGATGGGCATGACGCAGGAGCAGCACGCCGAGGCGACCCGCCTCGCCGAGGAATTGACCCGCAAGCTGGCCGAAGCGTTCGAGACGGGGGATCCGGCGGGCGAGAAGGCGCGCGAAGCGGTCGAGCTTCATAAGCGCTGGCTCCTGCACTATTGGACGGAGTACAGTCCGGAGGCGCACGCCGGTCTCGGGAGAATGTACGTCGAGGACGAGCGCTTCAAGGCTCATTACGACGTCCAGCAGCCGGGAACGGCGGAATTCCTCCGCGACGCGATTCTCGCGTACACGGGCATTCAGGCGTAAGAGGATGCGAAAAGCAAGCGAAAATCAAGGGGCGGCGCGAATCGGCGCCGTCCCTTGATGTCCATTCGCGCCCGGCCGCGCTCTCTGGATTGATAACCTCGCTCCGGAATGGTAAAATTGTAAACACGCGTTCACGATGCCGCCCATCGGGTTCGCCGAGGCTTATTTTCTCCGAAGGAGGGCGTATTCATGAGATACCGAAGATTGGGAAGAAGCGGTCTGCAAGTCAGCGAGATCAGCTTCGGAAGCTGGATGACCTACGGGCATACGGTGGGAGAAGACGTCGGCGCCAAGCTGATCGACCGCGCGTTCGAGCTGGGCATCAACTTCATCGATACGGCCAACGTCTACGAGCAAGGCGAAGCCGAGAAAATGCTCGGCGACGTGCTGCCGAGGTACCCTCGCGAATCCTACGTGCTCGCGACGAAGGCGTTCTGGCCGATGGGCGAAGGGCCGAACGACCGGGGCTTGTCCCGCAAGCACGTCTTCGAGCAAGTTCATGCGAGTCTGAAGCGGCTGAAGCAGGATTACGTCGACATTTTCTACTGCCATCGGTACGATCCGAATACGCCCGTCGAGGAGACGCTGCGCACGATCGACGATCTCGTCCGCCAAGGCAAGGTTCTGTACGTCGGCGTCAGCGAATGGTCGGCGGCCCAGATTCAGGAAGCGCTTCATGTCGCGGATCGATATTTGCTGGATCGCATCGTCGTCAACCAGCCGCAATACAGCATGTTCTACCGCAACATCGAGGCGGACGTGCTTCCTGTCAGCGAGAAGAACGGCATCTCGCAGGTCGTGTTCTCGCCGCTGGCGCAAGGCGTCTTGACGGGGAAGTACCGTCTCGGGCAGCCGCTCCCGGAAGGAAGCCGCGCCGGCGACCCGAAGACGAACATGTGGATCAAGGGCTTCCTGACGGACGACCACCTTCGCAAGGTGGACAAGCTGGACGCGGTGGCGAAGGAGCTCGGCCTGTCCCTCTCCACGCTGGCGATCGCCTGGATCCTGCGCCACGAAGGCGTCGCGAGCGCGTTGGTCGGGGCGACCAAGCCGTCGCAGCTCGAAGAGAACGCGAAGGCATCCGGCGTCGTCCTGCCGCAAGAGGTTATCGACCGCATCGAAGAGATTCTGGCTTAACGGGATATGAGAAGAAGAGAGACCGAACGAGTACGGCGGCCTTGCGGCCGCCCGAAAGCCCGGTCTCTTTTCCGTCGCGGCGTCACTTCCCCTGGATGGGGTATGCGGGCATCGCGGCTTCGGCATACGTCTTCTGGCAGTGCATGTTGGAGATTCTCGGGATGACGACGGTCTCGCCTTGCTGCAGAGCGGCCGGATTCGACAGATGCGGATTCGCTTCCTCCAGAATCGGGGCCGGAATGTTGTACTGATGCGCGATCCGATCCAACGAATCGCCCGCCCGGACCTGATGATGGGCATAGACGCCTTCGTTCTGCTCGCCGTCGCGGAAGAAGGGGAAGAAGAACGGCGAGAAGAAGAAGAACGGGAACAGGAACCGGTTCGGGAAGAAGGGATGGGGGAACGGGCGGAAGAACGGACGAGGGCCGAAGCCGACCGGCGGGAAAAAGCGGGTGTCCATGGGCAATCCTCCATTTTCTTGGGTCATTCGTCTATATACGATATGGATCGGCCGCGTGTCCGGTTCCGGCGGGACAACGGAATTTGACTCTCGCATCCAAATCTTTTATGATTTATTTATCAATAAATCATCTGGAGGGGATCATGGCCGTTCGCGAAGACCGCAGGGAACAGATCATCGACAAAGCCGTCGCTCTGTTCGCGGAGTGGGGGTACTACAAGACGACGACGGCGCATGTGGCGGCCGCCGCTGGCGTTACGCAGCCGTATGTCTTTCATTTTTTCAAGAACAAGGAAGAGCTCTTCGTCGCCGTCATCGACCGGGCCGTTCGCCGCATGCGGGAGGCGTTCGAGGATACGAGGGCGGAGGACGCCCGGCTGCTCGACGGGATGGGGGAAGCGTTCATGCGAATGCTGAAGACCCATCGGGACGAGATGCTGATGGTCATGCAAGCCCACGTGATCGCCGAACCGTTCATTCGGGAGCGCGTGAAGGCGATGTTCCGGGACATTCACTCGTACTTGACCGGGCGGATTCGCGAGGCCGGCTATCCGAACGCGGAAGAGGAGGCGAGCCGCTTCATCGGGACGGGCCAGTTGATTACGATGTCGATCGTGCTGGAGCTGCCGGAATTGATGAAGTTTAAGAAGATGGCGCATAGAAGGGAGGAACTCGAATGAGGAAGCAGTCCGGAATGTTGAGAATGGGCATCGCGGCCGCCGCCGTGCTGGCCGTCCTCGGAATCGCCGCCGCCGGCGCCCACGCGAAGAACGGATTGGAGGCATGCGCCGCCGCGTTCCCGATGATCGCGATCGTTCTGTCGGTCGGCATCCTGATCCGCGGCCGGTCCGGCGGCTGCAAGAGCCGCACGGTCGGACGGGGCTGAGGCGAACGGCATGCTTGCACGCGAATGCACAACAGCGGCTTTTCCAAGTAAGGCTCTTGCCGATCCCAGGGACGACAAGAGCCTTATCTTGTTGGCCGCTTCGGGTCTTCCGGGCGAGGGCCGGACTTATTCCGTGACCGCGCCCTTGGAAGCGCTGGATACGAGCCGAGCGTACTTGGCCAACGCGCCCGTCCTCGCCTTGTTCGAAGGCGGAGCCCAGCGCTCGGCTCTTCGACGCAGCTCCTCGTCCGGCAATTCGACCTTCAGTTCCTGCGTCTCGCTGTCGATCGTGACGAGATCGCCGTCCTGAACGAAGGCGATCGGGCCGCCGACCTGCGCTTCGGGGGCGACGTGCCCGACGACGAAGCCGTGCGAGCCGCCCGAGAATCGGCCGTCGGTCAGCAGCGCGACGTCTTCGCCCAAGCCCTTGCCGACGATCATCGCCGTCACGGACAGCATCTCCGGCATGCCGGGTCCGCCCTTCGGCCCCGCGTAGCGGATGATCAGCACGTCGCCGCTGCGAATCTCGTCGTTCTCGATGGCTCGCGTCGCCGCTTCTTCGCTGTCGAAGACGCGCGCGGGGCCCGTGAAGCGCAGCTTCTTCAAGCCGGACATCTTGGCCACGGCTCCTTCGGGGGCGAGATTGCCCTTCAGCAGCACAAGGGGGCCCGTCGGCTTCAGAGGCCGATCGAAGGGACGGACGACATCTTGGCCTTCCTTCAGCGGCGCCGCTTCGGCCAAGTTCTCGGCCAACGTTTTGCCGGTTACCGTGAGGCAATCTCCGTGGAGAAGCCCGCGCTCCAGCAGCAGCTTCATAACGGCCGGCACCCCTCCCGCATCGGACAAATCCTGCATCATGTACTTGCCGCTCGGCTTCAGATCGGCGAGATGGGGAACCCTTCGGCGGATTCGCTCGAAGTCTTCGATCTTCAGGTCGACTCCTACCGAATGAGCGATCGCCAAGAGATGCAGGAACGCGTTCGTCGATCCTCCGAGAGCCATGACGACCGTGATGGCGTTCTCGAAGGCTTGCTTCGTCATGATGTCGCGCGGATAGATCCCCTTCCTGAGCAGCTCGACGACAAGCCGTCCGGCCTCGACGCATTCGGCTTCCTTGGCCGGAGCGATCGCGGCGGCGGAAGAGGACCCCGGCAGCGCCATGCCCAGCGCTTCCGCGGCCGAAGCCATCGTGTTGGCCGTGTACATCCCGCCGCAAGCGCCCGCTCCCGGACAGACGCTGCATTCGATCCGGTGCAGCTGCTCGTCGTCGAGGCGCCCGTCGAGATACTGGCCGACCGCTTCGAACGCCGTGACGATGTTGACGTCCCGACCGTCCAGCTTGCCCGGCTGGATCGTCCCCCCGTAAACGTAGACGGAAGGCAGGTTCATGCGTCCGATCGCCATGAGGCATGCGGGCGTATTCTTGTCGCAGCCCCCGATCGCGACCAGGCCGTCGAATCGCTGCGCGCCGGACACGATCTCGATGGAATCGGCGATGATCTCCCGGCTCGGGAGGGAATAGAGCATGCCGGCATGGCCCATCGAGATGCCGTCCGATACGGTGATCGTATTGAACACGAGCGGAGCTCCGCCGCCCTCTTGCGCCCCTCGCTTCGCTTCCCGGGCCAGACGGTCGATGTGAATGTTGCACGGGGTCACTTCGCTCCAGGTGCTGGCGATACCGATCATCGGCTTCTTGAAATCTTCGTCTTGGAACCCCACGGCCCGGAGCATAGCCCGGTTCGGCATTCGGTTGACTCCGTCGGTGACGGCGCTGCTGCGGATCCTCAAGTCCTCGTCGCTCTTCATATTTCTCCATCCTCTCCTTTAGGATTGTATATGCTCGTACAGCTCGCGCATCGGCCGAAGCAGGTTCTGCTTCATCATGGCGCTCGCGGCTTCCCCGTCATGGATCGAGAGAGCGTCCACGATAGCCGCATGCTCCCGGACCGACGCCGCGGTCGCCGCCATCGGCTGGGCTAGGAACACGTATTTGAACCGGCGGATATGGATTTGCAGGGATGCGCTGAAGGAGGCCACGTACGGATTGTCGCAAGTCTCCACGATCAGATTATGGAATTGCTCGTCGAGTTCCATGGCCTGGTAAGGTTGGCCGTTCTCGATCGCCTTGGCGAATCGCGAATTAAGCTCCTTCAGCTGTTCGATCTGTTCGGGCGCGATCCGGGACGCGGCGAGTTCGGCCGCGAGAGCATGCTGGGCCGCAAGGGCGGGATACAGCTTCAGAACGTCTTCCTTCTCGATGGTTCTGACTCTCGTATCCCGGCCCGGATGCATCTCGACGAGCCCTTGGACCTCGAGAAGCTGCAGCGCTTCGCGAATCGGCGTTCGCGACACGCCGAGCGCTTCGGCCAGCTCGGCATCGACGAGCTTCTCTCCGGGCAGAAGCGTTCCGTCGATGATCCAGCGTTGGATCTGGGACAGCGAACGTTCCTTGGCGGACATCCTGGCGGGAGTCGAATAACGGGGTGGAATCGGCATCGGCTTCACTCCTTTGATATGCAATATATCGCATACGTATATTTTGCGCAAGTTTATTTTTCTCGTATGAACCTTCTTCTATCGGGCTATACAGAGAATAGTTGATAGATTCGGGAAGAGGAGGCGCAAGCGATGCATGCCATGTGGAAGGGAACGCTGCAGATCGCGAAGTTCCAGGTGCCGATCAAGCTGTACGCGGCCGCGGAGGACAAGGAGATCGCGCTTAAGACGGCCCACCGGGAGTGCGGGGGCCCGATCTCCCATCTTCGGTATTGTCAAACGTGCCAAACGGCGGTAGAGGCGGGCCAGATCCGGAGAATTTACGATCTGGGCGGGGGGAACCGGGTGGAGATCGAAGAGGAGGAGCTGAAGGCGATCTCGCCGCCGGCATCCAGGAGCTTCGTCGTCGAACAGTTCGTCCGCGAAGACGAGATCGAACCGGTTTATTTGAAGAAGCATTATTACGTCGGCTCGGACGAAGTCGGCGAAGAAGCGTATCGCCTCGTGCATCGCTCGCTTCGCCAAGCCGGCAAAGCCGGGATCGGCTTCATTACGCTTCGTTCCGTCCGGAGCTTGGCCGCCTTGCGACCGACCCGGTACGGCATCGTGATGTCCACGATGCACTATGCCGACGAGGTGCGCGCCAATCCCGCATACAGGGAAGAGGGGAGAGAGGAGACTCCGGCAACGGACGACCTCTCGTTCGTCTTCCAGCAGCTGGTGGGCGCCATGACGGCTCCGTTCGACGGCGCCCGGTACGTCAACCGGTACAACGAAGCGTTGAAGCGGCTAATCGACGGCAAGATCGCCGATCGGGTCCCGGCCGCGCCGGAATGGCCGGAAGCGGACTTCGGGGGAGGCCGCGGCGCGGATTTGTTGTCCTCGCTCCGCAGGAGCCTCGACTTCGTCGCGGCCGACTCCTTATTCGCCGAGCCGAATCCGGATCAGCCGGGTGCTCCTCATTGAGAGGGTACGCCGTCCCGATCCCTCGAAGACGCTCCGCCCTGCCCCTTCTTGGGCCGGGGCGTTTTTTTTCGCGGGAAAGCCAACTTTGCCGGTTCCGCTGCGTACAAGAAGAGGAGAGAACGGCCGAATGCCGCGGTCTGACGCGGGAATCGGGAGCGTCCGAGGAGGCTGAGCGAATGGATTCGCTGAGGGAATGGAACGAGCAGCTGAGGCGGCAGCGGGAGCGGCTTCGCCTGAAGGAGAAGCGGCAGCGGAGAATCCGGGAGCTGGAGGAAGAGATCGAGAAGCAGGGGCGGGTCGCGGAGGAATGCCGGAGCTCGCTGAACGAGGAGCGGGAGGACGTCGAGCGGTTGGAATCGGCATCGCTTCCGCGAGTGTGGTACCGGTTGACCGGGCGTCTGGAAGAGCGGCTTGAGGCGGAGGAGAAGGAAGCGGCGGAAGCGCAGCTCCGGTACGACGCGGCCGAGGCGGCGCTCCGGGCGCTGGAGGCTTCGCGGGACGAGGAAGTCCGGCAGCTGGCCGAAGTGGACGACGCCGAAGCGGAGCTCGAGAGGATCGTTCGCCGGAAGGAGGAGTGGATTCGCCGGTACGACCCGGATACGAGTCGCTTGCTGGAATCTCTCTCCGAAGAGGCCGGGTTGCTGGAGGCGAGGCTGAAGGAGACGCAAGAAGCCGAAGAGGCCGGGCAGGAAGCCTTGGACCGGCTGGACGAAGCCCGGGAGAAGCTGCAATCCGCCCGCAATTGGGGCACCTACGACATGCTGGGCGGCGGGATGATCTCCACGCATATCAAGCACAATCGCATCGAAGAAGCGAGGGAGCATATGTACGAAGCCCAGCACGCCTTGAGACTGTTCGAGAAGGAACTGGCCGATCTCGAATGGAGGTCCGGCGCGAGCGGCGTGGAGATGGGCGGCTTCCTGACGTTCGCGGACTACTTCTTCGACGGCTTCTTGACCGATTGGGTCGTCCAGGGGCGCATCAACGACGCGTTCGACAGCGTGGAACGGGGCATTGAGGAAGTCGAGCGGCAGTTAAGCCGGCTGGCGCAAGAGAGGGCGAGAGTCGAAGAGGAGCTCGACGGGACGAACGCGAGGTACGAGCAGACGATCGAGGGACGTTGACGGCCGATCTCCGCGATCGGGTCCGCGTCTTCCATAGCTCATTCCGCGAAGAAGCGCAAGGTCTATCGAGACCGGGTTGAAAAGCCAACTCCCGCCGACATGGCGGGCATTACCTCGTGCTTGAGCGTATGATTTTTCGAACACAGATCAAGCAAGGAGCCTTTTCAAGGCAGGATTTGTATGATTTTTCGTACACAGATCGAGCAAGGCGCCTTCTCAAGGCATGATTTGTATGATTTTTCGTACACAGATCGAGCAAGGCGCCTTTTCGAGGCAGGATTTATATGATTTTTCGTACACAAATCAAGCAAAGCGTCTTCTCGAGGCCGAATCGGGTCCAAATCCAAATGTACCAGTGCGGGTTCCGTAAGCGTAATGGTCTAATCTAGTTTTTTTAAGATTAGGGCCTTTCCATATTCATGCAAAGTATGGTAAAATGCAAAAAGAGAACAAATGTTCCTAATCGCGCGCTGGTCGAAGGAGGGGCAGGTTCGTTGTCCGAGCGGTATTCCGAGATCGATGAAGTCGTCGCCTATATTCATCGGCATCTTCACGATCCGCTCTCGTTGGCCCGGCTGGCGAGCGAAGCCGGCTACAGCCCGTTCCACTTCACGCGGATCTTCAAGGAGCGGATCGGGCTCTCGCCTCAATACTACATCTCTTCCTTGCGCCTGCAGAGGGCGAAGGATCTCTTGCTGCGCACGAATCTGCATATCCGCGACATCGCGCTCGAAGTCGGGCAGCAGAGCCTCGGAACGTTCACGACCCGATTTACCGGACGGGTGGGGATGACCCCCTCCGAATTCCGCCAATCGCGGCATGAGGCCAATCACCGCCTGGAAGCGCTTAAGCGGTTGTCGGATTGGCAGACCCCCGAGGCTTCTTCTTCGTCGTTCGACCGGATCGAAGGCGAAGTCCGGGGGGAGGAGCCGTTCGATGGAATCGTGCTGATCGGCCTGTTCGCGAAGCCGATTCCCGAAGGGCTGCCGCTGTACGGGACGTTGATTCCGTCGGCAGGTCCGTTCCGGTTGGCCGGGGTCAAGCCGGGAACCTATTATCTGATGGCCACGTCGCTCTCCTGGAATACGGACGCCCTGAACATGCTGATTCCGCAGGCTACGCTGCGGACCCGATCGAAGGACCCGATCGTCGTGTCTCCCCAGCGGCCCGTTCCGCCCCTTCAGGTGACGCTTTATCCGCCGCGGCTGGACGATCCGCCCATCCTGATCTCGCTGCCCGTGCTGATGAACCAATTCCTCCGGCGCATGTCCCAGGAGCCGAAGTCCGCGGCCTTCTATCGGGTCGGCGCCGAATAGCCGGCCAAGAATATGCCAGTTCTGGACGAATAAGCGAACCCGCGCCGAGACAGGATAGTTCAGAAGACTATCCGGGAGGGTTCGATGAATGAGAAGGTTCGCCGCAATTCTGGTATCGTCATTCTGCCTATGGACGGGGATCGCGTGCGCTTCGGCGCCGGCATCCGCCTCCTCCGCCGGGGCCGCTTACGGGCAGGATGTCCGCCCCTACCACTTCGGCTTCAAGAAGAGCAAGAACGGCGAGCTGCCTTCGATCGCGGAGGAAGGATTTATGCCGATTCTGCAGAAGCACGAGGCGATATTCCTCGGGAACACGGACAAGAAGGAGCTGTACCTGACGTTCGACAACGGGTACGAGAACGGATACACGGGGAGAATACTCGACGTTCTGAAGGAGAAGAGGGCGCCGGGGGCGTTCTTCGTGACCGGGCACTTCGTCAAGGACCAGCCCGAGCTGGTGAAGCGAATGGCGCTGGAGGGCCACTTGATCGGCAATCATTCCTGGAGCCATCCGGATATGTCGCAGGTGTCGACGGCCCAGATCAAGGAGGAGCTGGAGAAGGTGAGCCGGGAAGTCGCCCGTCTGACCGGGCAGTCGGACATGAAGTTCCTTCGCCCTCCGCGCGGAATCTTCAGCGACCGGATGCTCGGGGCGTGCCGCGAGCTCGGCTACACGAACGTCTTCTGGTCCGTGGCGTACCGCGACTGGGACGTCAACAGCCAGAAGGGATGGCAATACGCCTATTCGAGCGTGATGGGCCAACTGCACCCCGGGGCGGTTATTCTGCTGCATTCGGTGTCGAGAGACAATGCGGAAGCGCTCGGCCGAATCATCGACGAGGCCCGTCAGCAGGGCTACGAATTCAAGAGGCTGAACCAACTGGACGTCCGGAAGTATCGGTAGAAGCCGGCATGCCGGGTGCGCGGAAGTTATAGAGAACGGCTCGCGGGATAACCTCCTCACGTTACGTGGAGGTTATCTTTTTATTTTCCAACGGGCAAATCGTCTCCTTCCGCCGGCGTCCGGACAGCCATCGCTTCCAGAAGGAAGGTTCGGCTGCTTCGCGAGCGATGAACTCTCCCCGGCGATCGCGTCTGTTCAGCTCCTCTTGCCGCATGCGCTCCAGAGTCTCGATCTCGTAAGGGTTCGGGAACATGGGAAATCTCCTTTCTCCTTGCCATTGAGGCTGTCGATAATCGTTGAAGGATGATCTCATTATGCTCTCGCCAAAAGGGGATAAAAAGGGTATAATCCGCAGCGGCGATTTCCCCTTTTCAAGGAACGCGCGCGGCCGGGCGGTTAATCTAAGACGTCAAGCCTATGACCGGTCCGCTGCCGTCATGATGACGGGCGTCACTACCGTGCCCGGGACAAGCCGATTACAATGAGGGGGCCGACATTCCCGACCTGTCGTGGGAGTGCGAGATCCAAGACGAGGTGCCCTCTATGAGAAAATCAGGAGTCGCTTTCACGTTGCTGCTGGCTTCATCGCTCGCTTTATCCGCTTCCGTTCTCGCGGCGGACACGGGGGAACCGAATGATTCGTTCGACAACGCGGTGCCTCTCCCGAACAGTGAATCCCTGACATCCTATTTATCCTTTTCCGGGGACGAGGACTACTACAAAGTAACGGCGGGGCAGTTCGGTTTGTTCCAGCTGAGAAGCCCGGCCGGCCTCGATTACGACCTCTATCTGTACGACGAGAACCGCCAGTTTCTCATGTCGTCGACGACGTCCGATACGTTCGACTATGTCGGTCGCTATTCTCCTTCGATGACGAACACCTATTACCTCAAAGTCGTCGGGAAGAACGGGCAATTCGATCCGAACGCCGCTTATTCGCTCAATCGGATAACCAAGATTTACGTTTAGTTTTTCCAGACTCGGGATGGGACAAGGGTTGACTCAGGGCTTCCGCCTTGGGGCAGCCCTTTATTTATTCAACGGGACCCTCCACCTGCAGACTGGTTGCTCGACGAATGGCGTACAACTCGCCTAATACTAAACGAAGGCTAGACAAATCGACTCGGCATCTAGTCTTGAAAGTTGACAGTGACTGGATGGAGGAATAGAATGTCTATATATTAAGCAAACGAATCGAAAGAAGGTTTGGCCCGAATGCAAGCAACCGAGTTGTTCTGGGAAGTGCCGCTGAGCGATTTGAAGCAGGGGTATACGTATCTTGAAGAAGCGGATTGTTACGTCTGCCTCGCCTGCGGCGAACGGTTCGAACGGGGAATCGTCTATCCGTCGGACGGAGTCCTGTACGAAGCCGCCAAGTTCGCCAGCCGCCATATCGAGAAGGAGCACGGCTCCATGTTCGACTACCTGCTCGGCCTGGACAAGAAGCTGACGGGACTGACGGACTTGCAGAAGCGTCTGCTGCATCTGTTCAACGCCGGCTTGCCGGACAACGAGATCGTCTCGGAGCTCGGCGGAGGCAGCGCCTCCACGATCCGCAATCACCGGTTCGCGCTCCGGGAGCGAATGAAGCAGGCGAAGGTGTTCCTCGCGCTCATGGAGCTTGCGAACGAACGCTCCGGACGCCAGCACCGCTTCATCACGACGCACCGCACCGCGACGATGACGGATGAGCGCTATGCGATCACGGAGAAGGAGAACGAGGAGATCTTGCGGACGTTCTTCAAAGAGGGGCTCGACGGCCCCTTAAGCGAATTCCCGCGGAAGGAGAAGCGGAAGATCGTCATTCTGCGCCATCTCGCCCGCCAGTTCGAAGAGAATCGAAAATATACGGAGAAGGAAGTCAACGAGATTCTCAAGGCGCGCTATCCCGACTTCGTCACGCTGAGGAGATATATGATCGAGTACGGCTTCCTGGACCGCCAACCGGACGGAAGCCGCTACTGGCTCAAGAGATAAGTAGCCTCGCACCGATGGCCCCGGTCATGCGGAACTGTCGCCCGCGGCCGGGGAAGCTTCAACCTTGCGGGAACTAGGGGTACAATAGAGAGAAGCGCAGACCTGAAGCGAGAGTGGACGGAAGCCGGTCCGGCTCGGGGCGCTAATCCACCGTATAGGGGAGAACGATGATGAGAGCGGTGCTGCAGGACGAGAAGACGAAGGTCTTGTACATAGGCGAGACGGAAGAGCCGGACAACTCGGCGGGCGACGTGCTCGTCCGCGTCAAGGCGGCCGGGATCAACCGGGCCGATCTGGCGCAGAGGCGGGGGCTGTACCCGCCGCCCCCCGGAGCTTCGCCGATCCTCGGTCTCGAGATGGCGGGCGTCGTCGAAGAGGCGAGCGGCGAGTGGAAGCCGGGGGACCGGATCATGGCGCTGCTCCCGGGCGGAGGTTATGCCGAGAAGGTTCGGATCCCGGAGGGGATGGGCATCCGGATTCCCGACGGGATGTCGTTCGAGGAAGCGGCTTCCATTCCGGAAGCGTTCCTGACCGCGTATCTCAACCTGTTCTGGCTCGGCGGCTTGAAGGCCGGGCAGACGGTTCTCATTCATGCCGGGGCCAGCGGAGTCGGCACGGCGGCGATCCAGCTCGCCCGGGAAGCCGGAGCGAACTCGATCGTCACCGCCGGCTCGGAGGCCAAGCGCGAGGCGTGTCTCGCGCTCGGGGCGGGCGAAGCGATCGACTACAGGGCCGGCCCGTTCCTGCCGCGCGTGAGGGAGGCGACGGGCGGCCGCGGCGTCGACCTCATCCTCGACTTCGTCGGAGCTTCCTATTGGGAGCAGAATTTGCAGGCATTGGCCATGGACGGCAAGCTGATTCTGATCGGAACGATGGGAGGCGCGAAGGTGCCGGAGCTCGATCTCGGGCAGCTGCTGTACCGCCGCCTGCAAGTGATCGGAACGGCGCTCCGCTCCCAGCCGCCCGCGAAGAAGGAGCGGCTGACGGCCGAATTCGCCGGGTTCGCGTCGGGCCTCTTCGCGGAAGGCAAGCTGAAGCCCGTCGTCGATTCCGTCTGGGATTGGAACGAAGCCGAGAAGGCCCATGCGCATATGGTCGGCAATCGCAATATCGGCAAAATCGTTCTTCGCGTCTCCGAATAAATCCCCGGTCCCGATCGTCGGATCGTCCGACGGTTCGTCAATTCGCCGGTTCGCCGATTCGCCACTTCGCCGGTTCGCCGGTTCGCCGAATCCCTTGTTGAAGCCGCCCGCCGCGCGGGTATAGAGACAATAAAGCGCGGAAGAGGTGACGGGGATGGAAGCTTACGTCGGCATCGCGATCAAGCTCGCGGCCGCCTTCGCCGGATTGTGGGCGATGACGAGGCTGCTGGGCAAGAGAGAGATCGCCCAGCTGTCTCCCTTCGACTTCGTGTCGGCGATGGTGCTCGGCGACTTGGTCGGCAACACGATCTACGAGGAGCAAGCCTCCTTAGGGATGCTGCTGTTCGCGCTGGCGCTATGGACAGGTCTCTCATACGGCTTCGACAAGCTGATGGAATTCGGCAAGCCGATCCGCAAGCGGCTGGAAGGAGAGCCCGAGCTCTTGATCTCGGACGGCAAGGTGAACCGGGAAGCGATGCGCCGCAACAGCATGGAGTTCGAGGAGCTGCGCATGATGCTCCGGCAGCGGGACGTCTTCTCCCTGGACGAGGTGGCCTACGCCGTCTTCGAACCGAACGGCTCGTTAAGCGTGCTGAAGAAGCCCTCGCACGAGGAAGTGCGCCGGAACGACTTGAAGCTGCCGTCGTCGCCGGCGCGGCTGCCCCGAAGCCTGGTCGAGGACGGCCAGGTCAAGCAAGCCGGTCTCGCCGCGATCGGACGGGACGAGAGCTGGCTGCGCCGGGAGCTGGACAAGCTGGGCTTCTCCGACATCCGGGAGGTCGCCTACGCGGAATGGACCCCGGAGGGGGAAGTCAAGGCGCTGCCGGGGCTGGAGAAGCGGGAGAAGCGAGAGAGGGTCGAAGGAGAAGCCTGAACGGGGGGAAGGGAGCTTGTTGGCAGCGATCGTATTGTTCGTCGTCGCGGGAATCGCGGAGATCGGCGGAGGCTACCTGGTATGGCTGTGGCTGAGAGAATCGAAGCCGATCGGATACGGCATCGCCGGCGGCCTTATTCTGGTCGCGTACGGCATCGTGCCGACGCTCCAGAAGTTCCCGAGCTTCGGCCGGGTGTACGCGGCTTACGGCGGCGTCTTCATCGTCCTGGCCGTTCTGTGGGGATGGCTGGTCGACAAGCGGACTCCGGATCTCTACGATTGGGTAGGAGCGGCGGTCTGCCTGGTCGGCGTCTCCATCATGTTATGGGCGCCGCGGGCTTCTTGAACGAATGCCCGCACGATAACCCGCGCGAAAAATAGAAAAAAATCTCGTCTTCTGCTAAAATGGGTAGAGTCGAAACAGCTGGTCCAACGTGGAACGTACTTCGCCTATCGCAGAGAAAGAGGATTAGAGAATGGGACGCAAATGGAACAATATTAAAGAGAAAAAAGCGTCGAAAGACGCGAACACGAGCCGCGTATACGCCAAATTCGGCGTCGAGATCTACGTCGCCGCCAAGAAGGGCGAGCCGGATCCGGAAGCGAATCGGGCGCTGAAGGTCGTTCTGGAACGGGCCAAGACGTACAACGTGCCCAAGGCGATCATCGACCGCGCCCTCGACAAAGCGAAAGGAGCTTCCGACGAGAACTACGTCGAGCTCCGTTACGAAGGGTTCGGGCCGAACGGCTCGATGGTCATCGTCGACGCGCTGACGAACAACGTCAACCGGACGGCGTCGGCCGTACGCGCCGCGTTCAGCAAGAACGGCGGCAACATGGGCGTCAACGGCTCCGTCGCCTACATGTTCGACGCGACGGCCGTCATCGGCGTGACGGGCAAGACGGTCGACGAAGTCATCGAGCTGCTGATCGAAGCCGAAGTCGACGTACGCGACGTCGTGGAAGAGGACGAGTCCGTCATCGTGTACGCCGACCCGGAACAATTCCACGCCGTTCAAGAGGCGTTCAAGCGAGCCGGCGTAACGGAATTCGCCGTCGCCGAGCTGACGATGATCCCGCAGACGTACGTGACGCTGCCGGAGGAATCGGTAGCCTCCTTCGAGAAGATGATCGAAGCTCTCGAAGATCTGGAAGACGTTCAGCAGGTCTATCACAACGTCGACTTCGAAGAGTAAGAGGGACTGTCCCTCGATCCGAGCATCCGGCCCTGACGGGCCGGATGCTTTTTTTTTGATCAATGGGCCCGCCGCCTCTACCGTTTGACATCCTCTATCGTGTAAAATCAGGAAGCAAATGACATCGGAACGGAAGCGACATTCGAATAACAGGCGAAGCGAGGTCGGAACGACCATGATGGACGCATCCGCCCGACCGTCTCTGGAAGGGCTGCTCCGCACGAAGCTGCACATGCCCGGCACGCCGGCTTGGCACCTCGCCCGAACCCGTCTGTGGGAGAAGCTGGACGGTTCGCCGGCTTGCCGGCTCACGACCGTCGCGGCGCCTCCGGGCTACGGCAAGACGACGCTGGTCAGCGTCTGGATCCGGGAGAGAGGCTGGCCTTCCGGATGGCTCTCGCTGGACGGGATGGAGAACGATCCGCTGCGGTTCTGGAGATATATGGCCGGCGCGGCCGAGAGGGCGCTGGGCTCCCCGCTGGGCGGGGGAAGCGCGGAATCGGGCATCGTCTCGGCCGAATCGCTGCAGGCTCTCATTCTCGACGCCTTGATCGATTACGCCGAACGGGAGGAAGCTCCGCTCGTTCTGGCATTGGACGATTACCACGTCATTCAAGCTCCGGCGATCCACGAAGCGCTTCACCGCTGGATCGAGCGGCTGCCGTCGCCCGTCCGCTTGGTGCTGCTCAGCCGTCACGGCATCCCGATGCCTCTCGCCGGCTGGAGGGCGAACGGACGTCTGCAAGAGCTCGACATGCGGGACCTTCGGTTCAACGAAGAAGAGACGATCGGCTACTGGCGGCTGCAATGGGGGCGGGAACCGGACGGCGAAGCGCTGGCCCGGTGGATGCATCGCACCGAAGGGTGGGCGGCCATGCTGAGGCTGATGACGATCTCCTCGGCGGCCGAAGGAGGCCCGTCCGAGGAAGAAGCCGTCTTGTCCGGACGAAGCCGCCGCGTGTCGGATTATCTGATGGAAGAAGCCTACGGGCGGCTGCCGGAAGAGATGAAGCGATTCCTGCGCCGGACGTCGATTCTGGATCGGTTGTGCGTTTCGCTGTGCGCGGAGGTGGCGAACGATCCGGGGGCGGAAGAGCGGCTGGGAGAGCTGGAACGGATCGGGATGTTCCTGATTCCTCTCGACGACGAGCGGAGATGGTTCCGCTACCACCATCTGTTCGGGGAATTTCTGAGGGATCGCCTGCGGCGGGAACAAGGCGAGGCGGAGCCTGAGCTTCAAGCGAAGGCGGCGCGATGGCACCAGTCCCACGGCTACGACGAGGAAGCGGTCGAGCACGCCTTCGCTTCCGGGGACGTCGGCCTGGCGGCGGAATGGATCGAGCGGAAGGCGCATGTCTGGTTGAAGCTGCGGGAGATCGCCACGCTGCGGGGCTGGCTGGAGCGGATTCCGGCTCCGTTCGCGAACCGGCCGGAGCTGGTGCTGCTCTCCCTCTGGATCGATCTGATGGAAGGAAGGACGGCCCCCGCGGACGAGAGGCTGCGGCGGTTGAACGAGGCTCTCGAGGGGATGAAAAGAGAAGGGAATGGCGCGGCCTATGCCCGCATGCACGAGGAAGTACGGATCGCGGAGAACTTCGCCGCCGTCCGAAGCGGCGACTTCGACCTCTCGCTCTCCCTTATTCGCGGCTACGGGGAGCGGAACGATCTGCCGGACCGGGATACGCCGCTGCTGCTCAGCCTCGGCCTCGAGTTGAACGAGGGGGCCGTGCCCTTCATCCGCGGCGCGTTCGGGTTCGAAGGAAGCGTCGCCCGCGCGGAGAGCTACCACCGTGCCTACGGCTACTTCCTGAGCAAGAACGGGCTGCAAGAGTTCGCCTACACTTCCTATCAGCAGACGGCCATGGCGGAAGTCAGCTATCTTCGCAATCGTCTCGCCGAGGCCAGGGAGTATGTCGAAGAAGCGCTTCGGCTCGCGAAGAAGAACGGAACGGCGGGAGCCTTCGTCCCGGCGGCCCTCGTCCGGTCGGATCTATGGGCGGCCGAAGGGGAGGAGGACGCGGCGCTCGCGGAGATCGACGAGGCGATGCGGGAGCTGCGCCGCCGGCACTGGCAGACGACGGCCTGGTACGGGAAGCTGGACGCGAGAAGGGTCTACCGCCGGCTGCTTCGGGGGGATCGGGAGCCGGCGGTTCTCTGGGCGGACGATTACGTTCGCCGTTCCGCCGCCCGGAAGGGCGGCCGTTCGGTCGTCTATCCCGACGACGAAGATTTCGCGTACGCGCGGATCCGGTTCGCGCTTGGCGAGACGGAAGCCGCGGCGACGGCGGCGCGCTCGCTGCTGCGCGCGGCGGTCGGCCGCGCCAACCCGTTGAGCGAGGTGCAGGCTTGCCTTCTGCTGTGCGAGATAAGCGCGGGACGCGGCGCTCCGGCGGAGAGCGAGCGTCATCTGCTCCAGGCTCTCAAGCGGGCTTGCCCGGACGACATCGCGCGTCCGTTCCTCGATGCCGGTCCGCCGGTCGCGAAGCGGCTGTCCGAATGGGCGAACGCCGCTCCGGTCGTGGCCGGGCTCGCGCCTTCGGAGACGGAATTCGCGCGAAGGCTGGCTTCGGCGGCCGGGTATGCGCCCGGGGAGCCGGAGCGGAGTCCGGGCGCCCGGTCCCTCGAATCGCTAACGCCGAGGGAGAGGGAGGTTCTGGCGTGCATGGCCCGGGGAATGTCCAACAAAGCGATCGCTTCCGAGCTCTATCTGACGGAGGGGACGGTCAAGCTCCATCTCCACCGGATCTACGGCAAGCTCGGGGCGGAAGGACGGGTTCAGGCGATCCGGATCGCGGAGAGGCTCGGGCTTCTCGAAGCTCGGTAGCGCCGCCGGGTGCTCGAACGGCGGGGTATCGCCGGACCTCCATCCTTTCCCGTATATCTTCGGTCTATATCTTTCGATAGTCGCCCTCTGCCATCCCGAAGAAGTAGGATGATGGTATCCGCAACGGGAGAAGGAGTGGAAGGGATGGAAGAGATGAATGAGATGGACGGAAGGGGCGGAACGGAAGGAATTCGTTCGGATTACGACGTGGTCATCGTAGGCGCCCGCGTGGCGGGCGCTTCTTTGGCTTGGGAGCTGGGACGTGCGGGGTACCGCGTTCTGCTGGCCGACAAGAGCCGGTTCCCGAGCGACGTCTTGTCGACCCACAACTTTTTCAACAATTCGGTGGGGATGTTGCGGGAGATGGGCGTGCTGGACCGGCTGCTCGCGACGGGGACGCCGACGTACCGGCGGGCGTACCTGAGGCTGGAGGACGCGGAGATCGACGGCTTCTTCCCCGAGGCGAACGGGGAGACCGAATGCCTGTGCGTTCGGCGGACGCATCTCGACCGCATTCTGTTCGAGCATGCCGCTTCGCTGCCCGGCGTCGACGCGAGGCCGAACTTCCGAATCACGGGTCTGCTGCGGAGCGGGGGGGCCGTCGCGGGCGTGGAAGGAACCGATTCGGAAGGGAAGCCCGTGCGGATCCCGGCTCGGCTCGTCGTCGGCGCGGACGGCCGCCGCTCGATCGTGCGGGAACTGGCGGGAAGCCGGCGGATCGTCTCCGTGCCGACCGACTTCGCTTCCTACGTCGGCTACTTCGAAGGCTTCCGGCAGGAGGGGGAACGCTGCACCGAGTTTTATCGGATCGGGGAGACGCTCGCCATCGCGTTCCCGACGAGCGACGATCTTCACGTGATCGGACTGATGTTCCCGCTCGAATGGAAGGATGCGCTCGCCCGGATGAAGGAGAACCCGGAAGCGGGGTTCCGCGAATTCGTCGCCCGAGGACTCGGCGCGACGTCGTTCCCCAGCCGATTGAAGGAAGCCAAGCGGTCCGGTCCGATCCGCGGCTTGCTCGGCTATGACAACGACTGGCACGAAGCGATGGGCCCGGGCTGGGCGCTCGCCGGAGACGCGTTGTCGTTCAAGGATCCCGCCGTCGGGCAGGGAATGCACGACGCCCTCCTCGGAGCGAGGCTGCTGCGGCGAATTCTCTCCTCCGAGCCGGATTGGGAGAGCCGGTGGGACGACATGGCTCGCCGGTACGAGCAGGAGCTGAACGACCATTTTATGCCGTTATTCCGGATGGCCTGCGGCATGACCCGCAACGTCCCTCTCCGTCCCGAACAGGCGGCCGTCAATCGGCTGATCGGCCGTCATCCGGAAGCGACGTCCGCCTTTCTCGGGCTGTACAATCATTCAAGGACGCCGGAAGAGCTGGAGAGGATCGTCGGCGGCCTTCTGCGGCAAGCGCCGCAGATCGATTCGGGAGAGGGATAGTCGACCTTCGGACCGGTCCTGCGATAGAGCGGGGCCGGTTCTCTGTTTTACGGGAGCGGATCGGACAAGGCGAATAGGGGTTCGATTATCGCGGAAATGGAAGGAAATTCGGAACAAAACGAAGCGCGCGTTGTCTAATGGGTAGAGGTGAGGGGCTTGGAGTATTTGAAAGGCATCCGGATTACGGACGACAACGTCCGCTGGATCGTCGAAGACTTGATGGAAGCCTACTCCGGCGACGTCTGGAACTACGTCTTCTTGCTCACGCGCGATCGCGAAGCCGCCGACGATCTGACGCAGGAGGTGTTCCTGAGCGCTCTGCGCGGTCTCCGCCGGTTCGAGGGGAGAAGCGCTCCGAAGACGTGGCTGCTGGCGATCGCCCGGAACGCGTCGCTCAATTGGCGGAAGTCCTCGTTCGTCCGGCGCGTCCGTCTCGTCGGCTTCGTCCGCCCGAGCTCGAGCCAGCGGTCGGCCGAGCAGGAAGCGCTCGAGAAGATGGGGATCCGCGCGATCTGGCGTTCCGTGATGAAGCTGCCCGTCAAGCAGCGGGAGGTGCTCCTGCTCGACGCGCATCACGGCTTGTCTTACTCGGAGATCGCCCGCGTGTTGAACGTCTCGGAAGGCACGGTCAAGTCCCGGCTGCATCGCGCCCGCGCTCGCATGGAGATTCTGCTGATGGAAGAAGGTGCCGATTCATGAACGACAAGATGAAGGCCAGACCCGGCTGGTACGCCGGGCTGACCGAGACGCCGTTCGAGTCGCCGGCTTGGACGGAGGAGAAGAAGGAGGCTCTGCGCACGGCTCTGCGCTCCGGCCCGGAGTCCGGCTTCGCTCGCCCCCGCCTGAAGAAGCGCGCCGCCGTCGCCGCCGCCGCGCTGCTGCTCGTTCTCGTCGCCGCGGCTTCGCTAGGAATCCCGAGTTCCGGCGCGCCGGGGATCGCGGGTCCCGCCGGGGACGAATCGTGGCTCCCCCGGTCGCAATACGAAGTCGGCGGCGTCGTGCAATGGGAAGTGTTCCCCGGAGGCGATCTCGTCGCCGGCAAGCCGGCCGGGGCCGGGTGGATGATTCGCAAGCCGCTGGCGGAACTGATGGGACACAAGGCGAGAATCGTGGCCACCCACCGACAGACGGGGCTGACGCTCGTGGAGCTGCCGGAGACGACGATCGACGAGACGACAGCCGTCGAATTCGATCGCCATTTGTCTTCCGCGTTCGGAGCGGTCGACCAGACGAGGCTCGCAACAGACCTGGCCTTGCCCCTTGGAGGCGAATGGAAGTTCCAGCTGTCGCTCGACGGAGAGCCGCAGGGGGATGTCGTGCTGAACGTACCGGAAGCGGCAGACTCGTGGAAGCCCAGCGGTTCGTTCGTCTCGGGTCCCTTCGAGATGACGGGCGTGAAGGACAAACTCGCCTTTATCCACCCCGGCTTCGTCGCGGGCAAGGGGAACAAGTACATGTGGCATTTCTGGGGGACGGACGAGGAGATCGGCGGCGACTTCCAAGTGTTCGGAGTCAAGCGGGGGAGCGGCGAGCTCGTCAAGGTGTTCGAAGGCCAGGTGCGTCCTTCCCCCCATAACGGAGCGGACGCCGCCATTCCGAGCAGCATGATGCTGCCCTCCGCCGGCGCCTGGAAGCTCGTCGTCACGATCAATGAACGGTGGTTCGGAACGGTGGTCGTCGAGGTCCGGGAGCCGACGGAACAGGAAGCAGCCGAGGCCGCGCGCCAAAATCAGTCCAATGAATAGAGGAGCAAGGGATCGCTATCTCCTCGGATCAAGCGAGTGCCGGCTTCGTACAGGTTCGGCGGGTATTCCGCGATCCGGCGGCATAGGTAAAGGAACCGTTCGTCGCCGTAGGTGACGTAGATGCGGACGGGAACCCCTTCGTTCTTCAGCCGCGCGGCGAGATCGGGACGCTCGCCGTCCCGGTACAGCTTCATGGCGGCCATCGGCATCCTCCTTCGTCGAAGCGTTATCGCAGTTCCCATCTTCCCCGTCGCGGCCGCGAAGTTGCAAGCTTAGGCCGCGACTTTTGTGGGTATAGGTATTGGCTATAGCTGGATATAGTTTATTCGAGTTACGTAATAACCGTTGCTCCATGATATCTTGGCAGTAATGGCGGGTTCGGCCGCCGAACATCGAAGCATGGAACAAGGGAGAGGAAGCAGATGATTCGAAGCAGCGCGTTAGGTTATCCGCGAATCGGCGATAACCGGGAATGGAAGAAGGCGATCGAAGCGTTCTGGGCGGGGAAGCTCGGAGAGGACGATCTTCACGCGGAGCTGAAGGCCATACGGCTCGGCCGCTTAAGGAAGCAGAAGGAGCTGGGGATCGACCTTATTCCGGTTCACGACTTCAGCTATTACGACCACGTTCTCGACACGGCCGCGATGTTCGGCCTCGTGCCGCCTCGGTTCCGCTATGGCGGAGGACCCGTTCCCCTGTCGGTCTACTACGCGATGGCTCGCGGCTCGAAGGACGCGGCCGCCTGCGAGATGACGAAGTGGTTCGACACCAACTACCACTACATCGTCCCCGAGCTGAACGGAACGAATCCCGCTCTGACGTTCAACGGCCCCTTGCGAGCGTACCGGGAAGCGAAGGAGGAGCTCGGCATCGAAGGGAAGCCGGTTATCCTCGGTCCGGTTACGTTCCTGAAGCTGTCCAAGGGCTATCCGCCCGAGCAGGCCGACTCCTGGCTGGAGAAGCTGCTGCCCTTGTACCTAAGGGTGTTCCGGGAGCTGGCGGACGAAGGGGCGGCCTGGGTGCAGGTCGACGAGCCGATCGTCGCGGCCGAACTGTCCGAGGAGGATATGCGGCGCCTCGAGTTCGCGTACGGGGAGATCGCGAAGGCGGTTCCCGAGCTGAACGTCATGCTGCAGACGTACTTCGAATCGGCGGATCGCTACGACCGCATCGCCGAGCTTCCCGTCCGCGGCATCGGACTGGATCTGGCTCGCGGCCTCGCCGGCAACCTGGCTTCGCTCGAAGCGCACGGCTTCCCGGGGGATAAGATCCTCGGCGCCGGAATCGTCGACGGCCGCGGCGTGTGGAGAGCCGACCTGCGGGAGAAGCGGGCGCTTCTCGACCGGCTGCGCGGGTTCGTTCCGGACGACAGGCTTATTGTGCAAACGTCCTGCAGCCTGCTGCACGTGCCGGTGTCGAAGGCAAGAGAGGATCGGCTGCCTCCGGCCTTGAAGGAGGCGCTGTCGTTCGCCGACGAGAAGCTCGCGGAGGCCGTCTGGCTGGCGAGAACCGCGCGCCTCGGAGAAGGCGAGCCGGCGGAGGAGCTGGCTGGCTGCGATTCCGCTCTCCGGGCGATGGCGGACAGTCCGGCCCGGCAGCGGCGGGACGTGCGGGAGGCGGTCGAAGAGCTGCGCGCGGCTTCGCCGGCTCGCTCGAAGCCGTTCGCGGAGCGGCGTGCCGTCCAGGAGGAGAAGTGGCGGCTTCCGCTCTTCCCGACGACGACGATCGGCAGCTTCCCGCAGACGGCGGAGGTGCGGAAGGCTCGCGAGCTGTGGCGCAAGGGAGAATGGACGGAAGAGAGGTACGAGGAATTCATTCGCGGCCGTATCGAAGAATGGATCGGTCTGCAGGAGAAGATCGGCCTCGACGTGCTCGTTCACGGCGAATTCGAACGGACGGACATGGTCGAGTTCTTCGGAGAGAAGCTGGACGGCTTCGCCTTCACCCGGTACGGATGGGTGCAGTCGTACGGTTCCCGCTGCGTCAAGCCTCCAATCATCTACGGCGACGTCGCATTCCGGGAGCCGATGACCGTGAAGGAGACGGCCTATGCGCAATCGCTCACGACCCGGCCGGTCAAGGGAATGCTGACGGGGCCCATCACGATTCTCAACTGGTCGTTCGTTCGGGACGATCTCCCGCGGGAGGAAGTCGCCTATCAGCTGGCTTACGCGCTGCGCCGGGAAGTCGAAGCGCTGGAGAAGGCGGGAATCGGCATGATCCAGGTCGACGAGCCCGCCGTCCGCGAGGGGCTGCCTCTGAAGGCGTCTCAGCGCCAAGCTTATCTGGATTGGGCGGTACGGGCGTTCCGCATGGCCACCTGCGCCGTGAAGGATACGACGCAGATCCACACCCATATGTGCTATTGCGAGTTCCAGGACATGATCGGATCGATCGAAGCGATGGACGCGGACGTGATCTCGATCGAGTCGTCCCGCAGCCACGGCGAGCTTCTCGACTCCTTCGAGAGGGAGACGTACCCGCTCGGCATCGGCCTCGGCGTCTATGACATTCACAGTCCTCGCGTCCCGGCGGCGGAGGAGATGGAGGCGACGATCCACCGCGCGCTGCGCGTCCTGGATCCGAAGCTGTTCTGGATCAACCCGGATTGCGGGCTGAAGACGCGAGGGCGAGAGGAGACGGAGGCCGCGCTCGGGCACATGGTGAAGGCCGCCCGCTCGGCTCGCGCGAAGTACGGATCTTCGACGCGAAGAAGGATTCCCGAACCGGGCGGGGAAAACATAGTCTGACGGACTTGCGTTCGACGTCCGGCAAGGAGGGAGAAGGATGCAGCTTTTTTTCCGCTATAACCGGATCGTCAGAGAGCAGTGGTACCGATGGTGCGAGGAGGTTCCGCCGGAAGAGCTGCTGCGCGAGAGAACGGGCGGCGTCGGGAGCATCCTGCGGACTCTGTTCCATGTCGTCGACGTGGAATGGAGCTGGATTCGCGTACTTCAAGGGAAGCCGGATTTCGAGGAGAGCTTCGAAGATTACGCCTCCCTGGAGAAGGTGCGGGAGTTGGACCGGCTCTTCCGTCCCGACGTCGAAGACTTCGTGAGCCGTTGGGAGGACTCGATGGAGACGAGAGTTCTGTACAACGATACGCCGGACGGCAAGGTCGAGAAGCATGCGTGGGGAGAAGTAATGCGCCACGTCATCGCCCATGAGATCCATCACATGGGGCAGCTGTCGGTCTGGTCCCGAGAACTGGGCCGAGCGCCCGTCTCCGCCAACGCGATCCGCAAAGGCTTGATCGAGCCGGCGGAGCCCCCGCGTTCATAAGTCCCTCTCCCGGCCGGTCCTTCGCTTGAAGGAGCGGCCGGCTGCGTTCCGCAGGGCAATCGGCCGTCTTCAACGCCGGGGGAAGCGGGACGGCGGAAGGAATCGGGGCCGAGATCGCCAATATAAATAGAAGACGCACGAATAGGGAGGAGAAACCAAGTGAAAGCGATTATTTTCGACCTCGACGGGACTCTCGGCAACACGCTTCCGCTCTGCATCGCCGCGTTCAAGAAGTCGATCGAGCCGCTCGCCGGACGCGTTCTTAGCGACGAAGAGATCGTCGCCACGTTCGGTCCGTCCGAGGAAGGGACGATCTCCGCGCTCATCCCGGAGCATTACGATCGCGGGGTCGAAGATTATCTCGCCCATTATCGCGAGCTTCACGGCATGTGCCCCGCTCCGTTCGACGGGATCGTGGACGTTCTGGAGCATCTGCGAAGCCGGGGAGTCCGCATCGCCCTGGTGACGGGCAAGGGGGGGCGCAGCGCCGATATTACGCTCGAGGCGTTCGGGCTCGGACGCTATTTCGAGGCGGTCGAGACGGGGTCGCCTCTCGGACCGCGCAAGGTGGAAGGAATCGCGGGCGTTCTGGAGAAGCTCGGGGTCTCGCCCGAAGCGACGGTCTACGTCGGGGACTCCCCGAGCGACGTCACGGCCTCGCGCGAAGCCGGGGTCCAGGTCGTCGCCGCGGCATGGGCCGAGACGGCCGAACCCGAGAAGCTGTCGACGATGAAGCCCGACGCCATGTGCCGGACGATCGAGGAATTCGCGCAATACGCGAGGTCCGTCTGGCCTTGATTCGAAGCCGGTGATTCAACATCGCCGAATTCGGGTTAATTGTTGTGTCAATACCTGCAACCCGGCGCATGGGAGAGGGTTCGCTCCAACGCAGATGCCGGCAGCCAGTGAACGGGGGCCCCGCAATAATGGAGAACACGCAGCTCCAGCCGAATACTCTTTTCGAACACTTGTTTAACCATACGCCCATCGGAATCGTGATGCTATCGCTCGATCGAAGGTGGATCCGAGTCAATCCGGCGGCTTGCCGCATCTTCGGCTACGACCGGAACGAGCTTCTGTCGATGAGACAGGAGGATCTCGCTTACCCGGACCCGCAGAACCCCCTGGACGCTTCCTTCCAAGCCCTTGTCGATGGGAGAATTTCCGAATTCACCCAGGAGAAGCGCTACAGGCACAAGAACGGCAGCGTCATCTGGACGTCCACTCACGTCTCTATTATCCGGGACGAGCTCGATTCCAGTCCGAAGCACTTCATCGCTCAGATCATCGACATTTCGGCGAACAAGCTCGCCGAGCAGAAGCTGATCGAGACGGTCGAACGGTATACGTCCCTGAAGAAATACAATCACGACGCCATCATCTCGTTCGATCTGCAGGGGAAGATCATGAACGCGAACGTCATGGCCGAGAAGCTGCTCGGAAGGCGCGTCGCCGACATGATCGGCACGCCGATCGCCGATATCATCGGAGAGTACCACGTGGGACGCATCCTGGCCGACAACGAGCAGTACGCGCAGATCGAAGGAGAGATCGACAGCGTCCCCCATGTCGACGGACATACGGTGGAAGTGCTCGTCACGATCGCCCCCATCATCGTCAACCAGAAGAACATCGGGTTCTATCTGCTGATCAAGGACATCACCGAGCAGAAGAAGCTGTTGATCGAGAAGGAAGCCGCGGTACGCACGAACGAGGTCAAGAGCGAATTCCTCGCGATGATGAGCCACGAGATCCGCACTCCGATGAACGGCGTCATCGGCATGACGGACTTGCTGCTGGATACGGAACTGGATTCCGAGCAGAGGGAGTATGTGTCGATTATCAAGAAAAGCGGAGATACGCTGCTCGCCATCATCAACGACATTCTGGACTTCTCCAAGGTCGAATCCGGCAACGCGGAGCTGATCGAAGAGCCGTTCAGCCTAAGCGGCGCGATCGCGGAGACGCTCGACACGCTGATGCCGAAGGCTCTCGAGAAGAACCTGCGCCTTAACGTGTCGATCCGGCCCGGCATTCCGCAGACGCTGTTCGGGGATTCGCTCAAGTTGAAGCAAATTCTGATGAACCTGACCAGCAACGCCATCAAGTTCACGCCGGAGGGCTCCATCTCGATCACGGTCGACGAGGCCGAGCCGGAAGGGGACAGGGTCCGGCTGCACTTCGCGGTACGGGATACGGGAATCGGCATTCCGGAGGACAAGGTCGAGAAGCTGTTCGAGCCGTTCTATCAAGTGGATCACTTCATGGCGCGGAGGGCGGAAGGAACGGGATTGGGGCTGGCGATTACGAAGAAGCTGATTCAGCTTATGGACGGCGAGATCCGCTGCGAGCCGAACGAAGGGGGCGGGACGGTCTTCCGCTTCCACGTTCGGCTTCGGCCCGAGGACCATCGGGAGACCGAGCCGTGCGAACCCGAAGCCGCTCCTTCCGGGCTTACGGGCGATTCTCTTCGGATCCTGGTCGCCGAGGATAACGACGTGAACCGCAGGGTGCTCGTCCGAATGGTGGAGAAGCTGGGCTTCCGCCCGGTCGCCGTTCGCAACGGCGCCGAAGTGCTGGAACAGGTCGGCCGAAGCCGATTCGACATCGTCTTCATGGACATCCAGATGCCGGTCATGAACGGACTCGAGGCGACGAGGCATATTCTGCGGTCGACGAGGCCCGAGGAACGGCCGTACATCGTGGCCGTGACCGCCAACGCGCTGGTCGGGGACCGGGAGCGGTACATGGAAGCGGGGATGAACGAATATATCAGCAAGCCGCTGCAGAGCGCGATCGTCTCCGAGATTATCCGGAGATGCCAGGCTGCGAGGAACCCGAATCCGTAGAATCGGCTTCGGGCGCGGGGGAATGGGATCTGCGGTATTCGCCGAGCGTAGTTCCCATTCGCTTCCGGAACAGGCGGCTTAGCGTCTTCCATTGCTCCAAGCCAACCCTCGGAGGAAGGTCCTTGATCGGGATCCGGGTGTCCCGCAGGAGCCGGCAGCAGGCTTCCGTCCGGATCTCCTCGAGGGCGGAGCGGAACGAGGTTCCCATGCGCCGCGCGAACAGGCGGCTCAGCTGGCGCGGACCGATTCCGGCCGCGGCGGCGGCGTCGGCCAGCGTGACGCGCTCGGCGTAATGCCGCTTCATATAGGCAAGCGCGAGAGACAGCGGGCTTCCCGGCCAAGGCCGGCGAACGGGCGATTGCGAATCGTCCGGGTCGCCGGCCTTGGCCGTTCGTTCCCGCGAACCCCGGTAGACGGCGGACAGCAGCTCCATCGCGCTCGCCCACAAGGACAGGGAGTCCGGTTCGAGGGAATGGCGGGAGTAGGCTTCCTTCAACCGGAGGAACGTTCGGCGAAGGTCTCCGCCGTCGTCGCGCAGCCGCAGCCAGCCCGATTCCGCGACGGCGTTCCCGAAGTCGCCGCCGTCTCCGACGAGCCAACGGGCGAAGTTCGCCGCTTCGCGATCGGCGAGGAATTCGGCCAGCCTCCGCATGGCCGAACGGCGGATGAGGCAATTGAACACCTTCAGCCGATTCCGCTTGGCGTCCCGGGACGGATCCCCGGACGGGCGGAACACGTGGCGGGTTCCGACGGGAAGGGCGAACAGGTCGCCGGATCGGACCTGCAGAGGCTCGCCGTTCAAATAATGCAGGCCGTTGCCCTCCGCGACGAGAACGATCTCGACGAAGTTGTGGACGTGCTCCAGCAGCCAGAGGTTCTCCTCGGCTTCGACGACGGCGATGTCGGGATGTACGGGGAAGTAGAGCTCTTCTTCGTATCGCAGCAGCACGCGTTCCACGGGCATATCGATCGGCCTCCGGATGTCTCGATTAGGGCGATGAATGTCCTGAACCGGGATATTCCCGCCGCACCTCCCATTCTACAATGAGGGTGAGAACGTTGTCATCCGACGTAACCGGGAGGTTCGCGACCATGGAGAGAAGCAAACGAACGCCTTGGCAGGCGAGATGGATCTGGGGAGGAGACGAAGAGAGCCCGCGGAACGAATGGCGATGGTTCCGCCATTCGTTCTTCTGCCCGGAGGATATGGAGGCGGACGCGGAAGCGGTTCTGTGGCTGACGGCGGATTCGCGGTACGAGGCGTACGTGAACGGAACGAGAATCGGCCGGGGGCCGGTTCGGGGATACCCGACCGACCTCTTCTACGACGGGTACGACGTCGGCTCGCTTCTCCGCCGCGGGGAGACGAACACGATCGCGATCCAGGTCCTGCATTTCGGCATCTCGAACTTCTATTATTTGCGGGGACGCGGCGGGCTGCTGGCCGAGCTCGCCGTCGCCTCAGGCGACGGGGAGACGATTCTGGCGGCGACCGGCGCCGAGTGGCGAACGGCCAGGAACCCGGCGCAGGATCCCGCGGTCTCGCGCATGTCGTGCCAGCAGGCGTTCGCGGAACGGATCGACGCCCGCCGGTTCGACGGCGATTGGACGTCGCCGGATTACGGGGACGACGGGTGGGAGGACGCCCGGGAGATCGGGGAGGCCGGCATGGAGCCGTGGGTTCGCCTTCAGCCGAGGGACATTCCTTACTTGACCGAAGAGCCGGTCGTCCCGGCGAGAGTCGGTTCGCTTCGGAGGGTCGTTCCGTATGCGCTCTCGGCGTTCATCGACACGTACGCGCTGATGAAGAACCCGGGCGAAGAGAACGCGAATCCGATCGGCTATGCCAGCGCGATCGCGACGGTGCTCCGTCTCGCGGAAGAGGCGGAAGTGAGCGTCCTGCTGAACGTGCCGGGATTCGGAGGCGGAAGCTTCCCGAAGGTACTCCGGCTCGGCCAACGTCTCGTGCCGTCCGACCGGTGGTCCGTCGAGCCGCCGCTCGTTCGATGCCGGGCGAAGCTGCCGGCCGGCGATCACTTGTTGCTCTACGCCGACTTCGGGCCGGATCATGGGCATATGCACCGAATCGCCGTCGACTGCGACCGCAAGATCGAATGGCTGTCGCCGATTCAGGCCGAGCGGCCGGGCGGGCCCGGAGGAGCGTCGCCGTTCGCGCTGATCGGGCCGACCTTCGCGTATACGATGGTCGACTATGTCGATCAATCGGCGCTCCAGCAGCGGTGGGAAGAGGAAGCGGCCAAGCTGGCGAATGCTCTCGCGCCGCTGTCGGCCATCGAAGAGATCGTGCAGGCCGGGTTCCCGGTCCGGGCGATACCGTACACGCACGCCAACGATCTCGACGCGTTCGCGCCGCAGTTCGCGATCCGGGAGGCCGAAGCCTATGCGGTGCCGGAGTCGCTGCAGAGGGCGGCGACCGCCTCCGCCGATCCGGGGATCGTGCCTGTGTTCAAGAACGGGGACACGGAATTCATGCTCGACTTCGGCAAGGAATGGAGCGGATATCTGTCGTTCGAGCTGGAAGCCGAAGCCGGCGTCGCGACGGATTGGTACGGAGTCGAGTACCGCAAGGGCGAATACGTTCAGCATACGTTCGGCCTGGACAACACGCTGCGCTATATTACGCGCGCAGGCGTTCAGAGCTACACGTCTCCCGTGCGCAGAGGGTTCCGGTATTTGTACGTCACCGTCCGGGGAGCCTCTTCCCCCGTCAAGATCCGCGCCGTCCGCGTGCTGCAGAGCAACTATCCGGCCCCGGAAGCCGGATCGTTCCAGTGCTCCGACGAACGGCTGAACCGGATCTGGGACATCAGCCGGCATACGACCCGGCTGTGCATGGAGGATACGTTCGTCGATTGTCCGGCCTACGAGCAGACGTTCTGGGTCGGCGACAGCCGCAACGAGGCGCTCGTCAACTATTACGCGTTCGGCGGAGCCGATATCGTCAAGAGATGCCTCCGCCTCGTGCCCGGTTCCTCGTTCCAGACGCCGCTCTACGTCGACCAAGTGCCGAGCGCCTGGACGAGCGTCATCCCGAACTGGACGTTCTTCTGGGTCGTCGCTTGCCGGGAATTCGCGGAGCACGCGGACGACCGGGCCTTCGCCGCCGAGATGCTGCCGCGCATCCTGAATACGCTCAAAGCTTATCTGGAGCACATCGATGGCGACGGACTGCTGAACATGAGAGGGTGGAACCTGCTCGATTGGGCTCCGATCGACCAGCCCGGCGAGGGCGTCGTCACCCACCAGAACGCGATGCTGGTCAAGGCGCTGCGGGATGCCGCCGCCCTGGCGGCATTCGCCGGAACGCCGGACGAGGCGGCATGGTGCGCGGAGGCCTCCGACCGTCTGGCGGCCGCGATCAACGCGCGCTTGTGGAGCGAAGAGCGGGGCGCGTACCTCGATTGCATCCATGCCGACGGGCGCCGCTCGGACATCTTCAGCATGCAGACCCAGGTCATGGCTCTGCTGTCCGGGGTGGCCGAGGGCGACAGGCTGGATAGGCTGACGGGTTATTTGACGGCGGCTCCCGAAGGCTTCGTGCAGATCGGAAGTCCGTTTATGTCGTTCTTCTATTACGAGGCGCTGATGAGAAGCCGGGAGCCGTCGGCGATGAGAACGATGCTGGACGACATCCGGAGGAACTACGGCTTCATGATCGAGAACGGCGCGACGACGTGCTGGGAGATGTACGGCCATACGACGGTGAACCGGGCGAACGAGAACGACTTGACGCGAAGCCATTGCCACGCCTGGTCGGCGGCGCCCGGCTACTTCCTCGGGGCGTACGCGCTCGGCGTTCG
Source organism: Cohnella xylanilytica (assembly GCF_014212175.1). Lineage (GTDB taxonomy): Bacteria > Bacillota > Bacilli > Paenibacillales > Paenibacillaceae > Cohnella > Cohnella xylanilytica. The sequence goes on along the minus strand of NZ_JACJVR010000130.1, from coordinate 25,830 downwards.
AGCGGCGGCGCCCGGGTGGAAGAAGGCGATCGTAGAGCCGCTCCCCGCCGATCTGGCGTGGGCGCGGGGCGCGGTTCCTCTGCCGGGAGGGGGGACGATCGAGTGCGAGTGGACCGCCGACGCGGGCCGGGTCGTCTCGCTCTCGGTCGTCGCGCCCGAGGACGTGGAGCTGGACGTTCGGGTGCCGGCCGGTGGCGAAGTTCGAATTCGCCGGCTCAAGCGGCTGCCGGTGGAATAACGTGCCTCGGCGCGGGGGATAAGCCCTTATTGGTCGCCTCTTCAGGTCTTCATGGACCTGGGGAGGCGGCTTTTATTTGGGGGACGTTCAGCTTCTTCCGCCGAAGCTACGGCCTGCGGCCGTCTCGAAAAATCTGCCCTCGGGCTCAGGATTGCCGCATGTCGGCGCCGGCTGAGATGGGATATAGTTAGATTACGTCAGCACGAATACGCGAAAGGGTGGGGAAACGATGCCGACGCGGCTCGAACCGGCCGGCCGAAGCCGGTCCTGGATCCGGAACCGAATCTACTCCGTCTCGTTCAAAAGAAGGATTTGGTTCGCGTTCGTCCTCCTCGTCACGCTCGGAATTACCGCCGCGGGCAGTCTCGCCTATCTGATCGCGGCGAAGGAGATTCAGAGAAGCGCTCTGCGCTCGAGCCAGGATACCGTGAACCAGTCGGCGCAGATCGTCAACGAACGGCTCAAGAACATCGGCGTCGCGATCCGGGCCCTCATGTTCAATTCCTCGTTCAAAAGCGTCCTGTTCGACGTCCAGAACGGAGACCGCTCCAATTATTACCGGACATGGACGAATCTGCAATCGGTGTTCTCCCAAGTGAAGTTCAACGACTCGATGATCGACAGCATCCTGATCGCCACTCCGATCGGGGACTTCTACCCGACGTCGAATACGCGGGATCCGGCCTCCTCCTTCTACGATTCCGAGATGTACGCCCGCTACAAGGAGCTCGGACACGGCTTCTGGACGGAAGGCCATGCCGATCCGTTCTTCAAGGACAAGCAGAACGTTCTCTCGCTCGTCGTCGAAGGGGTGTACGACAGCGTCGAGATGCCGCGCTCTTCCGACGTCTACGTCGTCGTGAACGTGAAGGAAGACGACCTGCTGGACTTGTTCATGGACAACCTGTCGGCCGCGGACACAAGGTACTATTGGATCGACTCGACGGGCCAAGAAGTCCTCGGGCGAGGAGACGATGAGGGCCCCGCGTTGACGGCGGCCCCCGGCTTCGTCTCCCGGCTTGCGGAGGATTCGACCGGCGCCTTCTTCTACGAGGACGGAGGGGAAGACGTCCTGGTGAATTACGCACGGCTCGGCGTCAAGGACGACTGGATGATCGTCGGCGTCCAATCCCGCGAGGTCCTTCTATCGAAGCTGAACGGCATCCAGAAAGCGACGACTCTTGTCATCGCGGGATTCGTCCTGCTCTCGCTGTTCATCTCCAACCGCCTGACCTACTGGCTGCTCCGGCCGCTGCGCCGACTTCAGCAGCTGATGAAGCGGGTGGAGGACAACGACTTGTCCGTCCGGTTCGAGAGTCCGTACCGGGACGAAGTGTCGCAAGTCGGGTTCCGCTTCAACCGGATGCTCGACGAGATCAACCAACTCATCTCGGACGTGAAGGAACGGGAGGGGGAGAAGCGAAGAGCCGAAGTCCAGGCTCTATCGGCTCAGATCTCTCCGCATTTTTTCTACAATACTCTCAACACGATCTATTGCAAGTCGGTGCTGGGCGAGAACGAGGACGCCAGCCGGATGATCCTGGCGCTGTCGCAGATGTTCCAGCTGAGCTTAAGCGGCGGCCGGGACCTCATTCCGCTCCGCGACGAATTGGATCACGTCCGCCAATACGTCGCGATTCAGCAGACGTCTTACGAGAGCCTGTTCGAATGCTCGATCGACGCCGATCCCGAAGCCCTCGACTGGCACGTGCCGAAGCTCATCCTCCAACCCCTCGTGGAGAACAGCATCCAGCACGGATTCCAGGACCGGACAAGCGGGGGAATCGTTCGAATCGCGGCGAGACGGACCGATGAAGGGCTCCGCTTGACGGTGGAGGACAACGGAGCCGGGCTCGATCCGGACAAGGCGAAGAGCGGTCTTGCGACCCCGCCGGCCGGGCGCAAGGGCTACGCGCTGCGGAACATCTACCGTCGGATGCAGCTCTATTACGGGGACGGCATGGGAATGGACATCGCGAACAACGAGAGCGGAGGAGCCCGGATCGAGCTCCGGCTCCCCCGCATGCCGGAAGGAGGATAACCGCATGAAGCCGATGCTTAAGCTGTGCGTCATCGACGATATCCGCAGCGTCGTGGACATGATCCGCACGAAGATCCCTTGGGCCGAACACGGAATCGAGGTCGCGGGAAGCGCGACCGACGGGGAGGCAGGGCTGGCGGTCATTCGGGAGGCGAAGCCCGAACTCGTCGTCACCGACATCCGAATGCCGAAGATGGACGGCCTGGAGATGACTCGCCGCATCATGGAGCTGCTCCCCGGCAGCAAGATCATCATCCTGAGCGCGTACACCGACTTCGAATACGCGCGGAAGGCGATCGAGTACGGAGCGTTCCACTACGTGACGAAGCCGTTCTCCGCAGACGATATCGTCCGGATCGTCCTCAAGGCGAAGGAAGCCTGGGAGGCGGACAATGCCGGCCGCCTTCGGGTGCTGGAGCTGGAGAAGCGGATGAAGGAGAGCTTGCCCGCCCTGCGGCAGGAATACTTGTCGCTGCTCGTCCACCATCCGACCGCGGAGGCGGACTCGTCCGAATGGTGGGACTTGCTCCGGCTGAAGCCGGTTCGGCCGCCGCTGGCGGTCATGGTCATCCAGATCGATCCGCCCGCGGAGGGCTTCGCGGCGCTCTCCCTGAAGGAGCTGGAGCTCGTTCGGTTCTCGCTTCAGAATATCGTCGAAGAGACGATCGGCGCCTTCGCGGACGCCGTCGTGTTCCGCGACGAATTCTACCGCTACGTCTGCCTGCTGGACGCTTCGGGCGCGGAGGACGGTCCGCTCGGGATCGCGGACGCCTGCTGCGCGAATATCGCCCGCTATACGAAGTTCACGATCTCGATCGGCATCGGCCGGACGGTCGGCGACGTCAGAGAGCTGCCCCGCGGCTACCGGGAAGCCATCGAGGCTCTCGCGCACCATTTCTACACCGGCGGCAACGGCGCTGTCCTGTACCGGTCGGAGTCGGACAAGGGGCCCGGGGATTGGATCTATTCCGCGGAGGGCGAGAGCGAATTCTTGTTCGCGTTCCGCTCCGGCAACCTGGACAAGTGCAGCCTATGGCTGTCCCGCGTCTTCGGGGAGCTGGAAGGCGCGAGCGGGCGGCCCGATCCCGGCTACGCCAAGCATCTGTTCCAGGGGCTCGCCTTGCGCATGCTTAGGATCATGCTGGAGAAGTTCCCGCGCGAGGCGATCGAGGACTTCGAGGCCGGGGTCGAAGCGAAGCGTCCGGCGGATCCGGCCGATCTGCGGGAATACCGGAGATGGCTGTTCGGCCTGTGCGAGCTCGGATGCGGCCGCATGAACAGCGAGCGGGCGAGCGAATCGCGCAAAATCATTTTCCGTTCCATGGAGTACATCCGGGCCCATCTTCATATGGACCTGACGCTCGAACATTGCGCGCGGCAGGTGAACCTCAGTTGGGGGTACTATTCCAATCTGTTCAAGAAGGCGTCTGGAATGACGTTCCAGCAGTTCGTCACGCAGGAGAGGATCGAGCGCGCCAAGGCGATGCTGCTGGAAGACTTCCAGGTGCAGGAGATCGCCCAGAGCCTCGGCTACGAGCATCGGCGCTACTTCAGCGACGTGTTCAAGAAGCAGACCGGCATGACGCCGACGGAATTCAAAGAGTCGTACTTGGGCAAGCGGGAGTAGGAAGAAGCGCGGGAGCAACAGAGCGAGAATTCTGCCCCCGAACTCGAATTCGCCTCCTTCCGGGCCGATCGGCGTTCCCCTATAGTTGATAGTGCAAGCGATAAAGCGTTCTCATCCACAAGGGAGGATCAGCCATGATCAAGCAAGTTGGAACCGCCGCGCTCGTCGGAGCGCTGACCGTCGCCGTCGCGGCATGCGGAAGCGGCGGAGGGAACGGCGGCGGCTCGGCCGCGTCCCCGACCGGCTCGTCCGAAGCGGCCTCATCCGCTCCGGCTTCCGCGAAGCCGGCCGGGAAAATCAAGCTCAGCTACTGGACGGGCGACCGGCACGATCAAGACTATATCAAAGAGATCGTGCAGAAGTTCAACGACACGAACCCGGACGGCATCGAGGTGGAGATGGTCGTCAAAACCGACGACTTCAACCAGGCGATCGATCTCGCCTTCTCGTCGGGCCAGGCTCCGGACCTGATCCGCGTCAAGGAGAACACGATCCAGCCTTGGGCGAAGAAGGGATACCTGGAGCCCATCGATTCGTATCTGACGGACGAATTCAAACGGAAGTTCCCCGCCATCCCTGACTTCAACGTGATCGACGGCAAGACGTACAGCCTGCCGAACTACGGATCGACAATCCGGCTCGTGTACAACAAGGACTTGTTCAAGAAGGCGGGTATCGCCGAACTGCCGAAGACGCTGGCCGAGATGGTCGAAGACGCCAAGAAGCTGACGGCGGCCGGCAAGGCCGACGGAGCGTACGGCTTCGCCCAGAACTTCAAGAGCACGCAGAGCGCCCTGTTCCGGTCCGCCCGGGTCATCGCCGAGGCGAGCGGGTACGGCGGGCTCGGCTACGACTTCAAGACGGCGAGATACGACTGGAACGGCTATAAGGAGATCATTCAGGCGTTCAAGCAGATGGTGGACGACGGCAGCACGATGCCGGGGATGGAGTCGCTCGACATCGACCCGCTGCGCGCGCAATTCGCCGAAGGCAAGATCGGCATGTACCTGTCGTTCTCGTCCGAGCCGGGCGTCTACAAGGATCAATTCCCGGCGAAGATCGACTGGGCGGCCGCTCCGGCGCCGACGATCGACGGTACGGTGAAGGGCAAGACGTCGCTGCTCGGAGGCCAATGGCTCGCGATCAGCGCCCAATCCAAGAACAAGGACGCGGCCTGGAAGTTCATGCAGTACATGTACGGCGACGACATCCTGAAGACGTACCAAGAGAAGGGCTTCGGCCTCTCGATGGTGCCCGAGATCGCCAAGATCGCCGGGAAGCCGAACATCGTCGGAATCGACGGGTTCCTGCCGACGGAGAACGACGGCACCTGGCCGCTGGAGCCGACCTCGGCCATCAAGGTCGAAGGGGAGCTGGCAACCGACGTGTTCTTCAAGTACATGCTGAGCGGCGGCGATCTGGACGCCATGATCCAGGATCTGAACAAACGTTACAACGACGCCCTGGATAAGGCGATCGCGGCCGGGGAAGCGAAGGCGGAGCCGGACCCGGGCTTCGACCCGATGAAGATTCGATAAGAAGGAGGAAGGGCGGGCAGGGGAACGGATCGTTCCGCCCGCCTTTTCCATCGAACCGAGAGCGTCTATGGGAGTGGAACCAATGATCAAATTGCGGCGAATCGGCTTCTCTTACGCGTTCCTGGCGCCCAGCCTGCTGCTGACCGTCGTGCTTGGAATTTACCCGATCGGCTGGGCTATCCGCTATATGTTTTTCGACTACAAGGGCTACGGCGAGGCCAAGTTCGTCGGCCTGGACAACTTCGAGAGATTGTACCGCGACGGTCCGTTCTGGCATTCGGTCGCCAATACGTTCGTCTATGCGGGCGGCAAGCTGATTCTGACGATCCCGCTCAGCCTGGTCCTCGCGGTCGTCCTGAACCGCGCGTTCCGCGGCCGGAGCGCGCTGCGGGCGATCTACTTCATGCCCACGATCATCAGCTCGTCGGTCATGGCGGTCGTGTTCTACATTCTGTTCAACTCGTATAACGGGATCTTGAATCAATACCTTCTGAAGCTGGGCCTGATCTCCGTTCCGATTCCGTGGCTCGGCCCGAAGCACGCGATGCTGACGACGATTCTGATCGCGGCGTGGGGGGCGGTCGGCAATTACATGCTGCTGTTCCTAGCCGGCTTGCAGAACATCCCAAGGGACGTGTACGAGAGCTCTTCCTTGGACGGGGCGAACCGGTGGCAGCAATTCCGGTACTTGACGCTGCCGATGCTCGGGCCGGTCTTGCAGATCGTCGTCATGCTGGCCATCATCAACGCGCTGAAAGGGTACGAGAGCATCATGGTGCTGACGGACGGAGGTCCGATCGGCAAGACGGAAGTGATGTATCTGTACGTGTATAAGCTGTTCTTCCCGACGCCGTCCGCATCCTACGTGCCCGACCAGCAATTCGGTTACGGCAGCGCCGTCGGCTTCGCCACGGCCGTCATCGTCGGCGTCGTGACGCTGGGCTACCACTTGCTGTCCCGGCGGCTGAATCGGCTTCAATAGAAGGAGGACTCCTCATGAAATCGGAAGCTTGGCCATCCATGCGAACAAGGAATTCCTCCGGGCGCCCCGCGGCGGGGCCTTGGCCAGGCCGTCTGCTGCTGGGGCTGTTCCTTCTGGTCACGGCGGTTCTGATCCTGTTCCCGCTCGTCGCGGCGTTCCTCGGCTCGTTCATGACGAACGCCGAGATCGCGGCGGGCGGCAAGCTGGTCCCGTCCGTCTGGCAGTTCGCCAATTACAAGGAAGCGTGGGTGCAAGCGAACTTCTCCCGGTTCGCCTGGAACAGCCTGTTCGTAAGCGCGGCGACGACGGTAGGGACGCTGATCGTCGCGTCGATGGCGGCGTACGTCGTCGAACGGATGAAGTTCCCCGGCAAAGCGCTGTTCGTCGGCCTTCAGGCGTCCACGATGTTCGTCGCGATCGGAGCGGTCGTGCTGCGTCCCCAGTTCCAGCTGATGGTGGACCTGAATCTGAATACGTCGCTGTGGGGGGTCATTCTCATTCTGATCAGCTCCCACGCGTATATTTTCTTTATCCTCCTCAGCTTCCTTCAGGGCATCTCCCGGGAGCTGGACGAAGCGGCCCGAATCGACGGCTGCTCGAGCGCGGGCATCTACTGGCGGATCGTTCTGCCCTTGCTGCGGCCGGCTCTGGGCGTCGGAGCCTTGTTCACGTTCTGCGGCGCCTGGAACGAGTATTTGAGGCCTCTCGTCTTCACGCTGAACAACCCGAACCTGCAGACGCTGACCGTCGGCCTCTCTTATCTGCGCTACGGGTCGAGCGCCGCCGTTCAGACGCATTACTTGCTCGCCGGCGCGTGCCTGTCCATTCTGCCGCTGCTCGCCGCTTATCTCGTCGCCAACAAGTCGTTCATGCAGATGACGGCCGGCTCGCTGAAGGGATAGGAGGCGCGGATGAACGAGAGACGGTTGTCGAAGCTGCGGGAGAACGCGGCGAACCCCGCGTTCGCTTCCGCGATGGAGGCTCTGCGGCGGGAGGCGGAAGCGGCGAAGGCGATCCGGTACGAGATCGGGCCTCGCGAGCGTGGACAATGGGCGCATTATTACTACTGCCCGAAGGACGGGGCGGCGTTGGTCTTCGAATGGGAGCGTCCGACGCGGCACCGCTGCCCGGAATGCGGCGAGGTCTACGCCGGGGAGCCGTACGATTCGTGCTGGACGACGATCGCCCATAACCGGATCGGGCGCGCCGCGTTCCACGCCTCGCTGCTGAACGCGGTCCGGCCGGACCCGGGGCTTGCGGCCGCGGCGAAGGGCTTCTTGCTGGCCTATTCCGACTATTACGCCGGATACGAGATTCACGGGGATATTCCGTATAACGGCCCGGGGAAGCTGTTCGCGCAGACGCTGGACGAAGCGCACTGGATCCAGGACGTCGCCGCGGCTTACGCGTTCTTGCGCGGGGAATGGTCCGACGAGGAAGAGGAACGCGTCCGCCGGGGACTCCTCGAGCCGTGCGCCCGCTTCCTCGTCGCCCATAAGGAGAAGCAGATTCATAACCATGCCGTCCTGATCACGTCCGCGATCTCGGCGCTGAGCCTCCTGCTCGGAGACGAGGGCGTGCGGACGGCCGGCATGGACGGCGAGTTCGGCTTGCGGGACCAGATGCGAAGAGGCATCTTCTCCGACGGTCTCTGGTACGAAGGCAACATCCAGTATCATGCGTACGCGCTCCATGCGCTGACGGCCTTCGCGCTCGTCGCCGAAGGGACGCATTGGGACCTGTGGACCGATCAATCGCTGAAGGCGATGTTCGATTACCCGCTGGATTGGGTGCAGCCGGACGGAACGATGCCTTCGTTCAACGACGCCGGTCCGAACGACTCCATCGGCAAGTATGCGTCCTTGTACGAGGTCGCGTACGGCGTGTACGGGGACGGTATCTACGGCTCGTTCTTGAACGCGGCTTACGGGTTGCCGTCCGTCCGCCGGGATTCCGCGAACGCGCTGTTGTTCGGCCGGGAGCTCGGCGCGGCCGAAGAGAACGGTCCGGATGCGCTGCTGGAAGCTTGTTGCCGGCCTGTCGTCCGGCCGGAGAGCGGGCTCAGCAAGCTGGCCGGAAGGGAAGGGTGGCAGGTGACCGTGAAGCACAGCAAGTACGGCGGGGAGCATGACCATCTGGACCGGCTCGGGTTGTCCGTCTGCCTGGGTTCCGTTCCGTTGTTCATCGATCCCGGAACGACGGCCTACGGCGTGCCGGCGCATTACGGTTGGTTCAAGCATACGTTCTCGCACAACACGGCGACGCTGAACGGGGCCGACCAGCCGCCCCGCGACGGCCGGCTCGTCCGGTTCGAGGAGACGGACTGGGGCGCGTGGATCGAGACGGCGGTCGACTGGCGCGGCGACGATTATGCCGTTCGGGACCGAATCTATCCGCCGCCGGAGCCGGCGTCCTGGGACGATAGAGCCTACTTCGGCGCGTCATTCCGGCGAATCGCGCTGCTGGCGGACGGCTGGCTGATCGATCTGTTCAGGGCCGATACGCCGGAGCCGAGGGACATCGCGCTCGCTTGCCATTTCAGCGGGGAAGAGGCGCCATCGGCCGGCGAAGAGTGGGCGGAGACCGACGAGACGCCGTTCGCCGCCGCGGATCCGCGATGGCTTCGCGGAACCCGCAAGCTCGCGTCCGGAGCCGGCGGGACGTTCGTCTGCCGGATGAGAGACGGCAGCCTTCTGCGGCAGCTGAGCTGGTGCTCGGAGCCGTCCGACGTGTATACGGCCCGGACGCCGGACAACCCGCCGACGCGGGAGAGAACGACTTGGGTTCGGCGGGCGCCGGGAAGCCGCGGAGCTTTGTTCGTCCAGGCATACGCCGCGACAAGAGAGTCCTATTGCGGTTATGCCCCGGCTATGCCAACGCTCGAGGTGTCGAACGTCTCGGACGGAACGTGGAAGATCGCGCTTCGGACGGCTTCGGCGCCGACCGCCTTTTTGCTCGATTGGCGGAAGGAGACCGGAGCCTCGATCGAGAAAATCGATTATGGGGTTGATAACGAAGGAGGCGAACGCAGGTGAGCGCGAGCGGAGAATGGGAGAACGCGGAGCCGGGAGTCCGAAGGAAGATCTTCGCCCCGGGCGCGTCGCTTATGATGATGGAAGTCCGTTTCGAAGCGGGGGCGGAAGGGTACGAGCATTCGCATCCGCACGAGCAGCTGACTTATTGTCTGAAGGGAAGCTTCGAATTCCGGATCGACGGGAAGAAGATCGTCTTGCGTCAAGGCGAGACGCTGTACATTCCGAGCGGCACCCTCCACGGCGTGACCGCCCTGGAGGAAGGAGCGCTGCTCGATTCGTTCACGCCGCTCAGGGAGGATCTGCTGCGCCGTCGAGAATGAACGAGCCGCGAACTTCCCGATATCTGCGCCGAAGACGAACGTCCGGCGGATAAAGCTCCCTCCCGCTTTTCATAATATAAGGAAAAAAGCGAGCGGAGGGACGTTCATGACCGGGAAGGGAGAACGCCTGCTAATCGCCGCCTTGGGCGGAGTGAACGAAGTAGGCAAGAACATGTACATGCTGCAGCACGGTGACGACATCCTCGTCATCGACTGCGGGTCGAAGTTCCCCGACGAGAGCCTGCTCGGGATCGATCTTATCATTCCGGATATCGCCTATCTGCTGAACAACCGGGACAAGGTTCGGGCGCTCATCGTCACGCACGGCCACGAGGACCATATCGGCGGCATCCCGTATCTGCTGAAGCAGCTGCCGATGCCCGTCTACGCGTCTCGGCTGACGCTCGGACTTATCGAGATCAAGCTGAAGGAGCACGGCCTGCTGCGCGAGACGAGCCTGAACCGCATCGATTCGGACTCGCAGCTCGAGCTCGGTTCCGTGAAGGTGTCCTTCTTCAATACGAACCACAGCATTCCCGATTGTCTCGGCGTCGTCTTCGACACGCCGGAGGGAACGGTCGTCCATACGGGAGACTTCAAGTTCGACATGACGCCCGTGAACAAGCAGTACCCGGACATTCACAAGATGGCGGAGATCGGCCGGCGGGGCGTGCGGATCCTGCTGTCGGAGAGCACGAACGCGGAGCGGCCGGGCTTCACCCCGTCGGAGAGGATCGTCGGCGCCCACCTCGAAGAAGCGTTCGTCAAGGCGAAGCGCCGGGTGTTCGTCTCCACCTTCGCCTCGAACGTCTCGCGGCTGCAGCAGGTCGTCGACGCGGCCGCGCGCACCGGCCGCCGTCTCGCCCTGCTCGGACGCAGCATGGTGAACGTCGTCGAGGTCGCGCGGGAGCTCGGGTATCTCGACATCCCCGAAGGCATGCTCGCGGATCCCGCGGAAGCCGCGAACCTGCCTCCGGAGCAGGTCGCGGTTCTGTGCACGGGCAGCCAAGGAGAGCCGATGGCGGCGCTGTCGCGGCTGGCTTCCTCGAATCACCGGCTGATCGAGATCCAGGCCGGAGACACGGTCATCATCGCGGCGAACCCGATTCCCGGCAACGAGCGGAACGTCTCCCGCATCGTCGACAACTTGTACATCCTCGGCGCGGAGGTCGTCTACGGCTCGCGCAGCGAGCTGCACGTCTCGGGACACGGCAGCCAGGAAGAGCTGAAGCTGATGCTCACTCTGATGAAGCCGGACTACTTCATTCCGATTCACGGCGAATACCGGATGCTGCACCATCATCGCCAGCTGGCCGAGGCGGTCGGGGTCGAAAGCGACCGGATCTTCCTGCTCGGCAACGGGGACGTCGTGGAGTCGAGCGGCGGCGTCGTCCGGCAGGCGGGACGCATCCCGGCCGGACAGATTCTCGTCGACGGGCTCGGCATCGGCGACATCGGCAATATCGTGCTGCGGGATCGCCGCCAGCTGTCGGCGGACGGCATTCTGATCACCGTCATCACGATCAGCAAGGAGGACGGCAAGATCTTGTCCGACCCCGACACGATCTCCAGGGGCTTCGTCTACGTGAGGGATTCGGAAGGGCTGATCCGCGAGGTGAACCGGCTCGTGACCGACACCGCGAGGAGAATGCTCGAGGAGAACGCGAGCCAATGGAACGTCATGAAGCAGACGCTGAAGGACGCGCTCGGCCAATTCCTGTACGAGAAGACGAAGAGAAGGCCGATGATTCTCCCGATTATTATCGAGGTTTGAACCGCGGCCAGCTCCGTCCGCCGGCAAGCGCGAACCGGCCCCCGCATTCCGTTAAGGGAAGCGGGGGCCTTCGCGTTCAAGGCGATTCGCACGATTCGAACAAGGCTGCCCGAAGACGGCAATCGGACGGCGATTAGTCGGCCAAGGCGGCGTCGACCCGATCCCACACCTCGCTGCCGAACCGCAGGCCCGAAGCTTCGGCGTTCTCCGCGACTTGCTCCGGGGTGCTCGCTCCGACGATGGCGCTGGAGATCTCGGGGAGGCGGAGCGTCCACGCGAGAGCCAAGCGGGACAACGAGACGCCGGCTTCGTCGGCGATCGCCTGCAGCCGTCTCGTCTTGGCGAGCAAATCTTCGCGCAGCCAGGACCGGATCGTCTGCGAGCCTTCTTCGGTCGAGGAGCGCGTGGCGGGCACGGAATCGTCCGCGGAGCGATACTTGCCGGTCAGCACCCCTTGGGCGAGCGGGGAGTAGACGACCTGACCGATTCCGTGCTTCTTCGCGAGCGGAATGACGTTCTGCTCGATGTCCCTCGCGAACATATTGTAAAGGGGCTGATTGGCCGCGATCGGGTGGAGAGCGTACTTCTCGACGATCGAGACGGCGCTCGTTATCTCCAGCGCCGACATGTTGCTGATGCCGACGTACAGCACTTTGCCTTGGCGGACGAGATCGTCCATCGCCCGGAGCGTCTCGTCGAGCGGCGTGTCCGCGTCCGGGTAGTGGCAATAATAGAGGTCGATATAGTCCGTTCCGAGCCGCTTCAGCGAAGCATGGCATTGTTCCATAATATGCTTGCGAGACAATCCCTGGTCATTCGGAAGCGGGCCCATCGGGCCGCGGACTTTGGTCGCGAGCGCGTAGGACGTTCTCGGGTATTCGGCGAGCGCGCGTCCGACGACCTGCTCGGCTTCCCCTTGGCTATACACGTTGGCCGTATCGAAGAAGTTGATCCCGGCCTCGTAAGCGGCCCGAATCGTCCGGACGGCCCGGTCCTTGTCCACGTAGCCTCCGTAAGTAAGCCAGCTGCCCAAGCTGATCTCGCTGACCTTCAATCCGGTGCGGCCCAATCTGCGATACTCCATCTTTAAACCTCCCTGTTCGGCACGAAGCTCGTAGGCGCGTCGCGCTTCGTTGTCAGTTGAAATGTATGAGCGGGGGGTCGTCAAACATACATGGACAACGAATGATCCGCGCAAAAAAAAACGGCGACGGCCCCGCAGAGCTATTACCCGTACCCGGCCAAAGACGAAACCGAAGAGCCGGACAGCCGCGCAAAAAAAACGAAAACGCCCCGACGTCGGCGGACGTCGAGGGCGCTTCGGGGTCGCGAGTCCGGTCAGGAGCGAGTCTTGTTCTCGCTGATCGGTCCGGGCGCGTCGGCCTCTTCGATGAGGACCGGCTTCGCGGTCGTGCGGGTCTCGTGCAGCGTCGCGGATCCGGCCTGGTGCGTCTTGAGATCTCTCATCTCGGGATTGGATCGGGAATCGCTCATGTCTTCGGTCGACCTCCTTGCTCTTCGGGTTCGGACGCTTCGTTAGTGTGGGGAAGAGGAAGTTCGGCTATGCGCGGAAGCGGTCGCGGCGGCGAACGCGGCAGCGAACCCCGAAGGGGAACGTCGGCGGGGAACGTCGGCTCCGTCACGAAGCCTCCGGCTCCCGGATCGGCATCCGGATCTTCAGCACGGAGCCCGGCAGCACATCCTCGGAGGGGCTCAGCTCCACGGAACCGCCCAGGCGGCGGATCCGGTCGTGCATCGAGGACAGCCCGAACCCGCGAGGCACCGACGCGACCGGAACCCCGTCGTTATACAGCAAGAAGGTGAGCCATTCTCCCTCGGCCTGGAGCGAGAAATGGAATTGACGGCAGCCCCCGTGCTTGATTCCGTTCGTGATTCCTTCCTGGCAAAGCGTGGTAAATCGTTTTTTTGCGCATGGCGTCGAGAGGCGGGAGGGGCGTCATCGATCGTTCGATCGTGACTCCGGTCATCTTCTCCGTATCGTCCATCAATTCGTTCAAATAAGCGACCAGATCGCGATTCGCGAAGTCGTCCTTCATGAGACGCACGGCGGTACGGACGTCCGATAAGCCCTTGCGGACCGATTCGAGCGCCGAATCCAGCTTCGCCTGGGCCGTCTCCATGTCCTTGTCCATCAGCCTTCGGGCGGCTTCCATCTGAATAATCGTCCCGATCAGCTTATGGCCGAGAATGTCGTGGATCTCGTGGGAGATTCGGTTGCGCTCCTCGAGCAGGGCCACTTCTCCGAGCGCCTCGAACTTCTCCCGCATGGATTCTTGCAGCTGAAGATGCATCCGTTCGAGATCGGCCGTCCGCTCCTTCACTTGCTCTTCCAAGCCTTCGTTCAGCTTCGCCAGCTGCTTCTGCATATCGCCCAGGTAGGAGGCCAGAACCCGGGCCGTGCACAAGGCGAAGATGAAGCCGGCGATGTAGCCGATGTTCGGCTGCCAATAGAACGAGTACAGCGGGAAGCGTTCGAAAATCCATTCCTGCAGCGCGTAAAAATGGGACAGCAGCCATCTCTGGATCCAGAGCAGGAAGATGATGCCGTTGCCGAGCAGCATCCATTCGATCGTGCCTTCCGGCTTCTCGCGCTTCGATCGGAGGATCGAGAACGATACGCCGGCCAGGACGAGGACGAGCAGGAATTGAAAGTTGGGGCCGGTCAGCCAATCGTACGCCTCTTGATTCGCCCAGGAGAACGCGGCGCTGACGAGGAAGCAGGCCAGCATCAGCTGACGCGCCCTTCGAACGATGGACAGGTAGCCGGCTCCGTAGAGTCTCTCCAGGAAGGCGAGGTAGGCGACCATGGAGAACGGCCAGGCCAGCGGATAATAATAGGAGACGGCGGAAGCGTCGACGTAATAATTCAGCGCTTCCGAACGGACGAAGCAGCCGAAGCCTTGGCCCAAGCTTAACAGCCCGAAATAGAGGAACAAAGGGTTGCGGCGGTTCGTCAGATAAGCGAATAGGGAGACGGCCGCCATGAACGCGAAGACGACTCCGAGAATGATCTTGACCGCGTTCTGGCGCAGAATGTGAGCGTAGGCGTCGTCGGCGTCCGCGATCATGACGGAATTGATATGAACGCCGACGCCGTCCTTCCCCGCGACGAAGCGGAACAGAATCGTTCCTTCCGGCGGCAAGGGGACGAGCCGGAATTGAGTGAAGGTGCTCACCCGCGGATTCGGGCGTTCGTTATTGAAGGCCAGGACGGAAGTCCCGTTCACGTATACCTCGTATTGCGGGACCCCGCGGATCCAGACTCTCGGCGAGTGCATGTCCAGATCCCGATAGGTCATGCGCACCCAGTATACCCCTTCGTAGCGATCGGCGGCGGAGGATCCGAGAACGGAAGCGAGCTCTTCCCAACCCGCCCGGCCTTCCGCGTTCCCCGGAACGGCAGGATTCAGATCGCCGAGCCGGATCTGGGCATGCAGCTTGTCGTCCGCCATATCGAGTCCTTGGGGAAAATGGGGCGTCTTCAAGCCGCCGTTGATCAGCGCGGTGAGGAGAACGAAACTGACGCCTATTAGCGTCAGAAAAAGACAGTATTGAAGAAGAAGCCTCCCGGCTTGCCTTCTCCGCGTGGACGACATCTATGAGATCTCTCCCAACCGTTCGGCATATAAACTTCCACTCGTATTATAAGGCATCCTGCCGATTCTCCGATACGGCGAATTGAACGCTCCGAGGCGACCTTCCGGACACGAGGAAGAGACCGAAGTCGGACGCGGGTTCGGGCATATGCGAGTGGATCGTCCTATTCGACGGAGGCGAACATGATGACCGTCCGAATGACCGCGGTCACTACCCGGACGATCGGCCGCATGGTTTGATGGAGGTGGAGTCCATCAATCGAGAGGAAGGTCATCTATGTCCAGCTTAACGGATCTGAGATTGGACCCTTATCCGTGGTACGCTCAGATGCTCGAATCAAGTCCCGTCGTCTTCAGTCCCGAATTCGGCGCTTACCTCGTCTTCCGCGCGGACGACGTCAAGAAGGTGTTCGCCGATCATCAGACATTCTCTTCGGCCGTGTTCGACGGATTGTCCCAGGACTTCCCGTTCGAGAACCAATTGACCGGAATGGACCCGCCCCGCCATACGCAGCTTCGGGCGTTGGCGACGCATGCGTTCACTCCGAAGGCCGTCATGGAGCTCGAGCCCCGCATCCGGCAGATCGTCGACCGGCTGCTCGACGCGATGTTCGCCAAGGAAGAGATCGACTTCGTGCGCGACTTCTCCGTGCCGTTCCCGATCTCGGTCATCGCCGAGATGCTCGGCATTCCGCCGGAAGACTTCGGCCGCTTCAAGGGCTGGTCCGACACGACGGTGGAGATCTCCGAACGGCTGCTGACCGGGCAGACGGAGGCGCTCCCGGAGCACGTCGCCGCTTTTGACGAGCTGCTCGGGTATTTCCGGGATCTCCTTAACGAGAGAAGAAGGGAGCCGAAGGGCGACCTGATCTCCCGGCTGGCCGTCGCCGAAGTGGAGGGGCGGGCGCTGTCGGATACCGAAGCGAGCTATTTATGCTCCTTGCTCCTGGTCGCCGGCAACGAGACGACGACCAATCTGCTCTCCAACGCGATCCGCACGTTCGCCGAACATCCCGACCAATGGGAGAAGCTCGCGAACGATCCGAATCTGGCGTCCCAGGCCGTCGAGGAAGTGATGCGGTATCGGACGTCCGTCCAGCTCATGTTCCGGCTCGTCAAGCAGGATACCCAAGTGGGAGGCGTCGCCATGAAGGCCGGCGACCGTGTCGCCGTCTTCTTGGGAGCGGCGAACCGCGACCCGGCCAAGTACGACCGCCCGAACGAATTCGATATTACCCGGCCGCCGGCTCCGCACCTGACGTTCGGCCACGGCATCCACTTCTGTCTCGGTGCGCCCTTGGCCCGGCTGGAGGTAACGACCGCGCTGAAGGCGTTGGCCGGCCGGGTATCCGCGTTCCGCATCCCGGAAGGCTCCGACTTGGAGCCGCTGACGAACTTCAACCTGCTCGGGCTTAAGCGCCTTCCTCTGCGAATCGAACGCAGAGACTCCGGCCGCCCCAAGTCCTGAGCCATCCGATTCGGCGTCGCGACGCCCGGCGAACAACCGGGCCGTCGCGGCGCCTTTCGTTCTGAAGACGGTCCAAGAAGTCGAGGACTTATGTCCTTTTCGCCGGGGAGGAATCTATCGTGTAATAAAGGGGAGATCGATAGAGGGGTGACGAACCGATTGGGAATCTTGTATGCTGTGGTTGCCGGAGCTTGTCTCGCGCTTCAAGGAGCGGCCAATTCGCGAATCGGCCAGGCGATCGGAACTTGGCAGGCGGCGGCGATGACGCAATTCGCCGGATTCGCGCTGTCGCTGGCCATTCTCGCGTTGCGAGGGGACGGCGGCTGGCGAAGCCTTAAGCGGGCGAAGCCGCTGTATTTGACCGGAGGCGCCTTCGCCGCGCCGATCATCTACTGCAACGTAACGGCCATGCACCGGATCGGCGCCGCGCTGACGATCGCCTCCGTGCTTATCTCCCAGCTGTGCCTCACGTTCGTCGTCGAGAAGCGCGGGTGGCTCGGCTTGGAGAAGCGGAGGACGAATCCGGCCGAATGGGCCGGAATCGCGCTGATGATCGCCGGCGTGGCGATTCTACGAGGGTGAACCGAGGTTCCTCTCGGGTGACAGGAGGAAGAGCGCGCCAATGAAGGAATGGAAGGACCCCGAGGCGATGAACGGCTATCTGCGCCGGTATCGGATCGAATCCGCTCTGCCCGAGGAGCTGCTGCCCCATCTGGCTCTGCGGAAGTACGAGCCCGACGAACGCCTATGTTCCCAAGGAGACAAGCCGGATCATCTCTACTTGCTCGTAGAAGGCAAGCTCAGAGTCTCCACCTCCTCGGCGGAAGGAAGGACGCTAGTCCTCACCTTCCATCAGCCTCCCGAGTTGATCGGGGAGATCGAATTCGCGAGAGGCGCCGATTATCTCAATACGGTCGAAGCCGTCACGCCCGTCGTCGCGATCTCCGCTCCCTACCGCTATTTAAGCGCCTTCGCCTTGGATCATCCCCCCTTCCTGCGATGGCTGCTGGACGTCATCTCGCGCAAGTTCTGGACCAAGTCGGAATCGTTAAGCTTCAACCTGATGCACCCGGTCGAGACTCGGCTCGCGGGTTACTTGCTGTCGCGCGCCGCCGATTGTTCCGGCACGCCGTTCCAAGGACGGTTGCGTTCCGCCGAACTGAAGGACGCGGCGAACGCGATCGGAACGAGCTACCGCCACTTGAACCGCGTCATCGGCCGGTTGTGCGCGGAAGGGCTTTTGGAGCGGGTCGGCGGGCATATCGTCGTGAAGGATAGACGCCGGCTTCAAGAGCTGGTCGATCCGATGCCGAGCGGATAAGAGTTTAAGGAGATAGAAGGAAGGGATACGGCATGATTGCAGGATTCGTCCTCGCCCTGGCCGCCGGGGCTCTCGTAGGCGTGCAGAATGCGTTCAACGGCCGGGTGAACGGAGCCGCCGGCTCCTGGGCGACGACGGCGCTCGTCCTGGGCCTCGGCTTCGCGGCTTCGTTGACGCTGGGCCTCGTCTTCGAAGGCAAGCGGTTGTTCGCGCTGGAATCGATGGAGACCTGGTTCGCGTTCAGCGGCTTCATCGGAGTCGGAGTCGTCTTCTGTCTCGTGCGCGGCATCCAGCGGCTCGGGCCGACCGTCGCCGTCGCGGCGGCTCTGTCCTCGCAGCTCTTGTTCGGACTGCTGTGGGATTCCCTCGGATGGTTCGGGCTTCGCCAAGTCCCGTTCACGGCCCAGCAAGCGGTCGGAGCGCTGGTCATGATCGCCGGAATCGCGCTCTTGAAGCTTGGCGGCCAAGCCCGGGAACGGGCGGCGCCCGGGGAGGAGGCTTCGGAAGCGTAACGATTCGGTGTTGCCCCCGGAATCGGACCTCCTATATAATGTATTCGTACGAAGGAGGTCGGTACGGATGGCAAATCACATTGCCGGGACTCGCAACGACTCATGCAAAGCCTAATTAGGGGCGATACTTTGCATGGGGCGGACTTGAACGAGAGAAGATCGCCCGATTAAGCCGATATCGTTTCTAATAATGGGCTTTGCACCTTATTGAACCATCCAATTTGCCAATAAGGGGCGTAAAGCGATGAACCAACCATTTATTAGAAACCATCAGTATAACCTAATTCGGAAGCAAGTCCGCTTGCTTCAGCATACGTGCCAGACGGTGTTCGATCCCAAGGTGGTCAAGTCGGTCAGAGAGAGCGTCCAGCTGCGAATCGCGGAGGCGTTCCCGAACGCGACGGGCGAGCAGGCCGCGGCGCTGGAGGCGTTCCTGCCGTACGACAAGGAGGAGCAGTTCCAGAGTTATTTGCGCTCCCTCGAGCCTTATCTGGAACCATTCCCGCCAACGACGGAAGCGCAGCTGCGGAAGCTGTTCCCGAAGGCCAAGAAGCTGAAGCTGCCCGACCTCGAAGCGGTCGACTTCCGCCGCGTCTCCTATCTTGGCTGGACCGATATCGCGACGAACAAGCTGTTCCTCGTCTATCCGATGGACGGGAAGCTGGCCGGAGTCGAGGGAAGATTCACGCCGGCTAACAAGAAGAGCACTTGCTTCCTCTGCAATAAGCAGGAAGAGGTCGCCTTGTTCACGGCTACCGCCAAGTCGAAGCCGGCCGGCGCTTCGCCGGATTACTACAAGGCGATCGGCAACTATCTGTGCGTGGACAGCAAGAAGTGCAACGATAACTTGACGGAGATCGACGCGTTGGAGAGATTCCTCGCGGACGTCCTCGGTTAATCGAACGATTCGAAGCGGAAGACCGCCGGAGCCTCCGGCGGTCTTTCCCGGTTGTTCGCGCGGCCGCGACACGGAGTGAACATCGCGGGCGACGCTAGGCCCGAGGATCGGACGGGCCCCGTTACATACTACGGCGCCGGCTTGTCAACGATAACTGCTGCAAGCGTCAGCGCAAGGAAGGGATACGATGAAGCATCGGGGCGTGTTCTCCAAGCTTCGAAGCAAGGCGAGAGAGCTGAAGCAAAATCTGTTCGTCCTGTACTTGGCCTACAAGGACCCGAGAATTCCGAAGTACGCCAAATGGTTCACGTTATGCGTGGTCGCTTACGCGTTCAGCCCGATCGACCTGATTCCCGACTTTATTCCGATCGCGGGTTATCTCGACGACCTGGTCATCGTGCCGCTGGGCATTACGCTGGCGCTCCGCATGATCCCTTCCGAGGTGATCGAAGATTGCCGGGCCGAAGCCGAAGCGATGCGCGGGAAGGGCAAGCCGGCGAATTGGGCGGCCGCCGCCGTCTTCATCGCGGTGTGGATCCTGTTCGCCGTCTGGCTCGGCTCCGTGCTCTATCGCCTCTTCTGACACGAATCCGGCCGCCGGCGAAGGCGGCCTTGATCGGAGGGCGTCCATTGAAGCTGATTTTTCTCGGTACGAGCGCCGGCCGGCCGACGCCGGAACGCAACGTGATGTCCGTGGCGCTCCGGTTCCCGGAGGAGCGGAACCGGTTCTGGCTGTTCGACGCCGGCGAAGGCACGCAGCATCGGCTGCTGGGAACGAAGCTGAAGCTGAGCAAGCTGGACCGGATCTTCATTACCCACATGCACGGCGACCACCTCTACGGACTTCCGGGCCTACTGACGAGCCGCACGTTCCATGACGGCGCCGGCAAGCTGCGGGTGTACGGGCCCAAGGGACTCGCCGACTATCTCGGGACCGTGCTGAGGGTAAGCGAGGCCCACCTGAATTACGAGCTGGAAGTGAGCGAGATCGAGCCGGGCGATACGCTGGACTTGGACGATCGCTTCTCGGTCGAGACGGCCGAGCTCGATCACCGGATTCCGTGCATCGGCTACCGGATCACGGAGCGTCCTCGGCCCGGGGCGCTCGACTTGGCCGCTCTGGCCCGACTCGGCGTTCCTCCCGGCCCCTTGTACGGGAAGCTGAAGAGAGGGGAAGACGTCGCGCTGGACGACGGAAGCACGATTCTCTCCTCGGAAGTCGTCGGACCGCCGTCCGACGGCCGGATCGTCACGATCCTCGGCGATACGAGTCCGTGCGACAATGCCGTGAAGCTGGCCCGGAACGCGGACGTGCTCGTGCATGAAGCGACCTTCGGCGCCGGCATGGAGGAGAAGGCGCTCGACTACGGCCACTCGACGATTACCCAAGCCGCCGGCATCGCCAGGCGGGCGAAGGCCAAACGGCTGATCGTGACGCACATCAGCGCCCGTTACGGGGAAGAGGAGGTCGCGGCCATGGTCGCGGAAGCGCGCAAGGAGTTCCCCGAGCTGGAAGCCGCCCGCGACTACCTCGAAGTCGGGGTGACC
This sequence comes from Cohnella xylanilytica, assembly GCF_014212175.1. GTDB lineage: Bacteria > Bacillota > Bacilli > Paenibacillales > Paenibacillaceae > Cohnella > Cohnella xylanilytica. The sequence continues at coordinate 4,911 of NZ_JACJVR010000130.1, read as the reverse complement.
CCGTGAAGATTCGAGAAGCCGTTCGCTTGCCTGGGAGATCGATAACGACAAGAAGCTTCCAGTCCGCCGCATGGCTCGTCGTAATCGGATTGCTCCTCGGCTGCGGCGCCTCACAGCCGTCGCTTCCCGAGCCGGAAGGCAGCGCTTCGGAGGGGACGCATGCGGGGACGGATTCCGGATCGGCCGCGGGCGCCGGTGCGGAAGGCGAACCCGATGCCGGCGCCGACGATTCCGATGCCGGAGAAGGGCCGAAGACCGGGAAAGATTCCCAGGCATCGGAGAAGCCGGGCGAGGTCGTGCAGGTCGGTTCCGTGCGTTACCTGATTATGGACGATCGCGCCGTGACGCTGTTCGAGTATTCGGCCGACGCCGCGGAGCGGTACGCGAAGGCGCTCAACCGCTTCCGGGAACGGACGGATTCCGCGATTCGCGTCTACAGCATGCTCGTTCCCACTTCCGCGGAGTTCGTAGACGCTTCCGGCTACGAGTCGATGAACGATTCGCAGAAGGAGGCGTTCGCCCATATCGACGACGGGCTGGATCCCGCCATCGTCCGGGTCGATGCATACGGCGCCCTCAAGAGCCGGGCCGGCGAATACCTCTTTTTCCGAACGGATCATCATTGGACGGCGATCGGCGCCTATTACGCCTATGTTCAATTGATGGATACGATGGGAGAGAAGCCGATCGATTACGGCCGCTTCGAGAAGGGGACGATCGAAGGGGTGCTGGGCAGCGACTACAAGGCGACCGGGAGCGCCAAGCTCAAGGCCCATCCGGATACGCTGACGTACTGCCTTCCGCTCGGGAGCTACAAGTACTACGCTTATACGAAGCAAGACAAGCCTCTTGAGAAGAAGGCGGTCGATCCCAGGTACGCGAAGCTGGGGAACGGGGCTTACGCCGTCTTCCTCGGAGGGGACTACCCATGGGGAGCGATCGAGACGGGGACGGCGAACGGAAGAAGGATTCTGGTCGTCAAGGATTCCTTCGGCAACGCCTTGATTCCGTATCTGATCCCCCATTACGAGACGATCTACTATATCGACCCCCGGTCGTACGGAGGCAGCCTGACCGGGTTCCTGAGGGACCGGGACATCCAAGACGTTCTGTTCCTGAACAATTCGACGGTGGCGCGCAACTCCTCCGTAGCGGAGAGTCTGGATCGCCTCATGGAGAGCGGACGGGAGTAGAGACGAGTCAGGAGCAGGAGTTCGCGCGGCGGCGCGGGCTCTTTTCGCTATGTTTGCGTCTGGTTCCGGTTTTGCCGTTTGACTATCCTTGCGGTCCGGGCTATGATGAGTTGGGAATTAGTAACCGAGTAATCGAGTAATTCGAGCTAATCGATGAAATCGATTCGCAGAAGTATTTCCGTTATTCAAAAGTTACCGGGATAAGGGGACGCATATGAAAATTCCGACAACGTTAAAGCATAAACCGGTCGTCGTCTCGGAGAACTACGAGCAGGTGGACGGCCGTTACGCCGGCAAGACGGACGCGAAGGGCTTGTCCCTCGGCTTGGCCCAATGGAACGATCGCGGCAAGGTCGATATCTCCGCCAAGGTATGGAGGTATACGGGAGAGAAGTGGTCCCGGCAGTCGGAAGAGCTTCCGCTGCACCGCGTGCTCGATCTGTCGATCCTGATCTGCCGGACGATGGCCCACTTCCGCGAAGCGTACCGTTACGAGAATCTGTACGACCCGGAGAAGCCCGTTATCGACCGGGTCGGGCTTCAAGGCGACGCCATGACGGTGGCGGTCTGCACGGACAACGAACGGATCGACGAGGATATCAAGCTGTTCGGACAGGCTCTTCGAGACGACGACGAGCTGATCGGCGAGCGTCTTCGTACCCTGTCGGGGATCTTGAAGGAGATGGGGTATTGAATCGCGTTCGATCTTAGCGCGGGCGAGACCTCCTTGCGGAGGCTTGAAGGAAATTGACGACGAACCGCGAATACTTGAAGGAATAGAAGCAGGATGGATGCGAAGCCGGACGAAGTTCGCGGGGTGAGCCATGAATTCGCCGTTAGTTCCTACGCCCGACCTGATTCGGTCGATCGAGGCCTCCGAGATCGAATACATGACGGACCGGATGAAGGCGATCCGAGGCAGGCCGGGCAACCCGGAGGGCGTCGAGATCCGCGAGTTCGGGAACGCCGTCTGCTATTACAGCGAGACGATGCCTTGGCCGTCGTTCAACACCGTCAAAGGCCTTAGAAGCGATGACATCGATTCGATCGAACCGATTCTCGACTTCTATCGGACCCGAGGGCGGAAGCCGCAATTGGAGATCGTGCCTTCGGCGGTCGACTCCGCGTTCCTCAGACGGCTCGTCGAGAACGGCTGTTATCCGTCGGGGACCCACGCTTCGCTCTACATGGCGCCGGGAGCGATCGCGCCGGAGCCCTCGGACCGGATTCGAATCGAGGAGCTGCAGGAGGATCAATTCGAGCTCTACGCGCGGATCCACTGCCGGGGGACGGGCCTCTCCGACGACGGCATCCCGCACGTGGCCGCGAACAACCGCGTGCTGCACGGACGGCCGGGCTGGAAGTTCTACGTCGCCTGCCTGGACGGGAAGCCGGCCGCGGCCGGCGTGCTGCGAACGCGGGACGGGATCGCCTCCATGACGTTCGCGGCGACGCTGCCCGAATACCGGAACATGGGCTTGCAGCGCCGCCTGCTGCTGCGAAGATTGGAAGAAGCCGGGCGACAATCGTGCGGCCTGGCGGTCGGCCAATGCGCCTATCTGTCCGCCAGCCATCGGAACATGGAACGAGTCGGCATGAAGATCGGCTACGTCCGGACTTCCTGGACGTTATGATGATTCGGTTCCGAGCGGAGAGGAGCGATTCCTTATGAAGGCGAGCAAACTGTCGGGGCCTGAACAGGTCGCCGATTTCCTCGATAAGCTCGTGCATCCGCTGAAAGACGAGATTCTCGAAGCGAGGCGGATCATACTCGGCGCTAACGGGGAGATTACGGAGCATATCAAGTGGAACGCGCCGAGCTTCCTTTACCGCGGCGAGGACCGGGTCACGATGAACCTGCAGGGGAAGGGGTTCTTCCGCCTGGTCTTCCACACGGGAGCGAAGCCGGCCGGATCGGCGGATGGCATTCGAATTCCGGAAGACGACGCCGGGCTGCTGGAGTGGGCCGCGAAGGATAGGGCGATCTTGATCATAACGGACAGGAGCGACTTGGATTCCAAGAGAGCGAAGCTCGCGGCGATCGTCGACGGTTGGATGAGGGCGACAACCCCTGGAGAAGGAGAGAGCGAAGATGGAGATTAAGCGCGACGATCTGACGGGGCCTGAAGTGCAGGCCTTGATCGGAGAACATCTGCAAGGCATGTTCGAGCATTCCCCTCCGGAGAGCGTCCATGCGCTCGACCTGGACGGCTTGCGCAAACCCGAAATCACGTTCTGGAGCGCATGGGAAGGGGATCGGTTGGCGGGCTGCGGGGCCTTGAAGGAGCTGGATCCGGAGCATGGAGAGGTCAAGTCGATGCGAACGTCGTCGGCCTTCCTCCGCCGAGGCGTCGCCTCGAGAATGCTCGAGCATATTATCGGGGAAGCGAAGCGTCGCGGTTACCGGCGGCTCAGCCTGGAGACGGGGTCGATGGAAGCGTTCGTTCCCGCGCGCAATTTGTATGCGCGCTTCGGGTTCGAGTATTGCGGGCTGTTCGCGGATTACGCGGAGGATCCCAACAGCGTGTTCATGACCAAGGAGCTCTAGTCCGCTTGCCCGTGTTCGCAGGGCAACAAGCGCCTTAAGTAGCGATTAAGGGCAGAAAAGGCAAACTTTATCCTCCAATTTCAATAAATTTGCCACATGTTTTTGACAGATTGATGATGGATTGCGAATTATCCGTATAGAAGCCTCTCTTTTTGGTAGGATAGAGACAAGAAGGGGGAAGGGAGGCGTGTTCGATTGCGCGCGCTGAAAGGAAACGAAGCCGTCGCGGGCTACGATCTCGCGGCCGGCTCCTTGCCGAAAGTCATCTTCGATACGATCAAAATCGGCATTATCAAATCGAATCTGATCGCCATGTTCGCCGGACTGTGTATGGCGCTGCTCGTTAACGACATCCCGTTCTTCGACAAAATCGGAAGCATCGTTCTGGCGTTAATCGGCTCCACGCTCGTCATCGGTTCGGCGGGAGCGTTCAATAACGTGTACGACCGGGACATCGACATCATTATGGAACGGACGAAGAAGAGGCCGACCGTGACGGGACGGGTCAGCGCGAGAAGCGGCCTGGTCATCGGGTCCGCGATGGCCGCGGCCGGATTGGCCGCTCTGTACATGGCTTCGCCGCTGGCCGCGTTGTTCGGCTTCCTCGGCCTGTTCCTGTACGTCGTGCCTTATACGATGTGGACGAAGCGGAGAACGGTCTACAATACGGAGGTCGGAAGCTTGTCCGGCGCGACGCCGCCGCTGATCGGGTGGGCGGCCATCTCCTCGGACATGACGCATTCGGGCATCGCCGCCTTGTTCATCCTGATGCTCCTGTGGCAGATGCCGCACTTCTACGCGATCGCGATCCGGCGCCTGGAGGATTACCGGGCCGCCAACGTTCCGATGCTGCCGGTCGTGAAGGGCATACGCCGCACGTACCAGCAGACGAACGTCTATCTCGCGCTGCTGTTCGTCTCCAGCGGATTGTTCTGGAGCTTCAGCCCGTTCGTCGCGATTACGGCCGCCGTGCTCAGCCTGGCCTGGCTCGTTCTGAGCCTCGCCGGTTACCGCCGGATGAAGGAAGCCGGCTGGTCCAAGTGGATGTTCATTTTCTCGCTCAACCACATTACGGTCCTCATGTTCGCGATCATCGGGTATTCGCTCCTTAAGCCGTTGTTCTAAGCCGCGTTCGCGCGGCTTTTTTTCATGGCGTGCCCAGAGGCACGC
>NZ_JACJVR010000013.1 GCF_014212175.1 Cohnella xylanilytica | reverse complement strand
GTTCAGCCCTTTACTCTAGAACTCCGGCCCTGTACTGATATGATGGAGGCTGAACGAATACCTTAACGGCAAGGCAGGCGAGTGATTATGGTACGATTCGGCGTTATCGGCACGAATTGGATTACGGACGCGTTCATCGAGGCGGCGAAGGAGACGGAGGGCTTCCGGCTGGCGGCGGTCTATTCCCGGTCGGCGGAGAAGGCGCGCGAATTCGCGGACAAGCACGGGGCGCCCCACGCATACGACGATATCGGGCGGATGTGCCGGAGCGGGGAGATCGACGCGGTCTACCTCGCCACCCCGAACAGTCTTCATGCGGAGCAGGCGATCGCTTGCATGGAGCTCGGCATCCACGTCCTCTGCGAGAAGCCGCTGGCTTCCAACGCGAGGGAGGCGCGGATGATGACCGAGGCCGCTACCCGCAACGGAGTGCTGCTCATGGAGGCGCTCAAGTCGACGATGCTTCCGAACTTCCAGGCGATCCGGGACAAGCTGCCTTCCATCGGGAAGGTGAGGCGCTACTTCGCGAGCTACTGCCAATATTCTTCCCGATACGACGCTTTCCGGGCGGGAACGGTGCTGAACGCCTTCAATCCCGAATTCTCCAACGGGGCGCTTATGGATCTCGGGATTTATTGCCTCTATCCCGCGATCGTCCTGTTCGGCCGTCCGGACAAGGTGCAGGCCAGCGGGGTTCTCCTCTCCTCCGGAGTCGACGGGGAAGGAAGCCTTCTATTAAACTACGGGGATATGGAAGCGGTCATTCAATATTCGAAAATCTCGAATTCCTACCTGCCCAGCGAGATCCAGGGCGAGGAAGGCAGCATCCTCATCGACAAAATCAGCCATCCGGAGAAGGCGGAGATTCGGTACCGCGACGGACGGACGGAGGAGATCGCGGTCGAGCAATCTTCGCTGAGCATGCGGTACGAGGTCCAGGAGTTCATCGACCTGATCGGGCGGGGAGAGAAGCAGTCGTCCTTCAATTCCCACGAGCGCTCGCTCGCCGTCATGGAAGTGATGGACGAGGCGAGAAGACAGATGGGACTCGTCTATCCGGCGGACCGGAAGCGATAATGGAAGCGGTCGGAAGCAAGCCTTCGGCGTCTTGGGACGCCGGGGGCTTTCGTCTTTTTTTGGCCTTAGTTGCGGACGGGCGCGCGATCTTCGGAATAGGATGGAACGAAGCTTCATACCGTGTAGGAAAAGGACAAGTCGCCTCGCGCTAGCGGGCAAGGAGGAATACGCGGATGAAGCTTCGCCACGGCAATATCGCGATCCAGGGAATCGGGACGGCCTTGCCGCCCCACCGGCTGGATCAGGAGGACGTCGCCGCCCGACTGTCGGATGCGCTCGGCGGCCAAGGAGACTCGGCGCGCTGGGCCCGCCGAATCTTCAAGCAATCCGGCGTCGAACGGCGCTACACGTGCGAGCCGAACCTGCTCGAGGCGGCGGGGCTGTGCCGCTACGCGGTGAACGGCAACCCCGAAGGGGTGCCGACGACGGCCGAGAGAATGCTCGTCTACGAGCGGGAGTCCGTCCCCCTCGCCCGCCAAGCCGCCGAACGGGCTCTGGCCGACAGCGGGACGAGTCCGTCCGACGTGACCCATCTGATCGCGGTGAGCTGCACCGGGCAATTCCTGCCCGGCCTGGACGTCGCGCTCGCGAAGGGGCTCGGGATGCGACCGGACGTGCGGCGAATCCCGCTCACGTTCCTCGGCTGCGCGGCCGGGCTGACAGGGATCCGGCTGGCCCGGGATCTCGCCGAAGGAGATCCGTCCGCCGTCGTCCTCGTCGTCTGCGTCGAGCTGTGCACCCTTCATATCCAGCCGTCCGACGATCGCCAAGCGCTGTACGCGACCGCCTTCTTCGGCGACGGCGCTTCCGCGTGCGTCGTCTCGGGAAGCGGCGGAGGCCTCTTCGCCTTGGGAGAAGGGCGGACGGTTCTGTTCCCCGATTCGGAAGGCGAGATGGCGTGGAAGCTCGGGCCGACCGGGTTCGATCTTTATTTGTCCGCGGGCATTCCGCGGCTGATCGGACAAGTCGTTCCGCCTCGGCTCGGCGAGTGGCTCGGCGCGGACGGGAAGCCGGGATTGTGGGCGATTCACCCCGGCGGCCGGGGGATCGTCGACGCGCTGCAGACGTCGCTTGATTTAAGCGGCGAGGAGACAAGCGCCAGCCGGACGGTCCTTCGGGAATACGGCAACCTGTCGTCGGCGACGCTGCTGTTCGTCTTCCAGGAGCTGAGACGGAAGCTGGAGAGCGGCGCTCTTCCCCGCGATCCGGAATCGGCGAGCGGCGTGGCGATCGCGTTCGGGCCGGGTGTCGGCGCCGAGATGATGAAGATCGCATATGTCGGGGAGACGCCGGAACTTGGGCGGGAAGCGCCCGCAGCCCTCGCCCATGGGTAACCGGCTGCGGACGCGGGCTCGGGAGCCCGAGCTGATGGACGATTTCGCCCGGGGCGGGGAGGAGCTGAGGGAGGCGCTGCGGCACCTGCGCTTGCTGAACCGCGTTTTCGGCGCTTCCGGGCCCGCTCTCTACGGCGTGAAGCGGCTGTGGAAGGAAGCGGGGAGGCCCGGCGACTGGACGGTGCTGGACGTCGGAGCGGGATCGGGCGACGTCAATCGCGCCTTGCTCCGCTGGGCGGACCGCGAAGGCGTGCGGCTGGGCCTCGTGCTGATGGACAAGACGGAAGAAGCGTGCGAGGAAGCGAGAAGCCTGTTCCGCGGCGAGAGCCGGATCGAGGTGCGCCGGGGAGACCTGTTCGAGCTGCCGCCGCGCTGCGCGGACGTCGTGACGGCGAGCCAGCTGGCGCATCACTTCTCCGACGAGGAGCTGCCGTCCGTGCTGACGCGCCTGCTGGAAGCGTCCCGCATCGGAGCGGTGCTGGCCGACATTCACCGCCACTGGCTCGCCTGGCTGGCGGTATCGCTCGCGACGCGGGTGCTGTCGCGCAACCGGTACATCCGCCACGACGGGCCGCTGTCGGTCGCCAAGGGGTTCCGCCGGGAGGATTGGGCGCGACTGGGCGCGGGGACCGGCGGGACCGTCGCCTTGGACGTCTCGTGGAGGCCGCTGTTCCGATACGCGGCCGTCGCGCGGCTCTGCGGCCAAGGCGGCTGCGGCGGCGACTTAGGAGGAGGGCGATGACGATGGAGCGCTGCTACGACGTCGTCGTGCTGGGGGCCGGCATCGCCGGCTCCGCCATGGCCGGAGCGCTTGCCGCGCGCGGCTGGGACACGCTGGCGCTCGATCGCGCCGATCCGCCGGTCCACAAGGTGTGCGGGGAGTTCCTGTCGCCCGAATCGCGGAGCAGCCTGGAGGCTCTCGGACTGGGCGGAATTCTGGACGGCTTGCCGGCTTCCCCGATCGAAGCCGTGCGGCTCGTCTCCGCCTCGGGCCGCTCGTCGCGGTTCCCGCTTCCCGTCCCCGCTCTCGGCGTCAGCCGCCCGGCGCTGGACGGCGCCCTGCTCGGCGAGGCGGCGAAGCACGGGGCCGAGCTGCGGAGGGCGACGACGGCGTTGTCCGTCGCGCCGGAAGGCCGGCAGTACCGGATCGAAGCGCGCGGACGGGAAGGGGGGCTGACCTTCCGCTCCCGCGCGGTGATCGGCGCATGGGGGAGGAACGCGCCCGCGGGCCTGGCGGGCGAGGTTCGCCGGCCCGCGGAGGTAGGCAATGTGGGCTGGAAGGTGCATATGGAAGGCGTGACGGCGGGCACGGATGTCGAGCTGTACTTCTTCCCCGGCGGTTACGTCGGCGTCGCGCCGGTCGGAGGGGGGACGGTCAACGTCGCCGCGCTCGTCGACCGGACGCTCATGCGGGAAGCGGGCTCCGCCCCTGAAGGCTGGCTTCGCGCGGCGGCTTCGCTTCATGCCGGGTTCGCCGAGCGGATTCGCGGAGGGCGCCCGGTGCCGGGGACGGAGAAGGCGGTGGCGCCCGTGCGGATCAGCCGGAAGCCGAGGGCATGGGGCAGCCGCTTCCCGCTCGTCGGGGACGCCGCGATGGTCGTGCCGCCGCTGTGCGGCGACGGGATGGCGATGGCGCTAAGGTCGGCGGAGCTCTGCGCGCCGCTCGCGGACCGCTATCTGCGCGGGGAGATCGGCTTGGAGCGCTGGAGGCTGGCGTACGCCTCGGCGCTTCGCAAGCCGTTCGCCGGACCCTCGCGGTGGGGGCGGCTGCTGCAGTCCGCGCTGGGCCAGCCGGCGCTCTCCTCCCTGCTGATGCGGATCGGCTCGGGGGCTCCCGAGCTGGCCCTGCGCGCCTTCCTGGCCACCCGGGTATCCTCGCCCTCCGGCCGGCCGTAGGCTCTCCCGCCGAAGCCCGCGGTCGGCGGAAGAGCCTCCGCGGGCGTCCGCCGGCGGCCTTCCGGCGAGCGGACAAGCCGCCCGCGGGCGGCTTTTGCTTTTGGGCTGGCGAAGTGTTTCAATCCATCCTAAAATGTTTATAAAATCGTATCGTCGGAATAAGTTTCTTTTTGACAAAATAATATTTGAGCATCATAATGGTCTCTATCAATCCTGTACGCCTATGAAAAACATCAAGGAACGCCTCTAAAGACAGGCTGCAAGCCGCTCAGCCTGTTTTTTGCGCGTGCGCAAGGAAGGAAGGGATATAGCGATGTCAGTCATTCGGGCGTTGCGCAACAGACCGTTTATTTTCTTCACGATTATCCTTCTGCTGAAGGGCGCTCTGGCTTGGTTCGTCGTGTTCGACGACGGCCCGTCGTGGGCGACGGTCGTGACGGAGATCCCGTTCTTCTGGATGGTCTTCTGCGTCATCGAATGGTTCGCGACCAAGCGGAAGTTCCTCTACTACATGATCGTGAACCTATTATTGACGGTGCTTTACTTCGCTGTACTCATGTATTACAAGTATTACGGAGTCATCGTTACTTATCACGCCTTGAACCAAGCCGACAAAGTGACGAAGGTCGGAGACAGCACGTATTCGCTGATCGATCCCTATTATCTGCTTATTTTCCTGGATATCGTCATTATCGGCATCTTCATGCTCCGTCCGAAGACGGTCGCCAAGCTGAAGAACATCGGCATGAGGAAGGCGAACCGGCGCGTCCTTCTGGGGGCGTTCTCGCTCTCGGCCGTTCTGTGCATCTTCAGCATCTGGCCGAACCACGCGAGCATGAACGAGATCAAGAAGGCCGAAGGAATGGGCATTCTCAACTACGAGGTGTACACGATCTTCGCCGATACGGCGATCGACGAAGAGATGATCGACAAGAAGGACATCACGCAGGAAGCGATCGACCGGCAGAAGGGCATTCAGCCGCCGCTCGTTCCCGCTTACTACGGGGCGGACCGAGGCAAGAATCTGATCATCGTCCAGATGGAATCGTTCCAGAACTTCCTGATCGGTCTCAAGATCGACGGCCAGGAGATTACGCCGAACATCAACAAGCTCGCGGCGGAGAACTTCCACTACGACAACTTCTATACGAGCGTAGGCTCGGGAACGACTTCCGACGCGGAGTACGTCGTCAATACGTCTCTCTACGTCCCGCGGCACGAGCCGGCGATTCAGAATTACGTGGATAAGGCGCTCCCTAGCTTGCCGAAGCTGCTGGGAAGCAACGGCTATGCGACGGCGACGTTCCACACGAACGACATCAGCTTCTGGAACCGCACGGAGCTGTACAAGTCGCTCGGCTGGCAGAAGTATTACGACAAGAAATTCTACGGAACCGAAGACCACGTCGCGTTCGGAGCCTCGGACGAGGTTCTGTTCGACAAGACGATCGATAAGCTCGAAGAGATGGACCGGTCCGAGCAGCCGTTCTACGCGATGATCCTCTCGATGAGCGCGCATCACCCGTTCAACCTGCCGGAGCGCAAGTACAAGATGGACCTGCCGGAGCGCTTCGAAGGCACTCTCGTCGGCGATTACATTCGCTCCCAGAACTACGCGGACTATGCCCTCGGCCAGTTCGTCGAAGACTTGAAGGCGCGGGGCTTGTGGGACGACAGCGTCATCCTGTTCTACGGCGACCATCAAGGGCTGTCGCTGTACGCGCTGGACAACAAAGAGAAAGACCTGATGAAGGAAGTCATGGGCCGCGACTACGGCTACACCGACATGTTCAACGTCCCGCTTATTATGCACGCTCCGGGCGTCACTTACCCGGCCAAGTGGGAGCAGACGGGCGGACAGATCGACATCCTTCCGACCGCCGCCAACCTGCTGGGCGTCTCGTTGAAGGATCAGATCCACTTCGGCGAGGACCTGCTGAACCAGACGACGAACCTTCTGCCGATGAGGCACTTCCTGCCGACCGGCTCGTTCATCAACGACACGAGCATGTTCCTGCCGGGCATCTCCTACGAGGACGGCACGAACTATTCGGTAATCGACAACAGCGTAGACGCGAACGGTTCGACGGAAGACCAGTACAACCGGGCGCTCAAGCTGCTCAACCTGTCCGACAGCTACGTCAAGCAATTGCCGGATAAGGACCCGAACGTCGGGCCGATCGACGGCAGCCAAGAGAACGAATCCGAACCAGCCGCATCCGCCGGGAACTGATCCCGGCGGTTTTTTTTATGCTGGAATCGGCATGTTTGCGGAACCTGAATGCGGCGGTGGGGGTGTTGTGGGCTATGCCTGTAGCGCGACCGCCGACGCTCGCGCTTAAAGAGTCGGGCGGTTGCGCTTTTATGCGGATGTAATCGGTTTATCGCAGCTTATAGGCTTATCCCCTCCGCTCAGCAACATTCCTATGCGGGTAACCCTGTTGCTCACTTCCGCCCCATTCGTCGCTTACCCGTTCAGGTGAGTAATCCGGTTGCTTACATTCGCCCCCAACGCCGCTATCCCGTATATGTGAGTAATCGGGTTACTCGCTTCCGACCCCTTCGTCGCTTTCCCGTTCAGGCGAGTAATCCGGTTGCTTACATTCGTCCCCAACGTCGCTATCCCGTCCATGCGGGTAATTTCCTCTCTCGAAATTAGCGATGCAAACGGACTGAGCCACGGGGATAAGCCATATAGTCGAATAAATAGAACCGACGACACTGAGGCATAGGGATAAGCCTCAAATGCCGCGGCAGAGGCTGCTGACGAACGGCAATCGGGAGCGCTCGAATGATCCCGATCCGGCTAAGGAGCGAGGATAAGCATATTAAGCTGGCATAGTGGAGTCGAACAATAGGCGGCATAGTGGAAGCTCGTAAAGATAGCGACTGAGGTATAGGGATAGCCCGGAAGTTATGTCGGCGGGCATCAGGGAGTTTGGCGCGACAGACGGAACACCTGTATCGGCAGCAGCTGAGGCAAGGGGATAAGCCCTCACCCCCTTTCCGTTTCATTTTCCCCTCGAATATTTTGGATCGTCCCATTGACGCGAAGGGATTGGCGGTGTCATAATGTACGCGTGTACATTGTAGGATCATGGCAAACGAGGCGGGAGGGATGCGACAAGCGATGGCGACGCGCAAAGAAGTGGCGGAACTCGCGGGCGTGTCGGAAGCGACGGTGTCCCGGGTGCTGAACGGGGTCGGGCCGATCAAGGAGTCGACCCGGGCGCGCGTGAGGGAGGCGGCCGAGAAGCTCGGCTACCAGCTTAACGCGGTGGCGGCCAGCTTCGCCCGCGGCAAGAGCGGCAACATCGGAGTCGTGCTGCCGCATGTTCCGAAGGTCCATCTTTTCTCCACCTTCTACTTCTCCGAGATCCTAAGCGGGATCGGCGAAGCGGTTCGGGAGTCCGGCCAAGGGCTGCTGCTTCTGTACCGGGACCCGGGAGAAGCGTACGACTACGCTTCGCTCTTCGCCACGCAGCGGGTGGACGCGTGCCTTGTCCTCGGAGCGAGCTACCAGCCCCGGGAGATGGAATCGATCGTCCGGATGGCCGAGCTCGGGCTGCCGTTCTGCGTCGTCGACCAGAGGTACGACGATCCGCGCATCCCTTCCGTCTGCGCGGACCACGTGACCGGAAGCTATCTGGCGACGAAGCATCTGCTGGACGCCGGCCGCCGCCGAATCGGCTTCCTGAACGGCTCCGCCCGCTATTCCAACAGCGCGGACCGGGCCCAAGGCTACCGGAAGGCGATGGAGGAAGCGGGAGCGCCGGCCGATCCGGATTTGATCTACGAAGGGAATTACAGCCGGACGAGCGGGTTCGAAGCCGCCTCCGCCGTGCGGCGCGATCTGGAGCGCCTCGACGCGCTCGTCTGCGCCAACGACCGGATGGCGATCGGCCTCATTCAAGGGCTGCGCGAGCAAGGCTGCCGGATGCCGGAGGCTCTGCCGGTCGTCGGGTACGACGACTCCGACGCCGCATCGCTGTTCGATCCTCCTCTGACGACCGTCGAGGTTCCTTTCTACGAGATGGGGAAGCTGGCGGCGGAGAGACTGCTGGAAGGGCGGAAGAGCGAAGAAGGGCTGAGGCCGTTCCGAGAGACGCTGAGCACTCGGTTGATCGTTCGGAAGTCCAGCCTAATTTAAGGAAGCAGGTGCATTCATGAGAAAAGCATTGATCGTATGGGGCGGCTGGGACGGCCATCAGCCCCGCCAGGTCGCGGATATTTTCCGGGACGTTCTGGAGAAGGAGAACTTCGAGGTGGAAGTGTCCGATACGCTGGAAGCGTTCTCGGAAGGAGAGAAGCTGAAGGGCCTAGACCTCATCGTTCCGGTCTGGACGATGGGCAGAATCGAGCAGCAGTGGGTGAACAACGTGTCGGAGGCGGTCCAGGCGGGCGTCGGCCTGGCAGGCTGCCACGGCGGCATGTGCGACTCGTTCCGCGACAACGTCGACTGGCAGTTCATGACCGGCGGCCAATGGGTCGCCCATCCGGGCAACGACGGCGTCGAGTACACGGTGAACATCAAGCATTCCTCCAGCCCGCTCACGGACGGCATCGAAGACTTCCAGGTGGCGAGCGAGCAGTATTACCTGCACGTCGACCCGGCGGTCGAAGTGCTCGCGACGACGAGGTTCCCCGTCGTTCCGGGCCCCCATTCGCTCAACAAGGCGGTCGATATGCCCGTCGTCTGGACGAAGCGCTGGGGCGTCGGACGCGTCTACTACAATTCGCTCGGCCATCAGGCCAATATCATCGAGATTCCCGTCGTGAAGGAATTGATGCGCCGCGGCTTCCTCTGGTGCGCGGAGGGCAAGGCGGCCGCGGGACGGTCGTCCGCGGCGGCGGCGTATACCGGCATGGCCGACAACCAACTATAACGAGCGTTCAAGCGGGAGGATACTGCCATTATGGGGAAAAAAATAAGAGCGGGCATCATCGGAACGGGCAATATCAGCGGAATCTACTTCCAGAACGGGAGCCGGTTCGATTCGATGGAGATCGTCGCGTGCGCGGACTTGAACGTGGAGCGCGCCAAGGCGAAGGCGGCCGAGCACGGCGTTCGCGGCTGCTCGGTCGAAGAGCTGCTGGCGGCGGACGACATCGATATGGTCATTAACCTGACGATTCCGCAGGCCCACGCGTCGGTGAACATTCAAGCCTTGGAAGCCGGGAAGCACGTCTACGTGGAGAAGCCGCTGTCCGTCACGCGCGAGGAAGGAAGGCAAGTGCTGGAGACGGCCGCGAAGCGCGGCCTGCTCGTCGGCGGAGCGCCGGACACGTTCCTCGGCGGCGGCATCCAGACCTGCGTCAAGCTGATCGAGGACGGCTGGATCGGCACGCCGATCGGCGCCACGGCGTTCATGATGAGCGGAGGCCACGAGAGCTGGCACCCGGATCCGGAGTTCTATTACAAGAAGGGCGGCGGCCCGATGTTCGATATGGGGCCGTATTACTTGACCGCCCTCGTGGCGATGCTCGGCCCGATCTCGCGGGTGACCGGTTCGGCGCGCGCGTCGTTCCCCGAACGGACGATCACGAGCGAGCCGAAGCGGGGCCAGACGATCCAGGTCGACGTGCCGACGCACGTGGCGGGCATTCTGGACTTCGCGGCCGGCCCGATCGGAACGCTGCTCACCAGCTTCGACACGAAGGGCGGCTCGCAGTTGCCGCGCATCGAAGTGTACGGAAGCGCGGGAACGCTGCTCGTGCCGGACCCGAACACCTTCGGCGGCCCGGTCCTCGTCCGGCGCGCCGGGGCGAAGGAGTGGAGCGAGATTCCGCTGACGCACGGCAACGCCGACAACGCCCGCGGCATCGGGGCGGCGGACATGGCGGAGGCGATCCTGACGGGAAGGCCGCACCGCGCGAACGGGGAGCTCGCGTTCCACGTGCTGGAAGCGATGCACGGCTTCCACGACGCTTCCGAGCAAGGAGTCCATTACAAGATGACGAGCTCATGCGAGCGGCCGGCTCCGATGCCGCTTCGGTAAGACGCCGTCCGGCGAGGCCGTGAGCCCCGCCCTCCGTTGACTTGGCGCGGGACCCGATGGATAATGGAATTTCGGGTTGTCACGCTTGGGAGACGGAGAGGATGGAATGACAGGCATGCGTTGGAGAACAGGAAGCGCGCTCATTATGACAGCGGCTCTGCTGCTCGGGGGATGCTCGGCGGCGGGGCCGTCCGTTCGCGAAGCGTCGACCGCGGACCTTAAGGATGGACAGGTCGAATGGGCGTTCACGCAAGCGGACCAGCATCCGGAGAAGAAGCTGATCGAAGTGATCGACGGAGCGTCCGAGACGCTCGACATCGCGATCTACAGCTTGACCTACCCGGATATCGTGCAGGCGATCAAGAACGCGGCGGGCCGGGGCGTGAAGGTGCGGATCATCACGGACCGCATCCAATCGGGAGGCAAGTCGCAGAAGGAAGCGCTCAAGCTGCTCGGCAGCGCCGGCATTCCGCTGAAGATCAACAGCCACAGCGGGCTGATGCACCTCAAGATGACGATCGCCGACGGAGAGGTCGCCACGACCGGTTCCTTCAATTATTCGAAGTCGGCGAGCACGACCAACGACGAGATCTTCATGGCGTTCCGCGACGCCGAGATCGCGCGCTCGTTCTCCGAGCGCTTCGAGGCGATGTGGAACGACGACAACGACTTCGAGACGCTGCGGGCTTCGATCGCGATGCCCGAGGAGAAGACGCCTTCCGATGCGGCCGGAGCCGAAGACACCGGGACCGACGGAGAGGCGGGGGAAGCCGGGGAAGACGGCGGAGCCGGGAAGACCGCCGCTCCCGCGTCGTGCAAGAACCCCCGCATCAAAGGCAACATCAATTCGAAGGGCGACAAGATCTATCACGTGCCGGGCGGGGCCCAGTACGAGAGAACGAAGGAGGAAGCCCTGTTCTGCACCGAGGCGGAAGCCGAAGCGGCCGGCTTCCGGAAGGCGGCTGGCTGACGGCGGCGTTCGCGCTGCCGGCCGTCCGCGACTCGAAGCCGCCTTATCCGCGATCCTGGCGTCGCGGATTTTTGCGTATACGGGGAACCTGGGGGCACTCCCGCTTCATATGCTGGTGAGGCGGCGGCATCGCCCGGCGGCCCGCTTGGACGGATCCCGCTCGAGGCGCCGCGATTCTCGACATGGAGGGGGCACGCGAATGGCGATCAAGACGGGAGAACAATACGTCGCCCGCATCCGGGAGAGCCGGCCGCACGTATGGCTGAAGGGCGAGAGAATCGACGGCGGCCTGACGGAGCACCCGGCCTTCAGCGGGCTCGTTCGGACGCAAGCGGAGCTGTACGACATGCAGGCAGACGACCGTTACCGGGCCCGCATGACCTACGAGGCGCCGGATACCGGCGAACCGGCGGGACTATCCTTCCTGCCGCCCCGGACGAGAAGGGATTTGGTCCGGCGGAGAGAGATGATGTCTCTCTGGGCGGGGCGCCATCACGGCTTCCTCGGAAGATCCCCGGATTACATGAACACCGCGATCATGGCGTTCGGCGCGACCGCCGGCCTCTTCGCCCGGGAATATCCCCGATGGGCCGACAACGCGAAGCGCTATTACGCCTATTGCCGGGATCGCGACGTGACGCTGTCCCACGCGTTCGTCCAGCCTCCGGCCGCCAGGCTGTCCTCCTTCCTGAAGACGCTGGAGATTCCGGCCGCGGCGCGCGTCGAGCGGAGAACCGAAGACGGGATCGTCGTCAGCGGAGCGTTCCTGATGACGACGCAGGGGGCGACGGCCGAAGAGCTTCTCGTGTTCCCGGTCCCGCTGCCGCACCTGTCCGCCGAGGAGAACCCGTACGCCTTCGTCTTCGCCGTCCCGAACAACGTGCCCGGCCTTCGGTTCGTCTGCCGGGAGAACTGGGCGACGGACGGCTCCCGCTACGACTATCCGCTGAGCTCGCGGTTCGACGAGATGGATACGCTGGCGATCTTCGACCAAGTGCTCGTTCCGGAAGAGAGAATCTTCCTGCTCGGCGACCCCTTCATGGTCAACGCCTGGCTTGAGCATAGCCGGTTCCACACGCACGTCTCCCATCAGATTCTCGCCCGGATCGTCGCCAAGACCGAATTCGCCTTCGGAACGCTGGAGCAGATGGTGGATTCGTTCGGATTGGCCGGGTATTCGCACGTCGTGGAGAAGGCGGCGGAAGCGATCGCCATGGCGGAGGCGCTGAAGGCGATGCTGCTGGCGGCGGAGGCCGGGGCCGTCCGCGACCGGTTCGGGCTGCTCGCGCCGAATCCCGACATTCTGTACAGCGCCAACTTCCTCTACCCCCGCCTGTACCCCCGGATCGTCGAGATCCTGCAGCTGATCGGGGCGGGAAGCCTGATCATGATTCCGGGAGAGAAGGACTTCGATTCGGAGAACGGGGCCTTGCTCGAGACTTATTTGAAGGGGGAAAAGACGGACGCCCGGAGGAAGGTCGCTCTGCTGAGGCTCGCCTGGGAGATGAGCGCCGGCCCCTTCGGCGGAAGACAGACGCTGTACGAGCGATTTTTCTTCGGGGATTCGACGCGGGTGGCGTCCAGGCTGTATCAGAATTATTCGTTGAAGGAGCGGTACCGGGATCGGGTGAAGGCCTTCCTGGACAGCGACGACGACGTTCCTCCCTTAACCGAATAGAGCGACAAGGCGATTTTGCCCTTCTTCGTCGGGTGGATCGTCTTTTTTATCATCTTTTTGTTTGACATTTCTCTCGAAATCTTAGATGATATGCCTAACTGTAACCTCCTATCATGACTATCAAATTCTCAAAAGCAGGTGCGAAGAAATGCGGATCGCGGAACTAAACGGAATATGGACGGCCGCTAACGTCCGGACGAACGAGCAATACCGGGCGCGGGTGCCGGGGTTCATCCAGAAGGATCTCATGGAGCAGGGAGCGCTCCCGAACGAATACGATACGTTGTTCGAGCCGAAGATCGAGTGGGTCGAGCACGACGACTGGGTATATACGAGAACGTTCGAGCTTGACGGCGAACAGCTTCGCTCGCAAGCTCTCGAGCTTGTCTTCGAAGGGATCGACACGTTCGCCGAAGTGAGCTTGAACGGCACCGTTCTCGGACGGACGGAGAACATGTTCATCTCCTACCGGTTCGATATCCGGGGGATCGCCCAGGCGAAGAACGAGCTGTCCGTGCGCATCTTCTCTCCGACGGAGACGATGAAGGAGAAGGAGAAGGCGTTCGGCGAGTCGCTCTTCCTCTGGAACGGCATCTCGCCCCGGCTGTTCGGGCGCAAAGCCCAGTACGGCTACGGCTGGGACTGGGGCGCCCGCGTGGCTACGGTCGGCATTCACAAGGCCGTGCGCGTGGAGAGCTACGAAGGCGTTCGCGGCGAGCATCTCGGCTACCGCATCGTCAGTATCGCCGAGGACAAGGCGATTATTGCGGCGAAGCATAAAGTCGTCTCGGCCCTTGGGGAATCGACCGAAGCGGACTTCGTCTGCCGTCTCTACGACGGCGACTTTATCGTCGCGGAGAAGAGCGAGCGGGTGCGTCTCGCCCCCGGGGAGCGCGTCTACGAAGCGAGCCTCGAGATCGCCGATCCGAAGCTGTGGTACCCGGCCGGCCACGGAGCCCAGCCTCTGTACCGGCTGGAGGCGGAGGTGCGGACGTCGGCCGCTTCCTGCGAATCGGCATGCACGGTCGGCCTTCGCGACGTCCAGATTCGGATGCCGTACGACGAGCAAGGCCGCAAATTCCTCATCGTCGTCAACGGGATCGAGATTCTGTGCAAGGGCGTCAACTGGATTCCGCTGAAGCTGTTCCCGAACCTGGACACGGCCGAAGAATACCGGACCGAGATCGAGGACATCGCGGCCGCCAACATGAACATGATCCGCGTGTGGGGCGGAGGCACGTACGAGAACCACGACTTCTTCGCGGAGTGCGACCGGCTCGGCATTATGGTGTGGCAGGACTTCATGTTCGCCTGCGGCGACTACCCGGACGACGACGCGTTCTGCGAGCTCGTGCGCCGGGAAGCCGACTTCGTCATCGACGAGTTCGGCTATCATCCGAGCATCGTGCTCTGGTGCGGCAACAACGAGAACCAGTTCTTCATCGAGCGCAGCCGCAAGAAGCGCAAGCACGGCTTCGGGGAGAAGCTTTACTTCGACGTGCTGAAGGAAGCTTGCCGGCGCGACACGCTCCGTCCTTACTGGCCGACGAGCCCGTACACGCTCACGTTCGACGATTCGCGCTACGAAGGCGACTACGGCGACATGCATTCCTGGTACGTGTGGGGGCAGACGCATCCTTACGAGGAATATCGGGAAGTGAACGGACGGTTCCTGTCCGAATTCGGCATGCAGTCGTACCCGTCCGCGCTCGTTCTCGACAAGGTCGATCCGGACGCGGATCTGCGCGATCCGAAGTTCGACGCGATGCAGAAGGCGCCGAACGGCATCCAGCGTCTCTTCTACTATACGGTAGGCGATTACCGCCTGCCGGCCGACAAGAACGACTTCGTCTACGTCAACCAGCTGATGCAGGCGAACGCCCTTCGGTTCGGCGTGGAGCACTGGGTATCCAGGATGCCCGACACGTCCGGCGCGCTCATCTGGCAGTGGAGCGACCTGTGGCCGTCGATCAGCTGGGCGCTCGTCGACTACGGCAAGGTGAAGAAGCCTTCGTATTTCTATATGAAGCGGACGTTCCAGTCGCCGAACGTGATCGCGAAGATCGAGCCGGGACAGGACGAAGCCGACCTGTTCGTCGTCCACGACCGCGGAGACTTCTCCGGCAAGGTGAAGGCGGAGTTCTACGACCTGGCGACCGATTCCGTCGTCCGCTCGGAAGAGCGGGAGGTCTCGGGCCTGGGCTATCGTTCCACGGCGATCGGGAAGCTGAACGTCGCGGGCTTCGACGCGGCGACGACCGTCGTGTTCGTGAGCCTGCTGTCGGCCGGAGGCGAGGTCCTGGCGCGCCAAGCCTATCTGCTCGGCAAGCCGCGCCAGTTGAAGCTGAAGCCGGCGAACGTTCAGGTCGCGAGCCGGCCGCTGGACAACGGGGACACGGCGATTACGCTGACGACCGACGTCTTCGCGAAGGACGTCGGCGTCCTGAACGTGCCGGGCGCCTTGTCCGACAACTTCTTCGATCTGCGCGCGGGCGAGACCCGGGAGATCGTGCTGAAGGGCTCGCTGCCGGAAGGCGCGGAGCTGCGGGCGATCAGCCTTAACGGCATCCGGACGATCGGATACGTCTAATCGAGCGGCATTGGCATCGGCATAGCAACGAACGGCAACGCGTATGCGATGCGGCAGGAAGGCGAAGCGGGGGCGGCCCCGTTTCGCTTTTTTGCCGTGTTCCCGTTTCGAACGATCCCTTCGGTATGGTAATCTATCAGCGACGAACCTTATTCTTGGTAGACGAAGGAAGGATATCGGCTGATGGAGAAATTATTGTGGCCCGAAGGAGCGCCCTTCGCGGCGGGAACGACGGACGAGGACCGTCCGGCTATCACTCCCTATCTGCTGGAAGGGGAAGGACATCCGGCGGTGATCGTCCTTCCGGGCGGCGGGTACGGCATGCGCGCCTATCACGAGGGAGAGCCGATCGCCCTCTGGCTCAATTCGATCGGCGTCTCGGCGTTCGTGCTGCGGTATCGCGTGGCGCCTTACCGTTATCCGTGCGCTCTGCTCGACGCCCAGCGGGCGATCCGCACCGTGCGGCACGAGGCGAAGCGGTATGGGATCGATCCGCGCCGGGTCGGGATCTTAGGCTTCTCCGCGGGCGGGCACGCGGCGTCCTCCGCCGCCACGCATTACGACGCGGGACGACCGGACGCGGAGGACGAGATCGAGCGGCAGTCGAGCCGCCCCGACCTGGCGATTCTGTGCTACCCGGTCATCACGATGCGCGATCCGCATACCCACGAGGGCTCCCGCGCCAATCTGCTCGGCCCGGAGCCGGATCCCGAGCTCGTCGCCTTGATGAGCAACGACGAGCAAGTGACAAGCGACACGCCTCCGACGTTCCTCTGGCACACGTCCGACGACGGAGCCGTTCCCGTCGAGAACAGCCTGCAGTTCGCGGCGGCGCTGCGCAAGCACGGGGTGCCGTTCGACCTTCACGTGTACGCCCGCGGCCGCCACGGCTTGGGATTGGCGGAGGACGACGCCCATGTCCGCGGTTGGACCGACGCGTGCGCGTCGTGGTTGAAGTATAACGGCTTCTGAGCCCGCGGGCTCAGAGCCGGCTAGGAGAAGAAGAAGCCATCCGGGAAGGCGGGAGACCGACCTTCGGGAGGGCTTCTTTTTTGCTTTTCGGATGCGGATGAATGAAGTCGGGGTTTGCCTGCTTGCCCGCCGTGCGAGAAAGAGGGAGGCGATCCGAGGCGTTAGGCTGCTATTGCGAGTCGGAACCTTACAAAATCTTGAGTTGGCCGCCCATGCGCATAGGGTCGGCTAGATTTCGGCTCCATTTGGACGTTCTCCCCCTGCATAGAGAATCCCGAAGATTCATTATCCCTCTGCCGCTCGAACCCCCGCAAGACGGCTGCCGAAGGTCCAACTTGGGCCTTGGCGGCACAAACCCCCATGCAAGTCAGCTGCTGAAAGCCTCAAATTGAACCCCCTCCGTGCGTAACAGCTACTGAAGGCCCAACTTGGGCCTCTGCCGCACGACCTCCCGCGCAAGTCGGCCGCCGAAGGCCCAATATAGGCCATGCTGGCCCGAGCGCATAGCCGCTCCGTTCGCAGCCGCCGCGGCCGATGGCCGCATCGCTAACCCGCGCTCCTCTGGTTATACGCAAGAGTCAGACGACCCCCTTTTGCTAACATGAGCAAATTTTAACAATGTGAAAATATACCATCCAATCCCGGTTTACACTTCGTCCTTATAATAGCGATTGTAAAGGAACCCATTTACAATTATCGAGCTTCTGATTCGGGGGGATCCAGTCTCGAGCGATCGGTCGGGAAGCAGCAGGCAGAAGGGTACGGAGTTAGCTTAAAACCACTAAGATACCTAAAGAAGGGTGACAAGAGCCAATGTTGATGAAGAGAGCATTAGCGGTCTCCGTAGTAGCAGCAGTCGTAGGAACGTCCGCGGCAGGGGCGGCGTCCGCGGCGACGCCGGCGAAGTCCGCCGCGTCGGCCCTCCAAGTTCAGGAAGCGACCTTCGCGGTGAACGGCACCGCGGTTCCGTTCCGCGTCGTCCGCTCGAACGGCGAGACGCTCGTCTCGATCCGCGACCTCGGCACCGCGGTCGGAGCTCAGATCTCGGTACATAACGGGGTGACGACCGTCGAATTGAACGG
This sequence comes from Cohnella xylanilytica, assembly GCF_014212175.1. Classification (GTDB taxonomy): domain Bacteria; phylum Bacillota; class Bacilli; order Paenibacillales; family Paenibacillaceae; genus Cohnella; species Cohnella xylanilytica. The sequence goes on along the minus strand of NZ_JACJVR010000013.1, from coordinate 37,268 downwards.
CCACAAGGTCGAAGTGAAGCTGAACGCGAAGCAGCTGGTCGCCGACGGGACGACGGTCTCGCTGGCTCAAGCGGTCCGCAGCGTGAACGGCGCGAGCTACATCGCCCTTCGTCCTCTCGTGGCGGGACTGGGCGGCACGGTGGCGGTCTACGGCGGGCAGATCAACGTCTCGACCGTGAAGCTGCTCGAAGGCGCCGAGAACCCGCGCTTCGCGGGCCCGTCCTCGCTCATCGTCTCCGTAACGGGCGACGACGGACGCACCGACTATCTCGTCGACGCCAAGTCCGGCAAGTACGAGCAGCTCCTTCATTCAACGAATGCATCCGACCTGGTCGTCGCTCCGAACGGCGCCAAGGCCGCGTACACGGACAGCGACGGCGCGGTCTACGTGCTCGATCTGGCCACGAAGGTCTCGTCGAAGATCAGCTCCGACAATAACATCAAGCCGGAGCTCGTCTGGTCGGCGGACAGCAGCTCGATCTTCTTCCTGCAGGGCGACAAGGGCTCGGTCATCGCCAAGCTCGACCCGGCTTCCGGCACGATCACGAAGCTGCTGGACGACAAGGTCGATTACAAGGCGAACCTGAGCGTCTCCCCGGACGGCACGAAGTTCATCTACACGGTGACGACCCTCGGCAAAGTGACGAGCGACGCCACGAACGTGGACGAGGACAACGTCTCCATCGACTTCTCGGCCAACCAGCAGCAGATCTTCTCCTTCGACTCGACGGTTGCCGAAGGCAAGCCGGTTCAACTGACGACGTCGACTGACGACAAGCTCTTCGTCGCTTCCGATGACGGAGTCAAGGCTTACTACGTCAGCGTGCCGAGCGAAGATCAACCGGCCAAGGCGCTCGTCGTCGGCCAAGACCAGAAGACGTCGACCGTCTACGGGGATTCCGACGTGATCGAGACGGTGCTGGCGGGCGGCAAGCTGTACGTGCTCGCTTCCGTTAACGACGCCAACAACGGCATCTACGAGATCGACCTGGCTTCCGGGTCCAAGAAGCAGCTGTACACGGTATCCGCCGAAGTGTCTTCGATCGCGGCATCCGGTTCCCAAGTCGCGATCGTCAAGAACGACCAGCTGTTCGTTAACGACGGCGGCGTATGGAAGCCTATCACCAAATAATCATTCGATCGATTCGAGAGGAGTCATTATCCCATGAAAAAATGGATTAAATCCGTATCCGCGATCGCCCTGGCCGTCTCCCTGATGGCGGGCGTCACGTCCGCGGCCAGCGCCGCGAGCACCCTGAAAGGCAAAATCGTCATCAACGGTTCGTCCGCCCTTCTCCCGCTGACGCTGCAAGCGGCCAGCGAATTCAAGAAGCAGAACCCGAAGGTCAAAATCTCCGCTTCCGCGGCAGGCTCCATCACGGGACCGCAATCCGTCCGCAAGGGCATCGCCGACATCGGCGCGGTCGACTGGGACGCTTCCAAGGACGTTCCGGGCTTCAAGAAGTTCGACGGCCAAGTCGCCAACCCGGTCGCGGTCACCGTCTTCGCGGCCGTCGCCAACAAGAACGTCAAGGTGGACAGCCTGACCACGAAGCAGCTCCAGGACATCTTCTCCGGCAAAGTGACGAACTGGAAGGACGTCGGCGGCGACGACGCCGAGATCGTCGTCGTGAACCGCAAATTCGGCTCCGGCACGCGCGTCAACTTCCAGATGAAGGCGCTGGAAGGCAAGGAACTCATGAGCAAGGGCGACAACTACAAGGAAGTCGGCTCCAGCGGCGACATGAAGACGACGATCGAGACGACGCCGAACTCCATCGGCTACATCGACCTTCCGTACGTGACCGACAAGATGAAGGCGATGAAGATCAACAACGTCGCTCCGACGGAGAAGAACGTTCTGAACGGCTCGTACAAGGTATGGGGCATCGGCTACTTCATGACGAAGGGCGAGCCGACCGGCGCGACGAAGGCGTTCATCGAGTACATTCAGAGCAGCAAGTTCCAGAACGGCTCGCTGAAGAAGCTGAAGTTCATCCCGCTGTCGGCCGTCAAGAAATAATCGGACCCGATCCGACATCCCCGATTCCCCATATATCGAAGAGCCAGCCAGCTTCAGCGTACTGGGCGCAAAGCTGGCTTCTCTTTGTGAGAGGAGACCGCATCCATGCTTGATCTGAACGCCTCCGCCCAGGCGGCAGCCCCGGCCGAGCTCGGGCAGAGCATTCGCGGCGGCTCGGGCCCCGCGTTCGATCGCAAGGCCCGCCTGAGATGGTCGAATTCGATCTTCCGCGTCGCCTGCATCGCCAGCGCCGTATTCGTATGCCTGGTGCTGCTGTGCATCCTGTTCCTCATGTTCCGCACCGGCGTGCTGACGTTCCAGAACGTGTCGTTCCGCGAATTCTTCTTCTCCGCGGACTGGGACCCCGAGAACGACCGCTACGGCGCCCTGATCTTCATCTTCGGCACGGTGGCGCTCACCCTGCTGACGCTCGTCATCTCCGTTCCGTTCTCGGTCGTCATCGCCGTCTTCCTGGCGGAAGTGACGCCCTCGTGGCTTCGCAACATCCTGAGGCCCGTGCTCGACCTTCTCGTCGGCATCCCCTCGGTCGTCTACGGCTTCCTCGGCCTCACCGTGCTCATCCCGCTGCTGCGCGACCTGACCGGCAACGAGCTGGCCGACGGCCTGCTCGCCGCGGCGATCGTGCTCACGATCATGGTGCTGCCGACGATCAGCCGGATCAGCGACGACGCCATCAGCGCCGTCCCGAAGAAGTACCGCGACGCTTCCTACGCGCTCGGGTCCAACCGCTTCCAGACGATCGTCCGCGTCGTCCTGCCGGCCGCGCGCAGCGGCATCCTGTACGCGGTCATCCTCGGCATGGCGCGCGCGATCGGCGAGACGATGGCCGTCGTCATGGTCATCGGCAACACGGCACAGATGCCGAGCAGCCTGTTCACCCCGACGGCGGTGCTCACGAGCAACATCGTCATGCAGATCTCGAGCGTCGAGTTCGATTCGACGTGGAACTACGCGCTCTACCTGATGGGCTTCCTGCTGCTCGTCATCTCGCTGCTCATGATCGTCGCCGTCCGATTCCTGCAGAAGAGAGGGGCGCGCGAATCATGAGCCAACCATCGAAGGCGGCGGCTAACTCGTTCGGCAAGCGCAACGGTCGCGCGGCCGCGCTCGACCGGATCTTCACCGGCCTCGTGTGGGGGATCGGAGCTCTCGTCATTTTGTTCATCTGCGGACTCCTGTTCCTGCTCCTGAAGAACGGCCTGCCGAAGCTGACCTGGGACTTCCTGTACGGTCTGCCGAGCGAGATCGAGGAGGGCGGCGGCATCGGCCCGGCCCTGTTCAACTCGTTCTACCTGCTCTTCATCTCGCTCGTCATCTCCATTCCGCTCGGGATGGCCGCCGGCATCTACCTGGCGGAGTTCGCTCCGGACAACAGGCTGATCGGCCTCATCCGGATTTGCGTCGAGGGGCTCTCCTCGGTGCCGTCGATTATTTTCGGCCTGTTCGGCATCGCCTTGTTCGTCGAGATGTTCCAGATCGGCCTCACCATCCTCGGCGGCGCGGTCAGCCTGGCGTTCCTGAACCTGCCCGTCCTGACCCGGGTCACGGAGGAATCGATCCGCTCCGTCCCCGTCGAGCTGAAGAACGCGTCGTTCGCGCTCGGCTCTACCCACCTGCAGACGATCCGGCGGGTGCTCATCCCGGTGGCGCTGTCCGGCATCGTGACGGGCATCTGCCTGACGGCCGGCCGCGCGTTCGGCGAGAGCGCGGTCATCATCCTGACCGCGGGCGTGACGACCTCCGGGGAGATGTGGGACTTCAATCTGTTCTCCCCGGGCGAGACGCTGGCCGTGCATCTGTGGTACGTCCAATCGGAGGCGATCGTGCCGGACGCGCAAGAGATCGCGCAGAAGGCGACCTCCGTGCTTATTTTCGTCGTGCTGCTCATCAACCTCGTCTTCCGCGTGCCGCTCTGGTTCAATTCGCGCAAGACCAAAGGCTGACGCATGGCGAACGGGAGCCGCGCCGCGCGCGGTCCCCTTACGAACCTGCAATCGATCCGAGAATGCCGACCCCGACCGACGCCAGGGCCGATTCGCCGCGCCGGACCGGCAATTCCGTTACGGGAGGATACGTTCCTATGCAAGCTTTGATCCAGATCGAGAAGCTTAACTTGTTCTATGGCGCCTTCCACGCGCTTAAAAATGTATCGTTGGAAATACCGCAGCGAGCCATCACGGCGTTCATCGGACCGTCGGGCTGCGGCAAGTCGACGCTGCTCCGCACGCTCAACCGGATGAACGACATGATCCAGGGGACGCGAATCGAAGGGAAGATCGAGATCGGCGGCACCGACATCTATTCCGGCGACGTGCACGTCGAGACTCTTCGCAAGAAGGTCGGCATGGTGTTCCAGCAGCCGAATCCGTTCCCGAAGTCGATCTACGACAACGTCGCGTACGGCCCCCGTCTTCACGGCATCCGCGGCAAGAAGCAGCTCGACGAGATCGTCGAGAACAGCCTGAAGGCGGCGGCCCTGTGGGACGAGGTGAAGGACCACCTGAAGCGCTCGGCGCTCAGCCTGTCCGGGGGCCAGCAGCAGCGTCTGTGCATCGCCCGGGCGCTCGCCGTCGAACCCGACATCCTGCTCATGGACGAAGCCACGTCGGCGCTCGACCCGATCTCCACGCTCAAGATCGAGGAGCTCGCCCAGGAGCTGAAGGACAAGTACACGATCGTCATGGTGACGCACAACATGCACCAGGCGGCCCGCGTGTCCCATCAGACGGTGTTCTTCCTGAACGGGGAGGTCGTGGAGTATTCCGACACGGAGAAGCTGTTCTCCGATCCGTCCGACCAGAGGACGGAAGATTATATCAGCGGCCGGTTCGGCTAATCCGGACGCCGCTCCCGGGAGGACGAGACGATGACCGTCAGAAAAGAATTCGATAAAGGCTTGCAGGAGATGCAGACGCTGCTCTCGGAGATGGGAAGCCGGGTGGAGAGGGCGCTCGTCGACGCGACCGACGCCCTCGTGAACCTCAACGTCATCAAGGCGCGGCGCATCGTCAAGGAGGACCTGGAGCTGAACCAGCTGGAGGAGAGGGTGACGGAGCTGGGCGCGAAGCTGCTCGCCACCCAGCAGCCTGTCGCGAAGGATCTGCGCCGTATTCTGGCGGCGTTCAAGATCGCCTCCGATCTCGAGCGGATGGGCGACCTGTCCGTCGACGTCGCCAAGGTCGTGCTCCGGCTCGAAGGCCAGACGCTGATCAAGCCTCTGATCGACCTGCCGAGAATGTCGGAGATCGTCTCGACGATGACCCGCGAGTCGGTCCAGTCCTACGTCGCCGAGAACGTCGACCTCGCCTACAAGATGGCGAAGGACGACGACGTCGTGGACGCCCTGTACAGCCAGATCATTCGAGAGCTGCTCACGATCATGGTGGAGGATCCGAAGACGATCTCGCAGGCGACGCTGCTCAGCTTCGTCGGGCGCTACTTCGAGCGGATCGCGGACCACGCGACGAACATCGGGGAGAGCACGGTCTATCTCGTGACGGGGACGAGGCCGGACTTGAACGCTTGATGCGACGAGGGCTCGGATCCCGACCTATGCAACCAAAGCCTGCCCCCGGTGTCTGTCGACCGGCGGGCAGGCTTTTGCCGTATGCGGCGCTGCGCCGTCAGCGGACGATTCGGCGCTCTCCGGCCAGGGGAACGGGCTTCGCCCCGCCGGCGGGCGGGATGTACTCGGAAGAGGAGCTCTTCCGCCTCGCGCCGTAGATCCGCATGGCCGTGAGCAGGACGACCGAGGCCGCCGTCGCGGCATACATGGCGAGCATCCAGCCTTGGCGGGAATCGGTCCCGAGCAGCAGCCCGTGGCACAAGGCGAGGCCGTACCCGGCGAAGGCCAGGAAGTGGATCGCGCGCCAGACGCGCTTGCCGAGCTTCTTCATCAGGTCGGAGCTTAGGAGGAGCAGCGCGGAGATATAGAAGGTCAGCGTCCCGATCCCGTTCAAATACCGGTGGTCGTCCGAAGCGAACGGAACGGCCAGCTCGAAGGCCGAGTAGCCGACGTATCGGTCGAACAGCAGCACCATGCCGTGCATGGCGCCGAAGAGGAAGCCGAACCAGCCGCTCCATTGATGGACGCCCAGGATCGCGGCCTTGGCGCGCTTGGACGCCATTCTGGAGCTGACGAGCAGCCCGGCGACCGTCGAGACGTACAGCAGCAGATAGGACGTGATGCCGGCGGCTCTCGTCGTCGTCCATACGGTGAGCAGCTCAGATAGCGTGCGCATAATGAAGGCCTCCTTCGTCTTCGCGATCGGCCGCCGACGGATCGCGCAAGACCGCCCCGTCCTCGCGGACGGCCACATAAGCGCAGCCCGGCCGCCTGGCGCGAAGCCAGGGAATGCCCTCTTCGGAGCCGAGGATGAGCAGGCACTTGGCGTAGACCTCGGCTTCCGTCAGCGTAGGCGCGAGCACCGTCGCCTGGACGAGATCCGTATCGGCCGGCAGCGAAGTCCGCGGGTCGAGCAGATGGTGGCGCTCGGCGCCGGACTCGTCCCGCCAGCGCCGCTTCAGGCGGCTGCTCGTCGCGACGCCGGCGGCTCCGCCGATTCGCAGCGACAGCAGGTCCCGGTCCGGCGCGAACGGGCTCGCAACGCCGATCTCCCAGCCGCCGGGCGGGCAGCCCCAGAGGACGATGTCGCCCCCGGCGTCGATCGCCCCCGTGCGCACGCCTTCCTTGAGAAGCATGGCGGAGAGCTGGTCCGCGCTCCAGCCCTTGGCGAACCCGCCGAGGTCGACGGAAGCGCCGGGGGAGAGCGTGACGCTCATCATCCGGTCGTTAAGCGCGGCGGGGGATCCGGGGCTGAGGAGTAGTCCCGGGCGGAGGGGAGATTCGGGGCCGGCGGGAGCGTTCCTTCCGTCGGGAACGGCCGACCCGGCCTGCCGCAACGACGTGCCGTCCGGCCCGTGCGTCGATCCGGCGCTCCTCCCGTGCGCCGCCCCGGCCTTCGCCCCCGCATCCCCCTCTTTCGGATCGGCGCCGCTTAAGGTCTCGAAGGACGTCCCGTAGCCCAGGTCGCTCAGAAGCCGGCCCACGTACGGATTGAAGAGGCCGTCCGTCTCTTCATAGAAGCGATTGGCGGCCGCCAGCGCTTGATAGAGCAGCGCCGAGGCCATGAACGGCCGGCCCGCGGACCGGTTCAGCGCCGACAGCTCGCTGGTCGGCGAGAAGCGGCTCAGGTTCCTCTCGACGAAGGAGAACCAGGATTCCGCTTTGGCTTGGGAAGAGCGGGGCAGGCCCGCCGTGGAGAACCCGGTGTTCATCGTGTGAAAAGCATGCATATTCGTTCCCTCCTTGTCTGTCGTTCGCCGGTACGTTAAGAAGCCCGGGTGCGCATGCGGCCTCCGAACGAGGAGCCGTCTTGTCCGGCATCGCCGCCGTACGAGCCGGAGAAGCCGTCCCCCGCTCCGCGCCGGCCGAAGCCGCTTCCGGTATCGCCGGAGCCGTCGTCCGGAACGGCGTCTTGGGCGCCGTCGTCCGCGTTCCATTGGTCCTTGAGGGAGTCTTGTCCGCTATCCGGACTCTGTACGGCGGACGGCCCGGCGGTCGCGGTAGCGGTCGCCGCGCCCTCGTTCGAGAGGAAGCCGACGAGGCCGGAGAACAGAGCCGCTCCGGACAGTCCGACGATCCATTTGATCCATTTGTTGTTCGCCACGGTCCGTCATCCTTTCCTGATCGATAAGCCCATTATCGCAGCCCAACCTTAGGAGCGCTTGAGGCGAAGATGAAAAACAGCTGAAAATCGCGCCGCCCGCTGCCCGTCGCGCGCCTCCAGCCGCTGCCCGTCAAGCCGCCCGTCCGCTAACCGGCTCGCCTACGTCCCGCCGCGGGGCTCCGCCGCTATCCGCTTCCGGCGAGGGACGAACGGACGTGGCTCATCTTGTCCACCCTTCATATACTGTCGAAGAATGTCTCGGCAAAGGGGGATTAGGAATGCAACCCAATCTGGGCATGGCGTGCGCGGTGCTCGGCTCCCTCCTCGTATTCTCGTTCGGCATCTGGTCCGAATCGTTGACGCTGCTGCTGCTCGTCATGGGAGTCGATTATTTGACCGGAGTCATCGCCTCTCTCCGGGAGGGGAAGGGGCTGAACAGCTCGATCGGATTCTGGGGGCTCGGGCGCAAGGGGCTGATGCTGCTCGTCGTGCTGATCGCGCACCGGATCGACGTGCTGCTCGGGGAGAACATCGCGATGGGCGGGGCGATTTATTTTTACATCGTGAATGAATTGCTGTCGATTATGGAAAATTACGGACGAATGGGATTGCCGCTGCCGGACCGGCTGCGCAAAGCCGTCCAGATCCTGCGGGATCGTTCCGGGAACGGGTCGTCCGAACCGCCGGGGAAAGGGGATCCCCCTGCCAAATAGCAAGAGGAATGTTCCGCTTGTTCATCATTTTGTCAAATGTGAAAAAAAGTTGACGCTCTTCTTCTCCGAACAGTTGAGATCAATCGGGGATTTTAGGTAATATAAGAGGTAGACATTTGAGGAAGCAGGGGGAGCATCAATGTACAAGTGGATCATGCCAGTCTTGATCGTAGTCGCATGCTTGTTCGGCGTATACTTGCTCGCGCAAGGGCTGCCCGAGAAGCCGAAGGAAGAGAAGCTGGCGGAAGGTACGGAACTTCTGAAGATCAGCGCGACCAACTTTAATTTCGACCAACAGGAATACCATGTTAAAGCGAATACGCCTTACGTCGTCAGCTTCTCCAACAAGCTGGGCAACCACGGCGCCGAGATCGCCGATCTGGGCATCAACCTGACCAAGGACAATCCGAAGCAGGAATTCACGTTCGACAAACCCGGCACTTATGAGTTGAAGTGCTCGATCATGTGCGGCCAAGGCCACACCCAGATGATCGCCAAGGTTATCGTGGAGTAATATCATGACGGAGAAAAAGGAGCCTTCCGGCTCCTTTTTTGCAGACGGCTAGGCCGTTCTTCGGCTTCTGGATTGGGTCCGGGCGATCAGCCGGTCGGACACGTATCCGATCAGAGCCCAGCTAAGCACGGTCAGCACGTACATAAACCAGACGTTGACCTGATGGATGTCGCCGAACACTTCGACGAACCACATCGGCACGCTGAACATGGCGAGGAACAGGTTATGCGGATCGTAGCCGGTGGCGTTGAACAAGCACAGCGCCACGCCGATCAGCGTACACGCCAAGGTGACTCGGTAGCGCAAGATGGTCTCCCTTCCGCGAGATGGACGCCTTTTTTGCCGTTAGTATGCGTGACGGCGGGAACCCTCATGCGGAGGAAGCGAACAATTGGATACGAATCGAAGGAGGACAACCGCTATGATTACCCATATCGTCTTGTTCAAGTTGAAGGATCGCAGCCCGGAGAGCGTCGAGCGGACCGCCCAGGTGCTTCGCAACCTGGAAGGCAAGATCGACGAGCTTCTGTCCATCGAAGTCGGCACGGACGTTCTGCACTCGGAGCGTTCCTTCGACATCGCGCTGACGACGACTTTCGCCGATCTGGACGCGCTGCAGGCGTATCAAGTCCACCCCGAGCATAAGAAAGTCATCGAGCACATGAACGAAGTGCGGGAAGCTTCGGTCAGCGTCGACTACGTAAGCTGAAAGGAAGAGGGCCGTGAATTCGACCGACTCGGGTGCAGGAGATCTGTACGAGATGATGACGTATTTGCTGGTGATTATCATCAGCGCGATCGTCATGGTCATTTGGCTGAAGCGCAAGGGCAAGCGCAACCGCCGGGACGATGGGGGCTGAGCGATGTATTACGTCAACCGGCAAGGAATCGAGAGCCGATTAGCGTGCATTCCCGATCTCGCGGAAGCGGCGGGCGCGCTCGCGGCGCATTGGAAGGGTACGCTGCTGGAAGGTCTGGCGCAGGAGAGGGCTCTGCATCTCGCGCTGGAGATCGTGACCGACGTCGGAAGCTTCCTGATCGACGGCTTCATGATGCGGGACGCCAGCAGCTACGAGGACATCGTGGACATCATCGCGGGCGAGGGCGTCGTCTCCGCGGAACGGGGCGCGGCGCTGCGTTCGCTCGTGTCGCTGCGCAAGCCTCTCGTGCAGGAATACGACAGCTGGCCGCGCGCCGAGCTGCATCCGGCGACCGGTGCGCTGCCTGAGCTTCTGAGCGGCTTCGCCTCCGAGGTGAAGGAATATTTGCGCAGGGAATTGGATCCATGGGATAAGAGATAGCGAGGCGTTCTCCGGCCGGAGACGCCTTGCTTCTTTTTTTGTCCCTGGCTAGGGGCGATCGGCGGACTTTGCATACTTTTGGGTTGGAAAAATAAATTTACTCCGCCCTGAACATCCGGTACAATAAGAGGATCAACGAATCGAGCACGAGCGCGGCAACGTCCGGGGTCGCCGCTTGGGAGAGGAGAGGATGCCCGTGCCGCCGCAGGAAGAAGGGACAACACGCCGTCAATTGCTCCAGCTGCTTCGAACCGAAGGCGACCGCAGCATTCTGGAGCTGTCCAAGGCGCTCGGCATTACCGAGATGGGCGTTCGCCGCCATATTCAGACGCTGGAGCGGGACGGGTTCATCCAATCGTCCTTGTTCCGGCAAGCGATGGGGAGGCCGTCTTACCGCTACTCCCTCACCGAACTCGCCGACGATCTGTTCCCGAAGAATTATCCTCACCTGACGCTGGACCTTCTCGCGGAGCTGGAAGAGCAGGACGGCGGGTCCGAGATGGTCGACAAGCTGTTCGACGGCCGTCGGGGCAAGCTGGAGGCCAAGTATCGGGAACGCATGACGGATAAGTCGCTCGGGGAGCGGGTGGCCGAGCTCGCTTCCATTCAGAATGCCGGAGGCTATATGGCCGACTGGGAGCTGGAGCCGGACGGCACCTACAAGCTGTACGAACGCAATTGCCCGATCGCCCAGGTCGCCAACCGGTACCGCCAAGCCTGCCGCTGCGAAGAGCGGCTGTTCCGGGACCTGCTCGGCGCCGACGTCGAGCGCACCGAATGCTTCGCGGACGGCGGCCAGCGCTGCACCTACGCGATCCGACCCGACCCCCAGCGGGCGGAGGCAGCGCGGATCGCCGAATAAGAGACATGCCCTCACGGAACGATGTTGACGGGCATGTCTTTTTGATTGGCCTATTTTCCTCGCGTCTCGTCTATCGTCCTCAACTGCCGCCTTCCCGCTGCTCTCCCATCCGCTCAGGATCTCGCCGCTCTCCCCGCGTTTTAGCTCGTGCTTCGCTTCTTCGAAGCAACGGGTTCTCCTTATCGCATCTTAGGGCCATTCTCCCATCGGCTCAGGTTGCGGACTTCCGTCTGCGGTTAGGGGAGTTTCTCTTTAGCTCATTTGGTCATTTACCGCCGCTCTCCCCTTGGCTCAGTTTCATGAGTTCTTCTTTATCCGACTTATCGTCATTCTCCCATCGGCTCAGATAGAAGACTTCTGTCTGGAATTGGGCAATTGCTCATTTGAATGCCCATTTCTAATCTTCTAAATAAAACGAGGCCCCTAAAATCAAATCGTATGACCTGAGCAGAGGGGAGAGCGGGTATAAGCCGGATAAGCCGGAGGGGAGGGTGTGAAGACGAGCCGACTGAGCGGAGGGGATAAGGGGATAGATCAGCCTGAAGGATTGGAGCGGCATCCAAGATAGAGGCAGGATACCTGAGCAGAGGGGAGAGCGGGTATAAGCCGGATTAAGGCGGATAAGCCGCGAGGAGAGGGTGTGAAGAGGAGCCGATAGAGCGGGGGGATGGGAATAAGGGAAAAAGTGATAGCGCGGGAAAAGAGGCGAAACGGGCAGCGAGGCGGCCAAGCGGATGAAATTCGGCTCTGTCCCTTGTGTCAAGACAAGCCCAATCTTCTTATACTACATTAACCGCATGGGCGGATGTCCCGGGTGCCCAGAGCGAGAGCTGAGGAGAAGGGAGGTGCGTTGGCTTGGCATGGGAATGGGCGGCTTATATCGCCATCGCCGCGGGAATCGCGGTCGTGATGGCCATCGCGGCCGCGGCGCTCGCGATCCGGCGCTTGCTGCGCCGGTGGGACGCCTCGATCGAGAGGCTCGATCGGGAGGCGGAAGCGACGCTGCGGCAGTGGAGGAAGCTCGGACAGGAAGCTTCCGAGACGGTGGAGCTGTGCCGCAGAAGCCTGGAAGGCTTCGAGTCGCTCGCGGAAGGGGGGCGGGCGCTCGGGGAAGCGGCTCAGACGATTGCCCGGACCGCGTCGCGGACGGCGATCCAATGGACCGAACGGGTATCCGACAAGCTGGCGGAGACGGAGGAGAGACAGATGCGGCGTCTGGAGGAAGCGCTCGATTGGACGGACGTCGGCCTTCATCTCTGGAACGCTTGGCGGCGCCGGGTCGCCAACGCATTCTCCCCGGCTGCCGCGGCGGCGGACGAACATGCGGACGAGAAACGGTGAACGGCTTCGAAGACGCCGGCCGGCCCATCGCCGGTTCACACGAACCGGGGCGTATGAAGGCCGCCGTGCGCAAGCTTAGTACCGGAAGGAGAATTCGATCATGGCCGAGAAAAAAGCGGTAAAATCGTTTCTGTGGGGAGCGCTTGCCGGCGCGGTGACGGGAGCGGTAACGGCGCTGCTGTTCGCTCCGAAGAAAGGCAGCGAGCTGCGCAAGGACATCGCCGAGACGGCGCATAACGTCGGGGAGAAGACGGCCGAGCTCGGCCGCAAGGCCGGAAGCACGGCGCAGTCCCTCGTCAAGCGGTCCAACGACTGGGCGACGGACATTCGCTCGAAGCTGGCCAAGAAGGAGAAGACGGAATCCGAGTCCGACCAAGCTGCTCCGGAAGATTCCGCCGCTCTCTGATCCCTCTACAACCAACTATCGGCACTCCCGAAGCAAGCCGCCCTCTCCCGCAGGGCGGCTTGTCGGCGTGCCTTGAACCTCGTCCGAATATGAGCTAAGATGTAGGTACCTTTTGCGAAAAGGTCTCATAATGTATCATGTTCAGTCATCACTTTACATGAAGAAAGCGGTGTTCTCGTGCAACAAGCGATCGCAGTCTTGGACTCCGGCGTGGGAGGACTGACTGTCGTCAAAGAAGTGATGCGTCAGTTGCCCCGGGAGAAAATTGTGTATTTCGGCGACACCGCACGTACTCCTTACGGTCCGCGACCCGCGGAAGAAATCATTCGCTTCACTCGCGAAATCGTCGATTATCTGGCCCAATTCAATCCGAAAATGATCGTCATCGCCTGCAACACCGCGACCGCCGTCGCTCTCGAGGACATCCGCAGCCGCGTCCGCATCCCCGTCGTCGGAGTGATCAACCCGGGCGCCCGGGCGGCGATCGGAAGGACGAAGACCGGTTGGATCGGCGTCATCGGCACGGAAGGCACGATCAAGAGCGGCGCGTACGAACAGGCGCTGCGACGATTGTCGCCGCATGTCGAAGTCGTGAGCAAGGCCTGTCCGAGGTTCGTCCCGCTCGTCGAAGCCGGCAACTTCCGTTCGCCGGAGACGTACCAGACGGTGCTCCAATCGTTGGCGTCGCTGCGAAGCAGTCACCTCGATTGCCTCATTCTCGGCTGCACCCACTACCCGTTCCTGACGGAGACGATCTCCGAGGTGATGGGACCGAGCGTGACGCTGATCAGCTCGGCCGACGAGACGGCCCGGGAGATCAGCACGATCCTTCATGAGAACAATCAACTGGCGGGCAGCGTGGAATCCCCGGTGCACCAGTTTTTCTGCAGCGGAGATTCGAAGAAGTTCCAAGAGATCGCCCAAGACTGGCTCGGCGAGCAGATCCGGTTGACGCCCGTCGTGTGGCAAGTGCCGCACATCGGAGCCTGATCCGGAACGCATCCGCACCGGTTCCATAAGCCGAATCGGCCACCCGGGAGCGGTTACCCGCCGCCGGGTGGCATTTTGCTTCTCTCCCTCTCATATATCGTAGAATCGATGCAGATGGGGAGGGATAATCGATGACCACGATCACGTATGTCGTACGTCCGGGAGATACCCCCCGCCGAATCGCGTCGCACTTCGGCATCTCCTACGGCTCCCTCATCGCCGCGAATCCGCAGTGGACGGAAGGAGAGCCGCTGATCGCGGGCGAGATGCTGCAGGTTCCCGTCCGGCTGCCTCGCCGTTACGCGGCGCAGCCGGGGGACACTTGGGCGTCCATCGCCGCCAAGGCGGGCTGCGCGGAAGCTCGGCTGCGCGAGCTCAACCGGGACCCGGAACCGGATTCGCAGCCGGAGGAAGGGCAGTGGATCGAGCTTCCGGCAGCCGGTCAGGACCGGATCGTCCGCTCCGACGCGGAATACGGCTCGGCCCAGCTGGCCAAGGATCTCGAGCGGCTGAAGCGGGAATATCCTTTTCTCCACTCGACCGTTATCGGTCACAGCGTTCTCGGCAAGCCGATTCACGCGATCCGGATCGGGGAAGGCTCCTTCCGGCTGCACGCGAACGGCGCCGTTCACGCCAACGAATGGATCACGTCGCTTGCGCTCATGCGGTTCGCGGAGGATTACGCCAAGGCGTGCAAGCGCCACGGGACGATCGGCGGCAAGCCGGCGGCGGGGCTGTACCGTCGCTGTACGCTGTGGCTCGTGCCGATGGTCAATCCGGACGGGGTCGATCTGACGCAAGAGGATCTCTCCCCGGAGCATCCCTGCTACAAGGAGCTGCTACGGTGGAACAACGGCTCTACCAGGTTTCGCCGGTGGAAGGCCAACGTGCGCGGCGTCGACCTGAACGACCAGTTCCCGGCCTTCTGGGAGGAAGAGAAGAAGCGGAGAGCGGTGGCCGGACCGGGTCCTCGCGACTATTCCGGCCCCGCTCCGCTGTCCGAACCCGAAGCGAGGGCGCTCGCCGAGTTTACGCGGGAGATCGGCTTCCACGCGGCGCTCTCCTTCCATACGCAAGGGGAAGAGATCTACTGGAATTACCGGGACCTGGAACCCCCTCACGCTTCGCAGCTCGCCGACAGGCTCGGCAAGGCTTCGGGGTACCGGCCCGTCCGGCTTCAAGGAAGCGACGCCGGCTTCAAGGATTGGTTCATCGCCGAATTCCGGCGGCCCGGCTTCACGGTGGAAGCGGGGTGGGGGCGCAACCCGCTGCCGCTCGAATCGCTGGCGGATCTGTATCCGGAGACGGTCTCGCTGCTGACGGAAGCGATGGAATGGACGGAGTGAAGGAGTGACGACGGTTCAACGCGTCTTCTGAAGGGTACACTTCTGGGAGACGGCGACTTCGCGACACGACGCAGCACAACACGAAGCAAGGGGAGGAATTCGCATGGCCCGGCGACCGCTCGGATCCTGGGTTCGGCTATGGACGCATCTGCCGTCCCGGGTATGGAGGATCGTGCGCTCCCCCCGGGTCGCGATCGCGGACAAGCTCTGGTTCATCGTGCCGGTCGCGCTGTATTGGGTGCTGCCGGACGTCATGCCGTTCGTCCCGATCGACGACATCGCGGTGACGCTCGCGGCGGCGGGCTGGTTCGCCGGCCGGATGGAGCGCAAGTACGGCTTGGACGCGCTCGAATAACAAGGAGACGGACCGTTCGCCTTGGCTTGCGATCTTGCGCAAGCGGCGGCGTGCCATTACAATAGAGCGAGAACTCATCAAGCGCCGAACCGCGATTACGCGGCCCGACCGAATATGTGGACAGGAGCGATAGCCATCATGAAATGCAAGATCACGCGCAACGCGGCCAAAGTGCTGCGAGTCGAATTGGACAAGCCGGAGAACGCCGAGCTGAAGCTTCGCGCGTTCGTCACGCACAGCCACGGCGACCATGCCCACTACGGGCTCGACCTGGACAAGCCGAAGGAAGACGACGTCATCGTCTCGACGGACAAAGGAATCGACGTGCTGCTGAAGTCCGGCGAGGACTTCCTGGACGGAATCATCATTGACTACTTGTACTTCCCGCAAGAAGGCTTCGTCATCACCAATCCATCGAAAGGCAACCATGGCGAGCACTGAGGAATCCTCCTCGCGGGCGGCCAAGCCGGCCAACGATATTCGCGTCTGCGACAAATGCCGCCACGTGCGCGTCAAGGCGCTCGTAGGCAAGCTGCAGGCGGCGGCGCCCGGCGCCGAGATCAAGGTCGGCTGCAAGTCTTATTGCGGCCCCTGCAAGCGTTACGCCTTCGTATACGTGAACGGGCGGTACATTACCGCCTCGACCGAAGACGAAGCGGTGGAGAAAGCTCGCAAGTACTTGAAGTAATTCCGTCCGTCCAAGCGCACGAACAAGGAAGAAGCCCCGGCAAGCGTCTCTTGAAGAGCGCTTGCCGGGGCTTCTTGCATTCGCGGGAGCCGTCCGTCCTTACTTCGCGATGGTCATCTGGCTCATCTTCTCGTCCGCCTGCCCGACGCCGACGTTCCAGCCGAGCTGGCCGGCGACGAATCCGAGCGGGACGAGCAGCGTTCCGCCGTTCAGCTCGGGAGCGTACTTGGCTTCGACCGTCTTGTCGTTCGTAGAAGCCTGCTTGCTGCCGGCGGTCATCTTCACCTTGGTTCCGCCCGAGGAGAGGATGGCCGTCTTCGTCGCCTGATCCCACTGAATGTCGGCCTTCAGCTGGGCGGCGGCGAGCTTGGCGGGCACGAACAGCTCGTCTCCTTCTTCGGCCAGGATGCGGTTCGCGAAGGAGACGGGCTTGCCGTCCACGACGACCTGGAAGCGGACCGCGTCGTTGGCCGTCGTGAGCGTCGCCGTGCGGGCGTCCTCCTCCAGCCGGGCGTTCAGCTCGTCGACGTTCTGATCCGTCACCCGGTACTTCGGATCGTCCCGGCCGATCGCTTCCGCGATCCACGTGTTGACGTCCTGCTTGTGGTGGGACAAATCCTTGTAGAGATCGAGGTCGTACGTCCATTCGTCCGCCGCCTGGAAGTCGTACAGCTTGACGTTCGGATACTTGGAGAACTGCTCGTACATCCACTTGCGCATCTGGATCTGGTTCTCGAACCGGGCCGAGTTCGTGTCGTACCAGACGGTCTGGCGCAGCACGCTGTAGGGCGGGTAATAGACGTAAAATTCCACGTCCGGGTTGTCCTTGACGAGCGCCAGGATATTGTCGTTGAAGCTCTTCTTCACGACGTCCAGGCTCTCCTCGTTGATGCCGAAGTACGTCTCTTCGAGATTGGCCTTGGAATAAGCCTTGCCCACCCGGTCCTTGCCGTACGTGACGATGCGGTTCCAGTTGTTGAGATACTCGAGGTTCTGCTGCTTCAAGCCGTCGTAGCGGGCCTTCAGGCTGGCGAAAAACTGTTCGAACACCGAATAGTTGAATAAGTACTTGTAATCGTTCCAGAGCTTGTCGTCGTACATGTACTCCGGGAACTTGGAGCTGTTGTCGTAGGAATTCGCCTTCAGGGAGAAGTAATCGAGCCCCCACAGAATCTTCTTGACCTTGCCCGTGCGCAGGGCGACCTGCGCCATCTTGTGGTGCTCGTCGGCCGTCGAGCCTTCCATCGACAGCTTCATGACCTTGCCTCCGAGCTCCTTGCCGACGACGGAAGGGAGGAAGTTCTCGGTCATCGAGGTGCCGATGATGATCGTGTCGTAATCCCAATTTTTGGCCAGACCCGGATTCTGATACCGCTCTTCGGTCGAGAAGCGCGGCGTGTACCAGGTCACCTTATGGTAGAACTGCAGCGGGTCGATGACCGCTGTCATGGCGAAGACGGCCGCGGCCGCGATGACGGAGAACAGGGCGAACCAGCCGACCATGCGCCTCGAGCGCTTCTTCAAGGACGGGGCTCGCGCCGATCTGGATTCGGTGTTGGATAATGCGGACATGCGGGAACGACCGCCTTTCTAGAAGTTGAAGTAGAGGAACGTGCTGATCCGGTTCAAATACAGCAGCGAGACGATGAAGAGAACGGCGCAGCCGAGAGCGATTTGCCAACTGGGCTTGAACCGCTCCTCCTTCTCGGAAGAGTTCTTGAAGATCAGGACGAACGGCAGGAACACGATGATGAGCAGAATCGGAGCCCAGTGCGCCTTGACCAGGTCGAGGCCGAAGCCGTTCAGGCCGGCCATCCCCTTGAGCAGGCGAATGGCTTGGTGGAAGTCTTCGGCGCGGAAGAACACCCACGTGACGTTGATGAACAGGAACGTCAGGAACCAGGCGAACCAGGTCGGCAGCGGCCGACCCCGGCGGGTCCAGACGCGCTGGATCGCTTGTCCGACGCCGTGCAGAGCTCCCCACAGGATGAACGTCCAGCCGGCCCCGTGCCAGAGGCCGCCGATCAGGAACGTGATGATCAGGTTCCGGTTGGCGATCGCGAAGCCTCTCCGATTGCCGCCGAGGGGGATGTAGATGTAATCCCGGAGGAACCGGCTCAGCGTCATGTGCCAGCGTCTCCAGAAGTCGGTGATGCTGGTCGCCTTATAGGGCGAATTGAAGTTCTGCGGCAGCCGGATGTTGAACAGAAGCGCGATCCCGATCGCCATGTCCGTGTATCCGCTGAAGTCGAAGTAGAGCTGGAACGTGTAGGACAGGGCGGCGATCCAGGAATCGGTGAACTCCGTCGCCTTGGAGAACCCGTAGTTCGCGTGGATGGCGAACGTGTCGGCGATGACGACCTTCTTGAACAAGCCGATGCAGAAGACGTAGACGCCGCGGGCCGCGTTGGACCAGTTCCACACCTTGTTGCGCTTGCGGTCGAACTGCGGCATCATCTCGCTGTGGTGAAGGATCGGGCCCGCGATCAGGTGCGGGAAGAACGTCACGAACAGCGTGTAGCTGATAAAATTGAACTCCTTCGCCTTGCCCTTGTAGGCGTCGACGAGGAACGCGATCTGCGTGAACGTGAAGAAGCTGATGCCGAGCGGCAGCACGATCTGCAGCAGCGAATACGTGTGGCCGGTCAGCTCGCCTACGTTCTGCAGCAGGAAGTTCGCGTACTTATAGTAGCCGAGCAGCAGGATGTCGATGACGAGGCCGGCGATAAGCACGGCGCGCCTCTGGCCGACGCTTCGCCCGGACCAGGCGGCCAGCCATCTTCCCATCAGGTAGTTGAAGACGATGGAGGCCAGAATAAGCGGTATGTACTTGACGTTCCAATAACCGTAGAAGAACAATGAAGCTAGAGCCAGCCAGGTCTTGGCCGCGACGACCCACCGGAAGCGGATCAGAAGGAAGTATACGATGGCCGTGACCGGCAGGAACAGGAAGATAAACGGGTATGAATTGAATAACATGTCGTCCCTCTTTCTTTCCGCGATGAATTGCTGCTCAACCTATTATCAACGACTTTGTAGCATATTAAAATACATTTTCCTTTATTTTTTTCTTAAAAATCGACGTACTTCGACCTGCAAAAGTTCAAATGCCTCCCGGCGCAAAAAGAAGGGCACCGGAACGAAGCTGCCGTTCGCGGTGCCGTTCGCGCGTCCTCTCGGCGAGGACGGTTTATCGCTTCTCTTCTTCCGCGGCGTCCGCCAGATCCGGGATCAGATCGTGCTCGACGACCCGATCCGAGATCTCGAGCTCCTTCTTCGCCGCTTCGGCTCCGGGCTTGCAAGCCGCCATGTCCGTCATCGTCCCGTCCGGAAGCGAGTAGCAGGAGCCGTTATCGACGATTCCGTCGCTGGAGGGGATGTAGTACGTCTTCCCGTCGGTATACCCGCCGTTGCGGAAGACGACGGGCTTCGCGGCGCCGGATACCATGCTGACGCCCATCAGCTTGTTGTCGCCGACCGGGATGCCGAGCAGCTGCATAATCGTCGGGGCGGTGTCGATCTGCCCGGCCGCCTTCTCGCTGACGCCGGCGTTCTCGTCGTTCGGGAAGCGGATGAAGAAGGGAACCTTGCGAACGAGCGCGTCCTTCTCTTGGTCCGTAAGCGCCCGCCCGTAAAATTGCTCGTACGTCTTCATATCGTACAGAGAGTTGTCGTGGTCGCCGTAGAACATCAGGATCGTGTCGTCCCACAGCCCTTCGTCCTTCAGGTCCTGCACGAGCTCTCCGATCGCCGCGTCGACGTAGTGGGACGCCTCGAGATAATCGCCGAACGTCGTGCCGGAGAACTCGCCGGCATCGAAGTCGGTCGCCGTCGACGGAAGGTTGAACGGATGATGCCCGGAGATCGTGATGGCGAGCGCGTAGAACGGATTCCGTCCCCGCTCCTTGAGCTGGTCGACCGTCTGGCGGAAGAACGACTTGTCGCCGATCGACCATCCGAGCGGCTCGTCGTTCGTATAGTCGTTAAGCGAGTAGAACTTCGCGTATTCCATGTTGCGGTACATGTTGGTCCGGTTCCAGAAGCTGCCGTCGTACGCGTGATGGACCGTCGTGTCGTAGCCTTGGCCGTTCAGAATCTTCGGCAGGCAGTTGAACTCGTGGTCCGCGAATCGGATGAACACCGAGCCCGACGGCATCGGATGCAGCGAGCAGCTCGTCAGGAAGTCCGCGTCCGACGTCCGCCCCTGCGAAGTCATGTGGTAGAAGTTCGGGAAATACAAACTTTGCTTGATCAGCTTGTTCAAGTTCGGCGTTATCTCTTGGCCGTTCACCGACTTGCCGAGCACGAATTCCTGGAACGCCTCCGCCTGGATGACCAGCACGTTCTTGCCCTTATAGGCCCCGAACAGGGGCTCGCTCTCGGCTTGCTTCTGAAGTTTGCCGCGTTCGGCGAACCAGTCGGCCGCTTCGGCGATCTCCTCCTTGGAGGGGCCGCTGCCGAACCAGTGCTCCTTCGCGTAGCGGTACGTATCGTAGCCGTGGAAGCCGAACAGCCCCGTCACGTTGTAGATCGGGATGTTCCACCAGTTGCCGACGAACAGCCCTCTCGCCCAGCCGTTCTTCTGCTCGTTCACCGGAATGGCGATCATGTAGATTCCAGCGACGAGAAGGGCCGCGCCAAGCGCGAGGCGGGCCCAGAACGGCCCGCGGAAGCGCCGCGCCGGCAAGAAGGAGGCCGATTCGCTCCGGGCGCGCGAGCGGCGAAGCCGCCAGCAGGTCCACGCGGCCAGGGCGACGGCGACCGGGACGTCCGCGAACAGAATCCAGTCGCCGCCGTGGATCAGGTTCCAGATGCTGTCCTGCAGCTCGCCGACCTGGCCGGCCTGCATGAGCACGGGGACGGAGATGAAGTCCTTGAAGTAGCGGAAATAGATGAGATCGGCGAAGATGGCGATCGACAGGAGAAGATGCAGGGCGGCCAGCGCGACGGCGCGGGTCCGGCGGCCGAGCCAGACGGTCCAGAAGGTGGCGAGCACCATCGCGCCGAGGTTGACCGTCCACTTCCAATGGTTCATGCCGCCGACGTTCAGTTCGCCGTCGAGCCAGTTCAATTTATAGAGCATGGACGCGATGAGCAGCATGGCTCCCCAGTACGGCCAATGCCGAAGACCGGCCAGCGAGAGCCGCGCTCCCTTGCGGGCGGCGGTTTGCAGTTGAGACATCATGTAATGTTCCCACATCCATTTGTAATCAGATTGTAAACAAAAGATAGTATAGCGCGAACGAAAGGGTTTTTTCAAACCTTAGAAGGATCTGGAAAAGCCGGTCGCGGCCGGATTCCGCCCTCGCCGCAGACGCGGGTAAGAGCCGAAGCTTCATTAAAGATTTCTAATCGATAATCCGGTCCGCGTCGGAGCGGGCACTTGCAATCTCGGCAAACTTGGCAAACTCGGCAAACGTAAAGGAAGCTTCGCGTTCGGAAGGGATTCTCGCTACAATAGGGAGACATAGGACAGAAGATCAAGAGACGGCGGCCGGCGAGACGAAGAGGCCGCCCGGGAGGATGCGATGGACATGAACTTGAATCCGCAAGCGGACGAATCCGCGAATCGAAGCGGGGAGCCGCGGGGCCGATCCGAGGCCGAGTCGAACGGGGACCTCCGCGAGATCGCCGGTCCCGAAGAGTACTTCGATTCGCTGTTCGACGCCGATCCCGAGCTGGAGCGGATCCGGGAGACGATCCGGGAGCGAGGAATGCCGGACATCTCGGTGGCGCCGGGCTACGGGCGGCTGCTGACGATGCTCGTGGCGGCGGCAGGGGCGAGGAGCCTGCTGGAGATCGGCGCCTTGGCCGGGTACAGCGGCATCTGCCTGGCGAGAGGGCTTCCGCCCGGCGAAGGGCGCGTGACCTCGCTTGAGCTGAAGCCCGAATACGCCGCCCTGGCGCGGGACAATCTGGCCGCGGCCGGCTACGGCGATCGCTGCGAGATGATCGTCGGCGCGGCGGCGGACAGCCTGGCCCGGCTCGAAGCGGAAGGCCGCCGCTTCGACTTCTTCTTCATCGACGCGGACAAGGAGAACTATCCGGTCTATCTGGAATACGCGATCAAGCTGGCCCGCCCCGGCGCGATCGTCGCCGCCGACAACACGCTGCTGCGGGGGCGCACGCTGAACCCCGACAAGACGGGGCCCGCCGTCCGGGCCGTGCGGGAATTCAACCGCACGATCGCGCGGGATCCGCGCTTGATCGGGACGCACCTGCCTTCCTACGACGGGCTGGCGCTCGCGATGGTGAAGTAGCGGGGGCAGGCGTCGCCTCCCCTCGCACATGCTTACCGTCCCGTCTCGCGCGCCGGCCGGTACAACGTCCGGTACGTCCATGCCGAGGCGGCGAGCAGGAAGGCGGCCGAGACGAGGAACAGGCCTTCGATGCCGATCAGGCCCGACAGGGCGCCGCCGACGACGGGGCCGACCATGTTCCCGAGCGCGAGGAAGCTGCCGTTGAACCCGAACGCCCGGCTGTCGCGCCCTTCCGGCGTATGCCGGCGGATGAGGGAGTTGACGGTCGGGATCAGCCCGCCGACGAAGCAGCCGAGCAGGAACCGGCAGACGAGCAGCTGCGGGACGGAGCCGACGAACGCTTGCGGAATGAACAGCAGGCCGGCTCCGATCAGCGAGACGATCAGAATCCGCACGGAGCCGATCCGGTCGCTGAGACGGCCGAGCAGCGGCGCGGAGAACATGTTCGAGAAGCCGGTCACCGAGCCGACGAAGCCGGACCAGAAGGCGAGATCGTCCGTCGTGCCGTGAAGCCGCTGCACGTAGAGCGGAATAAGCGTCATCGGGCTCAGCATGGCGAACTGGATGAGGAACGTGACCGTGAACAAGGCGGGAAGCTGGGGAACGCGAATCAGTTCGCCGAAGCCTCTGAGCATGCCGACCTGAGGGCGGTTCGCGGCCGCCTCCCGGTCGAACTTCTCCTTGACCATAAGCCAGGACAACGCCGATGCCAGGAAGAGAAGAGAGCCCGTGATATAGAAAATAGGACGGAACCCGAACGTGTCCGCCATGAGGCCACCGATGAGGGGGCCGAGAATCGTCCCCGCGGTGGCGCCCGATTGCAGCGTTCCCATGGCGAAGCCCATCTTCTCCTTCGGGGTCGTCGCCGACACGAGAGAGACCGCGGCGGGCGTATAGCCGGAGATGACGCCGTTGAGCCCGCGGAGCAGCAGAAGCTGCCAGGGAGCTGCCGCGAACCCCATCAGCACCATGACGGCCGACATGCCGAAGCCGGAGCGAAGCAGCATCATTTTCCGACCGTAACGTTCCGACAGCTTCCCCCACAACGGCTGGAAGAAGAACGAGGTGACGAAGTTCGCCGCGAAGATGAAGCCCGCCCACACGCCGATCTCGCGCGCGCCCGCAACGCCCAGGTCCTGCTGCAAATATAAGGAGAGGAACGGCGTAATCATCGTCATTCCCGCCGTCACCATAAAGTTGCCGAACCAGAGAACCGCCAGGTTCACCTTCCAACGCGGCATGACGATCCCCCTTGTGCGAATGCCGGGCATTCTATGTTATCTTAGAAGTAAGAGATGCGAAAACCAGTATAGCACAAGCGGCCCCGAAGCCCTAGAAGGACCGCATTCCTGTCGAGGTTTGTCATACTATTGTCATACTCCCCCGGAGCTTACAGGTTGTGAGCGCCTTCCAAAAGGGGCATAATGAAAGAATACGATGTATACCATTCCATGCCATGAAGGGGCCGAAGGCTGATGAACGACCGATTCTTGCGCGCTTGCCGCGGCGAACCCGTAGACCGGGTGCCGGTATGGTACATGCGCCAAGCCGGACGGTATGACCCCGATTACCGGAAAATCAAAGAGAAATACTCGCTGCTTGAAATTTGCCGCCAGCCCGAGCTGGCCGCCGAAGTGACGTTGATGCCCGTGCGGAAGCTCGGCGTCGACGCCGCCATTCTGTATTCCGATATTATGAATCCCGTCGCTTCCATCGGAATCGACTTCGACATCGTCAAGGACGTCGGTCCCGTCATCCATAACCCGGTGCGCTCCGCGGCGGACGTCGACAAGCTTCGCCCGATCGACGTCGAAGGCGATCTGTCGCACGTACTCGAGACGATCCGGATCTTGAGACGGGAGCTGGACGTTCCCCTCATCACGTTCGGGGGAGCGCCGTTCACGCTCGCCAGCTATATCGTGGAAGGACGGCCTTCCAAGTCGTACGCGAACACGAAGGCGCTTATGTACTCCGAGCCGGCCGTCTGGCACAAGCTCATGGGGAAGCTTGCCGAGATGGCGGCCGACTACCTCCGGGCCCACGCCGGCGCCGGGGCGCAGGCGATCCAGCTGTTCGACAGCTGGGTCGGAGCGCTCGCCCCGCACGACTTCGCGGAGTTCGTGCTGCCGCATGTCCGGACGATTTTCGACCGGTTGTCCGATCTGGACCTTCCGAAGATCTACTTCCCCGGCGTCAGCTCGGGCGAGCTGCTCCCGCTCTTGACGGAGCTTAAGGCCGACGTCGTCGGCCTCGACTGGCGGGTGCCGATCGCCGAAGGGCGCCGCCGCACCGGCGGGAAGTTCGCGGTGCAGGGCAATCTCGACCCGTACGTGCTGACCGCCCCGCAGTCCGTTATCCACGCCCACGCGGCGCGGCTCCTGGACGAGGGAATGCGCGAGCCCGGATTCGTGTTCAACCTGGGACACGGGCTGTTCCCGGAAGCGTCCCTCGACAAGCTGCGGGAGCTGACGGAATTCGTGCACGACTATTCGGAGCGGAAGCTGAAGGAAGGAGTCCCGACATGAGCGATCATTCGAACCCGGTCGGCGTCCTGGTCATGTCTTACGGCACGCCGGAGAGCATGGAAGGCGTCGAAGCCTATTATACGCACATTCGCAGGGGGCATCCCCCGACCGCGGAGCAGCTGGAGGATCTGACGAGCCGCTACCGCGCGATCGTCGGCGGCGTGTTCCCGCTCCGCGAGAATACGAACCGCCAGGCGGCGGCGCTCCAGCGCACGCTGGATGAGCTGGCCGGAGCGGGCGCGTACAAGTGCTACCAAGGGCTGAAGCACGCGGCTCCCTTCATCGAGGACGGCGTCGCCGCGATGGCGGAGGACGGCGTGAAGGAAGCGGTCGCGATCGTGCTGACGCCGCAGTACTCGTCGATGAGCGTCGGCGGCTACATGAAGCGGGCGAAGGAAGAAGCCGAGAAGCGCGGCATTCGCCTCGCGACGGTGGAGAGCTACCACCTTCATCCGGAGCTGATCTCGGCGCTGGCGAAGCGGGTGTCCGAAGGGCTGGACAAGTTCGGCGACGGCCGCGGAGACGCGCTCGTGCTGTTCAGCGCGCACAGCCTGCCGGAGAAGATCTTGGAGCTGAAGGATCCGTATCCGGAGCAGCTGCTGGAGACGTCGCGCGCCGTGGCCGGTTTAGCCGGCGTGGAGCGGTGGCAGTTCACGTGGCAGAGCGCCGGGCAGACCGGCCAGCCGTGGCTCGGCCCGGACATTCTCGACACGCTGGACGCGCTCGCCCGCGAAGGAACGAAGAACGTGCTCGTGGCGCCGGTCGGCTTCGTGTCGGACCATCTGGAGGTTCTGTACGACATCGACATCGAGGCGCGGCGGTTCTCGGAGGAGCGCGGCATCCGCCTGGAGCGGATCGCGATGCTGAACGACGACCCGCAGTACATGAAGGCTTTGGCGGAATCCGTGTTGGAGGCCTCGAAGCGTTAAAAGCATTAATAGCGTTAAAAGCGTTAGAAGCGTTAGCAGAAGCGATGCCTGAAGGGGCAACGAAGCGATAACTGAAGAGGAGAGTGGCGTTATGAGACGGGATGTCAGACGGGTGGCGATACTCGGAGGCGGCATCACCGGCCTGAGCGCCGCTTTTTATTTGAAGCGGCTGGCGAAGGAGCGGGGACGGGAGATCGACGTCGTCGTGCTGGAGAAGTCGGGCCGGCTCGGCGGCAAGGTGAACACGCTTCGCAAGAACGGCTTCGTCATCGAACGCGGGCCGGACTCGTTCCTCGGGCGGAAGCTGCCGATGCTGCGTCTGGCCCGGGAGCTCGGCCTGCTGGACGAGCTGACCGGCACGAACCCGCAGGCGACGAAGACGTACCTGGCGATGGACGGGCGGCTGCAGCCGATGCCGAAGGGACTGAACCTCGGCATCCCGAACGACCTGGGCGCGTTCGCGAGGAACAGCGTCGTGTCGCCGCGCGGCAAGCTGCGGGCGCTCGACGAGCTGCGGCTGCCGCCGAAGGAGGACGACGCCGACGAGACGGTCGGCGGCTTCCTCGAGCGCCGGCTCGGCCGGGAGATGGTCGAGCGCGTCGCGGAGCCGCTGCTCGCCGGCATCCACGCCGGCAATCTGTACCGGCTCGGCTTGAAGGCGACGTTCCCTCAGTTCGCGGAGATGGAACGGAAGCACGGCAGCGTCATCCGCGGCATGATCGAAGCGCGGAAGACCGCTCCGGCCGCCGGAGCGAAGGCGGCGGAAGCCCGCTCCGCGGCGGTGGGCGGGGCGAAGATTCCGCCGACCGCGTTCCTGACGTTCAGGAACGGGCTCAGCACCTTGATCGAAGCGCTGGAGGAGAAGCTGCGCGAAGAAGGCGCCGAGATCCGTCTCGGCGCGGAAGTCGCGGCGATCGCGCGGACGGAGGAGCGCGGCCGCGGCTCGGCGGAGGCAGCTTCGGCTCCCGCCGCGGCGTACCGGCTTACGCTCGCGGACGGCTCGACGCTCGAAGCGGACGACGTGCTGCTGACGCTTCCCGGCTACGCGACCGCCGAGCTGCTCTCGCCGCACGTCGATGTCGGCGCGCTTCGCATCGACTACGTGTCGGTGGCGAACGTCGTCTTCGCCTACGACGCGAAGGGCTTCAACCATAAGCTCGACGGCTCCGGCTTCCTCGTGCCGCACGGCGAAGGGCGGACGATCACGGCGAGCACGTGGACGTCGTCGAAGTGGGGGCATACCGCCCCGGCCGGCAAGCGGCTGATCCGCTGCTACGTCGGGCACGCCGACGACCAGTCCGCCGTCGAGCTGTCGGACGAGGAGATGACGGCGGCGGTGCGGCGCGACATCCGCGAGCTGATGGGGCTCACCGCCGAGCCGGAGTTCGTCGAGATCACGCGGCTGCGCCGCTCGATGCCGCAGTATCCGGTCGGCCACGCCGATCGCGTCGCGGCGTTCCGCGCGGAGCTGGCGAGCCGGCTTCCCGGCGTCTACGCGACGGGCGCCCCGTTCGACGGCGTCGGCTTGCCGGACTGCGTCCAGATGGCGAAGGAAGCCGCCGAGCGGATGCTTGCGGACGAGGCCTGATTTCCGAGCTTCGTATCGCGAGCGCAAAGACAAAGAGACCTTCCGATGGAGAACGGAATCGCCGTTTTCCTTCGGAAGGTCTCTTTTTTCAAGGCAGACCTATTCTCTAGCCTCTTCGATACAGAAAGCGGACTCAAGATAGGCACGCCCCATACGTCCGAGAGAACGTAACGGTCACCTCGGCCGTTATGAACGCCGAATTCGGTAGGACGGCTTGGCGCCTAGCGGCGAAAACGAATGACCTTCGATACGATCGGGGCTTTTCGGAGGGCTCGCGCTTTAACGAACCCAGGAATCGCTATTTGGCCCGAATGCCCCTAATAGAGGGTCTAACGAATCCCAGCGACCTTATTTGGGCCGTCGAGGGGCAAAATCGGGCTTCCGGAACGAAATAGCGTTGCTACGATTCGTTAGACACGAAATTTGCTTATTTTCACCAAAATAGCGTTTCCTCGATTCGTAGCCATGCTCCGTGCGCCTTCCGCGAGTCATCGCCCGCCGTTTCCCGTTCGCCAATTTCCCGTTCGCCATCTCGCCTTCCGCGCCCCAAAACGTTCTCCAAGCCCGCTCTATCCAAGCTCCGATCCGGACTCCCGGTTTATGCCATCCCGAACATGATCTTCTTGACGAGCATCTCCAGCTTGCCCTGAAGCTCCGAATCGTCGAGGGAGCCGTGAGCCTCCGGCGTCAGCAGTTGCAGCTTGCGCATCCGGTAATAATCGCAGATGGCGTTCTGCAGCGTCAGGTTGTTCTTCATCAAGACGACCGGGTTGACCAGCTGCTTGCACATGAGTTCGTCCTGCATGACGATCAGCGTCGCGTTCTGGCGATGGAACGCCTTCGCCTCCATCCCCGCCTCGTAGAACTCCTTCAAGCTCTCGTTCCGCGCGCCGATCGCGGCGTCCACCTGTTCGTACAGCTCCGGAAGCGAGTCGCGAAGGTCGTTCATGAACGGTTCGCTGCCGTAGTTGGCGATCAGCAGCGTCTGGGGGAACGACTTCTGGAACCGAACCGGGTAGGGCAGCTCCGAATCGCCGAGATAATCCTTGTACAGATCGATAATCCGACGGATAAACAGATCGACGACGATCCCCACGATCTCTTCCTTGGAGCTGAAATATTTATAAAGCGTCGCCTTCGAGATGTCCATCTGCTTGGCGACGTCGTCCATGCGCAATTGTTGGAACCCGCCCGACTTGAACGGGTACAGCAGCTTGGAGACCAGCTTATTCCGGCATTCCGGATCGGTGTAGCGCCAGCCGACGGCGCCGTCTTCCTGAGTTCTCATAAGCGCTCTCCATCCCTTCTTTAGAACAGTATAAACAAGATTGGCGGCCAGGTAAACCAAATAGACAAACTAAACTAAAATAATCGAAAGTAGTTTACACGGTCTGAATTGTGTTGTATGATCTTCTCACCATACTAGACACAAAGGGATGAGGGAGTAACCATGACCGCAAGCCAAGAAGAGACGAAGATCCGTTTCTGGCCGATTATGTTCGCGATATTTTTCGGATCGTTCCTAAGCGTCCTCGGCATCAGCACGATCAACATCGCGCTGCCGCTCCTTATGGAGGATTTCCACAGCAGCCTGAACACGATTCAATGGGTGCTCACCGGCTTCATGCTCTCGCTCGGCGTCATCGCCCCGCTGACCGGCTACCTGGGGGAGAAGATCGGGTTCAAGAAGCTGTATCTGTACGCGATGATCGGCTTCGTCGCGTTCTCGCTGCTGTGCGGGTTCGCCTGGAGCGCGACGTCGCTCATCGTCTTCCGGATCGCGCAGGGCGTGTTCAGCGGCCTCGTGCTTCCGGCTACCATGACGATTATTTTCCAAGTCATCCCGCGGGAAAAGCAGGCGTTCGCCGTCAGCATCTGGGGGCTGTCGGCCATGCTGGCGCCCGCCTTCGGCCCGACGATCAGCGGCTGGCTGATTCAGAATTACAGCTGGACGTGGCTGTTCTTCATCAACGTGCCGATCGGGCTCGTCGCGATTCTGTTCATCCAATGGATGATTCCCGACTACCGGATCGGCGGCGGCAAGTCGCTCGACAAGTCGGGTCTCGCCACGGTCGTCGTCAGCAGCGCCTCCATTCTGCTGGCGCTTAGCGAAGGGCGCCAATGGGGGTGGACGTCCTGGAAGACGCTCGGCCTGTTCGTCTTCGGCTTCGTCATGCTGGCGCTGTTCATCTGGCGCGAGCTGAGAGCGAAAGAGCCTCTTCTGAACCTGAGGGTGTTGTCGAATCGCCGGTTCTCGATCACTCTCGTCTCCAGCACGGTGTTCATGATCAGCCTCTACTCGGGGACGCTGCTCGTGCCGCTGTTCCTGCAGAACGTCCAGCACGTTACGCCGCTCGACACGGGCATCATCATGCTTCCGGCGTCGCTTATTATGGCGCTCTGCATGCCGCTGGCCGGCCGGCTGTATTCGCGGATCGGCCCCCGCTGGATGACGGTAGGCGGTCTCGCGCTCGTGCTGCTCGGCACGTTCGAGATGACCCGGCTGGACGTCGGCACCAGCCATCTCTACATTATTCTATGGATGACCGTCCGCAATATCGGCGTGTCGTTCGCGATGGCGGCTACGAGCACGGCGAGCATGGAGGAGATTCCGCCGGCCCAATCCGGCCACGCCTCCTCGGTCACGAACTGGGTTCGCAACGTAGGCGGCTCGTTCTCCATCGCCTTGTTCACCTCGCTGCTCATCTCCCACGCGGCGAGCCACGGGAAGACGCTGGCCGCCGGAGGGGGCGACGCCGCGTCGATTCCGCTCCACGCTTATACGATGAGCGTCAACGACGTGTTCCTGATCGCGACCGTCATCGGGATCGCGGCGCTGCCGTTCGGCCTTCTCGTCGGCAAGCGGAAGGAAGCCCGCACTCCGGGAATCGCGGGCGGCCTCGGGGAAGGGAAGACGGCTTAAGGCAGAAGAACGCCGTCGGCTGGCGATACATTGAGATCGACTTTATAGAACGATTGCCAAAGGCTTCTGATTTTTACGATAAAAGGGATAAGCCGACCCGCCGAAGGGACGAACGGACGAGTAGATCCGGATCGTCCCTTCTTTGTGTTCATTTTTATCCCCCCGGAAGAGGATACGCTCTTATAGCGCCGCTCGCGACCTACTATAATGAGAGTATTCGCCGCGTTCTTCCTGATATAATCAGGGTGAATGGACTACGGAAAGGGATGAACGCGATCCGATGAGCCTGGGCAGACGGGTGTTCACCGCTTTTTTTATTTTTATCATCGTGCCGTTATTCGTGCTCGGAACCGTCTCATATCTCGTCTTCCAGCACATTACCCAAGAGAAATACACGGAGCAGATGGAGCTGTCCATGAACGCGATCGGACGCAACCTGAGCAGCATGTTCCGCGAGGCGAACTACTTCTCCGACTTCTGGGTGACGACCAAGGACAGCGTCGAGAGCGTCGACCAGTCGTTCCGCGGGGAGGGGCCTCCCCTGTCGGGCCAGAACGACGCGATCATCGACGAGATGCTGGAGAACCAGAAGCTGAGCCAGCGGGTGCTGCTGACGTACCCGGGCATCAAGTCGGTGACGCTCTACCGGAACGACGGGCGCGTCGTCAGCGTGAAGTTCATTCCGGACAACCCGTTCTCCATCACGACGCTCCGCCAGAACCCGATCTACGAGGAAGTAATCAAGAAGAACGGGGCTCCGGTGTGGATCGGTCCGAACGAGGACCGCCGGCTGACGGGGGAGAACAACCTGTTCACGCAGATCCGCGTGCTCCTCGACATCGATACGATGACGAGCAAGGGAATTCTGGTCATCCGGTTCCAGATGAACGAGCTGAGCCGGACCTTCGACTTCTATAACACGGGGGCGAGCGACAGCCGCCGCTATCTGATCGTCGGCCGGGGAGGCACCGTCGTCTACGACAGCGGCGCCTCCCTCGAAGGCCAGAACTTCTACTTGAGCGCCGATCCGAACGGCAAGCTGCGCCTGGAGAGGAACTTCCAGAGCGAGAAGATGAAGTTCCTCGGCCGGCAGAGTCTCGTGTCGGTCCACAATCTGGGCGATATCAAGCGGCTCGGCGTCGGCGACTGGACGCTCGTCACCGTCACCGATTGGAAGTATCTGTCCGGCGACCAGACGGCCGTGCTCGCCTGGGTGGTCGGCATTACGGCGGCGTCGCTCGGCTGCGCCCTGCTGTTCAACCTGATGTTCGTCCGCCGGACGGTCGGCTTCATCGTCCGGGTCGTCGGGGCGATGAGACGGGTCGAGCGGGGCGATCTGACGACGCGGGTGCCGATCGTCGGCAACGACGAGACCGTTATTTTGGCCAAGGGCTTCAACAGCCTCGTCGAGCGGGTGTCGGAGCTGCTGGAGGACGTGACCCGGGAGCAGAGACGGAAGCGGAAGGCCGAGATGATGCTGCTGCAGGCGCAGATCAAGCCTCACTTCCTGTTCAACGCGCTGGAGTCGATCAACATTCTCGCCGTCCAGAACGAAGGCCGCAAGGTGAGCAAGATGGTGCAGCGGCTCGCGAATATTTTCCGCATCAGCATCCAGCAGAAGGAGATCATCCGGATCGATCAGGAGCTCGAGCATCTTCGCAGCTACCTGGAGATTCAGAAGTTCCGCTTCGAGGAGCTGTTCGAGTTCGAGATCGACGTTCCCGAATCGCTGTGGTCCTACGGCATTCTGAAGCTGACGCTGCAGCCGCTCGTCGAGAACAGCATCCAGCACGGCTTCGAAGGGATCGATTATCTGGGCAAAATTACGGTCAGAGCCCAAGAAGAAGGGGACCATATCGCCTTCTACGTGGAAGACAACGGAATCGGCATCCCGCAGGAGAGGCTCGCCCGGTTCGCGACCGGCGGCGTGACGACTCTCGGAGAGCTGTACGAAGAGTCGCCGGAGACCGGAGAGCGGCGCGGGCTCGGCGTCGGCAACGTGGCCGACCGCCTGCGCATTCACTACGGTCCGGGATACGGCTTGCTGGTCTGCAGTTCTCCCGGTCAAGGAACTGTCATCAAGTGTCTCATACCGAAGTGAGAACAATCGGGCAGGGAGGAATGGCCATGGA
The DNA here is from genome assembly GCF_014212175.1 of Cohnella xylanilytica. Taxonomy (GTDB): domain Bacteria; phylum Bacillota; class Bacilli; order Paenibacillales; family Paenibacillaceae; genus Cohnella; species Cohnella xylanilytica. Next base: position 4,682 of record NZ_JACJVR010000013.1, on the reverse strand, counting down.
TTTGAAGGTGCTGCTCGTGGACGACGAGATCAACATTCTCAAAAATCTTCAGGCCGTCGTGCCGTGGGAAGAGATGGGAGCGAAGGTGATCGGGACGGCGAAGAACGGCGAGATCGCCCTCGAGCTGGCGAAGGAGTGGAAGCCGGACCTCATTCTGTGCGACATCCGAATGCCGGTCATGGACGGGATCGAGTTCCTCGGCGCGCTGCGGGAGTTCGACGCGGATGCCGAAGTGATCATGATGACCGGCTACCAGGACTTCAGTTACGTCCGGTCCGTCATCCGCTACGAGGTGCGGGACTATATCCTGAAGCCGATCGATTACGACGAGCTGGCGCAGACGATCGCCCGGCTGGCGGACGGCATCCGCGAGCGGAACGCCGAGCAGCAGACGATCCAGAAGGAATGGCGCCAGGTGTTCCGCCTTGCCTACGAGAAGGTGCTGTACGACCTGCTCATCGACGTGGGAGGGGGGCAATCGAAGCCGTTCCTTCAGTTCCGCGAGATGTCCGGCGAAGACCTCACGTTCGCGATGATGCTCGTCGACGTCGAGGAATATTCCCGGAAGGAATGCCTGTGGAACGAGAAGGAGCGCAAGCTGTGGAACTTCGCGATCCATAACATCCTGCAGGAGAACCTTCAATCGTTCGAAGTGCCTTATTCCGTGCTGCAGGCGCGCAGCGGCGAGTGGTGCGTCCTGATCGAGCGGATACCGCCGGAGACGTTCGACCGGGAGGAATGCGAGGCGTGGGCGGCGAAGCTGCGGATGGCGGTCGTGAACTATCTGAAAATGAACATTCGCGTCGCCCTGCATCCGTCCCCCGTGACGCTGGAGCGGCTCGCCAAGACGTACAAACATCTTCAGCGCTCGCTTCATCTCGGAAGCGGGCTGGAGAAGGGGAGCGGGCAGGGGAACGGAATTCTCGTTCCGGACCGCCGGAAGGGAGTCCAGGACGAGACGCAGGAGCTGTGGGACCGCATCGAGGAGATGGTGACGGGGCTGAAGCGCTGCGACCGGCGCAAGACCGAATCCGCGCTGAAGGAGCTGAACGAGAGCTTCCGGAGGCTGCCGGAGACGTCCTTCGAGCGGGTGGAGCCGATTCTGCATTACGTCTGCCTCCACCTGCTGCGCGAGATGAGGGCGATGGACGTCATCGGCCGGGACGACGAGAAGGACTATTGGGGCCAGATCGACCGCAGCCCGGGCATTCGGGAGACGCTTCAGCTCATCAACCGCCTCGTCGACCAGTCGATCGACAACGTCATGAAGAAGAAGACGAGCGACGTGCTTATGCTCTCGGCCAAAGACTACATTGAGAGGAATCTCTCCTCGGATCTGAGCATCGACATGCTGGCCGATTACCTCGGCATCAGCGGCAGCTACTTCAGTCTGCTGTTCAAGCAGCACTTCGGCGACACGTTCGTCGAATACGTGACGAAGCAGAGGATGGAGATGGCGAAGTCGCTGCTCGCCCTGAGCGACAAGAGCGTCACCGTCGTCGGGCAGATGGTCGGGTATGCCGAACGCCGCTATTTCACCCGGGTATTCAGCAAGTATACCGGCATGCTGCCTTCCGAATACCGCGAGAAGGCGCACAGCCGGTCCGAAGAACAACCGATCCTGTCCGGATGGACCGATAAGGAGAGTCTAGGATGACGAGCAATCGCGACGAACGGCAAGACTGGCGGCAGATGAGCTTGAAGGAAAAGGTGGGGCAGCTGTTCGTCTGCGGCTTCGACGGCTATGAGCCGACGGATGGCATCCGTCGGCTGATCAAGGAATACGGGCTTGGCGGCGTTATTTACTTCCGCCGCAACCTGCGGGATGCGGAGCAGGTCGCCGCGCTGACGGCGAAGCTGCAGGCGGAGGCGGACGTGCCGCTGTTCGTCTCCATCGACCAGGAGGGCGGCATGGTCGTCCGGCTGGAGGAAGGCGTCACGGTCATGCCGGGTTCGATGGCGCTCGGCGCCGCGGGCGAGCCGGCCTGGGCCTACGAGACGGCCCGCTGGTCCGGCGCGGAGCTGCGGCGGATCGGCGTCAACATGAACTTCGCCCCGTGCCTGGACGTGAATAACAATCCGGCGAACCCGGTTATCGGCGTCCGTTCCTACGGGGAGGATCCGAAGCGGGTGGCCGTTCTCGGCGTCGCCGCCGTGAGAGGGTATCAGGAGAGCGGCGTGGCCGCCGTGGCCAAGCATTTCCCGGGACATGGGGACACGGCCGCCGACTCGCACCACGAGCTGCCGGTCGTTCCGCACGGGCGGGACCGGCTGGACGCGGTGGAGCTGCTGCCGTTCCGCGCGGCGATCGAAGCCGGCGTCGACGCGATCATGACGGCGCACGTCGTGTTCCCGGCTTACGAGCCGGACAACGTTCCCGCGACGCTGTCGAAGCGGATCTTGACCGGCCTGCTTCGCGAGCGGCTCGGCTATGACGGCGTCGTCGTGACCGACTGCCTGGAGATGAACGCGATCGCGGGCACGATCGGCGTCGCGCGGGGGGCGGTCGAGGCGGTGAAGGGAGGAGCGGACCTCGTGCTCGTCAGCCATCGGCTGGACCGGCAGATCGCTGCGCTCGAAGCGGTGTACGAGGCCGTGCTCGCGGGAGAGATCCCGGAATCGCGGATCAACGAGGCGGCGGAGCGGGTGCGGAAGCTGAAGCTCGAGCGAGGCCTGTTCGCGGCTTCGCTCCCGGTGAATCCGGACGCGGCCGCGGCCCGGGAGGTTGCGAGACTCGCCAGCGAGGCGGCGGTGACGGTCGTCAAGGGGGCGGAGCTGCTGCCTCTGAGCCGCGTCTCGCAGGTGCTCAGCGTCTGGGCGGAGGCTCGGGTCGGCACGGAAGTGATCGAGGTTATCGCGCAGGAGCGCACGGTTGGGGCGGCGCTGTGGGACGAGGGCTACGCCGTGGAGGAAGTGCGCGTCGGGCTCGAGCCCGACGAGGCCGAGAGCGCGGCGGCTCTGGAGTGGGCGGAGCAGGCGGACGCGATCGTGTTCGCGTCGTACGACGCCGGCTTCTCGCGGCGCCAGGCCGATCTGATCGCGAGGCTCGCCGCGCTCGGCAAGCCGCTCGTGCTCGTCGCGACGCGCACGCCTTACGACCTGCTCGAGGTGCCGGACGTGCCCGCTTACGTATGCACGTTCGAGAACAAGCCGACGATGATGACCGCGCTCGCCGGCGTTCTGTCGGGGCGGCTTCCGGCCAAGGGCCGCCTGCCCGTGACGATCGGCCCGTTCGCGAGGCAAGAGCTGGCCTGATACCGGCCATCGTTACATCCATCGGAAGCTGTCCGCGCGGACAGCTTCTTTTGTTTGAACGCTGTCATGCCCCCGTCGCCGGTTGCCCTTCTGGCGAGAATTGCTATCTTGTTAGTACGATAGAGCTGTCCCGAAGCACGCGCCGCCTGCTCCTTCGATGTTGTTGGCGGCGCTCGTTTGAACGCTGTCTTGCCCCCGTCGCCGGTAGCCGCTTCTGGAAGGATTTGCTGCCTTGTTGAAGAACAATATAGCTGTCCCGAAGCACGCGCCGCCTGCTCCTTCGATGTTGTTGGCGGCGCTCGTTTGAACGCTGTCTTGCCCCCGTCGCCGGTAGCCGTTTTCTGGAAGGATATGCTATCTTGTTGATGTACGATATAGTCGGCACGAAGCACGCGCCGCCTGCTCCTTCGATGGGGTTGGCGGCCCTTGTTTGAACGCTGTCATGCCCCCGTCGCCGGTTGCCGTTTCTGGAAGGATATGCTATCTTGTTGATGTACGATAGTCGGCGCGAAGCACGCGCCGCCTGCTCCTTTGATGGGGTAGGCGGCGCTTTTATTTTTTTCTAAGGAGGCATTGAGGATGTTTGACGAGAAGTTCGAAGCTTATTGGAGAGAGCAGGTTCGAGGGGCCGAGGGGCAGAGGAAGGAGATGCTGGGAAGGGATTTGACGGGAACGAAGATTCTGCTGCAGACGGTGCTGCTCCCGGTATTCGGCACCTTTGACGGCCTCGTGCTGGAGCATGAGATGACGAGTCTATCGGGAGTGAAAATTTACGGAGACGTCTATTGTCCGAGGTTAAGGACCGTGTTCGAAGAGGAGCACTACATCACCCACGCGGAGAAGATGACAAGGGGGCGGTTCTCTTTCGAACGCGCTCGCGCACGCTCGATGGCTGCGTTAGGCCTCGTTTACTATCCATACGGACGGGATGAGCTGGAGAGGAAGCCTGATTGGTGCCGGCGCGATCTGTACGAGTTTATCGGCCGGGTCGGCAGCGCGAGCAATACGGGATTGATGCGTTTGCCTGTCTACGAGAGGGAGGTCGTTCGTTGCGCTTTGTATTGGAACGACTCCTTCGACCTCGCGATCGCCAGCCAATGGCTCCAGTTGGGCAAGGAGACGACGCGCAAAATTTTGAGCAAGCTGGAAGCGGCCCGTTGGATCGCGCCGGTGGGAGGAAGCGAGAGAAGGTGTCACCGGTTCATGCTGACCGGGAATGCGGCATCTCTTATCTACGAGGATGAGACTCGCACGGGGGAGATGTTCTAAAACATCAAGTATCTTGGTCGGAAGAGGGGCCTGCGAGAGGGAGATGTTCTAAAACATCAAGTATCTCGGACGGAAAAGGGGCTAGTGAGAGGGAGATGTTCTAAAACATCGAGTATCTCGGTCGAAAGAGGGGGCGGCGAGAGGGAGATGTTCTAAAA